>NZ_AP023362.1:4800000-5470243 GCF_018326285.1 Mycolicibacterium sp. TY81
CAAGAAGACGCCCGCGAAAAAGGCGCCCGCGAAGAAGGCTCCGGCCAAGAAGACGCCCGCCAAGAAGGTGCCGGCGAAGAAGACGCCCGCCAAGAAGGCCGCAACCACCGCGCCGGCCAAGAAGGCCCCGGCGAAGAAGGCTCCACCGAAGGTCGGGCCACCCGCACCCCCGGCTTCCGAGGCGCCGGCGCCCCAGCCGCCCGCTCCCGGGGCGCCCGCGCCCGCACCGCTGCCCGTGCTCGACCTGACTCCGCCCGTGCCGCAGCGCTCGCAGGTGCCGGTCACCGCGGTGATCGTCGCGAGCGTTCTGGCCCTGCTCGTCGTGCTGCTGGCCCGACGCCGCGCCGCCGGCTGACTCCGCGCCCTGAGATAATCGGCGGGTGACCATCGAACCCCGCGCCACTGCCGACCTCGTCGACGAGATCTATCCCGATGTCCGCAGCTGCGATCTGCAGCTGCAGAACTACGGCGGTCGAACCATGTTCGCCGGCCGCATCACCACGGTGAAGTGCTTCCAGGACAACGCCCTGCTCAAGTCGATCCTGTCGACGCCGGGCGACGGCGGCGTCCTCGTGGTCGACGGCGACGGATCACTGCACACCGCCCTCGTCGGCGACATCATCGCCGGCCTCGCGCACGACAACGGCTGGTCGGGCGTCATCGTCAACGGCCCGGTGCGCGACGCGTCGACGCTGCGCACCATCGACGTCGGCATCAAGGCGCTGGGCACGAACCCCCGCAAGGGCACCAAGACCGGCGCCGGCGAGCGCGATGTCGAGGTGACCTTCGGCGGCGTCACCTTCGTCCCGGGTGACATCGCCTACTGTGACGAGGACGGCATCGTCGTCGTCACACCGTGACATCAACACGGAAAAGCCCCCACCGTGAGGTGGGGGCTTTTCTCGTCTGACGGATCAAACCGTCACTGCGGCACGGTGTTTCGTGAACTGCAGCGCCTGCTCGTCGACCTTGCCGTACCGGATGGTCCGCATGTCGAAGAAGTAGTTCTGCTTGAGCTTCCACGGCGCTTCCGAACCCGACTTGGGCAGGCTGTCCATGGCCCGCTTGAAGTAGCCGGGCGTGAAGTCCATGAACGGCAGCTCGTCGACGCTGTCGCCCGGGTGCTGCGGCTCGACGCGGTCGAATCCGTTGGCGTCCATGTAGTTCAGCACGCGGCAGATGAACTCGGACACCAGGTCGGCCTTGAGCGTCCAGGACGCGTTGGTGTAGCCGAAGGTGATCGCCATGTTCGGCACGCCCGACAGCATGAGGCCCTTGTAGGTCATGCAGGACGGCAGGTCGATCGGCTCGCCGTTGCGGTTGGCGGTCGCGCCACCGAACAGCTGCATGTTCAAACCCGTTGCGGTGACGATGATGTCGGCCTGCAGCTCCTCGCCGGAGGTCAGCTTGATGCCATTCTCGGTGAAGGTCTCGATGGTGTCGGTGACGACGCCGGCCTTGCCCGAGCGGATGGCCTTGAACAGATCGCCGTTGGGCGCCAGGCAGACTCGCTCGTCCCACGGGTTGTAGCGCGGGCTGAAGTGCTTGTCGTAGTCGAAGCCCTCCGGCAGCCGGCGCTCGGCCATCTGGCGCAGCGCCTTCTTGAACACGGCCGGGAACTTGCGGGCGAGCTGGTACTGCCCGGTGCTGTAACCGATCTGCTTCCAGCGGTTCACGAAGTGCGCCAGGTGCTTCGGCAGATATTTGTTGGCCTGCTTGGCAATCGGGTCCTCGAGTGGCAGCGCACCGATGTAGGTGGGCGAGCGCTGCAGCATGGTCACGTGCCCGGCGCCGCCGTTCACCAGTGACGGGATCAGCGTGACGGCCGTGGCGCCGGAACCGATCACGACGATGTTCTTGCCGGTGTAATCGAGGTCCTCGGGCCAGTGCTGCGGGTGCACGATCTGGCCCTTGAAGTCGGCCGCGCCGGGGAACTCGGGCGAGTAGCCCTCGTCGTAGTTGTAGTAGCCGCTGCACACCGACAGGAACGACGCGGTGACCTGCTTTTCCTCGCCGCCGGCGGTGATGTTGATGGTCCAGCGGTTCTCGGCGTCCGACCAGTCGACCGAGGTGACGTGCTGGCCGGTGCGGATGTGCTGGCGGATGCCGTTCTCGTCGGCGGCCTCGTTGATGTAGTTCCAGATCGACTGGCCGTCGGCGATCGACTTGGCCGACTCCCACGGCTTGAACCGGAAGCCGAGGGTGAACATGTCGGAGTCCGAGCGGATGCCGGGGTACTTGAACAGATCCCAGGTGCCGCCGATGTTCTCCCGACGCTCCAGGATCACGTAGCTCTTGGTGGGGCAGCGGTCCTGGAGGTGCCAGGCGGTGCTGATGCCGGAGATGCCAGCACCGACGATGACAACATCGAAGTGTTCGATCATGGTACCGACGGTATCAACATGGTGTTGAGTCGGTCAACGGTGTGTTGAAAAACTCGACAAACTGTTAGGCTCAGCTGCGTGAGTACCGCTGCGCAGACCCGGGCGCCCCGGGGCCGTCGTGCGGCACGCCCCTCGGGCGACGAGCGCGAAGCGGCCATCCTCGCCACCGCAGCCGCCCTGCTCGAGCAACGCTCGTTCTCCGAGATTTCCGTCGATGACCTGGCCAAAGGCGCCGGCATCTCCCGCCCCACGTTCTACTTCTACTTCGCGTCGAAGGAAGCCGTGCTGCTGTCGTTGCTCGATCCGCTGATCAAGCGCGCCGACACCGGCTTCGACGGCGCGCTCGAGGACATGCCGGCGGACCCGAAGAAGGCCATCCGGCACGGCATCGAGATCTTCTTCAGTTCATTCGGCTCGCACCCGGCCACCGCCCGGGCCGGCGTCGAAGCGGTCAGAACAGTTCCCGAACTCCGCGAGTTCTGGGCCGGGCTCATGCAGAAGTGGATCAACCTCACCGCCGCACTGATCGCCGCCGAACGCTCGCGCGGCGCCGCGCCGGACACCCTGCCCGCCCGGGATCTGGCCACCTCGCTGAACCTGATGAACGAGCGCATGATCATGGCCACCCTGGCCGGCGAGCCGGGCGCCGTCGCGCACGACGACGTCGTGAACACCCTCACCCACATCTGGCTGAGCAGCATCTACGGCTGAAGTCCGCCACTCTTGCGCTACATCGCGTAATCCGGCAATTCGATGTCGTCGCGGAATTCCCGCCGGATCACCCAGGCCGCCAGTGCCGGGATATCCAGCAGCCGGCTGACGCGGTTACGGGTCCAGAGGCCGACCGAGGTCCGCGGTGCCAATACGCCCGCGAAAGCTCTGGCGGACTCTTGTTTGCCCTCGATCAGCGGTTGGACCAGCTGCTCATAGCGGCGAAACGCTTCACCGTGCTCACCGCCGGACCGGTCGAGTTCGCCTGCGAGCACGTACGCCTGGAGCATCGCCAGTCCGGTTCCCTCGCCCGCCAGCAACGACACGCACGAAGCTGCGTCCCCGACCAGTGCGACGCGACCCTGCGACCAGCGGTCGATCTTGATCTGACTGACCCGATCGAAGTACAGATCCTCGGCCCGATCCAGCGCGGCGAGGATTGCCGGGCACTCCCATCCGTCATCGCCGAAAACCCGCCGCAAAGCTCTCCGGACAGCGGTGCCGTCGGCCGTCTCCGCAGCGGTCAGCTGATCGTCGGAGACGATGAACAGGAACAGGGTCTTATCGTTCCGCTGCGCAAACCGGGCGACCACGCGCCCAGGCCTGCCGTGGGCGAGGTAGACGAGTTCATCGCGCGAGCGGTATCCGTCGGATTCGAATGCCGCGACCCAATAGCCCAGCTGCCTCTGGAATGTGGGGTCAGTGCCGAAAACCAGACTGCGCACCGTGGAATGAATGCCGTCGGCGCCGATCACTAGGTCGAACTCGCGGTGCCCGCCGTGTTCGAGCACGACCTCCACTCCCTCGTCAGATTGTTCGATCGCGGTGATCCGGTCGCCGAACACCGTCTCGACGTCGTCTCCGACTGCCTCGTAGATCAGCCTCGCCAGCTCGCCGCGCGGCAAGCTGATGTATCGCCCGTCGAAGACCCGCCGGAACGGGCTGACGGCGAACCCGCCTGTCTTGCGGCCGCGGCCATCGACCAGCCGGACCTGCTCGATCCCGTAGCCTGCCCGCTGTATTGCATCCGCCAAGCCCATCCGCTCGGCGATCGCGTAGCCGACGCCCCAGAAGTCGATGAGGTAGCCGCCGGTGCGTAGCTGCGGCGCCGTCTCGATCAGCACCGGGTCATGGCCGCTGCGGGACAACCAATAGGCCAGTGTCGGCCCGGCTATGCCCGCGCCACTGATGGCGATCTTCATGAGGTCGTGTCGAGCCGCAACTCGACCATCGGGAGCGCCGTGTGGGTTGGGCTCACTTCGGTACCCAAGGTCTGGTCGAGGACGCCTTTGAGTCGGGCCCAGGCGCGCGGATGACGGTCGATGTACGCACCCAGTGCCCGGTCGGCGGCCGACGGTGGCAGCACCCGCGCCGTCGCTGCCGTCGGCGGGCGGCTACCGGCGTAGACCCGCACCCGCGGATTGGCCGAAATGTTGCGGAACCAGTGGGCTTTCGTACCGAATCCGGAAGCCACCACGTAGGTAGCGGCCGACGGATGGTCGATGACTTCGAGGACGACGTAGCGGCGTGCCCCCGATGTGCGTCCGGTGTGTTCCAGCATCAGCATCCGCGATCCGAACAGCGCGCCCGCACGGGTCCGATAGATCCAGATCGGCGCGCGTACCAAGCGTCGGCACCGCAGCAGCCTGGCACCGCCGGCCGCCAAGCCACCAGTACGGGGCGTGGACATTGTTGTCTCCCTACCTTTCTCGCGCACTGTCGATGAGGCCGCTCACGTGGTGCCAGGCGATCCGGTCAGGCCATCGCGGTAGATGGCGAAGGCTTCGGTGGCCCAGCGCTCCATGCCGGCGGCGGTCAGCGGGTCGACCCCGAGCACTTCCGCGACGCGCCGACGCAGCATGAGCACCGCCAGGTCGTTGAGCAACAAGAAGGCCGCGCGCACCGCCGGATCGTCGCCGGCATCCGCCGTTCCGGCCGCCACCATCGCGCCGAGCGCGTCCTGGCTGATGGCGTACAACCGGGCGAACAGAACGGATCCCATTGCGCCGCCGGCGATCAGCGATCGGCCCAGGTAATCCGGAATCGGCGACTGTGGCGGCAGGTGGACGGCGAAGGCCTCGAGCAGCGTCGGCGTCGCGGAGGGCTGCGTGCCGTCTTGGACCGGTGCTGTCACCTCGGTCAGCAGCGCCTCCAGGGTCTGCACGACGTAGTTGTCGACCGCGTCCACCAGTCCGTCTTTCGAGCCGTAGTGCCGGACCAGCAGCGCGGGCGAGACACCAGCCGCGGCGGCGATGTCGCGCATCGTCACCGCGTCGGCACCGCGCTCGGCGAACAGGCGCAGGGCCTCGTCGCGAATCCGTGCCCGCGCGGTCCGGTCGTCGACCATGGGTGAATGCATGTTCACCAATGTAAACAATTGTTCAGCCGAGCGCCAGGCATTCATCGATGCGAACATATGTGCGAAGATTGGCCGGTGTCGGACGTTGAAGCAGCCGCGATCCTGCATGCCGACCTCGACTCGTTCTACGCATCGGTCGAGCAGCGTGATGATCCCGCGCTGCGCGGCCGGCCGGTGATCGTCGGCGCCGGTGTGGTGCTGGCGGCCAGCTACGAGGCCAAAGCGTTCGGCGTGCGCACCGCGATGGGCGGGCATCAGGCCCGCGGCCTGTGCCCGCAGGCCATCGTCGTGCCGCCGCGGATGTCCGCCTATTCAGAGGCGAGCCGCGAGGTCTTCAAGGTTTTCCATGACACCACGCCGCTGGTCGAGCCGCTGTCGGTCGACGAGGCCTTCCTCGACGTCAGCGGCCTCGGCCGGGTGTCCGGCACCCCGGTGCAGATCGGGGCAGCGTTGCGGGAAGCGGTGCGTGAGCGTGTGGGGCTGCCGATCACCGTCGGCATCGCGCGCACCAAGTTTCTGGCGAAGGTCGCGAGCCGCGAAGCCAAGCCCGACGGACTACTACTGGTGCCGCCGGACCGCGAGCAGGCCTTCCTGCATCCGCTTCCGGTGCAACACCTCTGGGGCGTCGGCGCCAAGACTGCGGAGAAGCTGCGCGAACACGGCGTCGAGACGGTGGCCGACGTCGCGGCCCTCACCGAGTCGGCGCTGGGCGCCATGGTGGGCGCGGCCATGGGGCGTCAGCTTTTCGCGTTGTCGCACAACATCGACCGCAGGCGTGTCACCACCGGCGTGCGACGACGGTCCGTCGGCGCCCAGCGCGCGGTGGGACGGCGTGGAAACACCATGTCCGACAACGACATCGACGCGATGATCATCAACCTGATCGACCGCATCACCCGCCGCATGCGCAGCAGCGGCCGAACCGGCCGGACGGTCGTCCTGCGGCTGCGGTTCGACGACTACAGTCGCGTGACGCGCTCGCACACCATGCACCGCGCGACCGCGTCGACCGAGGAAATCCTCACGGCCGCACGTGGATTGGTGGCGGCCGCCGGACCGATGATCGCCGAACGCGGCCTGACGCTGATGGGGTTCTCGGTGTCGAACGTCGACACCGCCGGCACCGAGCAGCTCGAGCTGCCCTTCGACGGCGAACCCGACACCGCCGCGGTGGACTGCGCCGTCGACCTGGTGCGCCAGAAGTTCGGCAACGCGTGCCTGACGCGCGGCGTGCTGGTCGGCAAGGACCCCGGCTGGGAAATGCCGATGCTGCCGGAATAGCGCGGAACGAAGCGGCGTTGGCGGAGTCATGCCGAGAAAACTGACCGAAGCCGAGCGTGAACAGTTCCTCGCCGACAAGCACGTAGGGGTGCTGTCCGTTGCCGCCGAAGATGGCCGTCCGCCGTCGAGTGTCCCCATCTGGTACGACGTCACCTCCGACGGGCTGATCCGGATCAACACCGGCGCCGGCAGCCGCAAGGCGAAGCTGATCCAGCAGGCGGGCGTAGTCTCGCTCGTGGTCCAGCGGGAAGAGCCTCCCTACCAGTACGTGATCGTCGAAGGCTCGGTCGTCGACACCGCCACGCCCGCGCCGGAAGACGCACGGGAAGCCATCGCGATCCGCTATCTGGGGGAAGAGGCCGGGCGCGAGTTCGTCCGTTCGATGGCAGGTGTTGCCACCGTCTTGTTCACTGTCCGCCCCGACCGCTGGCTCACGGCCGACTTCTCTGAAGAGGTCTAACCCACGCGATACGTCCATCCCGCATCGGCGACGCACTGCTGGATCGGGACCTTGATGTCGTCGGTCGTGATCAGGTGGTGCGTGCAGTTCGAATTGCCCGACCAGAACAGCTTCAGGTCGCCGGTGTCGTGGCACTCGATCCATTGGCCTTCGGCGTCCTGGCGCCATTCGACGAGGTGATCCACCGCGTGCAGGAGCCGGCTCTCGGCATCCAGGCGCAGATGGATTTGGAAGGTCAGCGCCACGGCCAGGTCTTCGAGCACCTGTCGCCAGTCCGGATCGTCCGACTTCCACTCGGCCACGAGGTCGACGCCCTCGGGAGCGCCGTCGCGGATGAGCCACGGGCGCGCCGGACTGTTCAGCTGCAGTAGCCGGTCGTGCAGGGTCACTTACCGGGGATGATTTCGATGCTGAGTGCGATGTCGGAACCCCGGATATCCGCGACTCGCGCCGTCGCGTGGCGACTCGTCTTGCCCGTGACGACGGTGCAGGTCTGGGTGGCCCCGATGGTGGCCTCGATGCCACCGTCGCAGGACACGGAATCGATGTTCGACGCGGTCTGCGTGCTCAGCTTGTTCTTGACCGCCGTCTCCAATTTGTCCTTGGACATGGTGGTGGCCCCGCTACCGACGTGAAACGAACACGAGGCCAGCAGAACTGCCGCAGCCAGCGTGGCGACCCGACGCGCTTTCGATCGAAGTGCCATGTTCACCGAGTATGCCCGCACACCGGCTTCAGAACTGCGCAACCACAAATCCCGACAACAGCACCAGGAATCCGCCGACCTCACCGAGGATCAGCGCCACCATCCCGGCGTGCAGACCACCGCTGGGGTGCTCGAACTGGTTGGTGGTGTCCTGCCGGAGCCCATGCTGGATGTACGCGGCGATGGCGACGACGAAGAAGAACACCAAAACCATTGCGGCCGTGAGGTTCACCCACGCCGGCCAGGAACTGAGCTGGACGAACACCGCCACCAGCAGTGTGGAGAACGAGTACAGCAGCGCGGCCCGGTGTGCGATGTCGACGTAGGGGTGGGCCAGATGGTCGGGGTTGACGGCCATCTGCCGGTACTTCCAGATGCCGAGGATCAGGGCCAGCAAGAAGATCAGGCCGGCGGCGAAAAGCGTGATGACGGTTGCGGTACCGAGAACCATGCGCCAGACGCTACGCGGCGGCCCAGGACAGCAGTCGCTCGACCGGCCAGGTGTTGACGATCCGGTCCTGCGGAACACCGGCATCCAGCGCCCGCTGCGCCCCGTAGCCGAGAAAGTCCAGCTGGCCGGGCGCATGCGCGTCGGTGTCGATCGAGAACAGACACCCGGTGTCCAACGCCATGTTCAGCAGCCGGGTCGGCGGGTCGCGCCGCTCAGGGCGCGAATTGATCTCCACCGCAACATCATTGGCGGCGCACGCCGCGAACACCGCTTCCGCGTCGAACTTCGATTCCGGCCGGGTGCCGCGCGAGCCCTCGACGAGGCGACCGGTGCAGTGACCCAGCACGTTCGCCTGCCCACCGGACACCGCGCGGACCATGCGCCGGGTCATCGCGGCGGCGTCCATGGCCAGCTTGGAGTGCACGCTGGCGACCACCACGTCCAGCCGCTCCAGCAGTTCGGGTTCCTGATCCAGCGAGCCATCTTCGAGGATGTCGACCTCGATGCCGGTGAGAATCCGCATCGGCGCGAACCGGTCCCGGATTTCGTCGATGACGTCCAGCTGCTGACGGAGCCGGTCCGGACTGAGCCCGTTCGCCACGGTCAGCCGCGGCGAGTGGTCGGTGAGCGCACAGTACTCGTGGCCCAAACGCTGTGCGGTGGCCATCATTTCACTGATGGGCGCCGAACCGTCGGACCAGTTGCTGTGCAGATGCAGGTCGCCCTTCAGCGCAGTGCGCAGCGCTCCCCCGCCCAAATCTGCTGCCGCCGTACGAAGTTGGACGAGCGCGTCGGGCTCACGACCGGCCCAGGCCTGCGCGATCACGGCTGCGGTCTTGGGTCCGACGCCGGCCAGCGTCTGCCAGCCGTTGGTGCGGCCCAGCTTCTCGCGTTGTTCGGGTGTCAGCGCCTCCACCACATCCGCGGCCTTGCGATAGGCCATGACGCGACGGGATTCCTCACGAGCGCGGTCCTTATAGAAGGCGATCTCCCGCAGCGCGGCCACTGGGTCCATGGCATCCAGTCTGCCAATGCGCGGAGGAAACTCACAGGAATTAGGAGCCCGTCGTGACTAGTTTCAATAAGCGTGCGATTCGCCTTCAAAACCTCACCGCAAGACACCACCTGGTCGGACATGCTCGCCGTTTGGCAGGCTGCCGACGACATCGACGTGTTCGAGTCCGGCTGGACCTTCGACCACTTCTATCCGATCTTCTCCGATTCGACCGGCCCCTGCCTGGAGGGCTGGGTCACGCTGACCGCGCTGGCGCAGGCCACCAAACGGCTGCGGGTCGGCGTCCTGGTCACCGGCATCCACTATCGACACCCGGCAGTGCTGGCCAACATGGCGTCCGCGCTGGACATCGTCTCGAACGGCCGGCTGGAGCTCGGTATCGGCGCCGGTTGGAACGAAGAGGAGTCCGGCGCCTATGGCATCGAGCTCGGCTCGGTCAAAGAGCGGTTCGACCGCTTCGAAGAGGCCTGCGAGGTGCTCAAAGGCCTGCTCAGCCAGGACACCACTACCTTCGACGGCAAGTTCTATCAGTTGAAGGACGCCCGCAACGAGCCGAAGGGGCCGCAGCAGCCGCATCCGCCGTTCTGCATCGGCGGTAGCGGCGAAAAGCGGACCCTGAAGATCACCGCCAAGTACGCCGATCACTGGAACTTCGTCGGCGGGACGCCGGAAGAGTTCGCCCGCAAGCGCGACGTGCTCGCCGCGCATTGCGCCGACATCGGCCGCGACCCCAAGGAGATCACCCTGTCGGCGCACGTCCGGCTCGGCCAGGACTGCGACTACCGCAAGGTGGTCGACGAGGCTGCGGGCCTGGGCGCCGAAGGCCTGGACCTGGCGATCATCTACATCCCCCAACCGCATGACCCGGCCGTGCTGGAGCCGCTGGCCGAAGCCATCCGGGACTCAGGCCTGCTCACTGCCTGAGATACGGCAACCGCCCGGAGCCGAGAATTCGGTTCCGGGCGGGCGTGCGTTCTTAATTATCGCGGAGGTCACAAATCGATAACGATCAGCAAAGCAGCTGACGTTACTGCCGAATACCGTCGGCCAGAGCGGTCGAGCGAGCGCTAGACGCCGAAGCGGACCATGTCCGCAGCGGTGACCAGACGCTCGTTCTTGGCCGGAAACTCACGGCTCTTGACCGGGTGGCGGAGCAGGGACCAGGCAATACGTCCCATGCGTGAACGCGATAGCGGGTTGTTGTACACGGTGATCACTCCTGCGGTCGGCGATTGGTTGCACCGTGGGGCCAGACTATCGCACGGCCCCCGCGATTTCATTACAACGCCGGTCATCGGCAAACCTTTGGAGGCGCGCCGAAAGTAACAGCGGCGTGTCGCGTGTGACTGGTGTGATTCATGTTGCGGAAGAAGCCCTTAATGGCCTCTTAATTTAAGAGAGTGACCAGCCGGGCAAGTGACCCACCAGACAATATGAGCTATGTCACTCGGGTGAATCAGACCGGAAGCTCGCGCGGCTTCCGGAACACGTCATCCAGTGTGACGGTGCGCAGATTGCGCTCCTTCAGCAGATCGACCAGTTGGCCGTAGACGTGCGTCACCGGCAGGTGGTTGAGATGGCCGATGACCACCGTCTGCTCCGTGAAGTACTTGCCCGCCATCTTGAGGATGTAGTCCTCGGTGACGATGTTCTCGTCGCCCAGCGATCCCGTCCACATGGTCGGCGTCGAGTAGCCGAGCTCCGCGGCGATCTTGTCGACGATCGCGTTGTGGCTGCCGTACGGCGGCCGGTAGTACGGCCGGGAGTCGACCCCGAAGGTCGACTGCAGGAACTTGTGGTTGCGCTCCAACTGGTCGACGATCTCGTCCTTGGACAGTTTCGCCAGGTCCGGATGCGACCAGGTGTGGTTGCCCAGCTGAATCTGGCCCGACTCCACGAGCGGCAGCATCAGGTCCCGGTTCTCGGTCCACGACTGGTAGCGGCCGTTGACGAAATAGGTGAGCCGCATGCCGGTGTCCCGTGCGAGCTTGGTGTACGCGCGCACCACCTCGGAACTCACGCCGTCGTCGAGCGTGATCGCCACGCGGTTGCCGGCCACGTCCGGCAGGCTGCTGAGCTCGCCACCACCTGGTAACGCCAATCCCATGCCCCACTGGACCGGTTCCTTGGGAGCCTTCGGCGGCGCTGCGGCCACGGTCGCGGCCGGCCCGTCGACGGCGCACCGCGCCAGGCCCACGCCGGCCACCACCGAGGCCGACAAGCCCACGAGAAAACGTCGCCGGCTCAGCTCGGAGCCGGCGAACAGGGATGCGGGTGCGCTGGTGTAGTTCGCCATAAGTATTCAGTTCTGGTCGATCGGGACCCGAACCGATCAATTGTGCAACTCCAGTCACACCAGCCTCACGCGACACACCCGACGGTATCGAGTCGTTATCAACGGCATCATCAGGTACCGAGGCGCGCCCCGACCGCGCTAGACGCGAGCAGGCACCTCGTCGTCAAGGAATTCCGGCGGGTAGTCCCCGAGATCGTCGGCACTCATGGCCGTCGCGCCCACCACACGCGGCTCCGACGTACTCAACCGCAACCAACCGACCGCACCGATCAGGAAGCACAGGTACACCAGCGGATACCAGCCGCTCATCACTTGGCCGATCCAGAACGGCCGCAGGTCGAGGAAATTCCAGTACACGCCGCTGAAGTACATCGTGGTGTGGTTCCGGCCGGGTTTGTGCAGCGTCCACATGAACACCGCCGCGAACAAGCCGGCGGCACGGTACGCCCAGCCCCGAGCCCAACCACCCTGCGTCGTACAGGCTTTCCCGACGAGCCAGAAGATCACCGGCGCGAACCAGACCCAGTGCGCAGCCCAGCTGAACGGCGAGACGGCACAACCGGTCAGGCCCACCACCACGAGAGCCAGGGCCTGCTCGCCGCGGCGGTGGGCCCACCACGCCACCGCCAGTCCGGCAACCAGGACCAAGAGGCTCAGGGTGATCCACAACCATTCAGGCCGTGGAAGTGGTGCGAAGAAGCGCGCGAGAAAGCCGTTGATCGACTGGTTCGCCAGGTGATCGATAGGCGCGATGTGCGTGGTATCTCCGAGGTGACTCCAGAACCAACCGCTGTCCGCCGGAAGGAATGGCCAGGTACCTACCATCGTTGCCACGAAAGTCCCTGTGGCAACGGCAAAAGTACGCCATTGTCGAGTCAGCAGCAGGTACGGCAGGAACACCAGCGGCGTCAGCTTGATGCCCGCCGCCAGCCCCAACCCGATACCTCGAGAACGGGAAGCTTTGGGCCGCAACAGATCCAGCAGCACCATCGCCATGAGCAGCACATTGATCTGTCCCCACCAGAGCGTGGCCTGCACCGGCTCGACATCTATGACCGTCACGCCGAGTGCCGCGCTGACCGTCGCCAGTCGCCAGTCAGCGCGAACGCCGGCCAATCGCATTGTGCGCCAAGCCAACAGCGCCAAAAGCCCTACCGACAGGACCAACAGCGACCACTTCGCGACTTCGAAGCCGGCCAACGCGAAAGGGGCAAGCAGCACTGTCGCGAACGGCGGGTAGACGAACCACGCCTCTTTCAACGCCGGCGTCTCGTAGAACGGCTTGCCGTGCCAGAGCCCATCGACCGCAGCTCGGTACGTCGACAGGTCGAAGTCGTTCTCCATCAATCCGAAGAACTTCACATCGAACGGCACAAGCTGGTTGTGCACCACCAACGCCAGTATCGCGACCGCGACCGCACCCAACACCACTGGATGCGGCAGTCGTGTCTGCCCTCCCCCACTGCTCACCGGCCGATTTTATCGAGCAGTGCGTGCGGCGCCCGTCGCCAATCTGCACCACCCATGCAGCGTGAGAGTCACCGGTTCTGCGTTCCTGACGTGAAAAAACCGTGGCCCGGCGGTGCATCGCACCACCGGGCCACGGTTGATTGTCAGATCAGCGCTGCGGCGCAGCCGTCGGCTTGATGGGCTTCGGCAGCGCCGACTCACCCATCAGGTAGCGGTCCACGCCGGCGGCCGCGGCGCGGCCCTCGGCGATGGCCCACACGATCAGCGACTGACCGCGGCCCATGTCACCGGCGACGAAGACGCCGGGCACCGTGGTCTGGAAGTCGTTGTCCCGGGCCACGTTTCCGCGGTCGGTGAGCTCGACGCCCAGCTCGGTCAGCAGGCCTTCACGCTCGGGGCCGACGAAGCCCATGGCCAGGAAGACGATGTCCGCCGCGAGTTCGAAGTCCGAACCCTCGACCTTCTCGAACTTGCCGGCCTTCATGACGACCTCGTGCACCTTCAGTGCCGAGACCTTGCCGTCGGTGCCCACGAACTCCTCGGTGTTGACCGAGAAGACGCGCTCGCCACCCTCTTCGTGCGCCGAGGACACCCGGAACATGAGCGGGTAGGTCGGCCACGGGGTCGACTCGGCGCGCTCCTCCGGCGGACGCGGCATGATCTCGAACTGGTGGACGCTCTCGGCACCCTGCCGGTGGGCGGTGCCCAGGCAGTCGGCGCCGGTGTCACCGCCACCGATGATGACGACCTTCTTGCCCTTGGCCGTGATCGGCGGCTCGCCGTCGGGTCCGAGGACGTCGTCGCCCAGCTGCACGCGGTTACCCCAGGGCAGGTACTCCATGGCCTGGTAGATGCCCTCGAGCTCGCGGCCCGGGATCGGCAGGTCACGCCATGCGGTCGCGCCGCCGGCCAGGACCACCGCGTCGTAGTCTTCCTGCAGCTGCTCGACGGTGATGTCGACGCCGACGTTGACGTTGGTCCGGAACTGCGTGCCCTCGGCCGCCATCTGCTCCAGACGACGGTCGATGTGCCGCTTCTCCATCTTGAATTCCGGGATGCCGTAACGCAGCAGACCACCGATGCGGTCGGCCCGCTCGAGCACGGTCACGTCGTGGCCGGCGCGAGTCAGCTGCTGGGCAGCGGCCAGACCGGCCGGTCCGGA
The DNA here is from genome assembly GCF_018326285.1 of Mycolicibacterium sp. TY81. Lineage (NCBI taxonomy): Bacteria > Bacillati > Actinomycetota > Actinomycetes > Mycobacteriales > Mycobacteriaceae > Mycobacterium > Mycolicibacterium sp. TY81. The sequence goes on from NZ_AP023362.1 coordinate 4,814,296, forward strand.
ACCGACGACGGCGACCTTCTTGCCGGTCTTGACGTCCGGGATCATCGGCTTGACCCAGCCCTGGTCGAAGGCGTTGTCGATCAGCTCGACCTCGACCTGCTTGATCGTCACCGGGTCCTGGTTGATGCCGAGGACGCACGACGCCTCACACGGCGCCGGGCACAGCCGCCCGGTGAATTCCGGGAAGTTGTTGGTGGCGTGCAGGCGCTCGATGCCGTCGCGCCAGCGGTCCCGGTACACCAGGTCGTTCCACTCGGGGATGAGGTTCCCGAGCGGACAACCGTTGTGGCAGAACGGGATACCGCAGTCCATGCAGCGCGAGGCCTGGACCTGCAAGGTCTCCTTGGAGAACTCCTCGTAGACCTCTTTCCAGTCCTTGAGGCGCAGGTCGACCGGCCGGCGGACCGGAGTCTGACGGTGGGTGTGCTTGAGGAAGCCGTTCGGATCAGCCACGAGCGGCCGCCATGATCGCTTCGCTGACGTCCTCGCCGGCGGCCTCGGCCCCGGCGATCGCCTCCAGTACCCGCTTGTAGTCGCGAGGCATCACCTTGATGAACTGCTCCTTCTGATTCTGCCAATCGGCCAGAATCCGCTGTCCCACAGCCGATTCGGTGCCATCGACATGGGCGGTGATGATCTCGTGCAGCCACAGTTCGTCGGTGGCGTCCAGCGCATCGAGATCGACCATCTCGCCGTTGATGTTGCCCGGCAGGGCGCCCTTCGGGTCGTAGACGAAGGCCATACCGCCGGACATACCGGCGGCGAAGTTACGGCCGGTCTCGCCGAGGATGACGACCTTGCCACCGGTCATGTACTCGCAGCCGTGGTCGCCCACGCCCTCGACGACCGCGACGGCGCCCGAGTTACGCACCGCGAACCGCTCGCCCACCACACCGCGCAGGAACGCCTGGCCGCTGGTGGCACCGAACAGGATCACGTTGCCGCCGATGATGTTCTCCTCGGCCACGTAGCCCGCGGGCGCGTTCTTCGACGGGCGCACCACGATGCGTCCACCCGAAAGACCCTTGCCGACATAGTCGTTGGCGTCGCCGTTCACCCGGAGGGTGATGCCCTTGGGCAGGAACGCGCCGAAGCTGTTACCCGCCGAGCCGTCGAACGTGATGTCGATGGTGCCGTCCGGAAGCCCCTGGCCGCCATGCACCTTGGTGACCTCGTGGCCCAGCATGGTGCCGACGGTGCGGTTCACGTTGGTGATCTTCATGGCGAGGCTCACCGGCACCTTGGACTCGATGGCGTCCCGGCACTCGGCGATCAGCTGCTGGTCGAGCGCCTTGTCCAGACCGTGGTCCTGGCTCGACGTGCAGTACAGATCCTGCTTCATGAAGGCCGACTCCGGTTCGTACAGCACCGGGGTCAGGTCCAGCTTCTGCGCGCGGTAGTGCGCGATGGCCTTGCTGGTGTCCAGCGCGCCGACCTGGCCGACCATCTCGTTGATGGTGCGGAAGCCCAGCTGCGCCATGAGTTCGCGGACCTCTTCTGCGATGAACAGGAAGAAGTTCTCGACGAATTCCGGCTTGCCGGTGAACCGCTCGCGCAGCACCGGGTTCTGGGTGGCCACACCCACGGGGCAGGTGTCGAGGTGGCAGACGCGCATCATGATGCAGCCCGAGACCACCAGCGGTGCGGTGGCGAAACCGAATTCCTCGGCACCCAGCAGCGCGGCGATGACGACGTCGCGGCCGGTCTTGAGCTGACCGTCGACCTGCACGACGATGCGGTCGCGCAGACCGTTGAGCAGCAGGGTCTGCTGCGTCTCGGCCAGGCCCAGCTCCCACGGCGCGCCTGCGTGCTTCTGCGAGGTCAGCGGGGTCGCACCGGTGCCACCGTCGTGCCCGGAGATGAGCACCACGTCGGCGTGCGCCTTCGAGACACCCGCGGCGACGGTACCGACGCCGTTCTCCGACACCAGCTTCACGTGGATACGGGCCTCGGGGTTGGCATTCTTCAGGTCGTGGATCAGCTGCGCCAGATCCTCGATCGAGTAGATGTCGTGGTGCGGCGGCGGCGAGATCAGGCCGACACCCGGGGTCGAGTGCCGTACCTCGGCCACCCACGGGTACACCTTGTGCCCCGGAAGCTGACCGCCCTCACCGGGCTTGGCGCCCTGGGCCATCTTGATCTGGATGTCGGTGCAGTTCGTCAGGTAGTGCGACGTCACACCGAAGCGGGCCGACGCGACCTGCTTGATGGCGCTGCGCCGCCAGTCGCCGTTGGCGTCCCGCTCGAAGCGCTCGACGTTCTCGCCGCCCTCACCCGAGTTCGACCGTCCGCCAAGGCGGTTCATGGCGATGGCCAGCGTCTCGTGGGCCTCCGCCGAGATCGAGCCGTAGCTCATCGCGCCGGTGGAGAACCGCTTGACGATCTCGCTGGCGGGTTCGACCTCGTCGATCGAGATCGGTTCGCGCACACCTTCTTTGAACGTGAACAGGCCACGCAGGGAGGCCATGCGCTCGCTCTGGTCATCGACCAGCTTGGTGTACTCCTTGAACACCGAGTACTGCCCGGTGCGGGTGGAGTGCTGCAGCTTGAACACCGTGTCCGGGTTGAACAGGTGGTACTCGCCCTCGCGGCGCCACTGGTACTCGCCGCCGACCTCGAGCTCACGGTGCGCCCACTCGTCGGGCCGGTCGAGGTAGGCGAGGCTGTGCCGCGCCGCGACGTCGGCCGCGATGTCGTCGAGGTCGATGCCGCCGGTCGGACAGGAGATGCCGGTGAAGTACTCGTCGAGCACGCGCTGGCTGATGCCGACGGCCTGGAACAGCTGGGCGCCGGTGTAGGAGGCCAGCGTCGAGATGCCCATCTTGGACATCACCTTCAGCACACCCTTGCCGGCGGCCTTGACGTAGTTGGCCTTGGCCTGGTCGCTGGTCAGACCGGTGATGACACCGCGGTCGACCATGTCCTCGACGGTCTCGAAGGCCATGTACGGGTTGATGGCGGCCGCGCCGACACCCACCAGCATGGCCATGTGGTGCACCTCGCGGGCGTCACCGGACTCGACCACGAGGCCGACCTGGGTGCGGGTGCGTTCCCGGACCAGGTGGTGGTGGACGGCGGCCGTCGACAGCAGCGACGGAATCGGCGCGAGCCATTCGTTGGACTCACGGTCCGACAGCACGATGATGCGGGCACCGTTGCGGATGGCCTGCGACACCTTGGTGCGGACATCCTCCAGGGCGCGGCGCAGGCCCTCTCCACCGTCGGCGACGGGGTACAGGCAGCTGATGACCGCGGCGCGCATGCCGTGCTTGCGGCCCCGGATCTCGTGGTCGGGGTCGACGCAGATCAGCTTGGACAGGTCGCCGTTGCGCAGGATCGGCTGCGGCACGACGATCTGCCGGCACGAGTTCTCGTCCGGGTTGAGCAGGTCACCCTCGGGGCCGATGACGCCCGAGAGGCTGGTGACGACCTCTTCGCGGATGGCGTCCAGCGGCGGGTTGGTGACCTGTGCGAACAGCTGCTGGAAGTAGTCGTAGAGCATCCGCGGCCGCTGCGATAGCACAGCGATCGGGGTGTCGGTACCCATGGAGCCCAGCGCCTCGGCGCCGGTGCGGGCCATCGGCACGATCAGCTGATTGACCTCTTCGTTCGTGTAGCCGAACGCCTGCTGGCGCAGCACCACGCGGTGGTGCGGCATCTTGACATAGTCGCCCGGGGGCAGATCGTCGATGTGGAACAGGCCGTTGTCGAGCCACTCCTGGTAGGGGTGCTCGGCCGCCAGCTTGTCCTTGATCTCCTCGTCGTCGACGATCCGGCCTTCGGCCATGTCCACGAGGAACATGCGGCCGGGCTGCAGACGCATCTTCTTGACGACGGTCGACGGGTCCAGATCCAGGACGCCGGCCTCGGAGGCCATGACGACGAGCCCGTCGTCGGTGACCCAGATGCGCGAGGGACGCAGGCCGTTGCGGTCCAGCACCGCGCCGACGATGGTGCCGTCGGTGAAGCACACCGACGCCGGGCCGTCCCACGGCTCCATGAGCGACGCGTGGTACTGGTAGAACGCCCGGCGGGCGGGGTCCATGGTCTCGCTGCGTTCCCATGCCTCGGGGATCATCATCAGCACGGCGTGGTGCAGCGGACGTCCACCCAGGTGCAGGAGTTCGAGCGCCTCGTCGAACCGCGCGGTGTCCGAGGCGCCCGGCGTACAGACCGGGAAAATCTTGTTCAGGTCGTTGTGGAACCCGAACACGTCAGTGTGGATGAGCGCCTCGCGGGCACGCATCCAGTTCTCGTTGCCGTTGACGGTGTTGATCTCACCGTTATGCGCGACCCGGCGGAACGGGTGCGCCAGCGGCCACGACGGGAACGTGTTGGTCGAGAAGCGCGAGTGCACGATGCCCAGCGCGCTCTTCATCCGCTCGTCCTGCAGGTCCAGGTAGAACGCCTTGAGCTGCGGGGTGGTGAGCATGCCCTTGTAGACGATGGTCTTGCCCGACAGGCTCGGGAAGTACACCGTCTCGCGACCGGGGCCGTCCTGGCCCGGGCCCTTGGTGCCCAGCTCGTGCTCGGCGCGCTTGCGGATGACGTAGGCGCGGCGCTCGAGCTGCATGCCGTCGGCGCCGGCGATGAAGATCTGCCGCAGGGTCGGCATGGCGTCACGCGCCAGCGCACCGAGCGACGACTCGTCGAACGGCACATCGCGCCAGCCCAGGACCTGCAGGCCCTCGGCTTCGACGATCTTCTCGACGGCCTCGCACGCCAGCTTGGCGTCGCGGGCCGACTGCGGCAGGAAAGCGATGCCCGTGGCGTAGCTGCCTTCGGCAGGAAGCTCGAAGCCTTCCTCGGCGCACACGGCGCGGAGGAACTCGTCGGGAACCTGCAGCAGGATGCCTGCGCCGTCGCCGGTGTTCGGCTCGGCACCTGCAGCACCGCGATGCTCCAGGTTCAGCAGTGCCGTGATCGCCTTGTCGACGATGTCGCGGCTCCGACGTCCGTGAATGTCCGCGACCATGGCGACGCCACAGGCGTCGTGCTCATGCGCGGGGTTGTACAGCCCGACCTTGCTGGGTCCGCCGTGCTGCGGCGCCATTCCCACCTAACCCTTCACCATCTTCTTTACGAAGCATCGCTTGACCGCCGCTTTCAACGGCGTCAGCGGACTGAGCGACGGTATGCCAGCGTGCAGCACTGAACGACGGGCCGTCCCGCTCGCCTCGATTGAGACAAAACGATATGACAAACCCGGCCTGACATGCCAACTTAGGCAGACCTAATGAGGTTGCTGTGACTGTGGTGCACAGCACTCTAAAGCTACCGGTCGGTAGGGCCAATTTTATTGGAGCCCTTGCGTTTTCGCCAATCAATTCCGGTCACACCCCGACGGGGCCCACCCGCACCACTGGTCACGACACCGCAATATGGTTTGCTGGGAGTCACATTTCCGCAGGCCGTTACCAAAAGTTTATTTGCTGCAAAGATTGCTCAGATTCTTAGATTCCGGGCCGGTCAGCGGGCACCCGCCGGTCACCTTTGAGCCGCTATTCAGCAACAGCCGGGCTCCCGGCCGCCCATCGGTGGGACCCTCGAAATGCTGTTTGCTGACCCGGCTTTTTCGACAGGAATTGGAGGGTTCGACCAAATGAGTACTCCCACGAGCACACACAAGCTGGCGGCGGAGGCCGTCGGCACCTTCTGGCTCGTGCTCGGCGGTTGCGGCGCCGCGGTCTTTGCCGCCAATCCCACCGAACACACCTCTATCGGCATCGGATTCCTCGGTGTCGCAATAGCTTTCGGCCTCACGGTACTGACGGGCGTCTACGCCTTCGGCAGTGTCTCGGGCGGCCATTTCAATCCGGCGGTCACGCTCGGCGCGGCCCTGGCCCGGCGGATCGACTGGAAGGCACTGCCCGGGTACTGGATCGCCCAGATCATCGGCGGGCTCGTGGCCGGCGGGGTCATCTACTGGATCGGCAGTGGCCAGAAGGGCTGGTCGGCGACCGGCAACATGGCCGCGAACGGTTTCGGGGACCACTCACCGGAACATTTCGGCCTGGCGTCGGTGCTCATCACCGAAATCGTCCTGACCGCGATGTTTCTGTTCGTGATCCTGGGCTCCACCGACGCCCGCGCCCCGAAGGGCTTCGCCGGACTGTCCATCGGCCTGTCCCTGACCCTCGTCCACCTGATCTCGATCCCGATCTCCAACACCTCGGTGAATCCGGCCCGCTCGACCGGCGTCGCGTTCTTCAACGGCAACGGGGCGCCGACGCAGCTGTGGGTGTTCTGGCTGGCGCCGTTGGTCGGAGCCGCCATCGCGGGCGTCGCTTATCCGCTGTTGTTCGGCACCGCCGAGACGGATCACGAAGCCGACGTCGTCGCCGCCTAGATTTCCTTCAGGCTGGGAATCGCCTGGCGCGCACCGAATCTCGGGTTGCGCGCCAGGCCACTGACTTCGAGCAGCCGTACCGCCCGATGCCGGTGTGGCCGGAGCGGTTCCAGCAGTTCGACCATCGCGGCGTCGTCGATCGGGTGGCCCAGCAGGGTCCAGCCCACCATCTTGGCCAGGTGATAGTCGCCGACCGAGAGCGCGTCGGCGTCGCCGAACGCCTTCTGCACCGTCTCGGCGGCCGTCCACAGCCCGACTCCCGGCAACGACATCAAGGCCGTGATCGCGGTCTCGGCGGTCAGCCGCTCCAGCGCGTCGGCCCGCTGCGCGCAGCCGACCAGGGTGCGGGCCCGGCCGGGATCCACGTTCGCGCGGTGGAATTCCCAGGACGGGATGCGGCGCCACGCATCGGCGGTCGGCGGCAGCCGCATGCCGGCCGGCGCCGGGCCGGGCGCGGGCGCGCCATATCGCATGGTGAGCTTGCGGAACGAATTCCACGCATCCCGGCCTTGCACCCGTTGCTCGAGGATCGCCGGGATCAGCGCCTCCAGCACCCGCCCCGTGCGGCACAGGCGCAGGTGCGGCACGCGGCGCCAGGCCTCGGCAATGGTCGGTTCGGTGGGTGCGAATCCCGTGGCGTCGTCTTCGGCGCCGACCAGCGCGGGTAGGCGGTCCAGGAACTCGGCGGCGCCGTCGCCCCACACCTCGCAGTCGACGGTATCCAGCTGCGGCTGGCTGAGCCGCGCGGTCACCCCGCCGGTGCGCATCAGGCTGGTGCGCCAGATGACGCCGTCGACGGTCCGGAAGGTCGGGTCGGTCCCGCCGCGGCGCAGCGGCGACAACGTCAGGCCGAGGCCGGCCGGGCCGTCCAGGGCCAGGCTGGCGGTGGGCACGGATTCAGGTTAGGCGGGATGCACCACGATGTCGGCCTTGTCCGGGTAGAACGCCACCCGGCCGGCGATCTCAGCCACCGCGGGGTACGGCTGTTCGTACGTCCAGATGACGTCTTCGACGCCGCCGACGTGGTAGTAGCCGGCGTCACCCTTGTACGGGCAGTAGCTGGTGGTCGTACTTCGGGACAGCTCCGTCTGGTCGACGTCGGCGAGCGGAACATATTGCACCGCTGGGTAATTCGACTCTTGCAGAGTGAGTGCGTCAGTGGTGTCCGCAACCACGCGGCCGTTGACCGTCACGGTGACACGTCCGGCGGTCGGCGTGATGGTGATGGGGTGAGCCGCACTGGGCTCGAGCACGGGACGCTCGGTCATGTTCAGTGCAACACCTTTCCCGGCGGCGCCGATTCCCGACATGACGCTGGGCCTGTCACCAGTGACAGGCCCAGCCATCAGACGGCAACTACTGACGGATTACAGCGCAATCCAGATGCCGAAGAACCAGAAACCCCACGCCATGAAGCCTGGATCCCACACCGGGTAGACGGTGTAGCCCCAGTAGTCGAACGGGGGCGGCGGCGGTGCCCACGGCGGGGGCGCCACCCAGATGATGTTCGGCCTGGGCGGTGGTCCCCAGCCCCACGGCCCAGGACCATGGCCCCACGGCGGCGGGCCGCCACGCCAGTGCCAGTCGCCCGGTCCCGGGTCGCCCGGCCTGGGGTGCCAGTTCCCCTGGTCGCCGGGATGCCAGTCCCCACGGCCATTGTCGTTGTCGCCCGGGTGCCAGTCGTCGTGATTGCCCGGGTTACCTGGCGGTGGCCCACCCGGCCCGCCGCCGGGATCACCGGGGTTTCCAGGTGGACCGCCGGGGTTTCCAGGTGGACCGCCGGGGTTTCCGGGCGGACCGCCGCCACCCGGTCCGTGTCCGTTACCCGGACCGTTGCATACCTGCATCGGCGGGCAGGGTGCAGGCTTCGCCTGCGCGATATTGACTCCTAATCCCATAATCGCCGCGCTCACACCGGTGGTGAGCGCGGTAGCTGCCACAAACGTCTTTTTGCTCATATCAACCCAACTCCTTCGTTGGAAGGTGCCGTCACGCGGTATATCGCCGGGATACCCCGAAACGGTTACCGCAAAGATCGAGCATTCTTGTTGCGCCACCGACAATTACCGCTTGCCCAACCCCAGGACGGTCTGTCTACGATCAGCGCCATGACCGCACAGGGACCCGCCTCCGTCACCGCCGCCATCGAGATCGCCGCCAGCCCGTCGGCTGTCTACGCGCTGCTGACCGATCTGCCCACCTTGGCCTCGCTCGCCGAGGAGGCACACACCATGGAGTGGCAGAAGGGGTCCTCGGCGGTACCCGGTTCGGTGTTCAAGGGACACAACCGCAACGGCTCGAAGACCTGGACGACCAGCTGCACCGTCACCGAAGCCGAGCCGGGCAAGACGTTCGGCTTCGCCGTGAAGTCCTCGATCGTGCCCATCGCGCACTGGCGCTACGACATCACCGAGACGCCGAACGGCTGCCGGGTCACCGAGTCCACGTGGGACAACCGGCCGGGTCTGTTGAAGCTGTTCGCCGCCTCGCTCACCGGGGTCGCCGACCGGGACGCGGCCAACGCCGAGAACATCCGGCTGACGCTCGAGCGGCTGAAGGCCCGCGCCGAGGCCGCCTGACCGGGCCGGGCGGTCAGCCCCACGAATACCGGTGGTACTGCGACATGTGGCGCATGCCGGGCACGGCGCGCATGACGGCGGCCATCACGCGCAGTCCCGTCGGCAGCAGGTTGTAGCCGTCGGGGCCGAGGGCGGACTCCCATGACAGCAGCCGCAGTCCCGGCACTGCCGACAGGACGTCGTCGGGGCCGTCCATGGCCCACTTCAACGTCGCGCCCGAACGGCGCACCACGGAGTTCGTCCACTGCAGCTTCACACCGAGCCGGCTGAAGGCATCGAATTGCAGTTCCCCACTTGGGAAATGCGCCACGATGCGACGGAACAGTGCCTGGCCGTCGGCCTCGCTGAGGTACATCGTGAGGCCCTCGGCCAGCATCAGTACCGGGCGGTCGGCCGGGATGCCGGCGAGCCACGCCGGGTCCGTCACCGATGCCGGGACGATGTGGCAGTGCTCGCGGGCCGGGTAAAGCTGACGGCGCAGCTCGGCGACCTCCGGGTAGTCGATGTCGTACCAGTCGACGCCGGGTCCCGGGTCCAGCCGGTAGTGTCGGCTGTCCAGTCCGCAACCCAGGTGCAGCACAACGGCTTCCGGGTAAACGGCCAGGAACTGCCGGGCCGTCTTGTCGAAGTAGGCCGACCGCAGCGTGACCCCCGGCGACCTGGCGGCCGTGATCGTGGTCTGCGACCAGTCGTAGTCGATGCGGGCGACGACATCGCGGGCGTAGGTGTCGTGCAGCACCGACTTCGGCAGGTCGGCGTCCAGTGCCTTGGCGTACAGCGTGGCCAGCATGGTCTGCGGTGCCCCGGTCAGGTCCACCTGCAATCTGTCCGTCATGGCTTCGACGCTAGCCGCGGTAGGCCTTGCCGCGCCACGACTTAACGCTGCACGGCGCGTTGTTCAGCCCCGGGATTTCTGGGCCTGCCGAGCCTTTCGCAGGCCCACCCAGAACCGCGCCGCTTCCCGCACCGCGTCCTCGACGGGCCTTGGCTCCCAGCCCAATTCAGCCCTCGCCTTGCTGCAGTCGACGGGCGCCTCAGCGCGCATCAGTCGCAGTGACGCCAGCGACATGTGTTCGTCGGTGCCCTTGAGCCGGCCTTTGACGGTGCCCAGGGTGGCGAGTGTGTACGTCACCGGCAGCGGCAGCGACTTGGCCGGCGCCGGCACCCCGGCCTCGGCCGCGGCGATGCGCGCCACCTCGGCATTGCTGATCATCTTGTCGGAGATCAGGTATCGCTCACCGGGCCGGCCCTTGTCGGCGGCCAGGATCAGCGCGCGGGCGGCGTCGTTGACGTCGACCGCTTCCAGCTCGATGCCGCTCATCACGAACGGCAGCTTCCCGAACGCGGCGCCGGCGATGATGGCGCCGTGCGGCGTACGGCCCCAGTCCGTTCCGCCGTACGTGGTGGACACACACATCGCGACGGCCGGCAGCCCGCGTTCCCGGGCGTACTGCAGCACCAGTTTCTCGGCCTGCACGCGCGACCGCACGTACGGCGGCAGCGTGCGCTCGTCGGCGATGTCGTCCTCGGTGGAGACGAAGCCGCGCTTGCGCCCCACCGTGGCGTAGCTGCTCGTGAAGACGAATTTCCTTAGGCCCGACGCGATTTCGGGTTCAACCGCGACGTCCAGCACATTGCGGGTGCCCTCGACGTTGGTGCGGAACAACGGCGACGGATCCCGGAGCCAGCCGCGGGTGTCGACGACGCAGTAGTAGATGACGTCGGCGCCGGTCATCGCGGCCCGCAGGGTGTCGTTGTCCCAGATGTCGCCCTCGTAGCGGGTGACGGCGAGGTCGTCGATGCCGATGGTGTTGGCACCGGCCCGAACCATGACCCGCACGTCCTCCCCGGCCGCCACCAGCTGCCGGGTGACGTGCGAGCCGAGATAGCCGTTGGCCCCGATGACAAGCGACGTCATCGGCGTCCCCTACCGCCGAACTTCTGCATCCACTCCTCGGCCACCTCCGGCAGCGTGCCCAGCGCTTCGGCCTTCTTGCACCACGCCATGGTGGCCTCGAGGAACTTCATGGGGTTGTAGATGTCTTCCTGCTTGCTCCACAGGCCGTCGCCCGCGTACGTCATGATCGAGATGTTGGTGGCGCCGATGATGGTGCCGTCGCCGGGATCGCGCATGGGGTTGTCGAGCTCGCAGATGACCCGACCGGTCGCCTCGTCGTACACCTTCCACAGCGACGGGAACGACGTCATGTAGCTGCCGGGGAAGTTCTCCATGGTGTTCCAGATCCAGGGCCGCACCTCCTCGCGGCCGTGCATGGTGCCCATGGCGTGTTCGATGTACAGCACGTCCTCGGTGTAGTGGTCGGTCCACGGATCCCAGTCGCGCGTCTGGGCGGCGCGGTCCACGGTCTGCTCGAAGACGTCGAATGCCGCGATGAGTTCGTCGCGACTGAAGGTGTTGCCCGTCACAGGAAAACTAGAACACGTTCTAGTGACGTTTGTCGAGCACTTGCGCACTCGCCGGGAGTTCGGTTCGCTGGAATCAAAGCGAGGAGGCGTACATGACCGACACTGCGACCGCGATCCTGGCGGGCGGCTGCTTCTGGGGGATGCAGGACCTGATCCGCAAGCAGCCGGGTGTGCTCAAGACCCGGGTCGGTTACACCGGCGGGACCAACGATCACCCGACCTACCGCAACCACCCCGGCCACGCCGAGGCCGTCGAGATCATCTACGACCCCAGCCAGACCGACTATCGGGCGCTCCTGGAGTTCTTCTTCCAGATCCACGACCCGTCGACCGTCAACCGGCAGGGCAACGACGTCGGCACCAGCTACCGCTCGGCGATCTTCTACACCGACGACGAGCAGAAGCGCATCGCCGAAGACACCATCGCCGACGTCGACGCCTCGGGTCTGTGGCCCGGCAAGGTGGTCACCGAGGTGACGCCGGCCGTCCCGTTCTGGGAGGCCGAGCCGGAGCACCAGGACTACCTGGAGCGCATCCCCAACGGCTACACCTGCCACTTCCCGCGGCCGGGCTGGAAACTGCCCAAACGAGCGTGATTTGTGCACGATTTTCCGCGCGGGCCGCGGAAAATCGTGCACAAATCGCTAGGTGGCGGCGCGCTCGGCGATCAGCCGGGCCACGAGCTCGGGGTGCTGGTCCGGCAACCAGTGGTTTGCGCCTTCGACGATCTCGAACTTGTACGGCGCGTGGACGAACTGCTCGGTCAGCAGGGCACCCTTGCGGCCGAGCGCGATGTCGCCGTCGCTCCAGATGTATGTGGTCGGCCGCGTCACCGGGATGAACGCCGATTTCGGGTTCACGAACGGCATGGCGCGGTACCAGTTGAGTGCGGTGGTCAGGGCCCCGCTGTCGAACACCTCGGCCCGCGTGACAGCCAGCGCCTCATCGGTCATTCCGCTGCGCGGCATCGCCAACTGCGCGAACCGTTCGCCGAGCCACGGCAGCTGGAAGATCAGCATGTAGTACGAGTGCAGCGCCTGCGTCCCGACGGCCATCGCCTTCAGGAAGGCACCGGTATGGGGCACCGACACCGCGGTGAGGGTGCGCACCAGCTCGGGTTTGGTCGCCGTCAGCGCCCAGGCGATCGCGGCGCCCCAGTCATGCCCGACCACGTGCACCGGCCCGCCGACCAACTCGATCAGCGCGGCGACGTCGTCGGTCAGTTTGGGGATCGTGTACTGCCGCCGGCCCTTCGGCCGGGCACCGGGCGAGTAGCCGCGCTGATTGGGCGCCAGCGTCCGGAAACCGTTGGCATGCAACAGCTCCGACACGGCAGTCCAGGACTCGGCGGTCTGCGGGAAGCCGTGCAACAACACCACGACATCGCCGTCGACGGGGCCGGAGTCGACCACGTCGAAGGTCAGTCCGTCATGGCGGTACTGCGTAATCCGTTCGGTCACAGCATGAACCTACAGCGGGGTGACCCGCCGGCGTAAGGTCACGCGGCCGCCGTCTTTGGGCGTGTAGGCCACACCCCGCGAGAAGACCTTCTCCCCCGGCGCGCTGCTGACCTGAATGGCGAAGTGCCGCAACACCGTCCGCAGCACCACGTCCATCTCGACCTGCGCGAACACCGCCCCGACGCAGCGCCGGGTACCGCCGCCGAACGGCAGGAACGCCAGCGGCGGACGGCGCCCGAGGAAGCGCTCCGGGTCGAACCGCTCCGGATCGGCGAATTCCTTTGCGTCCTCGTGCATGTGGTCGATGGCGACGATGATCGAGAAGCCCCGCGGGATGACCCATTCCCCGAGCTGGAAGGTCGGCGCGTACACGTGCCGGCCGGCGAAGTCGATGATGGTGCGGATGCGTTGCACCTCGAGGATGGTCGCCTGGCGGTACTCGTCGGTGTCACCGGCTGCCACCTCGTCTTCGAGACGGCGCAGCACCTCGGGGTGGCGGGAGATCCGTTCGAAGACCCACGCCATGGTGGCCGCGGTGGTTTCGTGGCCGGCGGCCAGCAGTGTCAGCAGTTCGTCGGCGATGTCGCTGCGGGACATCGCCGTTCCGTCCTCGTAGGTGCTGCGCAGCAGCAGCGCCAGCACGTCGTCGCGGCTGTCGAGATCAGGGTCGGCCGCGACCGTGTCGATGAGTCTGCCGACGACCTCGTCGTACCGGCGCCGGTATTCGGCGAGCCGGCCCCACGGCGTGAAGCGGCCGTAGGTGCGCGGCGGCATGGGCAGCACCGCCAGTCGCGACCCCAGGGTGACCCACGGCGGGATGATGCGCCGTAGCTCGTCGAGGTGGTGACCGTCGGCGCCGAACACCGCGCGCAGGATGGCGTTGAGGGTGATGTGCATCATCGGTTCGAGCGTGGGGAACGACTTCCCCTCGGGCCAGGACGCCGCCGCACGCAGCGTCTCCTCTTCGAAGATGCGCTCGTAATTCTTGATGCTCTTGCCGTGGAACGGCGGGGTCAGCAGCTTGCGGCGCAGCCGGTGCTCGGAACCGTCGAGCGCGAACACCGATCCGCTGCCGAGGACGCGGGACAGGTTCGGCTGGATGTTGCCGACGTCGGCGGGGTTCGCGGCGAACACCTGCTTGGCCAACTGGGGGTCGGTCACCATGACGGCGCGGCCGAAAACCGGTGCATCACAGGTGAATACCGGACCGAGTCGCGGCACCATCCGGTTGACGAACCGGCGCCGATTGGTCGCGAACGCGACCCCTTGAAGAATCTTGGGCACTCCGGTCGCCGGTGGCAGATGGATCGCCGGGGCGCACTCGGTGAGTTCAGCGGTGACGGTTTCGGTCATGGCACGCTCCAAACCACTGTTTACGCGGTACCACGGTGTACCGCGTGGTTATCCGGTACGGTACCGGCTGGTACCAAAGGTGACAAGGGTTTTGGGAGAGCGATGGCAGGCAGCGAGGTCAACGCGGCGCAGACGGCTCCGCAGCCGTTCCGCGGGCGGCTGCTCGACGGGCTCGCCACCTCCCTGGAGACCCGGGGCTACCGCGACACCACCGTCGCCGACATCGTCCGGAACGCCAAGACCTCCAAGCGCACCTTCTACGACCAGTTCGCCAGCAAGGAAGAGTGCTTCGTCGAACTGCTGCGCTCCAACAACGACGACCTCATCGCCCGGATCCGCGCCGCCATCGATCCCGATGCCGACTGGGAGCAGCAGGTGCGCAACGCGGTCGACGCGTACGTCGCGCACATCGCCTCCCGGCCCGCGATCACCTTGAGCTGGATCCGGGAGGCGCCGGCGCTCGGTGACGCCGCGCTGCCACTCAATCGCCTGGCCATGGAGCATCTCACCGACATGGTCGTCGACCTCACCAGTGGTTCGGGGTTCCAGCGTGCCGGCATCGCCCCGATCGACCGGCCGGTGGCCCTGATCCTGCTCGGCGGTCTCCGCGAACTCACCGCACTGCTCGTCGAGGACGGCCGCGACGTCGCAGAGCTCACCGAACCTGCTGTCACCGCCGCGCTCGCGATGCTGGGCACCCGATCGTCAGCGCAGCATCAGCCGCGCTGACTTCTCCAGCCGCGCGGCGATCTCGTCGTACGACGTGAACCCCATGCCGGCCCGGACCAGCGCGCCCGAATAGAGCATCTCCAGCGACTCGATGACGTCGTCGTCGACGTCCGGACCGAGCGCCGCGGCCAGTCGGGAGCGGATATCCGCGGCGATGCGCTGCCGCAGCACCTCGACATCGGGGTCGCGGCCCAGCAGCGCGTTGGTGACGGCGCCGGCGAACTCCGGCTCGTCGATCACCAGTAGGGCGATGTGCCGCAGCACCTCGGTCACCCGCGTGGCAGGATCGTCGGAGTCATGCGCCGCGGGCGGCGACGACGCCAGGCGACGCCAGAACACCTCGGCGACCAGGTGTTCCTTCGACGAGAAGTAGGTGTAGGCCGTCGCAGCGCCGACACCGGCGTCGGCCGCGACCCGGCGGACCGTCAGCCCCGCGAAGCCTTCGCGGCGCAACAGGTCGAGGGCGGCACGGCTCAGCCGGTCGACCGTATCGGCCTGTTTGGCCGTCAACCGGCGCCGGGTGGGCTCAAGCGCCTGTTCAGACACGTGTCCGGACGCTACGGCAACGGGCGAACCGCAGCAAGCGGTCTACCGTGGACACATGCGGGCGTTGATCGTCGTCGACGTGCAGAACGACTTCTGCGAAGGGGGTTCCCTCGCGGTGTCCGGCGGCGGTGAAGTGGCGCGTGCGATCAGCGATCTGCTGGCCCGCCGCGAGTACGACCACGTCGTCGCCACGGCCGACCATCACATCGACCCGGGCGCGCATTTCTCCGACCACCCCGACTACGTGACGTCGTGGCCGCCGCACTGCGTCGCCGGGACACCGGGCGCGCAGTTCCACCCGGAGCTCGACGTTTCCACGGTCGAGGCGGTGTTCCGCAAGGGCCCGCACTCCGCGGCCTACAGCGGGTTCGAAGGCGAGGACGAAAGCGGCACCGCACTGGCGGACTGGCTGCGCACCCGCGGGGTCGACGAGGTCGACGTGGTCGGCATCGCCACCGACTACTGCGTCAAGGCCACGGCGGCCGACGCCGCCGAGGCCGGGTTCCGCACCCGCGTCCTGCTCGGTTACACCGCCGGGGTATCGGCCGACGGCACCACGAATGCCGTTGCCGCCCTGAGAGATTCCGGCGTGACGGTCGTCTGAGGCACTTCCCGTCGCTCCGCTCGCCCCTAACGCGTCGGATCCACCGGCCGGCCCGACCACCGCGGCAACCGCCCGGCCTGCAGCGCCCGCACACCCTCCCTGGCGTCGTCATGCGCCATCACCGCGAGATGAATCTCCGTCTCCCGCCGGCCCACCTCGTCGCGCGACAGGTCGAACGAGTCCCAGAGCAGCCGCTTGCTGGCGGCCACCGACATCGGCGCGGTGTTGTCCGCAATGTCGTGGGCCACCGCCAGCGCGGCCGGCAGCACCTCATCAGCGGGCAGCACGCGGCTCGCGATGCCGAGCTCCGCGGCGCGGCGACCGTCGAAAGTCGTTCCCGTCAACAGGATTTCCGCAGCCCGGGCGATGCCGACCAATCGCGGCAATGCCCAATGCGAGTAGGCGTCCCCCACCACCCCGCGGCGCACCTGCACGACGCCGTAGCGGGCGTCCGCGGCGAAAATCCGGATATCGCACTGCAGCGCCAGGGTGAGCCCCAGCCCGATGGCGTGCCCGTTGACCGCCGCGATCACCGGCTTGCTCAACGACCACGCCGGAACCGGGATGCCGGCGGCACTGAACTCCGGGCCCGGCGCCGCGAACGTCTCGTCACCCGCGGCCAGGTCGGCCCCGGCGCAGAATGCCGGCGGCGCCCCGGTCAGCACGACGGCGCGCACGTCGTCGGCCTGGTCGCACCGGGTGTAGGCGTCGGCGAGTTCTTCCCGCATCCCGTCACCAAAGGCGTTGCGCCACTCGGGCCGGTTCAGCGTCAGCGTCACCACACCGCCGTCGAAGCCGGTCAGCAGCGTGCGGTATGCGGGGAACACCGCCCGAGTAAACCACGATTCTGCAATACCTCTGTAACAGAGCTATTGTTGAGACGTGCCCGCCCACACCGCCCCCGCCCCGGACCTCACGACCGACCTGTTCCACACGGTCGGCACGTTCCGCCGGCAGCTGCGCCGGACCGCCGGCGGGAGCTTCGCAGGCGTCACCCAGTCGCAGGCCGAACTGCTCAGACTCGTCGGCCGCCGGCCCGGCATCTCGGTCCGGGAAGCCGCACAGGAACTGGGCCTGGCCGCCAACACCGCGTCGACACTGGTCTCCAAGCTGGTCGCGGACAACCTCCTGGTCCGCACCGTCGACCCCGACGACCGCCGCATCGGGCGCCTCCGGCTGACCGAGCCGGCCCAGCAGCTCGCCGATCAGACCAGGGCCTCCCGCCGGGCCGCCCTCGATGTCGTGCTCAATCAACTCAGCACCGAGCAAATCGATGATCTGTCAAAGGGTTTGACCGTCCTGGCCGAGATGACCCGAATGCTCCAGGAGAGCCGGCCATGAGTACTCCCGCCATCGAATGCGACCACGTCACGCACCGCTACGGCGATTTCACCGCCGTCGACGACCTGAGCCTCACCGTCGACGTGGGGGAAACCATGGGACTGCTCGGCCCGAACGGCGCCGGCAAGACCACCCTGGTACGCCTGCTCACCACCCTGACGCCCGTGCAGCACGGGCAGGTGCGCATCTTCGGGCTCGACGCCGGCCGCCGCACCATGGATATCCGTCAGAACCTCGGCTATGTGCCGCAACAACTCTCGATCGAATCCGCCCTCACCGGACGCCAGAACGTCGACCTGTTCGCGCGGCTGTACGACGTACCGCGCCGCGAGCGCCGCGACAGGGTCGACGACGCGCTGCGCGCCATGCAGCTGCTCGACGTCGCCGACCGGCCCGCCAAGACCTACTCGGGCGGCATGGTTCGGCGGCTGGAGCTGGCGCAGGCGCTGGTGAACCGGCCGTCGCTGCTGATTCTCGATGAACCCACCGTCGGCCTGGATCCCATTGCGCGCGACAGTGTCTGGACGCAGGTGGCGAACATGCAGCGGGAGTTCGGCATGACGGTCCTGCTCACCACGCACTACATGGAGGAAGCCGACGCGTTGTGCGACCGGGTTGCCCTCATGCACCACGGCGTTCTACAGGCCGTCGGGTCGCCCACCGATCTGAAGGCGGCGCTCGGTCCGGCTGCCACGCTCGAGGACGTGTTCCGGCACTACGCCGGGTCCGACCTGTCCGGGGACGACGACCGCCAGACCTTGAAGGACGTCCGCGCTGGAAGGAGGACGGCCCGTCGTGTCAGTTGACGTCGAACTCGTCGCCGCACCGCGCGGCGCCAGGCGCATCGGCGGGCTCGCCCGCCGGATGGGCGCCTTCGCTCTGGTCGAATTGCAGAAGCTGCGCTACGACCGCACCGAGTTGGTCACCCGGACGATCCAGCCCGCCCTGTGGCTGCTGATCTTCGGCCAGACCTTCTCGCGGCTGCATGTCATCAACACCGGCAGCGTGCCGTACCTGTCGTTCCTGGCGCCGGGGATCATCGCCCAGTCGGCGCTGTTCATCTCGATCTTCTACGGCATCCAGATCGTCTGGGACCGTGATGCCGGCATCCTGGCCAAACTGATGGTGACCCCGTCGCCGGCCTCGGCGCTGATCACCGGCAAGGCGTTCGCGGCGGGAGTCCGCTCGATAGCGCAGGTGATCGGGGTTCTGGTGATCGCCCTGCTGATGGGCATCCATCTCAGCTTCAACCCGCTGCACATCCTGGCCGCCATGGCGGTCGTGATGCTCGGGTCGGCGTTCTTCGCTTGTCTGTCAATGACTCTGGCGGGGCTGGTCCGCAACCGCGACCGCCTGATGGGCATCGGCCAGGCCATCACCATGCCGCTGTTCTTCGCCTCCAACGCGCTGTATCCGGTGGACATCATGCCGGGCTGGCTGCGCGCGCTCTCCACCGTCAACCCGCTGTCGTACGAAGTGAACGCGCTGCGCTCGCTTCTGCTGGGCACGCCCGGCCACACCCTGCTGGACATCGCGGTCCTGGCCGTAGCCGCGGTGGTGGGGATCGCCGCGGCCTCGGCCCTGCTGCGCCGCCTGGTGCGGTGACGAACGCTGCGGCATTGGCGTCGTATCGCTCGGTCCTGCCTGCTGCGGCCTGAACAGCTGTTAGGTTCAACCCATCCGGCGGGGGTCAAGATCAACAGCAGTGCCTCAGATTGGAGTAAACGTTGCGCAACGTCACCAAGATCGCTGCAGCAGTCTTCACCGTCGCGGCAGTTTCCGCCGCCGCCACCGAAACCCTGGCCAATTCCCCGGCCACCATTCCGTTCATCCCGACGGGCATCAGCCAGTCGGCCAGCAGCGTCGGCTTCGCCGATTCCGACGTCTACGGTATGAACGCCGACGACATCAACCACACCTTCGACCTGATGTCGGCGACCGGTGTGCGCACCGTCCGCATCATCATTCCGTGGGCCGGCATCGAGGGCACCCAGGGCAGCTTCAACTGGGGCCAGGTCGACACCGTCGTCGGTGCGGCCAATGCCCGCCACATGTCGGTCGTCGGCGCCATCGTCGCGACGCCGGCCTGGGCCGTGGCGCCGGGCGCCATCCCGATCAGCAGCCCGCCGGCCGCGGCCGCGGTGTACGGCGATTTCGCCGGCGCGGTGGCCGCGCATTACCGGGGCCGCGTGGACGCCTATGAGATCTGGAACGAGCCCAACGCCGTGATGTCCTGGACGTCCGGCCCGCAGGGCCCGGAGCCCGCCGTCTACGCCGACATGCTCAAGGCGTCGTACCCGAAGATCAAGGCCGCCGATCGTGGCGCCGTCGTCATCGGCGGTGTGGTCGGCGCGGTCGTGTCGTTCGGCTCGCTGACCCTGGACCCCGTGACCTTCATCCAGCGCATGTACGCCGCCGGAGCGGCCGGTTCGTTCGACGCGCTGTCGTTCCACCCGTACCACTACAACCTGAAGTTCTCGGCCGGCGCCGGAGTGCCCAACTCACCGCTGAGCCAGACCGACGGCATCCATCAGGCCATGGCGGCCAACGGTGACGGCGGCAAGAAGATCTGGGCCACCGAGTACGGCGAGCCCAACTCGGCTGTCGACGAGGCCACGCAGGCCGACTACATCCGCGACTTCCTGGCCAAGTGGCGCACCCTGCCCTACGCCGGTCCGTCGTACATCTACACCACGCGCGACCGTGTCACCGGCAGCTCGAACCCCGAGGAATCCATCGGCGTCTACCGCTCCGACTGGACCCCGAAGCCGGCTCAGGCCGCCGTCAAGGCCATGGCCTGACGGTCATCGTCGGCGGTTGGTACACCTAACCGCCGACGATGTTCGCGATCGCTCCCAGCGGCAGGTCCAGCCAGTGCGGCCGGTGCCGGGCCTCGTATCCGGCTTCGTACACCGCCTTGTCGAGCTCGTAGGCGGCGAGCAGTTCCGCGTCGGGCTCGGCACCGCCGGCCTCGGCATAGCCTGTGCAGAACGCCGCCCGGTTGCGGTCGGCCCATTCCCTCGCACGCGCCGCGAGTTGCTTGCGGCGCTGCTCGTTGCCGCCGCCCTCGGTCAGCCGCTGGAACGCCGCGTACTGATAGGACCGCAGCATTCCGGCGACGTCCCGCAGCGGTGAGTCGGGTACCCGGCGCTGATCCAGTGACTGCCCGGGTTCGCCTTCGAAGTCGATCAGCAGCCAGGTCTCGGGGGTGCGCAGCACCTGGCCGAGATGCAGGTCGCCGTGAATCCGTTGCACCGTGATCGGCTGCCCCTCGAGCGCGCGGTAGCGACCCTCGATGGCCGCGGCGTACTCGCGGACCTGTGGCACCGACGCGGTCACCGCGGCCAGCCGCTCCAGCATCGTCTCGACCGGAAACAGCGCCGTGGCCGTGCCCAGTTCAGCGGCCAGCGTCGCGTGCACCGCGGCGACGGACTGCCCGAGCCGCTCCGATTCTCCCGCGAAGTCGCCGCCGACCTCGTTGGCATACAGGTCGCCCTCGGCGTAGAGGTCCCGGGTACTGGCGACTGCCATGTCCCAGCCCTCGGCGGCGTTGTCGGCGAAGCGGGCCAGCATGCCCAGCGCCGTCTCCGGTCCGCCGTCCAACGACATCGTCCCCAGCAGCGGCGCCACATGCGGGCTGCCGGCGCGGCTCAGCACCCGGGTCAGCTCGATGTCGGGATTCACGCCGGATGTGACGCGGCGGAACAGCTTGAGGATGGCGGCTTCGTCGAACACGACACTGGTGTTGCTCTGTTCGGCGCCCATCACGCGCGCCGTCTCGCCCGCGGGCAGCTCGGCGTCGGGCTCCGCGGCAAAGGAGACCGGACCGATCGTCGCCGAGTCGGCGATCAAGCCGAGCAGCAGGGTCGCGACTTCCGGGTCACCGAGGGCGTCACCGACCTCGCCGTCACCCTGGCGCAGCACCAGCTGGTACCGCTCGCCGGGCCCGTCGTCGTAGCTGACGTCGAGCAGCACCAGGTCGACGTCGTCGCGCAGCGCCACCACCAGCGCCGGTTCGGCGCCGGTCAGCTCCCGGTTGCGGCCGGCGTACCAGCGCTGCTGGGTCAGGTATTCGGTCAACTGTGGATCCATCACGGCTCCTCACCGACGGGCGCACGCAACGAGAACCAGTAGAAACCATGCCCGGGCAGTGTCAACAGGTAGGGCAGTTCCCCGATGCGGGGGAACTCGACCTGGCCGGTCAGTTCAACCGGCGTATAGCCGTTCCAATGCTGCAGGTTCAATTCGACCGGCTGGGGGAAACGGGACAGATTGTTGACGCACAAAACAGTGTCAGCCTCACCGTCGTCTCGCACGAGTTCGCGCACATAGGTGAGTGCCGATGGATTGGAGCCGCCGAGTTCCCGGAACGAGCCCACGGCGAACGCGTCGTGCCGCCGCCGCACCGCGAGCATGGTGCGCGTCCAGTTGAGCAGGGAGTTCGAGGTGTCGCGCTGCGCTTCGACATTCACCGCCTGGTAGCCGTACACCGGATCCTGGCTCGGCGGGACGTACAGCCGGCCGGGGTTGGCCGTGGAGAACCCCGCGTTGCGGTCGGGCGACCACTGCATCGGGGTGCGGACGCCGTCGCGGTCACCGAGCCAGATGATGTCGCCCATCCCGATCTCGTCGCCGTAGTACAACACCGGCGACCCGGGCAGCGACAACAGCAACGCGGTGAACAGTTCGGTCTGGTTGCGGTCGTTCTCCAGCAGCGGGGCCAGGCGCCGGCGGATGCCGACGTTGGCCTTCATCCGCGGGTCCTTGGCGTACTCGGAGTACATGTAGTCGCGCTCTTCGTCGGTGACCATCTCCAACGTGAGCTCGTCGTGGTTGCGCAGGAAGATGCCCCACTGCGCCAGGTCGGGGATGGGCGGGGTCTGGGCCAGGATTTCTGAGATCGGGAACCGCGACTCCCGCCGGACCGCCATGAAAATTCTTGGCATCAGCGGGAAATGGAAGGCCATGTGGCACTCGTCGCCGCCGGTCTCCGGGTCGCCGAAGTATTCGACGACATCGGCCGGCCACTGGTTCGCCTCGGCCAGCAGGACCCGGCCCGGGAACTCGTCGTCGATCACCTTGCGGCACCGCTTGAGGAAGGCGTGCGTCTCGGGCAGGTTCTCGCAGTTGGTGCCCTGACGCTCGAACAGGTAGGGCACCGCGTCCAGCCGGAAGCCGTCGATGCCCAGGTCCAGCCAGAAGCGCAGCACATCGATCATCGCTTCCTGCACGGCCGGGTTGTCGTAGTTCAGGTCGGGCTGGTGGGAGAAGAAGCGGTGCCAGTAGAACTGTTTGCGCACGGCGTCGAAGGTCCAGTTGGACTCTTCGGTGTCGACGAAGATGACGCGCGCATCCTGGTACTTCTCGCTGGTGTCGCTCCAGACGTAGAAGTCACCGTAGGGCCCGGTGGGGTCGCGGCGGGACTCCTGGAACCACGCGTGGGTGTCGGAGGTGTGGTTCATCACCAGGTCGGTGATGACGCGGATACCGCGCCGGTGCGCGGCGTCCAGCAGGGCGACGAAGTCCTCGACGGTGCCGAACTCCGGCAGCACCTTGTAGAAGTCGCGGATGTCGTAGCCACCGTCGCGCAGCGGGGAGTCGTAGAACGGTGGCAACCAAATACAGTCGACACCAAGCCATTTCAAATAGTCGAGTCGCTCGGTGAGACCTCGGAGGTCACCTGAGCCGTCGGCGTCTGAGTCGTAGAAGGCGCGGACCAACACCTCATAGAAAACCGCGCGCTTGAACCAGGTGCGGTCCTCTGGGAGGACTCGCGCGTGTCCGAAGTCCGCGGCGCTTGGATGTTCCACGCCACCGTTGGAGGCGTCCATCGAGAACTAACGTACCCGCGCCTGGGTAGGGTGCAAACGTGGCGACACGCGATCATGGCGACCCAGGTGATGCTCCGACGATCCCGCCGCCGCTGGCCGAAATCGTCAACCCGAACCGGCCGTCGGCCGCCGAAGAGGCCCGCACCATCGCGGCCTCGACGAACACCGGCACCCTGGCAACCCTGACGGCCGACGGCGATCCGTGGGCGTCGATGGTCACCTACGGACTGCTCGGCGGCGCGCCGGTGCTGTGCGTCTCGAATCTCGCCGAGCACGGCCGCAACCTCGCCGGCGATCAGCGGGCCAGTATCTCGATCATTGCGGCCAGCACCGACAAGGATCCGCTGGCCGGTGGCCGGGTGACCCTGGCCGGACGGGTGGCGCGGCCCGAGGGGGCCGAACGTGACGCCGCCCGAGACGCCCACGTCGCGGCGGTGCCGGCCGCCAAGTACTACATCGACTACAGCGACTTCGCCTTGTGGGTGCTGCATGTCGACCGGGTCCGGTGGGTCGGCGGCTACGGCCGGATGGATTCGACGACGGGCGCGGATTACGCTGCGGCCCAGCCGGATCCGGTGACGCCCGCGGCTGCCGGGGCGATCGCGCACTTGAACGCCGACCACGCGGACTCGCTGGCGGCCATGGCCCGGGTCCTGGGCGGATACCCCGACACCGAGTCGGCGACCTGCACCGGCGCCGACCGCTACGGCCTGGATTTGCGGGTCAACACTGCGCGCGGCATGGCCTACACCCGGGTCGGATACCCGCAGCCCCTCCAGTCCATCGATGAATTACGTTCCGCGACAGTCGAATTGGCTCGGCTGTCCCGTCAGGTTTAGGATTCGCACCATGTCTGATCGCCCCGCAAGCTGGGAAGCCGCATTCGACCTGATCCGCACGCGCGGCTACGAGCGCCGCGAGGAGCCGTTCCGGCTGGCGAGCGGGCAGCTCAGCCACGACTACATCGACGGCAAGTTCGCCATCGACAACGGCGTCAGCCTGACGACCGTCAGCAAGGCCGTGGCGGAACTCGCCGCGCTGCGCGGCATCGAGTTCGACGCCGTCGGCGGCCTGACCATGGGCGCCGACCCGCTGGCGCACGGCGTCGCGATGGTCACCGGCAAGGCCTGGTTCTCGGTCCGCAAGGAACAGAAGGCCCGCGGCCGTGAGCAGTGGATCGAGGGCACCCGCATCGAACCGGGCACCCGGGTCCTGCTGGTCGACGACGTGATCAGCACCGGCGGCTCCACCGAAATCGCCTACGACCGCGTCACCTCCCTCGGCGCGGTGGTCACCGGCGTCATCCCGATGGTCGACCGCGGCGACATCGCCACCGGCCGCTTCGCCAAGCGCGGCGTGCCGTTTGCCGCGCTCGTCAGCTACCGCGACCTCGGCATCGAACCGGTCAAGGACGTCTAAAGCGGGACACGCGCGCCGATACCGAGCAATTGGCGCGAGCCACCCCTAGCATCTGGGAGGTGGCTGACAGCGACGACCCAGAGCGCGATCTATCGCCGGGCGGCGTGCTGGAATCATCCGCCGAGGTGCAGGACGACGACCCGGACACCGACCCGTTCCGCGCCGTCGACCCGGGCCCACATGGCACCGGACCGTTTGCCGGCCCGACGACGGGCTCGTTCGTCATCCCCGAACCGGAGCCGACGGGCGACACCTTCGACGCGTTCAACACCGACACCTGGCGGTTCCGCGAACCGCCACCACCCTGGTATCGCAAGAAGGATGTCCGGCTGCTGCTGATCGTCGTCGCGGTCGCGGTGGTCGCTCTCGTCGTCTCTCTGGTGGTCCTGGCCACGCGCCGGGATTCCGGCTCCGACGAGGCACCAGTGGAACCCAGCACCACGACGACCACCACCACAACGACGAACGCCCCGGTGACCTCGTCGACCCCCAGTCCGCCGCCGCCTCCCCCGCCGCCGGCCGAACCACCGCCGGCCGCGGCGCCCCCGGCGTACCACCCGCCGGCCGCGCCGCCCGCTCCTACGCGTCCGCCCGAGATCAACGTGACGCGGATGCCCTTGAGCGTCGCCCCGACCCCGCGGCACCGCTGATGTCCGACCCGGCCGCCCTGTTCTCCGCCGCGCCCGTCGCCGTGCTGGCGACGGTGTCCGCCGAGGGCCAGCCGCATGTGGTCCCCGTGGTCTTCGCGGTCAGCGGGGACCGGCTCTATACGGCGGTGGACGCCAAGCGGAAGTCGACGCAGCATCTGCGGCGGTTGGACAACATCGCGGCCAACCCGCGCGTGAGCCTGCTCGCCGAGGAGTACGACGACGACTGGTCCCACCTCTGGTGGGCCCGCGCCGACGGCATCGCCACCGTGCACCCCAGCGGGGACGAGATGGCGATCGGCTACTCACTGCTGCGGGCCAAGTACCACCAGTACGACCGGGTGGCGCTGGACGGCCCGGTGATCCGGGTCGCGATCAGCCGCTGGAGTTCCTGGCACGCTTGACTCTTGTGCCGACCGTCGCGACAGGAGCATGGTGGACGTGACTCGTCGATAGGGGCACGTCATGGCGGACAAGACGAACAACCCATCCGGCGCCGCGCCCAGCGCGGACAGTCCGGCCGCGATCCGAAATGTGGTCCTGGTCGGGCCATCTGGGTCCGGGAAGACCACCCTCGTCGAGGCACTGCTGCTCCATGCCGGCGTGCTGACGCGGGCCGGGACGGTGCTGGACGGCACCACGGTCTGCGATCACGAACCCGCCGAAGTCGAGCAGCAGCGCTCGGTCGGTTTGGCGCTCGCCTCACTGCAGCACGGGACGGTGAAGATCAATCTGCTCGACACCCCGGGCTACGCCGATTTCGTCGGTGAGCTGCGGGCCGGGCTCCGGGCGGCTGATTGCGCGTTGTTCGTGATGGCCGCCAACGATGTGGTGGACGCCGCCACCAAGGCGTTGTGGCGGGAATGTGCCGACGTCGGGATGCCCCGCGCCGTCGTGGTGACCAAACTCGACCACGCCCGCGCGACGTTCGCCGGTGCGGTGGCGTCCGCACAGGAGTCGTTCGGGGACAAGGTGCTTCCGCTGTACCTGCCCGAGGGGGACGGGCTCGTCTCGCTACTGGCGGACGATGCCACCTTGATCGAGGGCATCATCGAGGAGTCCGAGGACGAGACGCTGATGGAGCGGTACCTGGGCGGCGAACAGATCGACAACGCGGTGCTGGTCGCCGACCTCGAGCGCGCCGTGGCCCGCGGCTCGTTCTTCCCGGTGATCCCGGTGTGCAGCACCACGGGTACCGGAGCTGCCGAACTGCTCGACGTCATCGCCCGCGGGTTCCCTTCTCCCCCAGAGCATGTACCGCCGCAGGTGTTCACCCCGGCCGGTGTGGAGAAGTCCGCGCCCGCCTGCGATCCCGCCGCACCGCTGTTGGCAGAGGTGGTGAAGACGACGTCGGATCCGTACGTCGGCAAGGTCAGTCTGGTCCGGGTGTTCTCCGGCACCATAAGGCCCGACACGACGGTTCACGTGTCGGGCCATTTCAATTCGTTCGCCGATCCCGCCGCCGGATGCGCCGCGCACGAGGACCACGACGAGGACGAGCGCGTCGGCGCACTGTCGTTTCCGCTGGGCCGCAAGCAACGCCCGGCGGCCGAGGTGATCGCCGGTGACATCTGCGCCATCGCCAGGCTGACATGCGCCGAGACCGGGGACACCCTGTCGGACAAGGCTTCCCCGCTGGTGTGCCGGCCGTGGACCATGCCCGCGCCACTGCTCCCCATGGCGATCGTGCCGCATGCCAAGACCGACGAGGACAAGCTGTCGGTGGGGCTGGCCCGGCTGTCCGCCGAGGATCCGACGCTGCGCATCGAGCAGAACCCGCAGACCCACCAGATCGTGTTGTGGTGCATGGGCGAAGCCCATTCCGCGGTGGTCCTGGACGCGCTGTCGCGGCGGTTCGGCGTCGCGGTCGACACCACCGAGTTGCGCGTCCCGCTGCGAGAGACGTTCGGCGGCAACGCGAAGGGCCACGGTCGGCACGTCAAGCAGTCCGGCGGACATGGGCAGTTCGCGGTGTGTGACATCACCGTCGAACCGCTTCCGGAGGGGGCCGGATTCGAGTTCGTCGACAAGGTCGTGGGCGGTGCGGTACCGCGGCAGTTCATCCCGAGCGTGGAGAAAGGCGTTCGCGCCCAGATGGATCGGGGCATCTGCGGATACCCGATGGTCGACATCCGCGTGACCCTGCTGGACGGCAAGGCGCACAGCGTGGACTCGTCGGACTACGCCTTCCAGCTCGCCGGCGGGCTGGCGCTGCGCGAGGCGGCCGCCGCCGCATCGGTGAATCTGCTCGAGCCCATCGACAGCGTCCACATCGTGGTGCCCGACGAAATGGTCGGCGCGGTGATGAGCGACCTGTCCGGACGGCGCGGCCGCGTACTCGGGACCGACACCGCCGGGGATTCCTGCACCGGCATCGACGCCGAGATTCCCGAGATCGAGCTGACCCGGTACCCCATCGAACTGCGGTCGTTGTCCCACGGCGCGGGGTCCTTCACCCGCTCCTTCGCCCGCTACGAACCCATGCCCGAGGCGGTGGCGGCGCGGGTGCGCTGACCCCGCCGCAGTGACCCACCACTTTGGCAAACCTGATCGTGACTGACATCACCCGATGTCATAGTGTCGTCAGATTCGTGCGCGCGCGGGCGGGCACCAGGGATGTCAAAGGGGACACCGGTGGGGACACAGTCGGGGCTCAGTCTGCGTAAATCCGGTCGGTATCGCCTGGCAGTGATTGCCGCGGCCATGGGTATCGCGGCGGCGACCAGCCAGAACGTCGCCTGGGCCGAGACCGGGACGACCGATTCGCCAGGCACCTCGACCAGCCAGTCCGGACCGCAGAAGCCCGGTCCAGCCAAATCCAAGCCGGCGAACACCGACAAGAAGGACAAGAAGAAGCCCGGTAAGAAAGCCGGCAAGGCCCAAACGGCTGCGGACACGTCCGACAAGTCCGACGCCAAGCCGGACGCGGCGACTGACGCGTCGGCCACCGACCCCAAGTCCGGTGCCGATCCGGAAGCCCAGCCGGACCCGAAGCCGGCCGCCAAACCCGACCCCAAGCCGGCCGCCAAGCCGGCGAAGAAGGGCTCGGATTCGGTCAAGCCCGCCGGCGATGGCAAGAAGACACCTAAGCTCCAGCCCGCCACCGCGAGCGTCCCCGCCAAGGACGCGACGGCCGGCTCCCCCGCCGCCACAGCTGCCACCGCGCCGGCCGACAGCATCGCCCCCGCTCCGGTCAAGACGCCGGCGCCGACCACCCGGCTCGCGGCCCTGTCCGCGACTAACAACACCGTCGGCACCCTGACGACGCCGACGCCACCGCAGCCGCTGAACCCGATCGCGAAGATCATCCAGCTGCCCGGTCGCATCATCAACACCGTCCTGCAGGTGCTGGACCTGACGGTGTCGCAGAGCGGCCCGAAGAGCCCGTTCAACTGGTCGCCCATTTCCGAGGCGCTGTTCGCGGGGTTCCGCCGCATCGAGGACATGCTCGGGCTGAGCAAGACCCCCACCGCGGCGCCCGTCGTCCCGGAGCTGACCTACGACGGCCCGACCAGTGGCGACACCCCGACGGTGGAGCAGTTCCTCAACGCGTCGGCCAATGCCTACGTGCTCGGCGCCCAGCCCGGCGATCTGAAGCCGTTCACCGTCAACGGTTTTCAGATGCAGACCTTCAATCCGTTGTCCGGCGCCGTCGGCAAGGCGTGGGTGACGCCCGAGGGCCAGATCATCGTCGCCTACCAGGGCACGACGGGCGGCACCAATCTGCTGTTCCATCCGCTGATCGCGCTGTCGCAGATTTTCACGGACATGCAGGTCATCTTCACCAACACCACGCCGCAGGCGTTCTGGGATTCGTTGGCGTTCGAGCGCAAGGTCGAGGCGGCGGCCCTCGCGCAGGGCTACACCACCGATGACATCTTCGTCACCGGCCACTCACTGGGTGGTTGGGAGGCGCAGTTCGTCGCGCAGAAGACGGGCCGCGGCGGTATCGGCTTCGAAGGTCCCGGACTGAACACCTCGGTCGCGGGTAACGGCATCAACTCGAACTTCGTGAACATCGAGACCTACGGTGACACCGCGGCGTACTTCTCCACCGACCTGCCGGGGTTGCAGCCGTTCATGCCGGCCTACGACCCCACCGGCGGCAGCAAGCCGCACTACGGCAACATCGTGATGATCGGCGACCCGGATGCGGTGAACCCGCTGTTCAACGCGTCGGCGCTGTGGGGCCCGAACCCGATCAACGACATCATCTTCGCCGTCGACATCCTCGGGAACTTCTTCGAGCACCACCTGCCCGGCATGCAGGCCTACAACCTCGGCGTCGCACCGGATCCCGGTGTGGTGCCGTGGCTGGGCTCCTACACCGGGCCGATCAACGACTGGGGCGACCTCGACATCTACGAGCTGCAGCAGGCCGCCTCCGACGCCGGCGTCCTCATCGCCCCGTAACCAGTGATTTGTGCACGATTTTCCGCGCCAGCCGCGGAAAATCGTGCACAAATCCCCGTTGATGGAACCGCGGAGCCACCGCATACGTCCGAATCTGTGTGCTTGACGACTACCTTCGCCGCCACGATGGCGTAATCACCCGAGCCCAAGCCTTGACCGCGGGGATCAGCGATGACGCCATCAGCCGCCGAGTCCGCTCCGGCCACTGGCTGCGATGCGCCCCCGGGGTGTTCTTCGTCGACGATCGTCCGTTCAGCGACGCGGCCCGCGTACGCAGTGCAGTCTGGTCCTGCGGCCCGGCGGCCACCGCCAGCGGACTGGCCGCCGCGTGGTGGCTGGGCGTCACGCACTACGCGCCGGAGACGGTGGAAGTCACCGTGCCGAAGGTCAGCAATCACCGCAAGCGTGACGGCATCCGGGTCCGCCGCCGCGACTTGCTGCCACAGGACATCGTCGAACGCGGCGGACTGCGCGTCACCGCACTCCCACTGACCGTCATCGAAGCTGCGACGCGGCGCGGAGGTGGCGCCAAACTCATGGACACTGCGTTGCAGCGACACGTCGAGCTGAAGAAACTCTGGGATGCGCACCTGCGCAACAAAGGACGACACGGATCGCCCGCGGCGCGGATACTGTTGCTGGCCGCCGAGGACGGGGCCCGCTCTCAAGCTGAACGCCTGTTCGTAAAACTATTGCGCCGCAACAAGATCACGGGATGGAAGGCCAACTGTCCCGTTGCCGGATACAAAGTCGACGTCGTGTTTCCGGCAGCAAAACTCGCCATCGAAGTCGACGGCTGGGCCTATCACAGCAGTGCCGACGACTTCGAGAACGACCGGAAGCGGCAGAACGCCATTTCGCTGCTCGGTTATCAGATCTTGCGGTTCACGTGGCTCGACCTGACCGAATATCCGGACCGGGTGCTCGCCGAAATCCGGAATGCCCTGCTGTTCAGGCAGGCCGCCTGAAGATTTGTGCACGATTTTCCGCGGCAACCGCGGAAAATCGTGCACAAATCCCTGGGTCAGAGCAGGCCGAGCAGCTGCAGGTCGGTGATGTACTTGACGATCACCGGCGCGGTGACGTGCGGGATGTCCTTGTCCGGCCCGAGCTTCGCCTCCTGCACGGCCTCGCGGAACACGACCACCGGTGCGATGGACCCGTTGTGCGGGTGTTCCGGCTTCTGGTAGTTGTGCAGCAGCGGCAGCAGTGACGCCTGGCGCTGCCGGTCCGGCAGGGCCCGCAGGGTGGTCTCGAAGCGGGCCAGCCATTCGGCGTAATCATCAACGCGGGCAATGGAATACCCGGCCTCGATCAGCCAGTCGACGAACTCGTCCATGCCCAGGCCAGCGGAGTGCGGGTTCATCACGTGGTAGGTGACGAACTCGCCGGCGGGGCGCACGCCCAGCGTGTCGATGGCCTCGGCGATGAACTCGACTGGCAGCCCGTCGTAGTGCGCGGCCTGCCGGTTGCCCTCGGCGTCCAGCTCGTAGAACGACTTCGGCGCGATGCCGGTGGCCACCAGCGAGAACATCATGCGGGTGAACATGTCGGGCAGGTTGAGCTGCCCGGCGTACGACGTGTCCGCCAGGATCATGTCGCAGCGGAACACCGAAACGGGAAGTCCGCAAAGGTCATTGGCCTCGCGCAGCAGCACCTCACCGGCCCACTTGCTGTTGCCGTAGCCGTTCGCGTAACCGTCGTGCACGGCACGCACCGGACTCATCACGCGCACGTCCGCCTCTTCGGTGAACGTGCCCGGCGTCAGCTGGTCACCGACACCGATGGTCGAGACGTAGATGTACGGCTTCTGTCGGGTGGTCAGCGCGATGCGGATCAGCTCGGCGGTGCCGAGCGCGTTGGGTCCGAAGAGCTCGCTGCACGGCAACACGTGGTTCACCAGCGCGGCGGGATCGACGATGACGTCGACTTCGTCGGCCAGTCGCTGCCAAACCTCCTGCGACAGACCGAGATTCTCGTCGCCCTTGTCGCCGGCGATGACCTCGAGGTGATCGGCGGCCAGGGCCTGGTAGTGCGCCAGCAGCTTCGGATCACCGGAGTCGAAGGTGGCATCCAGCCGCGCCCGAGCCTCGTCGTCGGACTTGGCGCGCACCAGCGCGATCACCTTGCCGTCGACCAGGTCCATGCGCTCCAGCCATTCCAGCGCCAGATAGCGACCCAGGAATCCGGTTGCGCCCGTGAGCAATACGGTCCGGACCTCGGCGGCCGGCCCCGGCAGTGACGGTGCGGCGGCCAACGTCGCGGCGTCGATGAACTTGTCCAGCGTGAGGTCCGCTGCGCGTACCTCGACGGCGTTCTTGCCGTGCACCGAGCTGAAGCTGGGCCGCTTGGCGCCACCACTGCGTTCGTTCTCGATGTAGGCGGCCAGCGCGGCCAGATCGTTGGCGGGGCTGACGATGATGCCGACCTGGACCTCGACGCCGAAGATCTCCTCGAGCAGATTTCCGAAGGTCAACGCGGACAACGAGTCTCCACCGAGATCGGTGAAGTGGGCGTCGGCCGACACCTCGCCGGAGGCGCCCAGCAGCGCGCTCGCCGCCCGGATGACGGTCGGCAGGGCCGGGCCTTCGGCGCCGTGCTGCCGCAGCTCACGGAGTTCATCGGCTTGTCCGGCAGCAAGACTCACGTACAGGTCTTCCAGCGCCGGGCCGTAGTGCGCCTTGAGCTTCGGCCAGGCCAGCTTGCGGATGCCGGTCAGCAGCCCGTTCTCCAGCGAGAACGGTTCGGTCTCGATGATGAAGTCGCGGGGGATCTCGTAGGACTGCAGCTCGGCGGCCTTCGCGACCTCCTGCAGCGAGTCACTGATCCGCTGCTTGAGTTCGGCGGAATCCCAACGGGCCAGGGCATCTTCGGTCGGAACCACGACAGCCAGCAGGTACGGCTGGGCGCTGTTGCCGTAGACGTAGATCTGCCGGACCAGCGGGCTGTTGTTGCTGAACGCCGCCTCCAGCTTGGCCAGCGTGACGAACTCGCCCTGCGCCAGCTTGAGCACGTTGTTGCGGCGGTCGACGTACTGGATCTGGTCGGGCCCGATCTCGGCGACGACGTCGCCGGTGCGGTAGAAACCGTCCTCGTCGAAAACGCTCGCGGTGACTTCGGGACGCTTGTAATAGCCCGGGAACAGGTACTGGGTCTTCACCAGCAGCTCACCGCGCGGGAAGGGCTGGTCGGTCAGGTAGTAGCCCAGGTCGGGCACATCGACCAGCTTGTAATCCAGGGTCGGCGGGCGCTGGATGACGCCGTCGAAGAAGACCATGCCGGCCTCGGTGGAGCCGTAGCCCTCCAGCAGGTGGATGCCTAGAAACTTCTCGACCCACGCCTTGAGCTCGTCGGTGATGGGCGCCGAACCGGTCATCGCCTTGATGTAGCGGCCACCGACCAGGTTCTGCCGCATGTCGGCCATCACCTGCTGCTCGATGTCGTCGCGCTCGGCCTCACCGGCACCGGCGGGCACCAGCTTGTCGACGCGGCTCTGGAATTCCAGGTACAGCATCTCCCAGACACGGGGCACCAGGTTCAGCTCGGTGGGCCGCGCCAGCGCGAAATCCTCGAGGAGAGTGGACAAGTCGCTCTTGGCGGCGAAGTAGACGATGCCGCCGTTGGCCAGGCTGGAGTACAGGATGCCACGGCCCATGACGTGGCTCATCGGCATGAACGCCAGGTTGATCGACGCCTCGCTGGGGCCGAACCACGCCGTGCTGGCCCGGCGCCAGAAGCTCGTCATGTTGCTCTCGGGGTACATCGCGCCCTTGGGCGCACCGGTCGAGCCGGACGTGTAGATCAGCAGGGCCAGTGGGTCGGCCTCTTCGGAGACCGGGGCCGGGGCGTCCGGCAGTTCACGGCCGCGGCTCAGCACGTCGCCGAAGGTCTCGACCGTGACGTTCAGGCCGGCCAGCGCCTCTCGGGCCCGGTCGATGGCGTCGCGCTCGTCGTCGACCTCGGCGTGGTGGTCGAACACCAGGAAGCGGGCGGGCGCGGGGCCACCGACCGCAAGTTCGACGGCGTCGGCCACGTAGTCCGCGCTCACCGCGATCAGCACCGGTTCGGTCTCGGCGACGATCGGCAGCAGCGACGACGCCGCGGAGCTCGTCTGCAGCGGCACGGACACGGCGCCGATCTGCCCGAGCGCGGTGTCGATGACGGTGTAGTCGGTGCTGGTGAAGCCGAGGATGGCGACGCGGTCGCCGGCCTTGACGCCGTCGGCGTGTAGCGCGGCGGCGACGGCGCGGATGCGGTCCCACAGCTCGCCGTAGGTGATGGTGTCGTACTTCGGCAGCAGCCGCGCGACGGTGCGGCCGTTCTCGGTGACGAACTCGACGGCGCGCTGTCCGAGCGCGGTCCGGTCGGCATAGCCGTTGAGAACGGTCTTCACGATCTCGGGCAGTCGCATGCCCGGTTCTTCGACCGACTGGGCCACGGACTGCAGCGGCACGGCCGCGGCGAACTGCGGGTCATTGGCGGACAGGTCGGCGATCCGGCGGGCGAGCTCGTCAGTAGCGCTTTCGGCATGGTCAATCGACATGAAGAAACCTCACGAAAAAATCGAAATCTCGAATGGGTACGCCCCGTTGCATCCCCACTAATTGAATGACGCTGGCGCGGCCGCCGTTGTTCCGGCGATTTCCTGCCAGTTCCCTGTGATTTGTGCACGATTTTCCGCGGCTACCGCGGAAAATCGTGCACAAATCACCAAGCTCAGAGCAGGCCGAGCAGCTGCAGATCGGTGATGTACTTGACGATCACCGGGGCACCGATGTGCGGAATGTCCTTGTCGGCACCGATTTTCGCGTTCTGCACGGCAGCGCGGAACCGATCGACCGGGGCGATGGAGCCCGCCACGGGGTAGCTCGGCTGCTGGTAGTTGTGCAGCAGCGGCAGCAGTGACGCCTGGCGCTGCCGGTCCTGCAGGCCGCGCAGCGCCGTCTCGAACCGGGTCAGCCAGTCGGCGTAATCATCAACGCGCGCAACAGGATAACCGGCCTCGATCAGCCAGTCGACGAACTCGTCCATGCCGATGCCGTCGTCGTGCGGGTTCATCACGTGGTACGTCTCGAAGGTCGAGTCGGACTCACCGGCCGCGACCTGCACGGCCAGCGTCGAGATGGATTCGGAGACGAACTCGACGGGCAGCCCGTCGTAGTGCGCCCGTTGGCGCTGACCTGAGGCATCCAGCTCGTAGAACGACTTCGGGGCGATGCCGGTGGCCACCAGCGAGAACATCATGCGGGTGAACATGTCGGGCAGGTTTAGCTGTCCGGCGTAGGTGGTGTCGGCCAGGATCATGTCGCAGCGGAACACCGAAACGGGAAGTCCGCAAAGGTCATTGGCCTCGCGCAGCAGGACCTCGCCGGCCCACTTGCTGTTGCCGTAGCCGTTGGCGTAGCTGTCATCTACCGGCCGCACGGCGCTCATCACGCGGACGTCAGCGGCCTCGACGAACTCCCCGGGTGCGACGCTGCCGCCGACCGCGATGGTCGAGACGTAGGCGAACGGCTTGATCCGCGTGGTCAGCGCGATCCGGATCAGCTCCGCGGTACCCAACGCGTTCGGTCCGAACAGCTCGCTGTAGGGCAGCACGTGGTTCACCAGCGCCGCGGGGTCCACGATGAAGTCGACGGTGTCGGCGAGCCGCTGCCAAACTTCCTGCGACAGGCCGAGATTCGCTTCGCCCTTGTCGCCCGCGATGACCTCCAGGTGGTCGGACAGCGACCGGTAGTGCGCCAGCAGCTTCGGATCACCGGAGTCGAACGTCGCGTCGAGTCGGGCGCGGGCGTCGGCGTCGGACTTGCCGCGGACCAGGCAGATGACCTTGCCGTCGACCAGGTCCATGCGCTCCAGCCACTCCAAGGCCAGGTATCGACCCAGGAATCCGGTTGCGCCCGTGAGCAATACGGTGCGCACCTCGGAGGCCGGCCCCGGGAGCGACGGCGCGGCGGCCAAGGTCTCGGCGTCGATGAACTTGTCCAGCGTCAGGTCCGCGGCGCGCGCCTCGGTGGCATTCTTGCCGTGCACCGTGGAGAACGTCGGCCGCTTGCTGCCCGCGCGCTCTCCTTCGATGTAGGCCGCTACGCCCGCGAGGTCGGTGGCCGGGCTGACGATCACGCCGACGGGCACCTCGACCTCGAAGATCTCCTCCAGCAGGTTGCCGAAGGTCAACGCGGACAACGAATCTCCGCCCAGGTCGGTGAAGTGGGCGTCGCCGGCAACCTCGGAGGCGGACGCCCCGAGGGTGGCACTGACAGCGCGCAGCACGGTCTCGAGCACCGGCGCATCGGACGCGCGCAGTGAACGCAGCGCCCGCAGTTCAGCGGCCTGCCCTTCGGCCAGCTCGGCGTACAGCTGCTCCAGCTCGGCGCCGTACCGGGCCTTCAGCGTGGGCCAGGCCAGCTTGCGGACGCCGGTGAGCAGCCCGTTCTCCAGCGAGAACGGTTCGGTCTCGATGATGAAATCGCGCGGCACCTCGTACGACTGCAGCCCGGCCTCACGGGCCACCGTCTGCAGTGCGTCGGCCAGTTCGGGCCGCAGCGCCTCGGCGTCAGAAACGCCGCTCAAAGCTTCTGCGGTAGGCACGATCACGGCCAGCAGGTACGAACGAGAGCTGTTGCCGTACACGTAGATCTGGCGGATCAGCGGGCTGGTGCCGAACGCAGCCTCCAGCTTGGACACCGTCACGAACTCGCCCTGTGCCAGCTTCAGCACGTTGTTGCGGCGATCGAGGTACTGCAGGTGATCAGGACCGAGCTCGGCGACGATGTCACCGGTCCGGTAGAAGCCGTCGGCGTCGAAAACGTCAGCGGTGACGTCGGGCC
Source organism: Mycolicibacterium sp. TY81 (assembly GCF_018326285.1). Classification (NCBI taxonomy): domain Bacteria; kingdom Bacillati; phylum Actinomycetota; class Actinomycetes; order Mycobacteriales; family Mycobacteriaceae; genus Mycobacterium; species Mycolicibacterium sp. TY81. The sequence goes on from NZ_AP023362.1 coordinate 4,850,824, forward strand.
GCTTGTAGTAGCCGGGGATCAAATCCGTTGACTTCAAGAGCAATTCGCCGCGCGGATGCGGACGGTCGGTGGAGAGGTAGCCGAGTTCGGGCACGTCGACCAGCTTGTAGTCGAGCACCGGCGGACGGCTCACGTGGCCGCTGACCATGACGCCGCCGGCCTCGGTAGAGCCGTACGCCTCCATCAGCTCCAGCCCGAGGAACTTCTGTACCCAGGCCTTGAGTTCGGGCGAGATCGGCGCCGACCCCGTCATGGCGACCAGCTGCCGCCCGCCGATCAGGCTGACACTGCGCTCATCGAGCACCTGCTGTTCGGCGACGCCGTCGAGGGCGCGGCGGTCGACCTCGCTCTGCACCTCCTGGTGGATCATCTCCCAGACCCGGGGCACGAACGTCATCTGCGTCGGCCGGACCAGCGCGATGTCCTCCAGCAAGGTGGACAGGTCGCTCTTGGCGGCGAAGTACACGGTGCCGCCGTGGGCCAGCGTGCGGTAGACGGTGCCGCGGCCCATCATGTGGCTCATCGGCAGGAAGCTCAGGACGATCGAGGGCAGCGCGGGCTGCTGGTGCGTGAGACCGGTCCGCCACGCGTTGGTGACGAGGCGCTCGGGGTACATGGCGCCCTTGGGGGTACCGGTGCTGCCGGAGGTGTAGATCAGCACCAACAGGGGGTCCGGATCCGCGGACACTGCGGGCTCGACGGCCGGCAGCGCGCCACCGCGTGCGACCAGATCCGCGAGAGTCTCGACCACGACGCCACGCTCGGCCAGACGCGCGGCCGCCCGTTCGACGGCCTCGCGCTCGTCGTGGACCGCGGCGTGGTGGTCGAACACGACCACCCGCGTCAGTGCGGCGCCGGCGCCCAGAACCAGTTCGACGGCGTCGTCGAGGAACTTCACATCGGCGAACAGCGCGCGGGGTTCGGTCTCGTCAAGAATGGGGCGCAGCTGCTCGACGGGTGCGCTGGTCTGCAGCGGAACGGCGACGACGCCGGCCCGCGCCAGGGCGGTGTCGACGATCGTGAACTCGGCGCTCGTGAAGCCGAGCATGGCGACGCGGTCGCCGGGGGCGACGGCGTCGGGCCCGCTGAGCAGGGCGTTGTCGACGGCCTGGATCTGCTGCCAGACCTCGCCGTAGGTGATGGTGTCGTAGCGTGGCAGCAGCCGCGCGACGGTGCGGCCGTTCTCGGTGACGTACTCGACGGCGCGCTGTCCCAGCGCAGGCCGGTCGGCGTAGGCGGCCATGACCGTGTGGATGATTTCGGGGAGCCGGATGCCGGGCTCTTCGAGTGCGGCGGCGACCCCGGCGAGGGGGCGCGCGGCGGCAAGTTGGGGGTCGGCAGCGCAGAGGTCAGCGATGCGCTGCGTCAGCTCGTCGGTAAATAGGGTTTCTTCGTTCGACATAACAACCTCATCAATTGGTTCACCAGCGTCGCCAATTACAACGTTAGCAAAACTAACGATATGCCCGTAATGGCTGTGGGAGAAACCACACCTATTGTTCAGCGCTCGGAGGTCGATTGCACCTGCGGCGGTGCGATCGGCGGCGCCACCTTCGCGCCCGCCTGCGTTTCGTACGCGCCCTCGTCACGGCCGAGAGCGATGGTCGCGGCCGCCATGGCACCGATGGACACCACGAGCGCGACGGCCTCGGCGCCGGTCGTGTCGAAGCCCTCACCGAGCACCAAGGCGCCCAGTACGACGGCCACCACCGGTTCCAGCACCAGCATGGTCGGCACCGACGTCTGCAGCGCGCCGGCATGGAACGCCGACTGCTGCAGTACGGTCGCAACCGCTCCCAAGATGATGAGCAGGTACGGCGCCGGCGTCGTCAGCAAGCCGAGCCAGCCCCGGTGCTGCAGGATCGCCATGAAGATCTTGGTGACGACCGCGACGACACCGAACAGCACGCCGACGCCGACGGCCAGCAGGACCGCGCGAGCCCAGCCGCTGCACCGCAGCGCCAACAGCACGCAGCCGATGATCACCGCGGCGCACACCGCGGCGACCAGCACGATAACCCCAGGTGAGGCCAGGTGTTCGTCGCGTTCAGGCCGCGCCAGGACGACGAATCCCGCCAGTCCGATGGTCAGCAATCCGGCCCACAACCACTCGCCGCGCGTCACCCGGCGGTGCGCCTGGCGGGCACTCAGCGGCAGCGCGAACAGCAATGCCGAGACCAGCAGCGGCTGCACCACCAGCAGGGATCCGTGTGCCAGCGCCAGCGCCTGGAAGACATAGCCTGCGACGGCCGCAGCCGTCCCGGCCCACCACAGCCGGCGGCTCAGCAGCGTCGACAGCATGACGACGCTGACGCCGTGTTCGGGCGGCACGTCGATGGTCGCGCGCTGGCGCACCACGATGCCGACGGCCGCGCAGACGGCCGCGCACAGGGCGAAAAGCACCACCAGTCCGTGTTGGATCAACGGAGGCGTCCGATCAGCGTGGCCGCGTACCGCGCCACAGGGCTCACCGGAAACATCACGCCCAAAGGGTAGTCGAGCGGGACTATCTGTCCCACTCGCGAACCGTGCGACCACCGACGCGGGCGACGGTTCGCTCCGTCGAGCGTGGGCCTCGGCGCGACCGAACCCGGCATGTCGCCTCGTCAGGCCACACGCTCGGCGCAGCACCCACGCAACGCGCCGTGCATCGACTTAACGAAACCTTAAATATCTCTTATTTTTCTTAGACTTGAGGTACGGTCGATGCCATGCACACCAGGATCGCTCTCGTCACCGGCGCTTCCCGCGGCATCGGCGCCGCCGTGGCCCAGCAGCTCGCCGCGCCGGACACCCACGTCCTGGTGAACTACCGCGAGAAGGCCAAACGCGCCAACACCGTCGTCGACGGCATCCTGGCCGCCGGCGGCCAGGCCTCCGCGATCGGCGCCGACGTCTCCGACGCTGCCGCGGCCAAAGCCATGATCGACCGGATCGACAGCCGGTTCGGGCGCCTGGACATGCTGGTGCTCAACGCGTCGGGCGGCCTGGAGTTCGGCGCCGCGCCCGACTACGCGATGCGCCTCAACCGCGACGCCCAGCTGCGGCTCGTCGACCTCGCGCTGCCCCTGATGCCCGCCGGCGCGCAGATCGTGTTCGTCACCAGCCACGAGGCGCACTGCTACCCGCACCTGCCGGTGCCTGACGCCTACGCCCCCATCGCCGCCAGCAAGCGCGCCGGCGAAGACGCACTGCGGGCACTTCGGCCCGAATTCGACCGCTGCCGAATCGGATTCACGATCGTCTCGGGCGACATGATCGAGGGCACGATCATCGCCAAGCTGTACGAGCGTCGCGATCCGCAAGCGGTCGGGGCGCGCCGCAGCCAGGGCCCACTGCCGACCATCGAGCAGTTCGCGTCGGCCATCACCATCGCTGCGACCGGGCGCGACTTGCGCGACACCGTCTATGTCGGCGGCGAGGACCATCTGGTCCGGCCGGCGTGATCAGGGCTCGAGAATCACTTTGATGGCTGTGCGCTGATCCATCGCCGTGTACGCGTCGGCGACCTGAGCCAGCGGTAGGGACAGGTCGAAGACGCGGCCGGGCTCGATGGCGCCGGACAGCACGTCCGGCAGCAGCTCGTCCAGGTAGGGACGGACGGTGGCCATGCCGCCCGCGACGTGGATGTTGGTGTTGAACAGCTGCCGCACCGGCAATTCCGGGGCGCCGGCCGGTACCCCGACGAACCCCAGAGAGCCACCGGGACGGACGGCCCCCAGCGCCTGGCGCATCGAATCCTTGGTGCCTACGCACTCCAGCACGGAGTCGGCGCCGACACCGCCGAGGAGCTCCTCGATGGCCGCGATCCCCTCGTCACCGCGTTCGGCGACGATGTCCGTGGCACCGAAGGCCCGGGCCTGATTCTGCCGATCCTCGTGCCGCGACATCGCGATGATCCGTTCCGCGCCAAGGCGTTTCGAGGCCAGCACCGCACAGAGCCCGACGGCGCCGTCGCCGACGACGACCACGGTGGCGCCGGGGTGCACGTTCGCAGACCGGGCGGCGTGGTGTCCCGTGGACATGACGTCGGCGAGGGTCAGCAGGTGCGGGAAGAGTTCGGTGTCAGGCGATTCCGGCACCTTGAACAGCGTGCCGTCGGCGAAGGGCACCCGGACGTACTGGCCTTGCGCGCCGTCGAGCGGCTCGCCGGTCTTGGTGACACCGCCCCAGACCCCGAAGTTCACACACGACGTGGTGATGCCGTTGCGGCAGTGCACGCAGGTCCCGTCACTGTCGGTGAACGGCGAGATGACGAAATCCCCGACTCGCAGGTCTTTGACGTCGGCGCCGACGGCTTCCACGATCCCGATGAACTCATGCCCGATCGGGTGCGGGGCATGCGTCGGCGCGACCCCGCGATACGGCCAGAGGTCCGAACCGCACACGCAGGTCCGCACCACCCGGACCACCGCGTCGCCCGGTGCCTGAATCTGCGGATCGGGTCGCTCCTCGAATCGAATGTCGCCCGGCCCATGGATGATCGTGGTCTGCACGCTGTCCCGCCCTTTCAGGTGTCGAATCCGACCCCTGAGTCTTGCCGAATCAGCCCGTCGGCGCGAGCACCAATCCGCCGGTGGCTGCCGGAGCAGGTGCGGCGGGCGCCGGCACCGCGGCAGGCACCGCCGCCGGGACCGCGGCGGGCACGGCAACCGGCACGGCGGCAGGCACCGCAGCCGGAACCGCGGCGACGGGGGCAGGCGCCGGCAGGGCGACGGGAGCGACGGCAGGAGCCGGCGCCGGCGCCGGGGCGGGCGGTGGCACCGGAGCACCCACGCCCAGCACGCGCAGCAGGTCAGGCTTCATGGCCTGCAGCTGCTGACCCCAGTAACCCCAGCTGTGCGTGCCGTCCGTCGGGAAGTTGAAGACCGCGTTCCGGCCACCGGCCTGCTGATACACCTTCTGGAAGTCCCGGTTGGAGCTGATGGTCAGGTTCTCCAGGAACTGGGCGCTGTAGAGGATGCCCAGGTCGCCGGGGGTGTCCAGGTCGGACGGTGTGCCGTTGCCGCAGTACACCCAGACGGCGGTGTTGTTGGCCACCAGCTGCCGGACGTTGACGGTCGGGTCGTTGCGCTTCCAGGCCGGGTCGCTGGCGATGCCCCACATCTGGGTCGGATTGAAGCCGCCGGCGTCCTTCATCGCGAAGCCGATCAGCGTCGGCCACAGGCCCTGCGACGGGTTGAGGAAGCCCGACAGCGAGCCGGCAAAGATGAACTGCGCCGGGTGCCAGATCGCCAGCGTCAGCGCCGAGCCGCCCGACATCGACAGCCCGACGACGGCGTTGCCCGTCGGCTGCACACCCCGGTTGGCGGCCAGCCAGGCCGGCAGCTCCTGCGTCAGGAACGTCTCCCACTTGTAGGTGATGACGCCGTTGTTGTTGGTGGCCGGCTGGTACCAGTCGCTGTAGAAGCTGGACTGCCCGCCGACGGGCATCACCATCGAGACACCCGACTGGTAGTACCACTCGAACGCGGCGGTGTTGATGTCCCAGCCGCTCGCGTCGTCCTGCGCGCGCAGCCCGTCGAGCAGGTACACCGCGTGCGGTCCGCCGCCCTGGAACTGGATCTTGATGTCGCGTCCCATCGCGGGCGACGGAATGTTCAGCACCTCAACCGCTTTCGCGGCAGCATGTGCCTGCGGGGCCACCGCGGGCGTCGCCATCGCCGGAACCGTCAGGGCAGCGACAGCCGCCACCGCGAGCCGTCGCAGTTTCGCACCGTAATTCTTGCCAAGAGTCGCCAACACGAGGGAAAACTAACGCCGGGCCGCGCCGAGACGTTCGACCAACGCGCGGCGTGATCGCCTCGTTACCAAGGCGTTTGGCTATCGAGTCCCGAACGACTCACGCCACGCCGTGATCAGTGCCGTCGCTGACGACCGTCACGTCGTCGCGGGTGCACGGTTCCTGGTGCCAGTCCCCGAACGGATCGGGGTAGCCGGCCCACGTATCCCGCGCCGCGAACTCCTCGTCGGTGAGCAGGGCGGCGTTGAGCGCGGCGGTCACATCGTCGGGTCGGGCGCCGCACACCAGGATCGTCATCGCGGTGTGTCGGTCCCCGAATTCGTTGTCCCACATCAGGTCTGCCAGCGCGCGGCGCTCGCGGTCCAGGTAGGCCGCTTCACTGACGGTCATCGCGGCGATCCACCGGCCGGCGTTGCTGACCCGCAGGCCACCGCCGGCCGACTCCAGCCACATGACGTGGCCGGGCCGGTTCGCCAGCCAGATCCGGCCACGCGTCCGGATCACGCCGTCCAGGAGATGATCGATGGCGTCGTGCAGACGTTCGGGGTGGAACGGCCGCCGCGCGTTGAACTCGACAATCTGCACGGGCCCTTCAGGTTTCAGGCTGGGTTGCCCGGCCAGCAGCGGCCCGTGCGGCTCGTCGGCGCGGCCCAGCCGGGCGTCGGGCCGCAGCGTGCTCAAGGCGTCCTCGACCATGTCGGGCCCGGTGACGAGCTGAGCCCGCGGCGCGAGCCGGCGGCATACCGCAAGCAGCACGGGTTCGGCGTGCGTCACGACGAGGACGTCGGTGAACTCGGCCTGGCCCACCGCCACCTGCGCGACGGTCCGGCCGTCGGGCAGTTCGTCGTCGCCCAGCGCGTCGGTCAGCCAGTCGCCGGCCTCGATGCACGTCACCACGCCGGCTATCGCGACGTCGCGGGCCGCCGGTCCGTCGATGTACCCCGGCCCGACTCGAACCCGGACGTGGTTGATGGCCCAGCAGATCGGCTCGGGTTCCATCCAGGGCTCCAGGTGGACGACGATCCGGTTGACGTCGTCGCGCCGGTGCAGCAGGCGCAGGTAGATCAGCAGGTCATTGCGGACGGTGCAGGACACGCAGCCGTGCGCCAGTTCCAGCGCCGCCACGGTCTCGTTGACGATGCCGTGCGGCGCGGTGACGGTACGACGGCGCACGACATGACCGTCGAACTGGTGCTCGACCAGCACCGTGCCCGGCGCCTTCAGTAGTTCTTCGGTCACGTAACCGGTCGGTCCCTGACCGGCCACGATGATCACCGGCGTCCGCATCGCCACCCCTTATCGACAATCGTTTTCAGTTCTGTCGGCAGTCACGCTACAGTGGCGACCGACACTTGTCGAAAACGATTTTCATTAACGATAGGGCGGACACATGTCAGCGCACTGCCAGGTCACCGGGCGCCAGCCCGGTTTCGGCAACACGGTTTCGCATTCGAACCGGCGCACCTCGCGCCGGTGGAACCCCAACATCCAGAGCAAGACCTACTACCTGCCCTCGGAAGGCCGGCGCATCCGGCTCCAGGTCAGCGCCAAGGGCATCAAGGTGATCGACCGCGACGGCATCGAAGCCGTGGTGGCGCGGCTGCGCCGGGACGGGGTGCGAATCTAGATGTCCCGCACCGATATCCGCCCCGTGGTGAAGCTCAAGTCCACCGCGGGCACCGGCTACACGTACGTCACGCGCAAGAACCGGCGCAACGATCCCGACCGCATGGTGCTGCGCAAGTACGACCCGATCATCCGCAAGCACGTCGACTTCCGAGAGGAGCGCTGAGCATGGCCAAGAAATCCAAGATCGCCAAGAACGAGCAGCGCCGGGTTATCGTCGCCCGCTACGCCGAGCGCCGGGCCGAGCTCAAGGCCATCATCAAGTCCCCGTCGAGCACCGCCGACGAGCAGTCGGCCGCCATGGCCGAACTGGCCCGCCAGCCGCGTGACGCCAGCGCGGTGCGGGTGCGCAACCGCGATTCCGTCGACGGCCGGCCACGCGGCCACCTGCGCAAGTTCGGCCTGTCCCGGGTCCGGGTACGCGAACTCGCCCACGACGGACAGCTGCCCGGCATCCGGAAAGCGAGCTGGTGATGGCACAGCGCAAACCCACCCGGCGTCCCGCCGCCGAGGCCAAGCGGCCCGTCAAGAACATGCTGACCAAGCTCGGCGTGGAATACCTCGACTACAAGGACACGAACAACCTGCGGCTGTTCATCTCCGAGCGCGGCAAGATCCGGTCCCGCCGCGTGACGGGCCTGACGGTCCAGCAGCAGCGACAGGTCGCCACCGCGATCAAGAACGCCCGCGAGATGGCGCTGCTCCCCTACCCCGGGATCAGCTGAACATCGTCAACAGGGCCTGAGTACGCCACATCGTCAACCCGGCGAACAGCACCAACAGGACTGCCGTCACCGAAATCAGCGCCAGGAGTCGTTGCCGCGCAGGCACATACGCGAAGACCGCCGCCACCACGGTGCCGGTGACCAACCCGCCCACGTGCCCCTGCCAGCTGATCGCCTGCGCGCTGACGGCGGGCAGCACAAAGGTGATCACCAGGTTGATGACGATCAGGCCGACGATCCCGCGGACATCGAGCTGCAGCCGACGGAACAAGACGAACGTCGCGCCGAAGAGACCGAAGATCGCGCCCGAGGCACCTGCTGTCGCCGAGTTCAGCGGCGACAGCAGGTACACCAGCACCGAACCGCCCAAGCCGCTCAGGCCGTACAGCACGCCGAATCGCAAGCGGCCCAGCCACTGCTCCAGCTGCGGGCCCACGGCCCACAGCGCCCACATGTTGAACACGATGTGGGCCAGGCCGTAGTGCAGGAAGGCCGACGACGCCAGGCGGTAGTACTGGCCCCCGGCAACGCACCCGATCGACGATGGTTCCTGAGTTAGGCAGGCTGGCACCAATGCCAACTCGCCCTGCAGGTTCGGGACCGTCTGCTGCAGCACGAACATCACGATGTTGACCGCGATCAGCGTGTAGGTGACCAGCGAGCCCTTGGAGATCCGGCCGCCGAAGTGCGTCCGGGCCTGACGCACCGACCGCTTGCCCTCATTGACACACTCCGGGCACTGCTGGCCCACCGCTGCGGCGGTCATACAGTCCGGGCAGATCGGGCGGGCGCACCGGCTGCAGCTCACGTACGTCGGGCGGTTCGGATGCCGGTAGCACGTCGGCGTCGGGACGGTCATCAGTGAGTGCGATCTTCCGGGGCTACAGCCGCCACAGGGCTTCCTGGCTGGTGCTGGCGATCAGCACCCCACCAGTGTCGTACAGGGCTCCGGTGACCAGCCCGCGGGAGTCCGTGTTGTTGAGCCGGGTGACCTCGTAGCGGTGCCAGTCGCGCGGCACGAAGGGCCGGTGGAACCACACGGCGTGGTCCAGGCTGGCCGCGAAGCCGTCGCGCAGGCTCGTCCCGTCGGGCCGGGCGACGGGTACCGGCCCGAAGTCGGACATGAAGGTCAGCGTGCAGGCGCGGGTCAGGGCGTCGTCCTCGATCTCGTCCTTGGTGCGAATCCAGAACGGGGGCACGGCGAACGCACCGACGTCTTCGGGCCGGACCCGGATATCGAAGAAGTCGGCGGCCGTGAGGCTCGTCGCCTTGGGCACCGCGGCGTCGAGCTCGAGGCCGCGCACCTCGGGGCGCTGCCAGTCGGCGCCGGGTTCGGGCACATGGAACGACGCGATCATCTCGAGGATCGTCTTGCCGTTCTGCTTCGCGGTGACGCGCCGGGTGTCGAAGGACCGGCCGTCTCGGGTCCGTTCCACGTGAAACTCCACGTCGACGCCGTACTGTCCGCCGCGGACGAAGTAGAGGTGCAGCGACTGCGGCAGTTTGTCGGGCTCGACGGTGCGGCCCGCCGCACCGAGCGCCTGGGCGGCGATCAGTCCGCCGAACAGGGACCGGCCGGGCCCCTCGGTGGGCTGCGGTGCGGTGAAGGTGTCACCGTCGCGCGCGAAGTCCAGGAGCTGGGCAATCCAGCTGAGCGCAGTAGAACTCATAAAGCGGCAGCGTATCCGCCAGTAGGGTCTGGCCGTGCGCCCCAGCCGCTCTGCCCTCTATCTGGCCACCGGCACTGGCATCGCCGTGTGGGCCGCAGGCGTCCTCTGGCTGGCCGTCGCGCTGCACCCCGTCGACCACTACCTCGTCTCGTATTACCTCGCGGACTACCGGTTCGGTTTCATCCGGCGTGGACTCGCCGGGGAGCTCTTCGGCCCGGGCGACGACGCGGCATTCTTCGGGCGGGCCGGCGCCGCGCGTTGGGCCATCACCGCGCTCTACCTGTCTGCCCTGGCCGCCATTGCCGGCGCCATCGTGCGCACGGGCCGCTCGGAACGCCGGGTCATGCTGGCGTTGCTGGTGCCCGTGTTGCCGTTCGGTGTGCCGTTCGCGGTGTTCTCGGCGCGGCCGGACCTCCTCGGCGCGGCGGCGGTGGTCGCCCTCGCACTCGGTGTGGGCACCCGCCCGGCGGTGTCGTGCGCGGCATACGGATTGTTCACCGCGGTCCTGGCGTTGATGCACGACGCGATTCCCCTCGAATTCGCGTTGGGTGCCGTCCTAACGATCTATGCGCCGGCGCACGGACTCACCGCCGCGCGACGCCGGCGCTACGCAGCGTTGGCGGTACTCCCGGGACTCGCGGTGGCCGGCCTCATCACGGGACTCACCCGGCGCGGGGTGGCCGACCGGCTGTGCGCGACGACACCCCACCGGCCCATGCGCATGATGGCGAGTTTTCACGATTTCCAGAACTTCGCCCGGACCGGCCGATTGCCGACACGCGACTTCCACGACTGGGCCTGCCGGTCGTACCTCAACACGTACCAACACAGCGTCCTCGACGAAATTCACACGGTCGCTGCGCGGGGCGCCGGCCAGATGGCGACCTCGCTGACGGTCGGCCTGATCGGTCTGGTGGCCTGCCTCGCGGCGGTCCAATTCGTCGCCGGTGTGCCGATCCGCGACTTCCTGGGCGAATTCCGGGATCGCCGGGCCGCCGCGGTCCTTGCGCTGGCGCTGTATCTGCCGATATTCGTGACCGCATTCGACTGGATTCGGTGGATGCTGCTGATCGCCTTCAACGTCACAGTCGCGTTCCTGCTTTACCTGCGCGGCCGTCCGGAACTCGACCGACCACCGCCGTCGCGCGCGGCGTTCGTGGCGATCGTGTGCGCATTCGCCGCGTTGCCGCTGGGCCTGGCACCCGGCTGACGATCCGCGCCGGAATTCGCCGCCTAGGCTGAAGCGCATGGTTCAACGCCGGGGATTCAATGACGCCGTCACCCGTTTCTGGGGCTTCGCCGCTCCCGCCTACGACACCCAGGTACTGCAGCGCTGGGTCTACCAACCTGCCCAGGACGAGGTCCTGGCACAGCTGCGGTCACACGACTCCCTGACCATCGCCGATATCGGCTGTGGCACCGGTATTTTCGCCGATCGGATCCAACGTGAGCTCAATGCCGTCGTGACCGGGGTGGACATGTCCGAGGGCATGCTGGCCCAGGCCAAGGCGCGGTCGTCGAACGTCACCTGGCTGACCGCACCGGCCGAGGACCTGCCGTTCAACGACGGCGCACTCGATGCGGTGGTGACGACGTCGGCGTTCCACTGGTTCGATCAGCCCGCCGCGCTGCGCGAATTCCATCGGGTGCTCAAGCCGGGCGGCATCGCGGCCGTCACCACCATCAGCCCGCGGCAGGTCCTGCCGCTGCACGCGCTGTCGTCGCACATCCTCAATCCCGCCCACAATCCGTCCCCCGCGGAGATGAAGAAGCTCTTCGAGGACGCCGGGTTCACGGTGTCCGAGCAGCACCGGGTGAAGCGGCCGGCGTGGACGCTCATCGTGTCCGACCTGCTGACCGTGGGAACGAAGTAGCCGACATGCCCGATCTGCACCCCGACGTCGCGGTCCTGGCGCCGCTGCTGGGCACCTGGGCCGGCACCGGCTCCGGTGAGTACCCGACCATCGCCTCGTTCGACTACCTCGAAGAGGTCACCTTCGGCCATGTCGGCAAGCCGTTCCTGGCTTACAGCCAGCGCACCCGCGCGGCCGATGACGGACGTCCCCTGCACGCCGAGACCGGCTATCTCCGGGTGCCCGCGCCCGGTCGCATCGAATGGGTGCTGGCGCATCCCACCGGCATCACCGAGGTGCTGCAGGGCACCATCAGCACCGACGGCGAGTTCGTGCTGGATCTGGCCACCACCGACATCGGGCGTACCGACTCCGCGAAAGAGGTTGACGCCCTGCGTCGTTGGTTCCGGCTCGACGGAGACACGTTGAGCTACAACGTCCGCATGGCCGCCGTGGGCATCCCGCTGCGCCACCACCTCGCGGCTGTGCTGCATCGGAAGGACGCATGACGGAACCACAGACCGGCCGGATTCGGGTCCCCACCGACCTGGACTCGGCCACAGCCATCGGCACCGAAGACCACACCGACGTCGATCCGCAAGCGGTAGAACGGATTTGGCAGGCGGCACGGCACTGGTACGCAGCCGGGATGCAGCCGGCCATCCAGGTCTGCCTGCGCCAGAACGGTCGGGTCGTGCTCAACCGCGCGATCGGCCACGGCTGGGGCAACGGGCCGGACGATCCGGTGGACGCCGAGAAGATCCCCGTCGGCGTCGACACCCCGTTCTGCGTGTACTCGGCCGCCAAGGCGATCAGCACGACCGTCGTGCACATGCTCGTCGAACGCGGCGAGCTCGACCTGGACGCCCGCGTCTGCGACTACCTGCCGACGTACACCAGCCACGGCAAGGACCGCACCACCGTGCGGCACGTCGTCACCCACAGCGCCGGGGTTCCGCTGGCCACCGGGCCGCGGCCGGACCTCAAGCGGATGAACGACAGCGAGTACGCCCGCGAGATGCTCGGGAATCTGCGGCCGATCTACCGGCCAGGCCTGGTCCACATGTATCACGGCCTGACCTGGGGCCCGCTGATCCGCGAGATCGTCTCAGCCGCAACGGGTCGCAACATCCGCGACATCCTGGCCACCGAGATCCTCGAGCCGCTGGGCTTCCGCTGGACCAATTACGGCGTCGCGCCGGAGGATGTTCCGCTGGTCGCGCCGAGTCACGTCACCGGCAAGCCACTGCCGGCACCCATGGCGGCGGCGTTCAAGAAGGCGGTCGGCGGCACCCCGAACCAGATCATCCCGTTCAGCAACACCCCGGACTTCCTGACCAGCGTGGTGCCGTCGTCGAGCACGGTCTCCAACGCCGTCGAGCTGTCGCGCTTCGCCGAAATGCTCTGCCGCGGCGGGGAACTCGACGGGGTTCGGGTGCTGCGCCCGGAGACCCTGCGCGCCGCGACCGCCCCCTGCCGGCGCCTGCGGCCCGACATCGCAGTGGGACTCCAGCCGATGCGCTGGGGCACTGGATACATGTTGGGCTCCAAGCGATTCGGCCCGTTCGGCAAGGGCGCGCCGGCCGCCTTCGGGCACACCGGACTGACCAACATCGCGGTGTGGGCCGACCCGGCCCGGAACCTTGCCGCCGCCGTGGTCAGCAGCGGCAAGCCCGGCGGTCATCCCGAGGCCAACCGGTATCCGGCGCTGCTCGATACGATCGCCCGGGAGATTCCGCAGTCCGGGTAGCGGCGAAAAGTACGTGAGCTCAGTCGCGATGGCGATCTGCCGTCGGTTATTGAACTCAGGGACTTCTCAGAGCCTCAGAAGGTGCCTGCGTTCAATTGCATTGCGCATGAGCGCGTTCTGATTGACGCCACGTACTTTCGCTGCCGCGGCAGCTCTCCCTGCGACCGATCGAAGCACCGGAGACGTGGGTTACGCCTTCGACGCAGCCTTCGCGAACAGGCGCAGCAGCACCTGGTTGATGGCGACCAGCGCCAGCTTCACCGGCGGGAACGACGCGGTCGAGGTCAGCGAGTAGTCGATGCGCGTGCCCGAGCCCTCGGGGGTCAGCCGCACCTCGCCCGCGTAGCCCGGGAACGGCACGCCGGAGCGGGCCTTGTAGCCGAACACGTTGGGGGCATCGAAAGTGACGACCTCTTCGACGATCGCCGGCGCCGGCCCGGGGGCCGAGATGCGGCGGACCGCGCCCAGGCCGTTCGGCGCGGGGGTGCCGGGCTGGTCGATGGTCACGCTGATGCCGGGACCCCAGTTGGCCATGCCTTCGTGGTCGATCAGGGTCGCCCAAACAACGTCGATCGGGCGGGCAACAGTGGTGGTTGCAGTCGATTGCATGGACCGATCATGCCGCACCCCCATCCAGGGCGCCTGGCAGGCTGTCCCCATGCCCGGCCCAATGCCCGAAGTACCGTTCCGCGACGACCACATCGAGCTCCTGCGCCGGCGGGCGCTCACCGAGGACGCCGCCCGACCGGACGCCGTCCAGCGCCGACATGACGCCGGCGGACGGACGGCCCGCGAGAACATCCTCGACCTGGTCGACGACGGCAGCTTCGTCGAGTACGGCCGGTTCGCCATCGCCGCCCAACGGGCACGGCGGGAGCTCGACGACCTGATCGCGCGCACTCCCGCCGACGGCCTGGTGGCCGGCACCGCCCACGTCGACGGCCACCCGTGCGCGGTGCTGTCGTACGACTACACCGTGCTGGCCGGTACCCAGGGCGCCCTCGGGCACCTCAAGAAGGACCGGTTGTTCGAGCTGATCGAGCGCATGAAACTGCCGACGGTGTTCTTCGCCGAGGGTGGCGGCGGACGCCCCGGCGACACCGATCATCCGACGGTGTCCTCGCTGGACGTCCGCGCCTTTGCGCTGTGGGCCGGCTTGTCGGGCGTCGTGCCACGGATCGCGGTCGTCAAGGGCCGCTGCTTCGCGGGCAATGCGGTGATCGCGGGCTGTTCGGATCTGATCGTCGCGACCGAGGACACGTCGATCGGCATGGGTGGCCCGGCGATGATCGCCGGCGGCGGACTCGGCGACATCGCGCCCGACGCCGTCGGCCCGATCTCGGTGCAGGCGCCGAACGGCGTCGTCGACGTCGTGGTGCCCGACGAGGCTGCCGCGGTCTCAGTCGCCCGCCAGTTACTCGGCTACTTCCGCGGGCCCACCACACCCGGCACCGCGCCGGATCAAACCGCTTTGCGCACAATCGTTCCCGAGCGCGCCCGCCGCGCGTACCAGGTCGCGCCGATCATCGAGACGCTCGCCGACGACGGCTCCGTCACCTTCCTGCGGCAGAAGTTCGCCCCGGAGTTGGTGACCGCGCTGGCCCGGATCGAGGGCCGGCCGGTCGGGGTGCTCGCCAACAACACCATGGTCATGGCCGGTGCCATCACCGCGGCGGCGTCCGACAAGGCGGCCCGATTCCTGCAACTCTGCGATGCCTTCGGGATTCCCGTCGTGTCCCTCGTCGACTGCCCGGGCTTCATGGTGGGACCGGCCGCCGAGGCTGAAGCGCTGGTCCGGCGCGGGTCGCGGCTGCTGGTCGCTGGTGCGGCACTGCGCGTCCCCTTGATCGCGGTGATCCTGCGCCGCGGTTACGGCCTTGGCGCACAGGCGATGTGCGGCGGCAGCCTGCATGAGCCCCTGCTGACGGTGGCCTGGCCGGGCGCACACCTCGGACCGATGGGACTCGAGGGTGCCGTGCGGCTCGGGCTGCGCAAGGAGCTCGAGGCCATCGCCGATGACGAGGCCCGCGAGCAGGCGGTACGGGATGCCACCGCCGCCGCGCAGGCCAACGCCGCCGCGCTCAACTCGGCTTCGATGTTCGAGATCGACGACGTCATCGACCCCGCCGAGACCCGGTCGCTGATCGCCGCGACACTGGCGACCGCGGAACCCGCGGGCCTGCCGCCGCGCCGGGGCTTCGTCGACACCTGGTGAACGGTCTCAATCCCGCACGCCGCGATACAGCTGACGACGCACGACGAACCGCTGCAACACCCGGTCGACGGTCCACGCCGGGAACCGGACGGCCTGTCCCCACGGCGTGAACACCTCCAGCCCGTCGGGCTGCGGACCGAGCACCGAACCCCACCGCACGGCCGGCGGCCGGTAGCGGCGCAGCTTGCGGGACCTCAACTGGGCGAGGACGTTTCGTGCCACCAGCGCACCGCCACCGTTACGGGCCGAGGTGCGCAACGGATCGGTGGCCGCGACATCACCGACCGCGAAAACACCCGGATACCCGGGCACCGTCAGCTCCGGGGTGACGCGGACGAAGCCGTCGTCGTCGAGGATCTCAGTAGGCAACCACGCCGTGTTGGGCCGCACCCGACCGACGGCCCACAACACCGCATCGGCCTCCCCGTCCGGTTGGCCGGTGCTGAATTCGATTGGTCCAGCGGTGATTTCGTCGCGATTCGGCGGCAGTACAGCGCGGTGCCCGAGATGCAGCCGGACGCCGAGTTCCGCCAACCGTTGCGCGACCCGCACCTGGGTCCCGACGTGGTAACCCGGAAGTATCTGTGCGCCAGGGAAATACAGGTCGACGACCTTGTCGGGCCAGCTGCGTGCCAGGTTCCCGGCACTGCTCACCGCCGTGGCGCCGCCACCCACGACGGCGATGCGCTGCGCCCGTGCCAGGCGTTCGTGGGTGTCATGCAGATCCGCCGCGACGTCGTCGGCGGTCTGCAGCGTCGGGCGGCGCCAGAACCCGTTGGTCGTTCCGGTCGAGATCACCAGCACATCGAACGGCTCGACCGTCTCGGTACCGTCAGCCGTCTCCACCGTGACCGTGCGGGCATCCAGGTCGGCGCCCGTCAGCGCCCCGTGCACGATCCGCACCGAATCCAGGCCACGGAATCTCCGGAAACCGATGAAGTAGTCCCGCGCCCAGGCGTCGGGCCGCGCGACGCGCATGCCGAGTTCCTGACCGCTGACCAGGCCGTCCTTGACCGAGATACCGACCACGTCGGCGTGCGGGGCCAGGCGGACAGCGGCGAGGATGCCGCTGTCCCCCAGCCCGGCGATGACGACGCGCCCCCGCACGTCAGGGCAGGATCGAGTCGACGTAACCGCCGTCGGCGCGCACCGCGGCGCCGGTGGTGGCCGACGACTGCTCCGAGCTGAGGTACACGACCATGTTGGCGATCTCCTCGGGCTCAATCAGCCTGCGCAGCAACGATTGTGGACGGAATTTGATCATGAACTCGCGCTGCGCCTCGTCCCACGGCAGGTTCTTGTCGACCAGCTGATAGACGAAGTCCTCGACGCCACCGGTATGCGTCGGGCCCGCGATCACCGAGTTCACCGTCACGCCGGTACCCGCCGCATCCTTGGCGAAACCGCGGGTCACCGCGAGCAGCGCGGTCTTGGACGTGCCGTAGTGGATCATCTCTTCCGGGATGACGATCGCCGAGTCGCTGGCGATCTGGATCGCGCGGCCCCACCCGCGCTCCGTCATCCCCGGGAGGTAGGTGCGGATGAGCCGCACAGCAGACAGCACGTTCACCTCGAAGTACCGCCGCCATTCGTCGTCGGTGATCTCCTGCGCCGGCGTCGACCCGAAGATGCCGAGGTTGTTCACCAGGATGTCGACATCCGGAAGTTGTTGGACGAGTTGGGCGACGCCGTCCTCGGTCGTGACGTCGGCGGCGACGCCGATGACGTCGGCGAATCCCTTGCCGGTGAGTTCGGCGACGGCCGCTTGGACGCGTTCTTCGCTGCGTCCGTTCACCGCGACGCGGGCCCCGCTGGCGGCCAGCCCTTCGGCGATGGCCAGCCCGATGCCCTGCGTGGAACCGGTTACCAGGGCGGTTTTGCCGGTCAGATCAATGTGCACAATCAGCCTCCAATGAATGTTCCGGTCACACAACGCTAGCGACCCCGCTGAATAATCCGTGGCATGACCGAACTATTGGTTCTGCACATCGCCAAGCGGGCGATCCTGGCCGTGTCCCTCGACGGTTCACGGGTCCGGACGCTGGTCGCCGATGTCGACGAGACGCCCGACGGCATCGTCGTCGATCAGGCCCGGGGCCACATCTACTGGACGAACATGGGCACGCCCGACCCCGAAACCGGCCGGACGTTCTTCACCCGTAACGGGTCGCTCGAGCGTGTGAACCTGGACGGTTCTGACCGGCGGACCATCGTGCCGCGGGGCGCGTTCACCACGGGTAAGCAGCTGACGGCCGACTTCGACGCGAGGTTGCTCTACTGGTGCGACCGCGAAGGCATGCAGGTGCTGCGCTGCCGGCTGGACGGCTCGAGCCTGGAGACGCTGGTGGTGGCGGGTAGCGGTCCGGATGCGCAAGACCCGCGGCACCACTGCGTGGGCATCGCCGTCGACCCGGTGCAGCAGTTGGTCTACTGGACGCAGAAGGGCGCATCCGACGCCGGCCAGGGCCGAATCTTCCGCTGCCGCACCGACATCCCGGTGGGGCACACCGCCGCGGGCCGTGCGGACATCGAGTTGCTGTGGCAGGACCTGCCCGAGCCCATCGACCTCGATCTCGACGCATCCGGAAACCTGGTCTGGACCGACCGCGGCGCCGAACCGAACGGCAACACGCTCAACCGCGGCCGGGTCCAGCCCACGGTCGGGACCTACGACATCGTGTCCCGCGGCTATCAGGAGGCGATCGGTCTGACCACCGCCGATGACACGACCTACTACGTGAGCGAGCTGCGCACCGGCGGCATCCGCGTCGTGAACCTCGCCGACGGGACCGACCGCGAGCTGACACAGCTGGGTCCTGGTGTCACCGGGGTTGCGCTGGCCGAGCTCTAGCTGGCCTGGATGAACGCGGCGATGCCCTGACAGATGGCGTTGGCGTAGGTCTGCCACCCCTGCATGGTGGCCATGGCGGCGCCCTCTTCGGGGTTCTTCATGTTGCCGCACTCGACCAGGATCGATGGGAACTGAGCGAGGTTCAGGCCGGTCAGGTCGGCCCGGCCGTACAGACCGTTGCTGCCGATGTAGGTCGCCGGCGTCAGCCCCGCGGCCACCATCCGATCGCGCATGATCTGGGCGAATCGCACTGACGGTCCGGCCTGCACCTGGTTCAGCGGCGGCGCCGAGTAGTTGACGTGGAATCCGTGGCCGCCCGCGGGACCGCCGTCGGCGTGGACCGACACGACCGCATTGGGCCGCAGGGCGTTCGCCATCTCGGCGCGCTGGTCGACGCACGGCCCGAGGGCGTTGTCGTTGTTGCGCGACAGGTGCACCTGCACGCCGGCGTTCGCCAGCTGCTGCTGCATCAGCAGCACCACGTTCCAGGTGAACGAATGTTCGGGGAAGCCCGCCGTCGTGGACGTGCCACTGGTCTGGCAGTCCTTGGTGCCGCCGCGGCCGGTGGGCACCTGCTTGGTGATCGACGAGTCGTTGGCCCCATTGTGCCCCGGGTCGAGGAACACGACGGCGCCGGCCAGCCCAGCGGCTCTGGCCACGGGTGCGGTGAGTGACGACACAACGGCGGGCATACCGACCAGAACCGGCGCCGCCGCAGCCATTCTCAGCATGCGTCGGCGCGAGATGCAGCCGACGCCCTTACCTGCGTCGTCTCTTTCACACGGGCTACTGGTCACTGATCGGATGCTACGGACCGAGACTGGGAACACCCCCGAGCGCCCTGACACGGTTCCGTCACGAAGCAATAACTTCTTTCGGGTTCGGCGTACGGTCGAGGCGTGGAGACGAATGTCGAGACAGCAGGCGTCGGCGCACGGATCAAGGCCATGGCAGGCTGGGCGGCCGCACGCACCCGCAAGACCAGCCCATCGCCACTTTTGCCGTGCTGGGAAGCCCCGCCGGCGCAGTACGGCGTCGGAGTGCACCACAACGTGGCAGTGCCGATGAGCGACGGCATCTCGCTGCGGGTGGATATCCACTATCCGACCGACCCGGCGACGGGCGAGGCCGCTGCCGGCCCTTTCCCCGTGCTGCTATCGATGACGCCGTACGGCAAGAAGGCGCCCCCGCCGGCCGCCCAGATCGGTGGTGGCGCAACGCCGTACCTGATCCGTCGCGGCTACATCGAGGTGATGGTCGACGTGCGGGGCACCGGAGTTTCGGGCGGGTCTTTCGAGATGCTCGGGCCCGAGCAGGTGCAGGACGGCGTCGACCTGGTGAATTGGGCTGCGACGCTGCCTAATTCGAATGGCCGCGTCGGCATGTTCGGCATCTCGTATCTGGCCATCAATCAACTCATGACGGCCGCCGCGGTGGGTCCCGGCTCGCCGCTGAAGGCGATCTTCCCGGCGATGGCCGCCAACGATTTCTACCGCGACGTCGTCACCATGGGTGGCGTCCCGCACATGCGTACGGTTCGCGCCTACGGTGCCACCTACTCGCTGTTGAACGTGATCAACCCGGCACTGGAGTTCGCCCATCGCGGTAGCCATGAAAGGCCCAGGGCCGGTGGCATTTCCGCGGTGCGCCAGCGCGGCCGCGACCAGCGCAGCTATTTCAAGAGCCTGATCAAGGACGCCATCGGTGGCGGCGACACCGCATTCGACGGCACGTTCTGGGACACCATGCGCCCCGCGGACGTGGTGCCGAAGATCGCCGAGAACGGGGTCGCGGTGTTTCTGGTGGCCGGCTGGCATGACGCGTTCCAGCGCGGCGCGCCCTTGAACTATGCGGCGTTGCAGAACACGTTCGCCGGCCGTCCCGCCGACGCAGCCATGACCGCCGACCAGCCCGTCTCCGACAAGTTCCAGCTCATGGCGGGTCCCTGGTACCACGTCTCGGATCTCGACGGGCAGCATCTGCAGGCCTTGCAGCTGCGCTGGTTCAACCGCTGGCTCAAAGACGACGACACCGCGGCCGTCATCGGTGCGCCGGTGCGGTTCCAGGCGATCGGCAGCCCGAAGTGGTTCCACACCAATGCCTATCCGTTCCCGGAGGCCACCCCGACGCGGCTGTACCTGGGCCTGGGCGGCGGCCTGCATGCCACCTCATCGGCGGACGAGTCGACCGCCACGCTCCAATACCTCTCTCGCGGACCGGTTTCCGGACGCAGCCTCGAGCAGTGGAGCCTCGGCATGGGCAGTTTCATGGTGTCGCAGACGGGCCGCAGCGTCCGGTACGACCAGGACAACTCCCGGCTGCAGCGCGACGCACTGACCTACACCAGCGAGGCGTTCGACACCGAACAGCTGCTCGCCGGTCCGGTCGGCCTCACGATCTACGCTACCGCCGACCGCACCGAAACCCTGTGGGTGGCGCACCTGGACGACGTCTCCCCTGACGGTGTCAGCCGGCCGCTGACACAGGGCGCGCTCCTGGGGTCGCATCGTGCCCTCGACCCCGAGGCCAGCTGGCTCCTGCCCGACGGCACCGTGCTACGACCGCAACACATCAGCACCAAGGCTGCCGCCGAGCCCGTCGTGCCCGGTGAATTGACTCGCTACGACATCGAGGTGTTCCCGACCGCGGCGCTCCTCGCCCCGGGCCACCGGTTGCGGCTGACGCTGACGACGTACGACTTCCCGCATCTGGTGCCGACCCGCCCGCAGCGGACAGCACTGGCGGGCGGGACGTATCGGATTTCTCAAGGGGGCGTACACGCTTCGCACCTCGTGGTGCCGTTGGCCGACCCGGCGACCATGGCGCAGCCCTAGTCGCGAGCAGACGCAAAACTGTCGTTTTCACGTCGAAAACGACAGTTTTGTGTCTGCTCGCGGGAAACCCTTAGCCCAGGAAGCGCTGCGTGTAGGGCGCGAAGCGGGCCTTCAGGTCATCGGGGTCGAGGCCGAACATCTCGCACGACGTCTCGACCCGACCCAGCCGGCCGCGCTGGTGGCCGGCGAGGTAGTCCGCCATCGCGGCGCGCTCGGTGTCCGAAAGTTGTTCCTCCGCAAGGGCGAAGACGCTCTCTGCGGCGCCGAGATCGTCGGCCATGAAATCGTCGAAGCGGATGTCGATGGAGCGGTCCCGGCCGATGATGTCCCGGTCCCGGACCAGCCCGGCAAGCATGTGCTCCAGTCGCTGCACCCAGTACGACGCGATGTATTCGACGGGAACCGTGCTGCGATGCATACGCGCCGAGTAGGTGAGCATCGCGATCATCGACAGCACCACCGGAACCGGATCGCGGTGCGTGAAAACACCAACCACACCGGGTAATTCGGCATTGAGCACCGGCAGCTGCTCGAGATGCTGCGGCGACTTGAGCAGCCAGCGCCGGCCGCCGCGCAGGAACTGCAGGGCCTTGAGCTGGGTCACCATGTGCCGGTAGTGCGGCGTCTGGTCATGGGATTCGTAGTAGTCGCGCCATGCGGGCACGTCGGCCAGCGTCTCGAAGTACATCGTGGAAAAGTCGTTGGCCAGCAACTGGATTTCCTCGTGCACGTGGTCGGTGGTCATCTCGTGCATCAGCGGGAAATGCGGCATGACGATGTTCATCACGTTGACCGCGACGTCCATCCGGGTGCGCCGCGGGTCCGGCTCGATACCGGCCTCGGACGCCAGCGGGAACGGCTCCATCGACTCCCAGTACGGCAGGGTCCGGAAGGTTCCGGCGGCGGCCAGCAGGTTGTGTAGGTGCGTGGTCCCGGTGCGCGGCAGCCCGACGATCACCACCGGGGGCAGCAGTTCGATGTCGTGAATCTCGGGGTGTCGCTTCAACAAATCGGTGAGCAGCAGCCGATTCTTCAACAGCTGCAGCAGTTGGCCGTAGAAGTTCACGACGCCGGGGCCGTTGAGGCCGTCGATCTGCCGGAGCGCGCCCAGCAGCACCTCGAGGCGTTCGCGGTAGTCGGTGGCGCCGAAGTCGTCGAGGCCAGTGTCGGCGCTCGCCTTGGCGTGCAGCGCGTCCGCGTCGAGCGGACAGTCCGCCGCCATCATCGTCATCATGTCGCGGAACTGCTGCGCCTCGGCTGTGAAGGTCGGATAGGCCAGGTCATCGAGCCGGACAACGTCTGTGGTGTCAGTCACACTACTTATGTTACTATGAGTTTCGTAATGGCGAAAGAACTTGGTAGACCCCGTGATCGGCGCATCGACGACGCCGTACTGGATGCGACCGTGCAGCTCCTCGGCGAAGTCGGTTATGCCGCCCTGTCGGTAGATGCCATCGCCAAGCAGGCCGGCACCAGCAAGCCGGCGATCTACCGGCGCTGGCCCAGCAAGGCCCACCTCGTCCACGAGGCCGCATTCCCCGCCGGTGTCGCCACGGAACTGCCCGACACCGGCTCTCTCGAAGGCGATGTCCGGGCCATGGTCCGCGGCACCGTGGCGGTGCTCAGCACCCCGGCGGCCCGCGCTGCGCTCCCTGGACTGCTCGGCGAGATGACCGCCGACGCCACCCTGCACAACGCGCTGCTGGATCGATTCGCCGACGCGCTGGGTCCCGGATTGCACGCCCGCCTCGATGCCGCCGCGGCCCGCGGGGAACTCCGCGCCGACGTCAACGCCACCGACCTGACCGAGGTCATCACCGGCATCGCCCTGCTCGCCGCCCTCACGCGGAGCGCCGCCCCCGATGACGACTGGATAGACCGCAACACCACACTGATCCTGAAAGGTATTGGCGCATGACCGAATCCGCTGCCGCATGGCGGGAACTCCTCGACACGCTTCGCGAGCTCGACACCTCCTTCCTGGAGGGCCCGCGCGCCGTCACCGACGACCGCCAGATCGCCGACGGTTACCGGATGCTCGCGACCGGACTCGGCGTCGCCCTCGACTGCTATCTGTTCCCCGAGCCGGGTCGGCCGCAGTTCGTGGCCGTCAACACCCCGACGCGGCACGACCGCCGCTGGGGCGGCGACAACACCGACGCCTACTACCACATGTGCCCCGTCGACCCGGAGCGCAAATACCGAATCTTCGGCAACAAGGGCGACAGCGTCTACCTCTCGCTGACCGCATACAACGAGCCCTCGCCCGGCGCCTGGTCCAACCGCGTCGTCGCGATAATCCGTGACAGTGATATCGAATTCGACGACGACGGCAACTTCTCCTTCGAGCTCGGACCCCTGCCCGACGCGGCCGTCTTCCTCACGCGCGACTACCAGGCCGACCCGACGACGGGACGTCCGGTCAGCTGGAACATCGAGGCACTCGATCCCCCGGAGCCGTTCCGGCACAGCGACGCCGCGACGGCCGCCGCGCTGCGGTCCAGCGCCACCTGGATCAGGACGCTGTTCGCCATCATGCCGATGCCGGTGGGCACCCGAGCCGTCGACGAAGCCAGCCTCGGACACGAAACCGCCCATCGGGCCAATGAATTCGCCGCGCCCTATCAGGTGCCGGACGCCAACTTCGGCTGGTCGGCGCGCGACGCCTGCTATTCATACGGCAGCTTCGTGCTCGCCGAGGACGAAGCCCTGGTGATCACCCACCGTCCGCCGGCCTGCCGGTTCTGGAACCTGGTGGTGTGGAACCAGTTCATGGCCACCCCCGGTGCCAGTGACGCGCGGAGCTCACTCAACGGCTACAGCGCGGTGCCCAATTCGGATGGCACGGTGACGGTCGTGCTGTCCCGCGGTACCACCGCGCATCCGAATTCGCTTACCACGCTGGACTATCCGCAGGGCAACCTGGCGTTCCGCTGGTTCCTGACAGACCAGGTGCCGGACCGCCCCGAGGTGCAGCTCGTCAAGATCGCCGACGCCCCCACGTCACCTTCCTGAGGGATTTGTGCACGATTTTCCGCGCCGACCGCGGAAAATCGTGCACAAATCACGGGACGACGGCGTCGATGGCCCGGTAGATCCGCTGCTCGCTGACCGGCCGTGGGGTGCCCAGCTGCTGGGCCCACAGGCTGACACGGAGTTCCTCGATCTGCCGGGCGATGTCGCGGACGTCGTCGCCTTGGCAACGTAGTGGCGAAAGCGCCTGCCGCAGTTCGTTGTACGCGTCCTCGACGGCGTGGACGCGGTCCATCCGTTCGCGGTCTGCCGCCGGCGCTTGCGGCAGGCGCTCCAAGCGTCGGCCGATGGCGGTCAGGTAGCGGGTCAGGTCGGCCAGGTGGGTCACGCCCGTCGCCGCGACGAATCCGACCGGCAGCAGCCGGGCCAATTGGGCGCGGATATCGGCGACGGCGTCGGCCTGGAGCGCAGAAGGCTTGTCGGGCAACGCAACCTGCGCGGCGTGCGCGGCGGTCAACACGCGCTCGACGCGGCCGACGACGTCGAGTGTCGTCGGGACCAGCTTGGCTGCGACGGTATCGCGCAGCGCCGTGAAGTCCACCGCGGTCCACACCGGCTTGGGCGCCAACACCCGCACCGCGGCGTCGGCGCAGTCTTCGAGCAGCGCAGCCAGGCTGCCGTCAGGATTGCTCGACAGCGACAGGCGCGCGCGGGGATTGAGGCCGCGCTCGGCAGCCTTGACCGGTGATGGCGCCGCGAGTCGCAGCAGCCGGCGCAGCCCGGGGCCCATGGCCGCGGCCTGCTCGGCCGCCGTCGGGAAGACCCGGATGTCCACTGCCGCACCGGTATCCACGAACGCCGGGAATCCGCGCACGGTGTGGCCGCCGGCCGAGCTCTCCACAGTGCGGGGCAGCTCGGCGAGGTCGTCCGGCCAGGCCTTGAGGCCGGTACGTTGCAGATCGCCCGCGACGGCGCCGGCGACCGCCTGGCGCACCGACCCGGCCAACTTGTCGTGCAGCGCGCCCAGGTCCTTGCCGCGCGCCACCTCGGTGCCGTCTTTCTCGACGGCGAAGGTGACCCGCAGGTGGTCCGGAATCTTGCTCAGGTCGAAGGCGTCGATCGGTACCAGAATGCCGCTGCGCCTCCGCAATTCACGCTGCAGCTCCTCGAGCAGTGAGCCGTCTCCAGGATTGAGGTCCGGCAGCACCGCCCGCGCGGTGTCGGGCGCGGGCACGAAGTTGCGGCGCAGGTCCTTGGGCAACGATTTGATCAGCGCGGTGACCAGCTCTTCCCGCAGCGCGGGAACCTGCCACGCGAAACCGTCGCCGCCGAGCCGGGCCAGCACCTCGACCGGAACGTGAACCGTCACACCGTCGTCGGCCGCGCCGGGCTCGAACCGGTAGCTCAACGGCAGCGACAGGTCACCGGTTTGCCAGGTGTCGGGCTGGTCGGCGTCGGTGTCGGTGCGCAGCAGGTCGTCGCGCGTCATGGTCAGCAGGTCCGGCGTCACATGCCGCTGCTTCTTCCACCAGGTGTCGAAATGCCGTGCCGACACCGCGCTTTCGGGGACTCGCTGGTCGTAGAAGGCGTAGACCTCGTCATCGCCGGCCAGCAGATCCCGGCGCCGGGCGCGCTCCTCCAGCTCTTCCAGTTCGGTTCGCAGGCGCGTGTTGTCGCGGAAGAAGTGGTGCCGCGTCTGCCAGTCACCTTCGACCAGCGCGTGCCGGATGAACAGCTCGCGCGTGACTACGGGGTCCACCTGCGCGTACCCGACCCGACGGCGCGGCACCAGCGGGAGCCCGTAGAGCGTCACCCGCTCGAACGCCATGACCGCACCGCGGCGGGCATCCCAGTGCGGCTCGCTGAAGGTGCGCTGCAACAGATCTCCGGCGACCCGCTCGACGGTCTCCGGTTCGATGCGCGCCGCGATACGGCCGAACAGCCGGCTCGTCTCCACCAGATCCGCGACGACGATCCACCGCGGCGGCTTCTTCGTCAGCACCGAGCCCGGCGCCAGCACGAATCGCGAGTTGCGGGCGCCCTGGTAGTCGCGCGTCTCACCTTCTCGCAACCCGACGTGCGACAACAGCCCGGCGGTCAGCGCGGTGTGGATGCGCAGCGGGTCGGCGTCGTCGCCCGACTCCCGGATGCCGAGATCGCCGGCGATGCTGCGCAATTGGCCGACCAGGTCCTGCCATTCCCGAATCCGCAGGTAGTGCAGGAATTCGTCGCGGCACATCCGGCGGAAGGCGCTGCCGGACAACTGGTTCCGCTGCTCGCGCAGGTAGTTCCACAAGTTCAGATAGGAGATGAAGTCCGAATGTTCGTCGGCGAACCGCGCGTGCTTCTGCCGCGCGGCCTCTTCCCGGTCGGACGGCCGCTCCCGTGGGTCCGGAATCGACAGTGCGGCGGCCAGGATCAGCACCTCACGTACGCAGCCTTCGGTGTCGGCCTGCAGGATCATCCGGCCGACGCGCGGGTCCAGCGGCAGGCGGGCCAGTCGGCGACCGACGTCGGTGATGGCGCCCTTCGCGTCGAAAGCGCCCAATTCCTGGAGCAATTGGATGCCGTCGCGAATGCTGCGCGCATCCGGCGGGTCCAGGAACGGGAACGCCTCGATGTCGCCCAGTCCCAGTGCCGCCATCTGCAGAATGACCGCGCCGAGGTTGGTGCGCAGAATCTCGGGGTCGGTGTACCGGGGTCGGCTCGCGAAGTCCTCTTCCGAGTACAACCGGATGCACACACCGGGTGCGGTACGGCCCGACCGGCCGGACCGCTGTGCGGCCGACGCCTGTGAGATGGGTTCGATCGGCAGCCTCTGCACCTTGGTTCGCCGGCTGTAGCGGGAGATGCGCGCTGTGCCGGGGTCGACGACGTACCGGATGCCCGGCACGGTCAGCGAGGTCTCGGCGACGTTGGTGGCCAACACGATCCGGCGCGGTCCGCCCGGCTTGGCGGTGAAGACCTTCTGCTGGTCCGCGGTCGGCAACCGGGCGTACAGCGGCAGGATCTCGGTCGGGAAGGTGTCACCCGACAATGCGTCCCGCAAAGCCTCTGCGGTGTCCCGGATGTCGCGCTCACCGGACAGGAAGACCAGCACGTCGCCCGCCGGTTCGGATTCCAGTTCGCGCACCGCGTCGACGATGGCCTCGGTCTGGTCGCGCGGCTCGGTGCGGACGATCTCGTGGTCTGGGTCGTCCGGGTCATCGCTGTCGTCCACCGCGACGGGGACTTCCAGTGGCCGGTAACGGATTTCGACGGGGTACGTGCGGCCGGAGACCTCGACGATCGGCGCGTCATAGAAGTGTTTGGCGAATCGCTCGGGCTCGATGGTCGCCGACGTCACGATGACCTTCAGGTCCGGTCGGCGCGGCAGCAACTCGCGCAGATACCCGAGCAGGAAGTCGATGTTGAGGCTGCGTTCGTGGGCCTCGTCGAGGATCAG
This sequence comes from Mycolicibacterium sp. TY81, assembly GCF_018326285.1. Taxonomy (NCBI): domain Bacteria; kingdom Bacillati; phylum Actinomycetota; class Actinomycetes; order Mycobacteriales; family Mycobacteriaceae; genus Mycobacterium; species Mycolicibacterium sp. TY81. Next base: position 4,878,509 of record NZ_AP023362.1, read on the forward strand.
TGTGTCGTACCGCAGCAGTCGCCGGTCCCTCTGAATCTCGGCGAGCAGAATGCCGTCGGTCATCAGTTTGACGAGGGTCGAGTCGCTGGCCTGATCGGTGAACCGCACCGTGTAGCCGATGGCCCCGCCCAGTGCCGTGCCGGTTTCGTCGGCGATGCGCTGCGCCACCGTGCGCGCGGCCAGCCGCCGTGGCTGGGTGTGCCCGATGGTGCCGCGGATGCCCCTGCCGAGCTCGAGACAGATCTTGGGCAGCTGCGTCGTCTTGCCCGAGCCGGTCTCGCCGGCGACGATCACCACCTGGTTGTCGGTGATGGCCTTGGCGATCTCACCTCGACGATCGGTGACCGGCAGATCGGGATACGTGATGGTCGGTACCGCGGCCAGCCGACTCGCGATCACGCCCTCCGCGGCCGCGATCTGTTCGGCGATCTTGTCCGGGTTGTCGCCCCGCAGATTCTTCAGCCGACGCTCCAGGCGCGCGGCGTCACGGATGGTCAGACCATCCAGACGATCACGCAGTTCGCGCTGCTGTTGGCCGGACACCAGTCCCAGGATAGGGGGTCCGCGGTCGGTCCTATGTGGCCGCCAGGAAGCTACCGCGACATCACGGGGTGAGCGGACCGCTGCCGGCCGAGCCCATCACCGCGCCGGCCAGCCGATGCTCCAGACCCTGGACGACGCGCAGCACGGTGGCCCGTTCCGCTTCGCTCAGACCGCCGACGGTCAACTCTTCGATGTCGCGCCACACCCCCTCGATCTGATCCCGCAATCCCCGGCTCGCGGGCGTCGCCTCGACCAGGTGCGCGCGCTTGTCCTCGGGGCTCGGGAAACGGCGCACGAATCCGGCATGCTCCAGCCGTTGGATCATGCGGGTCATCGTCGGCGCATCGGAGCTGGTGAGCCGAACCAGGTCGGTCTGGCGGAGCGGGCCGCGGTCCCAGAGGTACATCATCACCACTTCCTGACCCGGATAGAGCCCCAGCGGGCGCAGCAGCGTCGCGACGATCGTTCTCGTCACCCGGGTCAGTTGAAAGACCGCATGAGTGACGGGACCGCTGCGGGCCGCCGTGGGCGATGCCATCGCCTCGCACGTCTCCCGGCCGTCGTCGCTGTCCGTGGCCATCAGCGCACCCCCAGAAATCCATTGGTTGTCTAACCATCTTACTGCAGCCGCATGACAGGAAAAGCCCAGTTGGAATAAGGCTCCAGAAATTGCTTGTTCAAGCAAGTATCTAGAAAGGCGGCGCCATGATCACCACCCGCACCGGTACCGAGCTTCGTCGTTCCATCACACGCCTCGTGGCAGGAACCGCCATCGGGCTGTCGGCGCTGTCCATCGCACTGGCCGCGCCGGCGGCGGCGAAAGGTCCCCACCCGGGCCCGGTGATCGACCGCCCCGAGCCGACCAGTTCCGTCAGCGCACAGACCAATGCCGGCCGCACGTCGACCGCACCGATGACACCCGCCGGGCGCGCGGCACCCGGCGCCATCCCCCGGTCTCAGCCGGCGGTGTCCATCAACGCACAGCAGTACACCGGAGGCGCCGCTGATCCGGCCGCGAATCAGATCCGTAAGGCGGCCGGCTCGGCCGACGACCCGGCCGACACCGCCCGCCGCTCCGAGGTCCGCATGCCGAGCATGCCCGGCGGATTGACCGCCGCCGATGCCGGACGGTTGTTCGGAGGAATGGCCGCAGTCTCGTAACAGACTGCGCCGCAACGCCGTATCGGCGCGAGAGGCTAGCCCTTGTCGGGCGCCCAGTAGTCCAGCATCTCGGCGAAGGTCTCGAACGCCGGCTTGGAGACGCCGTACGCGGCTTCCAAGTGGATGCTGATCGGGAAGCCGAGCTCGCCGACACCGTCGATGACGCGCTTGTACAGGTCGAGCATCAATGCCCGCTTGGCCGCGGGCTCCTCGCCGGCCAGCCGCGAGACGAACTCCTGCTCGGCGGCGACCAGAGGGTTGCCCGGGTCCTGGATCAGCCAGTTGATCAGGCCGACCTTCGACTCCATCTTCGGGACGAATCCGAACGACAGCAGAATCTCGGGCCGGTGCTCGGTAGTCGCAGCGAACTCCTTCAGGAAGCCAACGATCGTGTCCGAGTACAGCAACTGGGTCATGCCGTAGGTGGCGCCCTGGTTGATCTTGAAGTTGAAGCGCCCCTGCTCGCCATCACGCGTCGGAATCAGGATGACGCCGCGGTTCGGCACCTGATCGCGGTAGATCGTCAACGCGTCGGTCGGTGCCACGCCGGCGCCCTCGCCGTCGCTCATGGTGCGCGGGACGCCGACGAACGCGATGCCGTCGAAGTCCGCCTCCTGCAGCACCGCCAGTCGCTTCGAGAGCGCGTCCTCGTCCAGGAACGACGTCACCTGCGTGCACAGCCCACGGATCCCCGGGAGCTCGGGCTTCATCAGCTGCCAGAAGTCGAGGACGTCCATCTTCGGCTTCATCTCGATGGGCCGGTCGCCGTCTTCCTCGATCATTCCGGGGATCATCACGTGCCGGATACGGCCCTCGAGACCGACGGCCGCGGCGTTGAGCAGCACCTTGTGCGCCTCGTCGACCGCAAACTGGGGACCGCGCTCGATATTGGGCGGGACCAGTTCGAAGGCGATGGTGTTCAGGGTCACGACTCTGCTCCGGATCTCAGGACTACATACGGGGCGCAGGCGTCTCTGACCGCTACGACCCGCAGGCCGTGTTTCCCGTGAAACCTCCACCCTACCGATGGCCTCCAGCAAAGAATCGGCCACGTCCGGCTTGCCAGCCGTGATAAACCCGTCCCGTGGCTGAACGCGTCAAGTTCCAGAGTTCCACCGGCCCCATGCTCGCCGGGATCATCGACCTCCCCGAAGGCACCCCGCGCGGCTGGGGCGTCTTCTCGCACGGCTTCACGCTCGGCAAGGACTCCCCTGCCGCGGCGCGCATCTGCAAGCAACTCGCGTCCGACGGCATCGGAATGCTCCGCTTCGACGCCATCGGGCTGGGCGACTCGGAAGGCCACTGGGGCGACGGGTCTTTCACCCACAAGACCAACGACGTCATCGAGGCGTGCAAGTTCATGTCCGACCGCGGCACGCCGTCGGCTCTGTTGGTGGGCCACTCGTTCGGCGGGGCGTCGGTACTCGCCGCGGCGCGGCAGGCGCCCGGGGTGCGCGCGGTGGCGACGGTCGCTGCGCCCATCGACCCGTCGCACGTCGAGAAGCAGTACGACGACATCCTCGACTGCGTGCTCGCCAACGGCAGTGCGCAGTGGATGGTCGGCGGCCGCGAACTGACCCTCAAGCGCGACTTCGTGGAGGACGTCCGCGCGGCCAAGCTGCACGCCAAGATCAAGGACCTGCACCTGCCGCTGTTGATCCTGCACTCCCCCACCGACAACACCGTGGGCATCGAGAACGCGAGTGAGATTTTCCGGACGGCCCGCCACCCGCGCAGCTTCGTCTCGCTGGAGGGCACCGAACACCTGCTCACCGGGCCGGGACAGGCCAAGCGTGCGGGACGGATCATCGGCGCCTGGGCCGACGCCTATCTGGGTCCGGACAAGGCGCGTCCGCGGTAACGCGACAACCCGCGCTTCAGTTACCGGCCGCCTTGTTGGCCTTCGCGATGGCCGCGGCGAGCTCCTCCAGTAGCGGCGGCACGTCCAATTCGGTCACCACGGCTTCGATGAAGACCAGATCATCTGGGTGGGCAGCCGCGTCGGCCAGTGCCGCGTCCAATTCGCCGCAGGTTGTCGCCCTGTGCGACAACGGGTTCCGGATACCCAGGGCAGCCGGGATGTCGCGCCACTGCCAGCCCACGATGTCGTTGTACGGCGCGGTGGGGCCGTGGATCGCGCGTTCGACGGTGTAGCCGTCGTTGTTCACCAGGATCACCACGGCGGGAACGCCCTCGCGGCCGAACTGGCCGAGTTCCTGGATCGTCAGCTGCGCGGCGCCGTCGCCGATGAGCAACACCGGACGACGGTCCGGCTCCGCCAGACCCGCACCGAGTGCGGCCGGCAGCGTATAGCCGATGGACGCCCACAACGGCTGGCCGATGAACGCCACACCGCTGGGCAGCCGGTGCCGGGCCATGCCGTAGTACGACGTGCCCTGCTCGGCCAGCACCACATTGCCCGGCGTAAGAGCACCACTGACCTTGTCCCACAGGGCCTTCTGGGTGAGCGGCTGATCCGGTTCGAGCACCGCGTCGGGCGCGTCGGGCACCGGCTGCGGTACGGCGGGCGACCTGGTGGGCCGGGACTTCAGGATGCCGGTGATCGCCTCGAGCGCGGCCGACATGTCCAGTGGCGCAAAAACTTCCCCGGCCACGGTGCTCTGGTTGGGCCCGATGTCGATGGTCCGCACGGGATCGATCTGCTGCGTGAACGATGCGCTCACCATGTCGGTGAACTGCACGCCGGCGGTGAGGAGCACCGGGGCGTCTTCGATGGCCCGCCGAACCGACTCCTGACTGGAGGTGCCGGCGTAGATGCCGAGGAACTCCGGCGCGGATTCGTCGACCAGGCTCTTGCCCCACATCAGCGTGGCGTGCGGCACGACGTCGGCCGCCAGCAGTGCCTCGAGCTGCGGGACGGCTTCCAGTCGGTGCACCAGCAGGTCGGCCAGCACCGTCAGCTGATGCTCGCCGATGAGACGGGCGGCGGCCACGGTGAACAGCGAGAGCGCCCGCGGGCTCGTGCCGCTGGTGTACCGCGGCAAGGGCCCGGTCGGTGGTTCGACGGGGAACCGGGCGACGTCGGTGGCCAGCATCAGGTAACCGGGCAGCTTGCGCTCGTGCACCTCGGACAGCACCCGGTCGATCTCGCGCGTGGCCGTGGCCGGCATGAGTTTGGCTTGTGCGCAGGTGATTTCGCGGGCAATGCGCAGAAAGTGATCGAAGTCGCCGTCGCCGAGCGAGTGGTGGATCACCCGGCGGGAGCCTTGCACGTCAATCGACGGCGTGCCGACGATGTGCACCACCGGGACATGCTCGGCGTAACTGCCCGCGATCGCATTGGCCGCCGATAGCTCACCGACACCGAATGTGGTGATGAGCGCCGCCATGCCGCGCAGCCTGCCGTAGCCGTCGGCGGCGTACCCGGCGTTGAGTTCGTTGGCACTGCCGACCCACCGGATATCCCGGTGGGCGATCACATGGTCGAGCAGTTCCAGATTGAAATCGCCTGGCACACCGAAAATCTCGGTGACGCCCAGTTCGGCGAGCCGGTCCAGTAGGTAGTCACCGACGGTGTATTCGGGCATCCCGGCCTCCCTGGGGTCGCTGGTATGGCGATGGTAACCGTCCAGGCCCGAACACCGCCCGACAAGCACTACCATGACGGCCATGACCGTTCGTCCACATCGGCTCGTGTGGCAGGTCGCGGCAATGTCGCTGCTCGCGGCCTGCGGTTCGAACACGTCAGCGGCGCCGTCGTCGAGCACTTCGAGCGCATCGCCGCCCACGACCACGACAGCCCAGCTCCCTTCGCCGGTCCCGATCGTGCCGATGAAACCGAATGCGCGCCAGGCCAAGTGGGTCGACCTGCAGGTCGGCGACTGCCTGAGCACACCGCCGCCCACCGACCCCAGCGTCGTCGAAGTGACGCTGGTGGACTGTGCCGCCCCGCACATCGCCGAGGTGTTCCTGCGCGCCAATGTCGCGGTCAACGACGCCATCGCCGGTGTCGCCGATCAGCGGTGCACAGCGGGCCTGACGGCGTACGCCGGTCAAGACAGCCGGTACACCTCGACCTACCTGATCGACTCGAACATGGACCGCACCGGACACACGCCGCTGCCCAGCACCGTCATCTGCCTGTTGCAGTCGGCCACCGGCCTCTCGCTGAACGGCTCCGCTAAGGCTTAGCCGTCAACAGGATGTATTGGGCGGCAACCTGTTCGTGCACGTCCTTCAACTCGGCGCCGCGCGCCTCGATGGCATAGTCGCCTGCCGGCGCGACACAGTAGAACTGCTTCGGGTTGGCCAGCAGGATGCAGCGGCTCAGGGTCAGCGCCGGCACCGGATCGGCGGTCTCGGTGCCGTCCACCGACACCTCCTTACCGAAGGTGTTCGCCACGTTGACCGCCGACGCCGGGTCCTTGGCGCGGTACACGCTGGTCTTCCCGCGGGCGAACGCTGTCACGCCGTTGTCTTGGAACACCTTGCTCGACGCGACCGGGTCGCTCTGGAAGTGCAGGGCCCCGGTGCCGGAGTAGACGGCGTTCTGCGAATTGCGCGGCGATTCGGTCTGCAGCGTCAGGGCCAGGAGCCCGGTCGGATCGATCGGCACGGCCGGCAACTCTGCCGCAGGTTTGAAGGGCTCGATCGCGGCGGCCTGGGCGCCGGTCGCCTTGGCCACCAACGCGATGGCCGGATCCGGCCCGGCTGTTGACTGCGCCAATTGTGTCAGGACATAGGGGCCGTGCGCGGTGAAGGACCGCACGGTGGTCACCTTCGTGCCGCGGGAGTCGACGTCGTACGTCGACGCCAGCGCATCCGGATGCTCCTGGACGGCAACGGTTTTCGGCTCTGCCCCGCGGATCTTGACCTGGAGTGCTGCCGCGTTCATCTCGCCGGCCGCGGCGGTGGCATCAGCGGGCGACGCAAAGCGCAGTACGCCGTTGATCAGCACCGTCTTGGCCGCAGACTCCCGCGCCGAGGCGAATCCGTCGACGAAGTGGTGCCTGCCGGCCGCGGTCGCGATGCTCTCGGGCCCGAACTGAGCCAGCAAACCGGGCTCGTCGAGCACGAAATACGTTGACAGATAAGGCTCGATGAGCGTGTCGTCGACCTGCCAGGGTCCCACCACGTAGCCGGCCAGCTGTTGCGCCTCGAGCCTCGCACCGGCCTCCGGGGCGCCCGCGGTGCCGTAGGGCTCATGCGGTTTTACCGGGTAGTTCCCCGGCTTCAGCTGTGCCGGGGCGACGATCGCCGGTGGCGGTGGCGTCGTCGAGGTCGCCGGCTTCGCGGATGACGTGGCCGGGCTCGACTGTGTCGATCCGCCACCACAGCCCGCGCCCAACAGCGCCACCGCGACCACCGCTCCACAGCTGACCAGACCCCGCATGCGTCCCTCCCCTGCCGACTGCAGACCAACCTACTCAGTGTCAGGTCTTCGCGGCACTGAACTGCATGACGTGCCCAAACACCTTGGTAGTCGTATCGATACGCAGCCCGTTGCGGCGACCTTCGGCAGCCAGTTCATCGGGGTTCAGCAGTCGGAACGGCGACCGGTCCACCCGGTGCACCACCGTGGCCACCGGTGTCCGCGTCAGGTCGTAACCGACGAACACGCCACCGGACTTGAGCACCCGGGCGATCTCGGCGACCGCGGCCTCCCATTCGATGACGTGGTGCATCATCAGGCAGCTGACCACCGAATCGAACGCGTCGTCGGCGAACGGCAGGCGGGTCGCGTCGGCGCTCTGCACCGTGACGTGCGGGTTGTCCTTCAGGCGGTGCGCCGCGGCGTCGACCATCACCGGATCCAGATCGGTCGCGGTGATGGCCAGTCCGGGACGCGCGGCCGACAGACCTTCCGCGATTGCGCCGCTGCCGGAACCGATTTCGAGCAACTGCTCACCCAGCCGGTCGGTGGGCAGCATGTCGAGCACGGCGCGCGTGGTGGTTCTCCACATGGCGCCGCAGCAGAAGGCGCGCTCGACTTTGGACATCACCGGCATTGCGGTCTCCTCCTCGTGGTGTCCGTCGAGTATGGAGCCGCCTGCACCGTCAGCACTTGGACGGATCCGTCGAATCCCGCAGCGCGCGGGCGATCGCGGACGGCGCCGCACCGGTCATCTCACGGCATACCCGGTTGGCATGGGAACCGTCGGCGAATCCGGCCAGATGCGCGGCGTCGGTGACCTGCTCGCCGTCGGCGAGATGTTTCAAGCCCGAGAGCAGCCTGGCCCAGCGGGCCGCCGCCGAGAAGGACACACCGGTCTGCTGCCGGCACAGCCGGCCGAGGTAGTCCGGCGACACCGCGACCTCGTGGGCGATCGACGCGAGATCCACGGATTCGGTTGTGCCGCTGTAGACCAGGTCCATCGCCTGCCTCAGCTGCGGATGCAGGCCGGGTTGCTCTCGCGGGCCGCCACAGAGGCGCTCGACCAATGCGGCAGCGGCCAGCTCGGGGTCGGCGTCGTACGCGTCGGCCACGGCTCGCGCCAACACCTGGCCATCCTCGGGCATCCAGATGCCGTCCTCGGATTCGCTCTGGCTCAGTGCGTGCAGCGCTGACCCGGGCCAGCTGTGCGGCGCCAGATACAGCGCCAACGTCAGATCGGTGGGCGCCGACCGTACCGCGTGGCCGGCGCCGCTGGCGATGACGACGACGTGTCCACTGCGGGACGCCTCGCCGGCGGTTCGAACCGTCAGCGGTCCGGTCAGCCCGACCCCGATCTGCACCGCGGCATGGTGGTGAATGTCCAGGTCGCCGAAGGTGCCGACGACCATCATCTGCGCCGGACCCAGCTCCCAGACGGGCATACCCGATGTTAACGCTGCGACTGCCGCCGCTCGATGACCTCCAGGGCCTGCTGCGCCCACCGCAGGTTCTCGTGCTCGAACGAGATGCCGCGCATCAGCGTCAGATAGGGCCCCACCCGTTCGGCTTCGGCGAGGAACGCCGCCTCGCTGCGGCCGCCCAGGATTCGGTTGCGAATCCGTTCGTAGAGTTCGAGTTGTTTGGTGGACCACTGGATTCGGTCCCGCAGGCCGGCGCATACGGCAGCCGCGTTGCCACTGTCGACGGTGGACACCTGCACCAACAGGTCGTCGCGCATGGCCAGGGGCTTGGGTGTCGCTTCGGTGAAGTCATGCACCGCGGTGCGGCCTGCCTCGGTGAGCGTGAACATCCGCTTGTTGGGACGGCGCTCCTGCTCGACCACGCGGGCCTCGATCAGCCCGTCGGCCGCGAGCCGGTCGAGTTCGCGGTACAGCTGCTGCGGGGTGGCCATCCAGAAGTTGGCGACGGACGCGTCGAAGCCCTTGGCCAGGTCATATCCCGAGGCCTCACTGTCGAGCAGGGCCGCCAACACGGCGTCACGCAGAGCCATGTCCAGGAGTCTAATAGTCAACAAAGTGATTAGTCACATATAGACATGCCGGGCTTGTCCCGCTAGCGTCACCGGTACCTAATCAACAAATTGACTATGCGAGGTATGCGATGCAGGCATTCCGCAAGGCGGTCGAGGCCGCCGACGGCGAAGCCATGGCCGCCTGTCTGGCCGACGACGTGGTGTTCACCAGTCCCGTCGCCTTCAAGCCCTACCCGGGCAAGCCCATCACCGCCGCCATCCTGCGCGGCGTGCTGCGGGTCTTCGAGGACTTCCGCTACATCCGGGAGATCAACGACCCCGAAAACCACAGCCACGCTTTGATTTTCGAGACCAAGGTCGGCGGCAAGACGATCAACGGATGCGACTTCATCCACGTCAACGACCAGGGCCTGATCGACGAGTTCACCGTCATGGTCCGGCCGCTGTCGGGAGCGCAGGCGCTGTCGGAGGCCATGGCCGCCCAGTTCCCGCAGATCCAGGCCGAGGCCGCCGAAGCCATCGCTGCCCTGGCCGCGAAGGAGCAGTGAGCATGAAGATCGGTCTCGGCATCAACTACGCCGGCGGTTTCAAAGAGGTCGTGGCCGAGGTCGCCGACCTCGAAAAGGCCGGCCTGGACGTCGTTTTCGTCCCTGAGGCGTACTCGTTCGACGCCATCAGCGCGCTCGGCTACCTGGCCGCCGCCACCGAGCGGGTGGAACTGGCCTCCGGCGTCCTGCAGCTCTACACCCGCACCCCGACCCTGACCGCGATGACGGCCGCCGGCCTCGACTACGTGTCCGACGGCCGGTACATCCTCGGTCTCGGCGCGTCCGGCCCGCAGGTGATCGAAGGTTTCCACGGCGTCCCCTACGACAGCCCGATCGGGCGCACCCGCGAGGTCGTCGAGATCTGCCGCCAGGTGTGGCGCCGCGAACGACTCGCCTACCAGGGCAAGCACTACACCATCCCGCTCCCAGAGGGTCAGGGCACCGGGCTCGGGAAGTCGCTCAAGCTCATCAACCACCCTGTGCGCGAGCGCATTCCGGTGTTGCTGGCAGCACTCGGGCCGAAGAACGTCGAACTGGCCGCGGAGATCGCGGAAGGCTGGCAGCCGATCTTCTACATGCCGGAGAAGGCCAAGGACGTCTGGGGCGACGCGCTGGCGGCCGGTTACGCAAAGCGCGACGAGTCGCTGCCGCCCATGGACATCTACGCCGGACCGGCGCTGGCCATCGGCGACATCGTCGAGGGGATGCGCGAGTTCATCAAACCGCACATCGCCCTGTACATCGGCGGCATGGGCGCCAAGGGCAAGAACTTCTATCACAACGTGGCCACCAAGTACGGCTATGGCGCCGAGGCCGACCGCATCCAGGAGCTGTACCTGGCCGGCGACAAGGACGGTGCGGCGAAAGTCGTTCCCGACGAACTGGTTCGGGACATCTCGCTGATCGGTAGCCGCGAGTTCGTCAAGGAACGGGTGGCGGCATTCCGGGAAGCCGGCGTAACGGTGCTCAACGTGGTGCCGATGGGTGCGACGACCGCCGACCGCGTCAAGCTCATCGAGGAGCTGCGCGAGCTGGTGTAGGGCTGGCGCTACCTCTACGCGCCCGGCTGACCGTACAACGCGACGACGACCGAACGGTCGGGGCTGTTCTCGGACCAGACGCCCATGACGGTGTTGGCGCAGTTGGCCATGATCGCGTAGGTCGGCGGGTCGTAGTACCACTGGTTCAGCACATCCAGGTTGTTGATGGCGATGGACCGGTTGATCGCCACCGTCTGAAACACCTTGCCCCGGAAGCCCGCTGCTTCCGCGCGCCGCTGTGCCGTCGACCCGTCCGAGCCGAGGTCGCCGTCGAGGTCGCGGTTGTTCAGCACATCGTTCGCGTGCCACTCGGCGGCGAGCCGCAGCTGCGGGCTGACCGCCACGTCATTGGTGCAGCCGGCCTGGTGCTGAATGGTGTAGACGTTGGCGACCACGCTGTTGTTGAGTCGCGTGTTGTCGGCGTGGGCCACCGCAGGCAGCGCGGCGCCGCACGCGAAGACCGCCAGGATCACCCCGGCCAACCGGGTACTCACTGTGCCCCCGGTCGGTAGTTGCCCGCGGAACTGCGCAGCGGCCCGATCAGCTCGGGGCACAGTTCGTTGATCACCTGTCCGACAAGATAATTGGCCTGACCTTCGTCGCCACCAGTGACGTCGACCTTGATGTCACCGATGATCTGCCCGTAACTCCGGCCCGCGGCGATCTTGTCGCACACGCCGCGCCCGTAGGCGATGGCGGCATCACCGCTCGGGAAGTTGAAGCCGCCCCGCACGTTGACGCTGTTCACGTACGTCACCGGGTCGGCCTGGGCCGGCGGCACCATCCATCCGGCCGCGGCTCCCGCGGCGAACACCGTCACCAGCGCCCGCGTCACACGGGGTCGAACTGTGAGATCAGCCATCGATCGTGCACCTTGTCGAGAGTCACCCGCACCGTCGAGGTCGACGCGGTGGGCGCGTCGGCACCGACGGTGGTCGTCTGGTTCACGAAAACCAGTACCACGGCGTGGTTTTCGGTCGCCGACACCGAGGCGGCGTCCGGAACGGTCGCGACCGCGGAGATGTGTTTCTGTTTGGCCCCGGGCGCCACGACGGTGTCGACCAACTTGGTGTACTCGTCGCGGAACCCGCCGGTCAGCCGGCCGGCGGCCGATTTCAGCTCGGTGTCAACCGTTTCCGGCCGGTACGACAGCATGGCGACGGTGCCGTCACTGGCCGCCCGCACAGACTCGGTGGCCGCGGCTTGCGCGAGCCGCACCGACCCGTCCTGCCAGTTGAAGTACCCCGCAGCGACGGCAAGCAGCATCGCGGCGAACGCCAATGTCAGACCCGTCCACCGCGCCCATGGCTTCCGCGAAACACTCTGCACCGCTGCGGGTTCGGCTTCGACAACCGCCTCCTCGGCGGCCTCGGTCTCGTCGGGTTCGACGGGACGTTCTTCGACATCCACTGTCACTGTCATGACCTGTCCTTCATGTTGCCCTGACCGTCCGATGTGCTCATGACACGAACTGGACGTTGGAGATTCGGGCGCCCGCGCCGTCCTTGGCGACACTGATCCGCATGCGCCAGTTTCGTGGTGGACCCGCCGGCGCCTCGGCCAGCGATGTCCGCACCGACACCGCGAGAAGCACCTGTGCGCCATCACCGGTCACCGACTCGAGTCCGGCTTCGGTGACGGTGCCCTCGGATTTCGAGCGGGCCTGCTTCACCACCGCGACGAACGGCTCGGACCGGCGCTGGAAGTCTTCCCGGAATTCGCCGGTCGACGAGTCGAGTATCCGGCGGATGTCGGTGTCGGCCTCGGTGTAGCTGATCGTGGTCAGGTTCAGCGCGGCCTGGCGGGCAGTCTGCACGTACAGGTTCCGCAGCAACTGTCCCTGTTCGGCCTGGTGCGCCCGAAAACCCAGCCAGCCCACCAGGGCACCCCCGGCGACGACCAGCGCGAGTCCGGTTGCGACCAGCGGCGAGACACGCGGCAACCGTTGCCGCAGCGACGGTTTCGGCGCCGCGACCGCATCTTCGTCGGCTGCATCCGCATCGGCTGCATCGGCGATGTCTAGCTGCTCGGGATCAGCATGCTCTGCCATGTCTTGCCTTTCGTGGTGGCGGCCAGGTCGGAGTCGGTGTACGGCTTGCCATCAGGTCCCACGTAACCGCCGGTCGCGGGGTCGTAGGGCACCACGGCCACCGGGGGTGCCGGGGGTGACGGCCCAGGTGCGGAACTGGGGCGCTGCCGGGGATCGGTGCCCGGCGCGTATTGCGGGACCCCCTGCCCCGTCAGCGTGGCGTTGGGATCGCCCTTCCAGATGTAGCCGTCGTTGAGGGGCACGTACTGCTCGTTGCTTTCGCAGAGCTCCACGGTCGGTGACCGTTTGGCGGGGTTGTTCTCGCACGGAATGTTCCGCACGCCACGGACATTCAGGTCGGAGTCCTGTGGCACCCGGCAGTACAGCTCCCCGGCGGGACGCTCGGGATAGTCCACCTCGGTCGGGACCCGCTGCTGCTTGACCGGAAGGAAGCCGGTGTTGCACGGCGGCGGCAGATTCATGTTCAGTTTGAAGTCGAGGTAGATGCCCCGGTAGGGCGTCTTGAGGTCCGCGTCGGCGACCGCGATCGCCGACATCAATGCGGTGCCCTGCGGGAAGAGCACCAGCAGTTGTTCGATGTCGTGCCGATAGACAACCGCGATCTCGCCGAGGCTCACCATGTTGGCCAGCAGGACCGGCAGTGCCGGGGCGAACCTGTCGAACAGGGCGCGGCCCTCGTTCAGGGTCGGCTGCCCGAGCTTGAGCAGCTCGGCGAACGCCGCATTCTGGGCCTTGAACTGGCCGGTGATGGACGCGGCCCGCTGCGCCCACGTCGCGATCGAGTCCGCGGTCTGCACTTGCGAATTCAGCACGGCCGGGCTCTGGTCGATCAGTTGCGTGATCGGGCCGACGTTCTTGCCGGCCTCGATGGCCAGTGACGTGGAGCCGTTGACGATGCGGGACAACTCAGGGCCGAGACCGCTGACGGCCTTGTCGGCTTCGTCGACGACGGTACGCAGATTGTCCTGCGGGATGGCTTCCAGCGCCCGGTTGGTGGCATCGAGCAGGTTGCCGATATCCGGCGGAATCCGCACCTTGGCCACCGGGATGGTCGCGCCGCCGCGCAGGGTCGGGCCGGTATCGGATTGCCCTGCCGCAGGGATCAATTCGACGAACTGTTCACCGACGGCCGAGCGGCTGTGGACCGCAGCCGATACGTCCGCAGGCACCTTGATGGCGGAGTCGAGATTCAGCTCGGCCCGCACCCCACCCGCGGTGACGTCGACCGCTTTGACCCGCCCGATTTCGGTGCCGCGGTAGGTGACCACCGACGTCGGGTACAGACCGCCGGACTCCGGCAACTCGACCGTCACGGTGTACCGGCCGTACCCGAGCAGCGTCGGTACGTGGACGAAGCCGAATGCCATGACGCTGCAGGCAATCACGGTGACGGCACCGAGGATCGCCAGCTGGATCCAGACTGTCCGGGACAAGCGCAGACGCAGCATGTCAGTACCCCCCGAAGTGATAGGGAGCGATCAGCGGGTTGCCCGCGGTGTACGGGCTGGGCATCTGACCGATCGTGCGGCCCCACTGCATTTCGAGTTCGGTGAGGTTGCCCTCCCACCGGGTTCCGGTGAACAGGCTGCTGTCGAGCCGGCTCAGCGTCAGATCGATGATCATCGTGATGTTGGCGAAGTCGCCCCGGAACCACTTGCCGAGATTGCTCTTCACCCACGGGTAGGTCGAGAGGAAGTCGAGCCCCTTGGTCAGTGCCGGTCCCGAATCGGCCAGCGACCGTAGCACCGGCACCATGCTGCGCAGGTTCGCGACGAGGCTCTCCTTGGTCTGCTTGATCGTCGACGTCGCGACCGCGCTGAACCGTCCGACGGCATCGATCGCGTCGGCCAGCTTCGCGCGCTGCTCTGCCAGTACGGCCAGGGCCTGCGGGATGGTGGTGAGCGCCTTGTCGACCGTGCGCTGGTTCGCCGCGAACTGGCCCACCAGAGAATTCAAATTCTCTGTGGCGGAGATGATGTCGTCGGTCTGCGTGTTGAGCCGGGAAATGAACGTATCCAGCTGGGCCAGCAGGCTGCGCATGTCGTTCTCGCGGCCGGCCAACGCCTTCGCGAAGGTCTGGTTGATCTCCTGCAGCTGGGCCAGGCCACCGCCGTTCAGGAGGATCGACGCCGACGCGAGAGCCTGCTCGGTGGTGGGATACGTTGCGGCCCTGGACAGCGGGATCACCGCGCCGTTGGTCAACTGCCCCTGCGGGGCTTCGCCGGCCGGCGGGCTGAGCTCGATGTGCATCGAGCCCAGCAGGCTGGTCTGCCCGACCTTGGCGGTGCTGTTGGCGGGCAGGTGGACGTCGCCATCGATCCGCATGGTCACCAGCGCATGCCAGTCCTGCACCTCGATCTTGGTGACGTTGCCGACGTTGACGTCACCGACGCGCACGCGGGTGTTCTGCTGGATCACCACGACGTCGGGCAATTGCGCTTGAATCACGTACGAACCCGGTCCGTCGCCGGCGGTGCCAGGCAGGCTCAGCGAATTCAGGCCGCGCCATTGGCATCCCGGCAACGTCAGCACGCTGAGGATGACGAGGGTCGCGGTCACGAGACGCTTCATGGCTGCGTCCCCTGCTGCGGAACCATGAGGCCGGCCAGCCCCTGGCCGGGGTCGGTCGGGGTCGATACGGGGGCCTCTGCCGGCAGCGGCGCCGGCGCGGGGTTCTCCTGCGGCGGAGCCCCGCCCGGCCGCAGTCGCGGCTCGCTGTAGGTGACCTCGTTGGGCCGGGCCGTCGCGCCGACGAACGGATTGCCGCCGATCGGCACGAAGTTGTACTGCCGGTTCTTGATGATCGGCGCGAGGTACTGCACGCACAGCTTGGCGGATTGCTCGAAGCCTTCCCGTGCCGCG
The DNA here is from genome assembly GCF_018326285.1 of Mycolicibacterium sp. TY81. Taxonomy (NCBI): domain Bacteria; kingdom Bacillati; phylum Actinomycetota; class Actinomycetes; order Mycobacteriales; family Mycobacteriaceae; genus Mycobacterium; species Mycolicibacterium sp. TY81. Next base: position 4,894,041 of record NZ_AP023362.1, read on the forward strand.
GACTGGATTGCGCCGCAGAGGAACTGCACGGTGTCGGCGAAGTTGACGGGTGCCAGGATGCCCGTGATGGCGCTCTGCGCCGGGTCGTAGATGTTGGTGAAGTTCTGGAACACCGTCGGCGCGATGTGCAGGACCTGTTTGAGGTCCGTGCGGCTGTCGTTGAGCGCCGTGGTGATCGCGTTGAGGTGGTCGAAGGTGGTCCCCAACCCCTCCCGGTTCTCCGCGATGAAACCACGCAGATCCTTGACCGCGGTGTCCAGATTGCGTGTCGCATCGGCGATGTTGTTAGGCGTGCTCGACAGTGCGGTGGTGATGGACGCCATGTTGGTGTTGAAGGCGGCGAGCAGATCGCTGCTGGACGACAGTGCCGAGACCAGCAACTGCAGATTGCGCACCGTGCTGAAGATGTCGGTGCTGTGATCACCGAGAGCCGACATCGCGCGGGACAGTTTGATGACGGTGTCGCGCGCGGTGTCGCCCTGGCCGCGCAGGTTGTCGGCGGCGCTGTTGATGAATTCGCCGACGGCACTGGGCCCGCCGGGACTCGTCGGCTGCAGCGAGTCGGTGAGCTTCTCCAGTTGCTGACGGAAGTCGTCCCATTCCACCGGCACCACGGTGCGCTCCAGGGCAATGGTGGAGCCCGCCGCGAGTTTGGGTCCGCTGGTGTAGGCGGGCACCAACTGAATCGCGCGGGCGCTCACCAGAGACGGCGACAAGATGGCGGCACGGACGTCGGCGGGCAGCGCGTATTGCGAGTCCACCGAGAACGTCACTTTGGCGGCATGCGGTTGCGGTTCGATCTTCTCGACCGTGCCGACGGTGACACCCAGAATCCTGATGTCGTCGCCGGTGTACAGGCCGTTGGTGTTCGCGAAGTACGCGACGTAGGTACTCCGGACAGCGGTGACCCACCAGGATCGAGCCAGTCCGGTGGCGGCAACCGCCAGGATGACGACGAGACCGAGCGCGAGGGCGATGCGCCACGTCCGGCGGCTGCCCACGCGTGGTGTGGATTCGGAGCTGGTCATGGTCACCTCCCTCCGACGGGCGAAACGGGATCTGACACCACACCGGGCGAACCGGTGTGCGAATTGTTCGACGGCGGGAGCGGCGTCGGGGGCGGGACCGTCGGCGGCGGCACCTCGCCAGGGGCCGGAGCCAGGGCCGGCGGTCCGGGTGCCGGGCCTCCCGGTGGCGGCGCGGGCAGGGGCTCGCGATAGGGGTAGCGCGGATCTCCGGGATTGCCGGTGATCGCTTCGGGCAGAGTGAGATTCGGCGGTCCGCCCTGGCCGGTGCGCGGATACGGCGACGGCAGCGGCGGGGTACCCGGCTGACCGGCACCGGGCTCGGTCAGCTGCGACGGCAGCAGCACGTTGGGGTCCAATCCCAGGTCGGAGAACGCCGCGTCGATGAACGGCTGATCGAACTGACCCGGGAACAGGTTCACCAGCGACGCTTTGAAGAACGGCCCGGCACCGAGGACTTCGCCGAACGACATGGCGTACCGGCGCAGCAGGTACAGCGTGCGCTGCAGCTCCTTCTTCCGGTTGTCGAGGATGCTGAGAACGCCGTTGAGCTTGTCGACGGCCGGCTTCAGTTGCGTCCGGTTGTCCTGCACCAGACCGGAAAGCTGCACGGTGGCGGCGCTGATGTTGGCCATCAGCGTCTCGACCGAATTGCGTTGCGACAGAATCTCGCCCAGCAGCGCGTCGGTGTTGACCACCAACTGCGCAATCTGGTCACTGCGCTTGGCCAGCACCGAAGTCACCTTGTTGGCATCGGCGAGCAGCTGGCGCAGCTTGGCATCGCGGGTACCGAGGGTGTCGGAGAAGCGCGCCACGCTCTCCAGCGCCAACTTCAGATCGGGTGGCGTGTTCTGGAACGTCTGCGCCAGCGTCTTGAGTGCCGAAGACAGCTGGGTGGTGTCCAGACCGCTGATGGTGGTCGTCAGATCACCGAGCGCCGCGGGCAGATCGTACGGCGAGGTGGTGCGTTCAATCGGGATGGGGCCGTTCAGGTTTCCGTCACCGCGCGGCGTCAGCTCCAGCACCTTGGTACCCAGCACCGTCTCGGTCTTGATGGCGGCCTCGGTGCGGTCGCCCAGTTCGACGCCATCACGCACCGTGAAATCCACCCGAACCTTGGCGCCCTCCAAGTGAATTCCCGAGACCCGTCCGACGCCCAGCCCAGACACCCGCACGTCACTGCCCGTCTTGATCCCGCCGGCATCGGCGAAGTACGCCTGGTAGTCGGAGGTCCCCTTGATGAACGGGATCTTGTCGTAGCTGAAAGCGGCGACGACGATCGCGATGATCAGCGCGATGCCGGTCGCGCCAACCGCCAACCGGTTACGTTCGGCCAGGGGCTTGATGTTCAGCTTGATGCGCGTCATTTCGGCGTGCACCGCCCCGACTCCTGGCCGGCCACTTTGACGTACACCGGTTGGCCGCCCTTTCCATTCAGCTTCAGCAGTGCGTCGCAGAGATAGAAGCTGAAGTAGTCGCCGTACAGGCCGTTGCGAGAAAGAATCTGGTACGCGTCCGGCAGCGTCCGCACCAGCTCGTCGACGTAGGCGTGGTCCGCCTCGATCTGGCCGGACACCCGATCCGTCTGCTGCACAGTCTGTTTGATCGGCTCGCGCGCCACGGTCAGCAGGTCGGCGACCGACCGCGCCGCGCTGTTGATGTTCGCCACCCCGGTCGCGATGTCGGATTTGCGGGTGGCCAAACCCTGGACGAGTTGCGACAGTTTGTCCAGGCCGTCGGCGAACTGTGTGTCACGCGCCGCGAACGTCCCCAGCACGGTGTTCAGGTTGGTGATGACCTCACCGATGAGCTGATCCCGGCCCGCCAACGTTGTCGTCAGGGCCGACGTCTGGGCCAGCACCGACGAGATGGTGCCGCCCTGGCCCTGGAACACCCGGAGCAGCTCACCGCTCAGCGCATTGACCTGATCGGGATCGAGCGCACGGAACAGTGGCCGGAAGCCGCCGATGAGCGCGTCGACATCCAATGCCGGTGACGTCCGGGACAACGGGATCGTCTGGCCCGGAAGGAGTTTGCGCACCGACCCGGGGCCTTCCTCGAGCGCCAGGTAGCGGTCGCCGATCAGATTCTCGTAGCGGACGGTCGCGGTGGTGCCTTCGGTGAGCGTCAGTTGCCTGTCGATCGCGAAGTCGATGGTGACGGTGCCGTCCTTGTGCAAGTCGAGGCTCTTGACCTTTCCGACCTCCACGCCGGCGATACGGACGAAGTTGCCGCCCTTCAACCCCGACACGTTGCTGAACACCGCCTGGTAGGAAGCCCGCGAATCGAAACGAAACTGCCCGAACACCGTCAGCAGCCCGAACATGAAGAGCAGGCTGACCACGGTGAAGATCACGACGCGGGTTACGGTCCCACGAATCCGGCTTCTCACGGTGTCCCCGGCTCAGGTTGGGGCACGCCCATCTCGACACCGGGCAACCCGGGAGCCGGACCACCCGGGTACCGGATTCGCGGCGGTTCGGGCTGCGGCTTGGTCACCGGGAAGTAGTTGGCGAAACCGGGGAAACCGATGCCGGGGTTGGGCCGCATATCCAGGCCGTCACCGTAACCGGTGTCGGTCACCAGGTACTTGACCGGGAAGTTCTTGCTGACGTCGGGCAGCGAACCGCAACTCGGCTTGCCGCCGGGCCCACCACTGGCGTTGACGACGGGCAGGTTGTCGGGGAATCGGTAGGGATCGGCGCCGGCCAGCAACCCGACATCCATGATCACCGATTTCCCGTTGCCGCCCATGGCATATCGGCCGCCGTGTTCCAGGAACCACTGGGCGCCCTGGAACAGGCAGGTGTACGTCGGCGAATATTTGTCGAGGAGTGCGGTGGTCGGTCGCAGCACTTCCATCGCCCGCGCCAGGGCAGTCTGGTTGGCGCCGATGGTGTCGATGCCCGACTGCGAGAAGCCGACCGCCGACAACAACAGGCCGTCGAGTTCCTTCGACTGGCCGGTGATCGTGGTGGCGGTGGTGGAGAACGAATCCAGGATGGACACGATGTCCTGTGCCGCGGCCGAATACGCCTGTGCGGTCTGCCCGAACAACTGCCAATCCTCGCGCACGGTGTCCATGCGCGGATTCACCTCCAGCAGAACGTGGTTCGCATCGGTGATCGCCTGGCCGATGACGTCGCCCTTACCGCGCAACGATTCTGCCACGGCCGAGAGCACCGAGTTGAGCTTCGTCGGGTCGATCACCTGGACCACCGACTGGAGGTTCTCGAACACGGTGTTGACCTCGACCGTCACGTTCTGTGACTGCAGCACCGCACCCGATCGGAGGTGGCCGCCGCTCGGACCGGTCGACGGCACATTCAGTTCGACGTACTTGGCGCCGAACGCGGTGCTCGATCGGATCTGCGCTTCGACATTGCCCGGCAGTTGCGCGAACGGCCCGGGGTACATCCGGAGTTTCAGCGTCGAAAGCACGTGTCCCGCAGTATCTGTCCGGCTGCCGATCGATTCCACCTCGCCGATCTGCACGCCCCGGAGCTTCACCTTCGCGCCGTCCTCCATGACCAGACCGGCGCGATCGGAGATCAGGGTCAACGGCACGAATCCGCGCAGCGATCCGGAGAACAACAGCCACGTCATGGCAGTCATGGCGACGACCACGACCACCAGGACCGGCGCCCACCAGATCGGGTCGATCTGCTCACGCCGAGTTTTGTTCGCACCCTTCGCCATTCGCTCAGCCAGCCAGGTGGAAGTTGCCGGACTGGCCGTAGACGGACAGCGTGATGGTGAGCAGGATGAACACGCCGGCGGTGATCGAGGTCCGCACTGCCCGGCCGACGGCCTCGCCGACGCCGGCCGGTCCACCGGTGGCGGTGAAGCCGTAGTAGGTGTGCACCGCCATCACCGCGGCCGCCATGGCCAGCGCCTCGAAGAACGACCAGGCGAGGTCATTGGGGTGCAGGAACGTCGTGAAGTAGTGGTCGTAGACGCCCCGCGACTGGCCGTAGATCATAGTGGTCCCGAACCGGGTCGCCAGGAAGGACATCAACACCGCGACGGTGTAGATCGGCACGACGGCCACCACGCCGGCGACGATCCGGGTCGCTGCCAGGTACGTGATCACCCGGATGCCCATCACTTCCAGGGCGTCGATCTCCTCGTTGATGCGCATGGCGCCGAGCTGTGCCGTCGCCCCGGCCCCGATCGTGGCCGCGAGTGCCACCCCGGCCGTCGCGGGAGCGATGAAGCGCACGTTCAGAAAGGCCCCCAGGAAGCCCGTCAGCGCTTCGATACCGACATTGGACAGGGTGTTGTAGCCCTGGACGGCGATCAGCGCACCCGTGGACAGCGTGAGGAACCCGACGATGACCACGGTGCCGCCGATGACGGCGAGTGCGCCGGTCCCCATGCCCATGACCGCGATGAGCCGCAGCACCTCGCCCGGATAGCGCCGGACGGCGTCCGCGGTGGCGGCAAGCGCACTGCCGTAGAAGGCCGTCTGCTCGCCCAGCCGGCGGGTCGCCGCGATCGCCTGGCCCGCGAGTTCGCTGAGCGGTGACGGGCGGTCGACATCCACATCGACTGTCATGGCGCCACTTTCACGCCGAACGCGGTTGCCAGGATGTTGATCAGGAACAGCGCCATGAACGCGAAGACGACGGTCTCGTTGACCGCGTTACCGACGGCCGTCGGGCCGCCACCGACCGAAAGTCCCTTGTAGCACGCGATCAGTCCGGCCGACAGCCCGAACAGCAGTGCCTTGACGAGGGAGACGATCACCTGCGGCAGGCCGGTCAACAGGGTCATGCCCGCGATGAACGCGCCGGGCGTCACGTGCTGGATGTAGACGACGAAGAAGTAGCTGCCGGCCAGGCCGACGACGGCCACCATGGAATAGAGCATCGCCGCGACGAATGTCGCGGCAAGGACGCGGGGCACGACGAGTGCCGGAATCGGGTTGACGCCAATGACTTTCATCGCGTCGATTTCTTCTCTGATGGTTCGCGCGCCGAGGTCGGCACACATCGCGGTCGAACCGGCACCGGCCACGACGATCGCGGTGACCACCGGTCCGACCTGTGTCACAGAAGCCAGCGCAGCGCCGGCGCCCGACAGGTCACCGGCGCCGACCTCGATCAGCACGATGTTGAGCGTGAAGACGATCAACACCGTGTAGGGAATCGACAGCACGACAGTCGGTACGACGGAGACGCGCGCGACGAACCAGATCTGCTCGATCAGCTCGCGCCAGGCGTACGGCGGCCGCAGCATCGCGGCGAACGTCTCGCCTGCCATGACGATGAAATCGCCGACCGCCACAGCGGGGCGCGTCCAGGCCGCGGAGGCGCGCGGAGACGACTGGAGCGGTTGCGCCACAAGCTGCCTCCCAGTGTCGTTCCATCGTCGAGCTTGGCCCGGACGTTAGGAAGGCACCAGTTTGCTGTCAACGCAACAAAAGGGGGTACGACATCGTCAATTACCGAAGATGCAGGTGGACTCAACGCAATTGCTTCGGTTCACCCGGATTGAATCGCGCTGAGCCAAAACCTACCTGCATGCGCCCTGGTTACGGCGTCACGATGTTGAACCAGAGCTGGAAGGTGTCGAGCAGTCCGACGAACTCGTCCACCGACTGCCGATTGCCCTCCACGGTGACGTTGTTCGCTGTTATCGCGTCGGCGAGTTTGACTTTGCCGAGCTGAATCTCGTTCATTGTCGCCTTGGTCAGTTTCAGCCCGGCGTCGGCATTCGGGATGGTGCCGTCCGCGTAGTTGAGGACGCCGTTCTCGACGGTGAGGCCGTACTGCTTCTTGAGGTCCGTGAAGTCCACGTTGAGGGTGATCTTCTTGCCGGCGGCAGGTTTCGGGTGAGATCAGGGTGTCGTAGACGATCCAGCCGGTATTGCCTTTGATGAAGGTGATGTTCGACAGGACATAGCCGCGGACCTGGTAGATCTTGTCGGGCGCGATACCTCCCCCGAATTCTCGCCGTCGTCGCCGTTCGTCTGCACTTTCGAAGTTCGCCCCATGGCACCCGATTATGCCGATTCCGGCCGCCGAAACCGGTCAAATTTACGAATACGAACAATTCTTCTCCGGCGGCCGAGACGATTTCCGGGGGCCATTTCGAAAATTTACGAGTCAATGAATAAAAAGACCGCTTCGCCGAAAGCGAAGCGGTCATTGTCAGACGCGGTCTAGTGCAGCCATTTGCCCGGCTTGTCCCAGTGCCCCGGAGGCGGAACAAACGGCAACTGACCGACTTGACCTGGGGGAACGCCGAAGAACTGGCCGATGTGGCCCGGCGACGGAGCCGGTATCCACCACCAGGTATTGTCGGCGTTCGCCTGACCCGCGCCCAGCCCGATAGCAGCAAAGCTCAGGGCGCCTGCGGCAACAATTGCGAATTTATTGATAGACATGTCCAACTCCTTGTCAGCCCATCAGATGTCATGTATTCCATGATGCCACTGAGTGCTGCGGACCGCTATCAAGAATTGTTGGCTAACGTTTGCTCACTCGTTGTGTGCGACACCCGGCGCCGATGCCCCAACGGCAGCCGCCTTGACCGGCTTCGGCTTCGACTTCGCGGCCTCCCCGCGCGGCGACTGGCCCTTCGGGCTGTCATCGGCAGCTGGGCCGGTCGCCGGCTTGCCGCTGCCCGTCGGGTGCTGCCCGGCCTTCTTGCCCTTGCCGCGCTTCGGCGCATCGGCTTGTTTCGGCGTATCCGAATCCGAGTCCTTCTTGGTTCCCGCCGGGTCCTTCTGGCTCACCGGCTTCTTGTCGTCGGGCTCAGCCTTGGGCGTGTCCTTGACCGCGGGCGTCTTCACTTCGGGCTCGACGTTCGCGGGCTCCTTCGGGTTTGTCGCTTTCTCATCCACCGGCTTCACCTCGGGCTCGGCCGCGGTTTCCTTGGCCGGTTCCTTGGCAGGTTCCTTCACCGCGTCCGGTCCGTCGGCGTCCTTGACGTCAGTGCCCTTGGCCGGGGCGACCTTCACGCCGGTCGTCGGCTCCGGTTTCGTCGCAGCCGTCGCCTTCGGCGAGCCCAGTTCCGCCGCAGCATCTTTCATGGTGGCCACTGCCTTCAGCGCCGCCGTCGGGTTCACCGCGGCGACCGATGCCGGCGGCCGGATGATGTCGCCGATCTTCTGGATGACGTTCGAGATGCCCGCAACCACGGCCTTCGTCACGTCGACCGCGGTGTTGGCCACCCACTTCACGCCCTGCACCACAGCGTTCGCCACCCATTTGACCGTGTTGACCACGGCTTGCGTCACCGCCTTGGTGACGTCGACGAACGCATTCCAGGCAGCGTCAGCGACTTTCACCACGGCTTGCCCGATCTTGACGACGGTGTCCACGACCGCGCCTATCGCCAGCCGCACCGCGGCCAGGATCCGCGCCGCGATGCCTTCGACGCCCCCGACACCGTTGAGCCGCAGGATTTCCTGCGCGATGACGAACGCAGCTTCCTTCGGAATCCAGTCCGCGTAGAAGACGCCGAACTTGCCGCTGCCGGGTTGATCGTCGCGCGTGGTGTAGATGAAGATCGGCCCACCGTAGAACTGGCCATTCGTGGACATCGTCTGCCAGGTTTCGATGAGGTTCTTGATGAACTCGGCTTGCGTGTGCTCGCTGACGTTGTTGGTCGGCACCCCGTACTCGGTGATCCAGATCTTCTTGAGGCCGTCACCGTTGGCCGCCATGAGGTCGTAGATCTTCTGAATCTGGGTGAACGGCGACAAGAGGACGTTCTCGCCGTCGGAGAACTTCAACGTCTCCTGGTACGGGTGAAAGGCCAGCGCGTCGAAGTAATTCTTGGCCCCGGCGGCGTACATCGCGTTCACGTAGTCCACTGGGTTCATCGTGACGCCGCCGAACGTGAAGACGCTGCCGAGCCCGGCCGCGATGACAGTCGCGGTCGGGTCGGCCGCCTTGATCGCCGGGTAGGCAGCCTTCAACAACTCGGTGTAGCTCGACGGCGAGATCGGGTCGTAGAAACAGACGCAGTTGACCTCGTTCCACACCTCGTAGGCCGAGATCGTCTTGCCGTACCGGGTCGCGACCTGCGTCATGAAATTCGCGTAGGCGACGGGGTCGGGCGTCTTGGCCCCGGGGAAGTTACCGTCCGTGCCGGCCCAAACCGGCGTGCTGTTGACCATCGCGAGGACGCCCATGTTGCGAGCCTTCGCCGCATTCATGATGTCGTCGATCGGCGCCCAGTTGTACTGGTTCGGCAGCGGCTGCGTGTACACCCACGGGATGTAGACCCGGACGTCCTGGACGCCCATGGATTGCAGCATGTCCAGCGTGGTGTCGATGTCCTGCTTCGACATGCCGTACAGGCTGGAGTCGGCCATACCGAATGGTCGACGGTGCCGAGACGATCTCGGCGGTGGGCGTCACCGCGGTCCGGGTCACCGGCTCCACCAGTTGTGCCGCGTAGGCGCAGACGACGGCCAGGGGAATCAATACGGTCATCACCCGGTGCACTGCCCTGCAGCCGAGTCGGCCGATCCGTCCAGCCACCAACGCCCCCTTTTAAAGTGCCGCCCGCGCAACGCGTAATCGCCAAGCAAGGCAAATTTACGTCCGCGGATGGTAACCCGTGGGCGATTTGCCGGAGTCGGCTCACCCACCGCACGTCAGCGGCGTGAGGCAGTACCACCTACCGGCGGCGGATACCCGTTATTCGCCGGCCCGCAGTAATTGACGACACTGGCATAAATCTTTGCCAGAAGCGCTGCGGCAGTCGTTCACAACTGTTAATTTTCTGTCTGTACTGCGGCGCGACACCCGTCTGCCAGACTGCAGTGCGGTAATGCCGCAGTAGCGGTCGATCTGCCGGGGCCCGATGGCCGCGCGGCGTGACTATGGAGGACCCGAAATGGCTGGTGCACACCGTCGCCCGCAACGCCGGAACTTGGCGGTATCGACGTGGCTGGGCACCGGAGTCGCGGCGGTCGGCGTCAGCGCGGCACTCCTCGGTGGCGCGGCTGTCGCGAGCGCTGCCCCGTCGACCGACTCCGAGTCCGCCGCGTCGTCCGCGCCGGCACAGGCCAAGAAGCCGCCCGCCCAGAAGCCCGCCAAGAACAAGAAGAAGGACACGGCCGCTGTTGCGGACGCGTCGGACACAAAGGCCGCGTCGGACACCAAGCCCGCTTCGGACACCCAGCCCGCCGACACCAAGGCCGCGGACGGCGACAACGACGCGAAGCCCGCCCGCAATCGCCGCACGAAGGCCGACAACACCGGCCGCTCGGCGACCGCCCCGAACGCCGGGACCGTCGCGAAGCTCCCCTCGGCCGCCGCCCAGGCGGTGACGAACAACCCGTCGACGAAGAACCCGCTCAAGTCGGCCGCCGCGGTGAAGCCGGCCACGGACACCGCAGCCAAGGACACGGCCTCGCCGGCAGCCGCGACGCCTGCCGCCGCGGCGACGCCGTCGCCGGCACCGGCCGCCACCCCGCCGGTCACCGTCGCGGCAGCCGAAACATCCACGGCTGCAATCACTTCGATTCCGAACACCGCCGCGAAGGCGCTCAGCAGCGTCACCTCGCCGACGGCCCCCGCCAACATATCCGGACTGCTGTCGGTACTCGCGGCCGTCGGCCAGGCGCTCGGCGCCGCCACCCTGGCCACAGAGGAGACCCTGGCCGCGTCCGTGGTCGGCACGACCAAAACCGTGAGCAAGCTGCTGGGCATCACGCCCGCCCTGGCCACCCCCACCGAAAAGACCAGTGCCGCATCGACTCTCACCCCGGCACCCACCGAGACGTGGCAGCCGGGACAGACTGTCACCGCGGACGAGTACATCAACACCGCGCTGACGGAGATCGCGCAGGCGCGCACGCTCCTCGGCACCAGTTGGGTCAACGGGTACTCCCGGTACGAGTTGCGGATGGCGGCCACCTATCTCACGACGTACCAGGCGAACCAGCAGACTCTGATGGACGCGTACGCGGCCAACCCGACCGCGACGAACCTGAGTGCGCTGAAGTCGAACGAGGCGCTGATCGGCAAGGCCGTGACCGCGCTGAAGACCGCGCGTTATTGGTCGGCGAATCGCGACATCAAGGCCATCATCGTCGACGCCACCACCAACGCCCGCATCTACGCCTCGGTTCCGCTGTCCATGTACGCGGGCGTCGAGCCGATCGTCACCATCTCGGTGAACGGCGGGCCGAGCATCAAGGTGCTGGTGGACACCGGATCGTCCGGGCTGGTGGTCAATGCCAAGAACGTCGGCCAGACCGGGCTCGGCAATTCGGTAGGTACCGGCACCGGCGCCTACAGCGGCGGGCTGACCTACACCTACAACACCTACAACACCACGGTGAACTTCGGTAATGGCCTCGTCACGACGCCTGTCCCGGTCGACGTCATCACCGACCCGGCTCAGCAGACCGCATTCGCCAACTTCCTGAAGTACAACGGGGTCGTCGGTGTCCTCGGTGTCGGCACCAATGCGGTGGGCCCCGGCCCGGGACTGGTCACCACCGGCCTGCCCGGCGCGCTGAAGAACGGCATCTACATCGACGAGGCCAGCAAGACGCTGACCTTCGGCCCCAACCCGCTGCCGGCGCGCGTCAGCACGTCGGGTTCGCCGAACGTGATCGGTTCGATAACCATCAACGGGGTCAACACACCGATCAATCTGCTCATCGACTCGGGTGGCGTCTACGGCACCATCCCGTCGACGCTGGTGAACTCCTCCCAGATGACCGCTGTCAACGGTACCGACGGCACGGTGAGCTACTACCTGCTGAACGCGGGCACGCCGATCTCGGTGTACGACGCCGACGGCAACCTGCTGTACTCGTACACCACCACCTCGACGTTCCGGCCGACGGTGACCACCGACGACTACAACGCCGAACTGTCGAACACCGGCGCAATGCCGTTCCTGCACAACCGGATCTACATCGACTACTCCACCGCAAACGGATCGACGGTCTTCGACCTGTAGTCGTAGCTCGAAATCGTCCACTGTTCCGCCGCACTCCGCGGCGGAACGGGGGGGCGGCTGACACGTCGAATTTCGGTCCGCCATACCCAATCATCAGGCGGTTCGCGCGGGGTTAACAAAATACGCGATCCCGCGTTGCGGAACTGACGCGCCCATTAGTCTTCTCGCACGTGGTCGCCGGTTAACGTAGTCCAGCTATGCACTGGACGCGACTGATGGGAGACAGCCAGGTGGAGAGTCTCATGGCCAATGCGTTCGCCTATCCCTGGTGGGTATACGTCACCATCCCGTTGGGCGCGGCCTTCGTCGGCTGGATCACGAAGATCATGGCCCTGAAGATGATGTTCTACCCCGTCGAGTTCAAGGGCATCCCGCCGTACCTCGGCTGGCAGGGCCAGATTCCCAAGCGCGCGCCGAAAATGGCTGCCGTGGCGGTGGATTCGCTGACGTCGGAGATCCTCAAACCCGAGGAGATGTTCGACAAGATCGACCCGAACGAGTTGGTCAAGGAACTCGCCGAACCCCTGCGGCAGACCTCCGCCGAGATGGTCGACACCATCATGATGTCGTTCCAGCCGCAGGTCTGGCGGGCGACGCCCGACCAGCTCAAGGACGTCGTCGTCAAGAACGTCGAGAAGCGCATCCCGACGGCCATGGCTGCGATGTTCGACAAGCTTCGCGGTCAGGTCGACCAGATTTTCGACATCAAGCACATGGTCGTCACCAACCTGGTGCGCGACAAGGTCACGCTCAACACCGTCTTCCAGGACATCGGCAAGCCCGCGTTCAAGTTCCTCATCATGTCCGGCCTGCTCTTCGGCTTCCTGATCGGTCTGGTACAGGCCGTGGTGTTCGGCATCACCAACTGGCACTGGTCGCTGCCGCTGTTCGGTCTGCTGACCGGTGGTCTCACCGACTACGTTGCGCTGCAGATGATTTTCCGGCCGTTGGAGCGCAAGAACGTCTTCCTCGGCATCAAGTGGCAGGGCGTCTTCCAGCGGGAACGCAAGCAGGTCGTCGAGGGTTACGCGGCGCTGATGGCCCGGGAGATCTTCACGCCCCAGGCCATCATGGAGAGCATGCTCAACGGCCCGTCGTCGGACCGGTTCTTCGACATGATCTCCACCGAGATCAGCGCGACCATCGACACACAGATGGGCTTCACCGGCAAGATCATCAAGTCCGTCGGCGGCCGTCAGTACGTGGACATGAAGAAGCAGATCACCGACTCCATCATCGACAAGTTGCCCGAAACATCCACGTACATCGAGGGATACATGCGCGATCGCCTCGATCTGGAGAACGTCATGGTCAGCAAGATGATGGTGCTCGACTCACTGTCGTTCGAGAACCTGCTGCGCCCGGCGTTCAAGGATGACGAGTGGATCGTCGTCGTGCTCGGCGCCGCCCTCGGTTTCCTGTTCGGTGAGTTGCAGGCGCAGCTCATCCTGCTGCTGGCGCACTGACCTACGTCGGGCCGGGTGTTCCGGTCAGCTTCCGGACGGTGAGGACCTCGCTGTCGCGGAAGGCCCGCCCGTTGGGGTAGAGCAGATCGCTGAACCAGACCTTCGGCTCCGCGGGGTTCGGGTGATCCCACGAATCCCACGGGAAGTAGGTCTGGGTCTTGCCGGCCACGAGTCCCCAGCTGTACGCACCCACGTTGCGCTGCTTGGCAACTGGCAGAATGCCCTCGACGGTGCTGCCCTGGTTACGGGCGAGGTACTCGGTACAGATGATGGGCCGACCCAGTGGGGCGAGCTCATCGATCCGGGCGGAGAAGTCGGCCGGCTTGGCGTAGCTGTGGAACGAGATGATGTCCGAGTTGTCCAGCTGGATCGACGCGATGGCACTGCGCTGCGCGGGGTTGGCCCAACTTCCTTGCCACACGCCACTTGTCAGCGGCTGTACGGGGTCGACGGCGCGCGCCCACGCGAAGACCTGCGGCAGCAGATCGGCAACGAGCTTCATCTTGTCGCTGCGCTCGACCTTGCGGTAGACCGCGGCCGGGTTGTCGGGCCCGTTCCACAAATCCCAACCGAGCACGCGGTTGTCGTTCCGGAACAGGTTGATCACACCGGTGACGTAATTCTGCAGTACCCCACGGTAATTCGGATCGGCGATGCGGTCCGCGCCGGGGCTCTGCACCCAGCCCGAGTTGTGCACCCCGGGGGTCGGAGCCCGCTGCACGCCGAGCTTCGGATGCGGGTCCCAGCACGAGTCGAAGAACACGAACAGCGGCTTGATGCCGTTGCTCGCTGCGATGCTGACGAACTGCGACAGCCGTTGCGAGAAGCCCTGTGGGTCCTGTGCCCACAGCAGGTCGTGCAGGAAGACGCGGACGGTGTTGAAGCCGAACCAGCGGGCGGCACCGAGTTCGGCCTTGATGCGCCCGGGGTCGTAGGTACCGGCCTGGAACATCTCGAGCTGGTTGACCGCGGTGGAGGTGATGTAGTTCCCGCCGACCAGCCAGCCCTGTCCCTGGTACCAGCTGTTGGCCCGCTCGGGCGTCCAGCGCGTTCCGGCTGCGGCCGCCAGAGCCGGTCCGGAGAATCCGGCCATGGCAGAGCCCGCCGCCAGCAGCAGCGGCACCTTGAGAGCGGTTCTGCGGTCCACCGCACGAGGCTACTGATCTTGATGGGGTGGGTGGGGCGTCCTTATCGAGTTGCAACAAACACGATGTCGGGCGGTGACGCCGGGCGGCCGGATCAGGCGCTGATACCGGCGGTGAGAATCGCCGCCAGCTCGCGATATGCACTGGCGTCGTCGAGTCCGGTACTCTCGCGCACCCGCCGCTGCTGGATGCGCACCATCATCGTCGACACCAGATCGGCCGCGAAAGACGCGTGGACATCACGGAATTCGCCGCTCTCGACGCCGTCGGCGATCATCTCCTGGACCCGGCGGGCCGCGATCTGGGTGTTCTTCTCGTAGACACTGCGCGCCGGAGCGAAGGCGTCCAGGTCCATCATGAACTGGTCCGATGCAGCGTCCAGCACCGTCCCCACCGCCGACAGATAGGCCGTGATCCGCGCCCGCGCGCCGTCGACTCCGGCCACCAGCTGTTCCACCTCGTCGGTCGCCTGCCGGAAGAACTGCACGGTCGCGGCGCGCACCAACTGCTCCTTGCTGCCGGCCAGCGTGTACAGCGTCGACTTCGAGCACCGCAGCCGCCCGGCGATGTCGTCGAGCGTGAGGTGGGCGAATCCCTCGTCGAGGAACAGCGCGATGAGGGCGTCGAACAGCTCAGTACGTCGACGGGTGCCGAACGCCGGGGACGTGCGCGTGCTCACATCGGCATAGTACTGCGCACCCTTTACTCAGTACTACTCAAACAGTACTGTGTCAGGTAACTCAGTACTGTCCGACGTATTAGTGGAGTCTCCGGTGCCTGTCGATCGCCTCTTGCCCAACGATGAAGCCCACGCGCTCATCGAGCTCACCCGCAACATCGCGGACAAGGTGCTGGACCCCATCGTCGACCAGCACGAGAAGGACGAGACGTATCCCGACGGGGTGTTTCCCACGCTGGGCGAGGCGGGATTGCTGAGCCTGCCGTACCCCGAGGAATGGGGTGGCGGCGGCCAGCCCTATGAGGTGTACCTGCAGGTGCTCGAAGAACTCGGCGCCCGCTGGGCGTCGGTGGCCATCGCGGTCAGCGTGCACAGCCTGTCGTGCCATCCCCTGATGACGTTCGGCACCGACGAGCAGCGACAGCGCTGGCTGCCGGAGATGTTGAGCGGCAACCTGATCGGCGCCTACAGCTTGTCCGAGCCCCAGGCCGGTTCCGACGCTGCGGCACTGGGCTGCAAGGCCGTCGCCTCCGATGGCGGGTACCGGGTCACCGGTTCGAAGGCCTGGATCACGCACGGTGGGCTCGCCGATTTCTACACCTTGTTCGCGCGCACCGGCGAAGGGTCGCAAGGTATCTCGTGCTTCCTGGTGCCCGCCAGCACCGAGGGGCTGTCGTTCGGGCGGCCCGAGGAGAAGATGGGCCTGCACGCGGTGCCCACCACCTCCGCGCACTACGACAACGCGTTCCTGCCGACCGAGCGACTGATCGGCGCCGAGGGTCAAGGCCTACCGATCGCGTTCAGCGCGCTCGATGCCGGCCGGCTCGGTGTCGCCGCCGTCGCCGTCGGCCTGGCCCAGTCGGCGCTGGATCAGGCGGTGGCCTACGCCCAGGAGCGAACGACGTTCGGCCGCAAGATCATCGACCACCAGGGACTCGGCTTCCTGCTCGCCGACATGGCCGCCGCCGTCGACTCGGCGCGGGCCACCTACCTCGATGCCGCCCGCCGGCGCGACGCCGGGCTGCCGTACTCGCGCCACGCCTCGGTCGCGAAACTGGTCGCCACCGACGCGGCCATGAAGGTCACGACCGACGCGGTGCAGGTGTTCGGTGGCGCGGGGTACACCCGCGACTACCGTGTGGAGCGCTTCATGCGGGAAGCCAAGATCATGCAGATCTTCGAGGGCACCAACCAGATTCAGCGTCTGGTGATCAGCCGGAGCCTGGCCAGGTAGCGACGGGCAGGAGCCGGGCTACATCCGGCTGACATCGATGACGGCGTTCGCGAATTGCGCGGGCGCCTCCTGCGGCACGTTGTGCCCGATACCGTCGAGAACACGGTGCTCATACGCCCCGGTGTACATCGCGCGGTACCCCGCACCGTCCTTCGCCGCGCCGTCGAAGTCACTGCCGATCGTGATGGTCGGGACATGGATGAGCGGCTTGGCCTGCAGTCGTTGTTCGTCTGCGTCGTAACGGCTTTCACCCTCCGCGAGACTGAGGCGCCAGCGGTAGTTGTGGATCACGATCGCGACATGGTCGGGATTGTCGAACGCGCCTGCACTCAGCCCGTAGGCCGCGTCGCTGAAGTGCCACAGCGGCGACGCCTTGGACCAGATCAGGCGGTTGAATTCCTTGGTGTTCTTCCGGTACCCCAGTTCACCGCGAGGTGTGGCGAAGTAGTACTGATACCACCACCCCAGCTCGGCGTCCGGATCCAGCGGCTGCAGGTTGGCAGCACGATTGACCACGATGTATCCGCTGACCGCGACCAGGCCCGTGACGCGCTGTGGCCACAGCGCCGCAACAGCATTCGCCGAGCGGCCACCCCAGTCGAAGCCGCCCAGGATCGCCCGCGGGATGTTCAGCGCATCCATCAGGGCCACGACGTCGGCCGCCAGCGCGGCTTGCTGTCCGTTGCGGACCGTGGTGTCGGACAGGAACCGGGTCGAACCGAAGCCGCGAAGGTACGGCACGATCACCCGGAAGCCCTGATCCGCCAGGAGTGCGGAAACATCGGCATAGCTGTGGATGTCGTACGGCCAACCGTGCAACAAGATGACCGGCGGCCCGTCGGCCGGGCCCGCTTCGACATAGCCGACATTCAGGTCGCCGGCCCGAATCTGCTTGACCGCATTCAGGTTGTGTTGCGGGGTGGGCGGCGGTGCCGGCTTCTCGACCGCCGCCGATTCCGACGACGGTCCGCACGCGGCCAACGACGCCGCACCGATCGCCGCCATCGCCGTCAAACCGAACTGTCTTCTGCTGAAGCCGTCCACGGTCCGTCGTTCCTTCCAGAGTGTCGCCAGTTCGCTGCCCACGATGCATCACCGCGGCGCACGGCACCCATCTCACCCGTCGCTGCGCATCGTGTCCAACGATAGATTTTGATAGGTCGCATCTGTTTCAGAGATGTGAGCCGTCGACCGTGTCAGACGGCTGCCCACCCACCGTCCACGCCGAGGACCACGCCGTGGATGTTGGCGGCCTCGTCGCCGGCCAGGAACGCCACCGCCGCGGCGACCTCCTCGGGCGTGCTCATCCGGCGCGACGGCAGCCGGTCCAGCATAGGCTGAACGTGGTCGGCGAATTCCTGTTGCCGTTCGGTCGCAATCGGTCCCGGCGCCACCGCGTTGACGCGCACCCCGAACGGTCCGTATTCGTCGGCCCACGAGGCAGTCAGCGAGTGCACGGCCGCTTTGTTGGAGCTGTAGATCGCCGAACCGCCCGACCCGCGCAACCCACTGATCGATCCGATGTTGATCACCGCACCACCCCCGCCCCGCGCCATATGCGGCGCGATCAGCCCGGTGAGCAGGAACGGGGCAAAGACGTTGACCTCGAAGGCTTCCCGCAGTCGCTCCGGCGCGACATCGGCGGTCGGCATCGGCATCAGCAGCGTGGCCGCGTTGTTCACCAGGATGTCCAGCCGCCCACCCACTGCGTCGGTGGCATGTTCGGCGAGGGCGCGGATCGCGTCGTCGCCGCCCGAGAGGTCCGCCGCGACGAACGACGCATCGGCGCCTGTCGCCCGGATCGCAGCCACCAGCGCACCGCCCCGTTCGGCATTGCGCCCACTCACCACGACGTGTGCACCGTCGTCGGCCAGCCTGCGCGCAATGGCCATTCCCAGGCCTCCGGTGGAACCCGTGACAAGTGCTGCGCGGCCGGACAATCGCGTATCTTTTGGACTCATGAGTCCACATGCTTCACCGGGCAAAATGGACCCGCAAGTCCAAAAACTGACGGCCAAGGGGCAGGCGACCCGATCCCGGATCATCGACGGCGCCGCAGCGGAAATCCGGGAGCGAGGCGTCGCACTGACCACCATCGAAGACGTGATGGCGCGGACCCGGACCTCGAAGAGCCAGATATTTCACTACTTTCCGCGGGGCAAAGAACAACTGCTACTCGCCGTTGCGACGCTGGAATCCCAGCGCGTACTCGACGACCAGCAGCCCCACCTCAGCGAGCTCACCTCATGGGCAGCCTGGCAGCGCTGGCGGGACGTCGTGGTCGAACGCTATCGCCGACAAGGCCAGAACTGCCCGATCGCCGTGCTGATGTCCGAGATCGGCCGCACCAGCACCGGCGCACAGGCGGTCACGACCGAACTGATCGACTCCTGGCGGGGCGCCATCGCTGACGGCATCGTGGCGATGCAGCAGCAGGACAAGATTGCCCGCACCGTCGACGCCGAGCGGGCGGCTGCCGCACTGCTGGCCGGCATCCAGGGCGGTGTCGGCATCATGCTCGCCACCGGCGACCTCACGTATCTCGAGGCGGCCCTGGACGAGGGCATCGGCGCGCTGCGGCAGCGTTAGCGGCCGGGCGCGGACCGGCGGTATCGCCGCCGGCTCACACGGCACCCGCAATTGTTAGTTCGCCTACACGTCACCCCATCTGCGTTGACAGCCGTCAAGGCCGCCGAGAAGGATCGACGGCATGGCCGCCAAGACCGAAGAGCAGGTATTCACCGAAATCGAGACCCGCCTCACGGCCAAGTTTGCGGACCTGTCCCCAGCTCGTGTGACCACCGTCATCGACGGCGCTCGGCAGCAGTTCGCCGACAGCACGATTCGCGACTTCGTGCCGCTCCTCGTCGAACGTCGCGCCGAGGAAGAACTCGCACGACAGCTGGCCGACGACTCCGCGACCTAGCCCGACCCACTCAGCCTCGCCGAGTTTGCCAGCCTCACAACGGGTTCCGCCATCAACCCGTTACCTGCCGAGACCTCTCCGTGAGGACTTTGAGGCTATTGAAACGATGCGGTCACGGTCGCGGCTCAGTCCCATGTCGAGCCCGCATCCGATTGAAAACATGTCTTGAACCCGCCTCCCGCGGTGCCCTACGGTTCAGCTGCGCAAATTTTCGGCGCTGTAATTTAAGGGCACGTTCAAGGAGACGCCGGTGATGATCAGCTTTGGTCGAATCGCTGTGAAAATAGTTGCCAGCGCCGGGGTGTGCGCGACGGCCGTGGCCGTGTGCCCGACCGCAGCTGCAGTCCCACTCAAGACGGGCGGATACGCGTGCGACGCCGGCGCCGTAGCGCCCGCAGCCGGGGCGCCTGCCGCCGCGGCAGCTGCCGCGCCTTGCGCTGCCCCCGCCGTCGAATCCTCGGGCATCGTCGGCCCCCTGGCGGCCGCTCCGGTCGTCCCGGCGGCAGTCCCGCCGGTTCCCGCGGTCGTCCCGCCCGTCCCGGCAGCGGTGCCACCGGTCGTGCCGCCGATCCCCGCCGGGTTGCCGATCGGTGCGCCCATCCCGATCGCCGCGGCCCCCGCCGCGATCCCCATGGACATGGGTGGCGTCGCCGACGGCAAGGAGGCCCGGACTCTGCGGCCCGTCGACGCCGGCGGCCCGACCCCCAACCTGCCGACCCAGCCCGGTCCGCAGAACTGAACTACCCAGCCGCACAATCGCTTTGACTGATGCACCCGAGCCCACGCGGCTCGGGTGCTTCAGGCGTTGTGGCCATGTGGTGTTGTGGCCGTTGGCCATTGGCCCTGCGCTGAGGGCTTATTCGTGCGAGTAGCGGACGCCCAGGCCGCAGGATCAACGCGTGCTCCCGTTGACCCTGCGCTGCGGGCGCACTTCTGCGAGTAGCGGACGCCCTAGACGCAGACTCAACAGACCGCAGCACCCAACCCACGTTGACCCTGCACGCAGGGCGCACTTCTGCGAGTAGCGAACGCCCAGGCCGCAGACTCAACTGCGGACCCACGTTCACCCTGCGCTCAGGGCGTACTCCTGCGAGTAGCGAACGCCCAGGCCGCAGAGTCAACGCGGCACACTACGACGAATTACATTGCAGCGCAGTCTAAGGCTCGACGATGACCGGGTCGCCGACGTTGACGGTGTTGTAGTACCACTCGGCTCCGGCGGGCGCCAAGCCGATACAACCGTGGCTGACGTTCTCGAAACCCATCGATTCGACGGCCCAGGGCGCCGAATGGACGAACAGTCCGCGTCGGCTGATCCGGACCGCGAACTCGACCTCCGTCATGTACCCATCCGGATGATCGACGGGGATGCCGACACTACTCGAATCCATAAGCACATTGCGGTCTTTCGCCAACACGGTGTACTTGCCGATCGGCGTCTCATACTCCGGCCGACCCATGGTCGCGAGCAGCACGCCCGACTCACCGAGGTGCGGAAGGTGGTGTGGCGCCGGCATGTCCGGCGAGGTCTGGCCGTCGATCGTGACGGTGAAGGTGTGGTCGGCGACGTGAGCTGTCCCGATGACGGCGGGCCCGGTGGTAACGGCCATCGGCTGGCCGGCGACGGTCAGCTTGATGGTGCTGTGCGCGGGCCAGAATCCGTCCGGAACCCATTGCACCACTTTGTTATCCAGCCATTCGTACTTGCCCGACATCGCGGGTGTCGACGTCACGTCCAGGGCCATCTCCGCGGCCGCACGGTTGGTGATCGGCCGCTTGAACGTCACGACGATCGGATGCGCGACGCCGACCGGCACTCCCTGCGTCGGCTGCGTCGACTCGATGATCGAACCCAACGGCAGGCGAATGCCCGCCGTCTCGATACCGAGCGCGCCACCAGTGGTGGTCGTGGCGACCACAACCACGGCAAGGACACCGTGCACTAACACCCGCATATATCCGACCCCTTTGTCGCTGGCCGCATGGTTGAACACCGTCATGGTATGGGGCGTGAAACGCCGAAATCCGTACGGCGCGTCAATATTTCGGTCAAAGATTCGTCACGGATTGGCCACCCAACATCACGGCGCCGACCAAGATGCCCAATCGCCGACATCGACCATTGACGTACGCGACAATTACCGGTAAATGGGCACAGAAGGGCCGGGCCATGACAACAGACCGCGTTGCACTTCCGGACACCGCCGATGACGAGTGCGTCGACTCCGGCTACGCGCCCGAACTGAAGCGGACCCTCGGCGGCTTTCAGGTCTTCGCGGTCTCGTTCGCCTTCATCTCGGTGGCGGTCGGGATCTTCGGCACCTACGACGACCTGCTGCAGACTTCGGGTCCCGTCGGCATCTGGCTGTGGATCGTCGCGGCGGTCGGGCAGACGCTCGTCGCTCTCGTCGTCGCGCAGTTCGCAGCTCGGATCGCGCTCAGCGGGTCGTCGTATCAGTGGGCATCGCGGCTGGCCAACCCGAAGGTGGGCTGGCTGTTCGGCTGGCTGACGTTCTGGTACCTCGCAATCGCCGCGGTGGCGGTGGACAACGCCTTGGCCAGTCAGGCGCTGATGCCGTTGCTGGGCATCAGCGACAACGAGGACACCGCACGCCTGATCACCATCGCGGTGCTGATCGTCCAGGCAGCTCTCGTCATCGCCTCGACCCGGCTCCTCGGCCTGATCACCTCTGGCGCAGTCGGTTTGGAGCTGGGCATCGTCCTGATCCTGGTGCTCGTGCTCGGGATCGTCATGGCGGTCACGGGCAGTGGCCACGTCGACAACCTGACGAGTCGCGGCATCACCGCCGGCGCCGGTGACTACTACGCCGTCGGCGGCGGGCTCATGGCCGGCATGATCATGGGCCTGACCACACTGGTCGGTTTCGACTCGGCGGCGAACCTGGCGGAGGAAGCAAAAGATCCGTTCCGCAGCGTCCCGCGCGCCATCGTGGCGTCTGTCGTCGCGGCGGGTGTCGCCGGCCTGGTGTTCCTGATCGCGCTCACCGTCGCGATCAAGGACGTCAGCACCGTCAGCCACAGCGGCTCCCCGGTCGCCCTCGTCATCCGGGAACAGCTGGGTCCTGTCGCCGAGCGAATCCTGTTGGCGGGCATCGTGTTGGCCATGTTCGGCGCCGGCCTGGTGGTGATGGCCGCGTGTTCGCGGCAGGTATTCGCCATGGCCCGCGACGCCCGCTTCCCCGCGCACCGCGTGATGCGAAAGGTCAATCCACGCACTCAAACTCCCGTGCCGGCAACACTATTGATCCTCGCGGTCGGTGTGGTGCTGATGGCGACGCTGCGCGGCGCCGCGCTGATCCAGCTGATCATCGCGTCGACGATCCTGCCCGCGCTGATCTACGGCGCGATCGTCGTGCTCTACCTCGCCGTTCGGAGACGATTGGAGCACAAGGAGGGTGGCTTCAGCCTGGGCCGCTTCGAACTGCCTGTCGCCGGTGTCGCATTGGTGTGGGTAGCCGTGGCGATCTTCGTGCTCGTGACGCCCACGACGGCACGGGTACCCAGCCTGATCGTGCTCGGTCTCATCGCCGTAGGGGTCGGGTACTTCGTGAAGATGTTGATCTTGAATCGCGAAGTACTCGACACGGAGCCCGGCATCGATGAATTCGCCGCGGCGCCGAAGTAATTGCACACAGAATATATTTTCCGAGCAACGGAATTGCCGGTAAACAACGTTGCGACAATTGTCCGAAAAATGAAACAGCTAACCGAGTGCACTTGGTAGCGGGATTCCGAATAGTGGGAGAACCGCTGATAGGCCGCGAATTTCGATCTCGCTGACTGGGAAGTAGCAATTGCCGAAACCGCAACCGTGGATACGTTATTGCCGCCACAAATCCGTGGTCCACGAGGGGAGTATTGCGGTGAAGCGCTTGTCCGGCATGGATGCCATGTTCTTGTCCATGGAGGGCACTGAATGGCCACAGCACACGCTGGGGTTGATGATCCTGGATCCCAGTGACGCACCGGGATTCGACTTCGAGCATCTGCGTGATCACCTCGACCGCCGGCTGCCCTATCTGCCGTCGTTCCGCCGTCGTATCCAAGAAGTGCCGCTCGGCCTGGACCGTCCGGTGTGGGTCGACGATCCAGCGTTCAAGCTGGATTACCACATTCACCGTGCGGCACTGCCCGCTCCCGGTGGCGAGAAGGAACTGGCCGACGTCGTCGGCGAAATCCTGGCCCGCCAGCTCAACCGCAACCAGCCGCTGTGGGAGAGCTGGTTCGTCGAGGGCCTGGAAGGCGGCCGCGTCGCCTTCATCGCCAAGACGCATCACTCGATCGTCGACGGGGTGTCCGGCGCGGGTTTGTCGTCCGTGCTGTGCGACGTCACGCCCGACGCCAAAGGCCCGATCGTCGAGCTGCCCGACGAGGGCGAGCAGCCGCGCCACTCGAGCCTCGAACTGTTCGCCAAGGGCACGCTGTCGGCCGCGACCACGCCACCGAAAGTCGTTCAGTACCTTGGCCAGACGGTCCGCAACGCGGTGACCACCATCGGTCACCTGCGGCGCGACGACCCGCCGCCACGCCCCATGAGCGCTCCCAAGACCAGCTTCAACGGCGCGCTCAGCTCGCACCGCAGCTTCGCGTACACGTCGCTGCCGATGGCGCACATCAAGCACGTCAAGAACGGTCTCGGCGTCAAGGTCAACGACGTGATCCTGAGCGTCGTGGCGGGCGCGCTGCGCACCTACCTGACCAAGCGCGACGCGCTGCCGGAGGCGCCGGTGCTGGCGACCGTGCCGATGTCCACCCGCGACGCAGGCGACGAGACGCCGGGTAACCACGTGCACACCATGATCGCCTCCATGTGCACCGATGTGGAGGATCCGGTCGCGCGCCTGTCCGCCATCCACAACGGCATGAACAGCGCCAAGGCGCTGGCCGAGGACCTTCAGGCCGGCCAGTCCATCGGCCTGACCGACTTCGCGCCGCCAGTCCTGCTGAACCTGATGTTCAAGGGTTTCCGCGCCGCCAAGCTCGAGGACAAACTGCCGCTGGCCAGCAACCTCATCGTCTCGAACGTCCCCGGTCCGCCGATCCAGCTGTACATGGCCGGCGCCAAGATCGAGCACATCGTGCCCGTCGGCCCGTTGACCGTCGGGATGGGCATCAACGTCACCGTCTTCAGTTACGGCGGCAACGTCGACGTCGGCATCCAGGCCGATCCGGACCTCGTCGAGGACCCGTGGGAGATCCTCGAAGGCGCCAAGGCCGAACTCGACCGGTTGTTGGCCGCATCCGGCTGGGTCGAGCCCGCAGCCAAGAAGCCTGCCGCCACGAAAGCCGGTACCGCAGTCCCACGGGGTGGGAGTTCTCCCGGCAGCGCCGAAAAGGTGTGATTGCCTGCACACGCGGGCAGATCCAGATGGCGATCCACGCCCTGACGACATCGAAAGGAAGTTGCTGCGATGGCAGATTCGGATGGCTTGTCGGACGTGGTGGCGCTTGTCACCGGTGGCTCACGCGGTCTCGGCGCGTCGATGGCAAGGCACATCGTGGCCGGTGGCGGCAAGGTCGTCATCGCTGACGTCCTCGACGACGAGGGCAAGCAGCTGGCAGCCGAACTCGGGAACGCAGCACGCTACGCGCACCTCGACGTGACGGATCGCGCGCAGTGGGATGCGGCCGTCGCGCTGACGGTCGCGGAGTTCGGCAAGATCACCGGCCTGGTGAACAACGCCGGTATCTCCACCGGCCAGTTCATCGAGCACGAACCGCTGGATCACTTCCGCAAGGTGCTCGACGTCAACCTGGTGGGCGTCTTCAACGGCATCCAGGCCGTCATCGCGCCGATGCGCGCCGCCGGCGGTGGCTCCATCGTCAACATCTCCTCGGCCGCCGGCCTGATGGGTCTGGCCCTCACCGCCGGCTACGGCGCCTCCAAGTGGGCCGTCCGCGGCCTGAGCAAGATCGCCGCCGTCGAGCTCGGTACCGACCGCATCCGGGTGAACTCCGTGCACCCCGGCATGACCTACACGCCAATGACGGCACAGGTCGGCATCCAGCAGGGCGAGGGCAACTACCCCAACACCCCGATGGGTCGCGTCGGCGAGGCCGACGAGATCGCCGGAGCGGTGACCTACCTGCTCTCGCGCGCCGCCTCGTACGTCACCGGCGCCGAGATCGCGGTCGACGGCGGCTGGACCACCGGGCCGACCGTCAAATATGTTATGGGTCAATAGCTTTCGGCTACTGACCACGTTCCCGTCCACACCGGCTCCCGCGAGCCGATGTGGACGGGACACCTACACAACTGCATACCAAGGAGACAACGATGTCTGCCCCTTTGAGGAACCATGAGCTTCCTGAGCCGCCCCCGGTGAGCCGTCCCGAAAACATGGACGCGGCCCAACGTATGGTCGTGGCGCCCCACATTGCCATCGACGAAGCCGTGCTCGCCGTCATGCGCCTGCGCCCGCCGAAGCTGCCCGCAGAAGCCGCACCCGAGCACCTGGCCGCCGATCTGGACAAAGCCGCCACCATGTTCAAGAGGCGAGGCTGGATCTCCAAACCAGCCAAATACCACCGCACTCCCCCGAAACTGAACGACGCCGACGTCCTGCAGTGGAGCACTCACAACGGGCCGCTGCGGCACGAGTCGATGTCCTTCGCGTCGGAATTCGACGCCCGGTCGTTCGAGCCGGGTGCGGACCGGTGGCCCGGCAACGGCCGCAACGACACCGTCACCGTCCGGCTGCTACGCCGCCCCGACTCATCGGCACCATGGGTCGTCGCCCTGCACGGTTTCGGGATGGGGTCGTCGCGCTTCGACCTGAACGTGCTGTGGGCCAACCATCTGCACCACAAGCTCGGATACAATGTGGCGCTGCCGATTTCGCCGTTGCACGGCCCGCGGCGCGACCCCGCCGATGGACAACTGCTGTCGCTCGATCTCACCTCGATGCTGCACGGCATCACGCAGGCGGTGTGGGATGTCCGCCGGTTGGTGAGCTGGATTCGCAGCACCACCGATGCCCCCGTGGGGCTGTACGGCGTCTCGCTCGGTGGGTACCTGTCCACCGTGCTCGCCGGCCTGGAACGGTTCGACGCGGTGGCCGCGGCGCTGCCGTTCGCCGATCCGCTGGCGCTGCTGACGCACCACGACCCGCCCGATGAGTACCGGGACGTGATCGCCTCCGACGACGCGCGAACCGTCTTCCAGGTCGTGTCCCCGTTGGCGCTGCCCACGGTCGTCGCACCGCGGGACCGGACGCTGTTCATCGCGAAGGCGGACCGGCTCATTCCGCGGGAACAGTCTGAGGCCCTTGCTGATTCGTGGCATGCCGAACATGTGCGATGGGTCAACGCCGGACATGTCGGGTTCACCTGGACCCGCGCGGCCCGCGGAATACTCGGACGTCGGTTCCGGGAGTCCCTGGGCGCCGCGTAGGGATTGATCATGGCGAACTCCGGACCGTTCCCGTCCTGGGACTCGTTCCCGAACTGGGACGCGCTGTCGTCGTTCTGGGCGTCGGCCGCGGGCAGCGCACTCACCAGCGGTCCGGCGGGCGCCTACACGTCCCTGTTCGACACGTTGCGCAAGCAGGTCATCGGCCGCCGGATGACCGTCAAGCTCAAGTCCGGCGAGATGACGCTGACGGTGACGGCGCTCGACGCCGACCTCGACGTGCGGAGCCTCTCGGTCGGCCAGCTCAACACCGTCTCGATCTCGGCGTCCGACATCGTCTGGAACGGTTGGCAATTCGACAAGGCGACCGCCGTCCTGCACAACACACACATCAAACCGACCAATATCCCGGTCCTTGTGGCGGCACCGCTCGATCTAACCATCGAGATGTCCACCACAGCGCTCGACAAGATAATCGATCGAGCCTCGTCGTTGCCGGGGCGCGCCGCACCACGTCTGCTCGGCCGGATCGACGCCGGTGGTGTCGCGCAAATCCGTTGGGCCAGAACGCCAGACCTCGGGCACCTCGAGGTCGACGCGACCATCGACGGGTCCACGCTGCTGGTGAAACCGCGGATGGTTGCACTGCGCCGGGCCCGGTGGCATCTGCCGAACCGCCTGCCCGCCTATCGGATTCAGCTACCGAAGCTGCCCCGCGAGCTCACGCCGACGTCCGTCGACTTCAGTCCCGAGACGCTGCGGTTGACCGGGCGGATGCCGCAGTGGCGGGTCGAGGTGCCGCACCGCCGCATCGAAGAGGCCATTGACCAGCTCAACCAGGTGGGCAAGGCACTCAACCTCAGCTGGATGGCGCGCGGCCTCTAGCCGCCGATCTTCGGAATGCGATCCCCGAAGAGCCGCAACGCATTCCCATAACCGACCTGGCGGCGGTCCGCCTCGTCCAGCGGATACGACGCCAGGAAGTTCGCGCCGTCGACGTTGTCGTCCATGGGATAGTCCACCGAGAACATGACCCGGTCGGCGCCCATGACCGCCAACGTGCACGCCATGGCCGGCGGGGAGAAGTTGCCGCTCGTCGTAAAGTAGAAATTCTCCCGCAGGTATTCCGACGGCAGCTTCTGCAGCCGGCCACCTGACCCGCCCAGTCCGTAGTACCTGTCGGTGCGAAAAGCGGTGAATGGCAGCATCTCTCCGAGGTGGCCGAGGATCATCTGCAGGTTCGGGTGTCGGTCGAAAAGGCCCGAGTAGATCAGTCGCAGCGCGTGCGTGCCCGCTTCGACGGCGAAACCCCACGACGCCAGGTGCAGGCCCTGGTCGACATACGGCGCGAACCAGGCCGCCATCACCGCCGGGTGCGGGGTGGTCGGGTGCAGATAGAGCGGCACACCGAGGGTCTCAGCGGTGGCGAACAGCGGCTCATAGGCAGGGTCGTCCAGATAGCGGCCGTGAGTGTGACCGTTGATGAGCGCGCCCACCAATCCGAGATCAACGACAGCCCGGCGCAACTCGGCCGCCGCGGCGTCCGGGTCCTGGGTCGCCAGAGTGGCGAAGCCGCCGAACCGGTCGGGGTACTGCCGCACGGTGTCGGCGAGATCGTCGTTGGCGCGGCGCGCGTAATCGACGGCGACCGCGGCATCGTCGTACTCCTGCACGCCGGGATCGAAGAGCGACAGGATCTGAAAGTCGATACCGGCGGCATCCATCTGCTCCAGCCGAAGCGGCCCACGGTCGTAGAGCCGGTCGAAACCCGTGCGATTGTTGGACTCGAGCCACGTCGCGACCACATTGCCGTCACTCGCCGGGTGCCACGCGTAATGCTCTTCCAGCGCGATCAGATGCATAGGCCGAGGATAGGTCAGAGCACGAAGACCTGGCCGTCGCGCGCGACGGTGATCTTGCCCCGGTAGTGGCGGCCGATCGCATCCCGCCATTTCGAGTCGGGCAGATCGGTGGGCGAATAGTGGCTCAACACAACATGCTTGGCACCTGCGGCCGCGGCGACCTCACCCACCTGCTCGGCGGAGGTGTGGGACCGGACCAGGTAGCCGGGCGGGAACCTACTGTTGTTGCCACCGTCGGCGAGGCTGAACTGTGCCTCGTGCACCAGGATGTCGGTGCCCTGGGCCAGGGCGATCAGATTGTCTGATTTGGTGGTGTCACCCGAGAAGGTGACCGAGACACCGGATTTCACCAGGTCGAACCGGAAGGCGAACGCCGGGTACACGTCATAGTGGCTCACCAGGGTCGCGGTGACGCGCACATTGTCGTCGGTCATGACAGGGAAGGGCTCGGTGCGCGGCGCCCGATTCAGATAGTCGGAGCCGGGCGGCACGACCACTTCGTTCACGTTGACCAGGCTCTGGATGTCGTCGGTGCCCATGTCGCGGATGAAGATGTTGCTGGTGTAGGCGAAGGCCCGGTGCAGCGCCTGCGTCATGGCCGCGATGCCGGGCGTGGGGTTGGCCGGTTCGACGGTCGGCGGATTCGGATTGCCGACTTCGCTCGGCGGCAGACCACCGGCCGGGCCGGGTCCGTACACCGACACCGCGCCTTTTCCGGGTGACGCGGTGTAGCCGCCGGACAGAAAGAAGCTGTAGTAGTCGACGATGTGGTCGGTGTGCAGATGTGTGATGAACAGGCTGCGCAGTTGGTCGAATCGCAGACCCGCGTTCGTGAAGGCGTTCAAAGAGCCCAAGCCGCAGTCGATCTGGTAGACGTCGTCACCGATCTTGAGCGCGGACGAGATGCCTGTCCGGTTCGCTACCGGCGGCGGGCCTGCCTGGACCCCGAGCGTGATCAGCGCGTGCTGCGGCAGCTCGGCGCTGCCGGGCGCCGCTGAACTGCCGGCCGACGTCGCCAGCGCGGCACCACCGAGC
Source organism: Mycolicibacterium sp. TY81 (assembly GCF_018326285.1). NCBI lineage: Bacteria > Bacillati > Actinomycetota > Actinomycetes > Mycobacteriales > Mycobacteriaceae > Mycobacterium > Mycolicibacterium sp. TY81. Next base: position 4,923,723 of record NZ_AP023362.1, read on the forward strand.
AGCGCGGACACCGAAGCGGCGATCGCGGTCCGCCGGGAAATCGCGTCGACGCCATCGGCGCAGTCAGGGCCACACCCGTGCATGACCGCAACGTATCGCCCTTTTGGCCGAAACCACCGCCTCGGCGCGCGGAATCAGTGCGCTGCGTTGCGCGCCAGGTCGATGGCGAACGACTTCACGAAGGTGCCCGCGCCGGGCTCGCCGCGGCCGCACGACCCGTCGGATTCGCCGACCCGCTTGACCCACAGGTACGCGTCGGCATGCGGTCCGGCGGTGTCGGTGGTGGGTGCGACGCCCAGCGCACGGCCGTCGGGGTTGCACCAGTACATCGGGTCGCCCTCGGCGGGCCCGGCACCGTTGCGGGAAGTGTCGATGACGTAGTGCGCGCCGTTGGTGAGACCGGAGATCGCCTCGCCGTATCCGATCTCCTCACCGGTGGTGAAGTAGTTGGTCGTATTGAGGCTGAAGCCGCGCGCCTTCGCGACACCGACGTCGTTGAGTCGCGAGGCCATGGTCTCGGCGCTCACCCAGCGCGAGTGCCCGGCGTCGATGTAGACCGCCGCGGCCGGGTCACGCGTCAGCGTGTCGACGGCGTAGCGGATCAGGTCGAAGCGCTCCTGACGCTGCCCGGCGGACAAGCAGTCGGCCATGGCAAGGGCGTCGGGCTCGACGATGATCGCCGCCGGCGAGCCACCGAGGCCCGCCGCGACGCTGTCGATCCACGCCCGGTAGCTGTCGGCCGAGCCGAAGCCACCCGCCGCGTAGCTGCCGCAGTCGCGGTGCGGGATGCCGTACAGCACCAGCACGGGCGTCGCACCCGCGGCGTTCGCCGCACCGGCCAGCCCCGCGACCGTGCCGCCGACGGTCGAGGCGGGGAACGCCTGGTCCAGCCAGTAGGCCTGCGGCGTGTTGGCGATGGCGGTGAGCTCGGGGCTCGGCGGGTCGGCCTGAGCGGCGGCGGCCCGGGCCTTCGAGATCGGGTCGGCGTAGAACGGCCGGCCGGCCAGCGGGTTGCTGTCGTCGACCAGGCGGATCGCCGGGTTGTCGGCGCGCGGCGCCGGGTCGACGGACAGGCCCACGCCGGCGACGGCGGCGACAGCGAGGAAGGGAGCGGTCCAGCGGGCGACAACGCCAACAGCCGAAGAGATCACCTCAGGAAAATAGTTCGACTCGGTCAATAAGCGCCAATCGGGGGCCAAAGTTGGTGTGCGAGTGACCAATGTGGCCATGGGCCCGCGCCTAATCGGTCGACGGTGGACGGCGCTCCACATCGTGTCCCTCCGAACACCAGGATCATCTCGGCCTCCCCATCCGGGTTCGAACCGTCGCAGAGTAGGTGTCAGGCCGCCGCTCCCCGGCGACACCCGAACTGCTCAGCTTGAACATCGACCGCACGCCCCGCCCGCACATACACACCACCGACATCGAGGAGGCCGCACATGGCGACGAGTGAGGCTCAGGAGATTCCGTTCCGCGGGGTGCGGATGCGGTTCGACAGCGACAAGTCGTTCGATGAGCTGCGCGACGCTCTGCTCGCCGACATCGGTGCCGAGCCCGCGCAGATAACCGGCCTCCCGGCATTGGCCGCGCGAGACTGGGACGCGTTCGCTGCGGACGTCCAGCGCCAGGCCGGGCCCAGCGATTTCATGTTGATGCATCTGATCGACCACACCGGGTGGCTCGGCACCGCAGGGGTGGAGCGCAAGGCACTGCGCGTCATCCTCGGCAATCCGCTGATCGCGATCACCATGATTCGGCACGACCTCACCGCCGCGTTGTTCGCGCCCGTGGAGATTCTGTTGACGGATGAGGACGGCGGCCGGAGCAGCTTGACCTACGTCAAGCCGTCGTCGCTGATGGTTGTCGACGACAATCCGCCGCTGCGCGCCGCGGCACTCATCTTGGACGACAAACTCGCCGCCTTGGCGGAGAAGGTCGCGAGCACCGGCGACGCGCACTGAGAGCGTCGGCTACCGGTGCCCGCCGCCACCCCCACGGTTGATGACGCCGGCGCCGGGATACAGGTACCACTCGTCGTCGCCGAATGGGAACGCGTCGTCGCTCGCGATGACCGACGGCGACGCGGCCGGCACCGACGTCGGGCCGCTGACTTCACTCCCCTGACAGACGGTCGCTGACGGGTCGCAGATGTCGGCGTACGCCGCGGGCGCGACAAGGATTCCCGCGGCCGCACCTGCCGCCGCGAGAAGCGCCGCCTTCTTCTTCAGATCCATGGCGGTTCCTTTCGCCGTCCGCAATCCGTATTGGACGAAGCTACCGCCACTCGCGAAAATTCGTGGGCTCCTGCCCTTGTCAGTGCTCGGTGCCCAGCGAGCAGAACGACAGGACGACGGTGGCGCCGAACGACGTCGACAACCGGGCTTTCGTCTCCGCGTCCTTCTGTGTCTGGGCCACGCCCGTACCCCACATCAGGCTGTGGTTGAACGGGTTGGGACTCGTCGCGAGTGCGGCGCATTCGTTGTCGCCCCACACCACGATCCGGCAGTCGGTGCCGCCCTTGTTGAGGCAGTAACCCACCGCGTCGAACTTGGCCTGGTTCGCGTCCAGCAGGCTTTGCGTGTAGCCCCACTGCCCCGTCGCCGGCGAGAAGGCGATGGCGAGGTACCTGTTGACGCCGGCACTCGCCGGGCTCGCCGACCCGAGCGCGCCGGCGATGGCTCCGGCGGCGACCAGTGCGGCGGCAGCGGCTGAGCGGCGACGGACGGATACAGCGGTCATGGCGTTCTCCTTGGCTGGTCGGCGCCCTCGTGGGCCCCGTTCATCAGCTAGGAGTCAGCAACCACCGCCAGGTGGACACTTTTTTCAGAACGACCTTGATGTCCGCCGCTCAGATGTCCGGGATGCGCTCCGGGTGCAGCATCTCCGCATAGCGCAGCTGCTCGGGAATCCCGAATCCGTCGACCAACACCTCGGCGTACGGCCGCAGCTTGCGGCAGCGGTCGTTGATGCCGGCGGTGACGGCCTTCGCCCGGTCCATGGACAGGAAGCGGTGCTCGATGTACCAGGCCTTGTCTTCTTCGATCACCGACAGCGCGTATAGATCGCACACGAGGCCGAAGATCTCGCGGGCCTCGGGATCGGCACACGCGTCGATCCCGGCGGCGAAGGATTCGAACACAATGCGGTCGATGTGCGCCGACGCCGCGTGCAGCACGTGGTCCTGCACGGAGTTGAACGCCTCGAACGGGCTCATCTCCTTGGAGTTGGCCTGCAGGCGGCGGGCGACCGTCGACAGCAGGTAGTCGGCCCGGTCCTCGAACATCTTCGCCTGGGTGCCGCGGTTGAAGAGGCTGCCCTCTTCCTCATTGTCCTGACGAGTGTCGAGCAGGTTCTGCAGGATGGTCTCGGTGCCGGTGCTCCGGCGCACCCGCTCGCGGGCCGTGCTTGTCGCGAACTTCACCCATTCGAACGGGCTCATGCCCTTGATGTCGTCGGCGTACTCCGTGAGCAGGTGCTTGGCCACCAACTGCGTCAAGACGTGGTTGTCGCCTTCGAAAGTCGTGAACACATCGGTGTCGGCCTTGAGCGCGATGAGCCGGTTCTCCGCGAGATATCCCGCACCACCACACGCTTCGCGACATTCCTGGATGGCCTTGGTGGCGTGCCACGTCGCGGCGGCCTTGAGCCCTGCGGCCCGCGCTTCCAGTTCCCGCTGCACCTCACCGTCGGGCTCCTCGACATCCTGCAGATCATGCAGGTCGGACACCAGCTCGTTCTGCGCGAACTGCAGCGCATAGGACTTCGCGATCAACGGCAGCAACCGACGCTGATGCACCAGGTAGTCCATGATCAGGACTTCTTCGTCGGTCTTCGGCGCCTCGAACTGCCTGCGCTGCAACGCATACCGGGTCGCGATGTCCAGTGCGACGCGCGCGGCGGCCGCCGCGCTGCCACCGACCGTCACGCGGCCGCGGATGAGCGTGCCCAGCATGGTGAAGAACCGGCGGTTGGGGTTGTCGATCGGGGACGAGTACGTCCCGTCCTCGGCGACGTCGCCGTAGCGGTTGAGCAGGTTCTCCCGCGGAATCCGCACATGGTCGAACTGGATGCGGCCGTTGTCGACGCCCGGCAGTCCGCCCTTGTAGTGACAGTCCGAGGTCCGCACGCCGGGCAGGTCGTTGCCGTACTCGTCGCGAATCGGCACGATGAAACAGTGCACCCCGTGGTTCTCGCCCTTGGTGATCAGTTGCGCGAAAACCGCTGATACCTGGGCTGATTCGGCTGCGCCGCCGATGTAGTCCTTGCGCGAGGCGGGGGTCGGAGAATCGATGACGAACTCCCCGGTCGCCGGGTCGTACGTGGCGGTCGTCTCCAGGGACTGCACGTCACTGCCGTGTCCGGTCTCGGTCATGCCGAAGCAGCCGACGAGGTCCAGGTCGATGGCCTTGCGCACGTACGCCTCGTGGTGACGTTCCGTGCCCAGGTTGTCGATGGCGCCGCCGAACAGGCCCCACTGCACGCCGGCCTTGACCATCAACGACAGGTCACTCATGGCCAGCATCTCGATACGGGCGATGGTGGCGCCCGCATCACCGTTGCCGCCGTGCCCCTTCGCGAAGGCGTCCTCGGCGGCGCCGCGCGACGCCATGTACTTCATCTGCTCGGTGACCTTGGCTCGGGCCACCGCGGTGTCCGGCGTGTAGTGCGGCTTGAACAGGTCAGCGGAAAGCTCTTGCCGAATACGGTCTTTCACCTCGCGCCACCGTCCGTCAAGGGCGTAGCGGAGATGTTCGGCGGTCGTCGTCACAAGGGTCCCCTCCATCGCACGGTCGCGTTGACGACCGCATGGTCCATCTAGCGTTCGATGCTGATGCCGTACAGATCGATACTGTGCGGCAGTGACTTCTGTGAGTTCAGCGTAGCGCCGCGCAGCACCGGCGTGGATCCGTCCAGTACGTGCGCCAGGAAGGCCTGCCCGAGGAACACCGACAGTCCGGCGCCCGGGCAGCCCTGTGGGCCGTGGCTGAAGAAGTTGTACGACCAGTCGCTCCCGGCATCCCCACTGACCCATTCACCCGGCGAGAACCGGTCGGCGTAAGGGATCCGGTCGCGGTTCCGGTGGTTGAACACGTTGTAGATGAGAACCTGCTTGCCTTCGGGCAGCACCGCCCCACTGGGGAACTCGATGTCGCGGGTCGCGACGCGGCCGAACAACCCCGTCGTCGGCCACAGCCGCATGGTGTCGAGCAGGCACCCGCCGAGGTACTTCAGGGACGCGATGCCCTGGCCCGAGTTGATGTCGGCCGACGCCATCTCCGCCCGGACCTCGGTCAAGTTCTCCGAATGCGTGGACAGCACCGCCAACGTGCGGAAAGCGTTGGCCGCCAGGGTGTCACCCATCGCGAACAGCCAGTGGATCACCTGGCTCGCGGGGCTCGCGGTCTCGGGCGGTGTGGTTTCCGCGATGAGTGCGGCCAGGCTGCCCGGCTCCGGGTCCTTCAGGTAGGACTCGATATGCGAGACGAACTCCGGGTAGCCGGGCGCCGGTTCGCCGGGCATTCCGTTGCCCGCCGACATCAGTTCGCTGAGCTGTGAGGTGAGCCGGGCGTCGTCCGCGGCCTTGTCGCCGAAGACCACGCTGCGGGTCAACCGCTGGAATGCCGCGTTCCAGTCCGACCACTTCAAGGCCCCCGCACCGAGGCCCTCAACCGTCCGAGCGACCTTCTCCACGAACGCCTGCGCCAGCCGGTGGACCGGGTGGCCGGTGTCCAGCACCGCTTCGGCGAACCGGCGACGGTCCTCCCACGGATGCCCGCGGGAGATGGTCAGCGCGTCCGGCTGGAACGCCGCCATTCCCTCGCGTTTGGGCTTCGGATCGGAGGCGAACGGGTCGGGCGATCCGCCCAGCACGAACTCCAGATCATCGGGGTGGTGCACCAGCAGCGCCTCGTCGGCGACGACCCGAACGTAGAACGGGCCGGGACCGTAGCTGCGCACCATACCTTCGACGAGCTGGTATCCCAGGTAGTCGGAGCTCAGGCCAGATGCGATGCGGGTGGGCAACTCTCGCTTGTTGAACAGTCCCAGAAGGACGTTCGGCACACCGATCTGAGCGGTGAACCGAACGCCTTCGACGATTGACGCGTGCGGGAAATCGTCGGCCATGTGTCCGTCAGCCCCAGGGCAAGTAGGCGCGGACCGAGTCGGCCAGCTGCACCACCGGGTTCTTCTTGCCCGGCACCGGTGCACCCAACTTCGGCCATGGCGCGAACACCCGCTCGACGTCGCCGATCACCGGTTCCAGCTCCGGATAGTGGCGCAGCATGACGTCTTTCATGGTGTTGTTGTTCACCCAGTCGAACCCGACCTGCGTGTACACCTCGGGCTTGTAGTCGTTGGTGAAGAACCGGTCGCTCTTCAGTCGGCGCGACGCCATCAGGATGAAGATACGGAAAGCGGTGTCCGAGAAGCCGAAACCCTTCGGCGGCTGCTCGGCCTGCATGCCGATCTGCAGATCGACAGCGTCGACATCGCCGTTGTAGACCTCGTTGATCTCTCGCGCCCACTGCTTGTTCGGGGTGATGTCGTCGATGGTCTTGCGGCGCGGCATCCGCAGCGCTTCACGGAAGTCGTTGTAGCGCGGCACACCGCGCTCGCGGTCACGCACGATGTCGAGAGTGGCAAGGTCGGTGACCTGGCCGTCGACCCGGGTGAGGTTGCGCAGCGCGTTCGGGTAGTTGTGCAGGCACACGGCACCGGCGCTGGCCAGACCGAACGAATACCACATGTCGCCCATCTGGATCTTGTCCATGAAGCCACGCGTATGAACACCCTGAAGGTCGGTGAAGTCCGCCTTGACCAGGTGCTCGCCCGACTCCAGCGAGAAGAAGTTCCAGTCGTCCGGGATCAGCGGGTGCATGCGGTAAACGGAGACGAACTCCTCGGTCAGTGAGAACGGAGCCGTGTGGTGGTCCGTCGCCGACCCGATGATGCCCGAAATCGCCTCATTGTCGCTGATCCGGCCGAACTTCTCCTGGAACGTCTCGCCCAGCGCGCCGTACCAGTTCGCGTTCATACCGATCTGCAGCGCCGGATGCCGCAGCACGCACGGCGTCCACTCCACGGTGTGGATCTTGGCGATGAGTGCAGAGACGACGAGGACGGCGATCTCGAAGAGGCGCTGATCATCGAAGCTCGGGTAGGCCTTCTTGAGCGCGTCGCAGACCGCGTTGTGCTCGCGCGCGAACATGGTGTGCAGCAGGCCGGTGCCGACCCAGTAGTTCTCTTGCATGCCAGTCAGGTCGATGCCCTTGATGTCGCTCTCGGGCAGACGGCCGTTCGGGTCGACCTTCACCTTGCCGTCGACGAAGGTGCGGACCTGCGACTGGCGCTCCTTGCCACTGCCGTAGACCTGCGAGCCGTCCCACCAGTGCGTCTCGGCGTTGGCGAAAACAGGTGCGGGGCAACCATCGGCGATCTCGCCGCGCAGCGGGATGGTGCACCGGATCTTCATCGGGTTCTCGGGGAACTGGTCGTCGGCGCTCAGCGGGATGTCGATGGTCTTGTCGGGCACACCGTCGCCATGGAAGAACCAGTTGTGGTTCTCGAACTGCAGCCATGCAGCGGCCAGCGCGTTGATGATGCCGGCGGGCTTGAAGTCGTCGCGGGCCATCAGCTTGCGGCTGATGACGCGCGGGTCCGGCTTGAGCAGACGCTTGACGTCGGTGACGGTCATCGACAGCGGCACGTTGCGTCCGAAGCCGGTGCCCTTGGCACCCATGTGCGGATCCGCGAGGTCGTTCCAGGTGCCGTCAGGCTGACGGGCCCGACGCACTTCTTCGGTGGGCTGGCCGAGGTCATCGGCAGGACGCATCCCGTAGCTCTCGTACAGATTGTGCGCGCGAAGGTCATCGCGAGCCTTGGTGAGAGCGTTCAGCTGCAGGAGCAGAGACGGGTATTCGTGCCACTCAGTCATGTTGTTGCCGTTTCTTTTTCGAGTTAGTCGTTTAGGTGGGCTGTGAACGCGAGGTCTGTCAGCGCGGCGTGCGCAATGCGAAGTAGCCGATCTTGCTGTACTTGTCGGAGCCGGTGTTGAACAGAATCTTGCCGAGGTAGACACCGGGCACGAGCTGCACCAGTTCGTCCCGGATGCTCCGGATCACCAGGCGCGGGTTCGATTCAACGTTGGCGTAATCGATGACCATGACCTGACGATCGGGGTCGTCCTTACCGGCTTCCACGTAGGTCGCGAAGTCGAAGGCGAGTTTGCCGGATTCGGCATCACGCATCGAATACAGCGGCCACAGCAGCTTGCCAACCAGGCCAGTGCTCTTGGTCAGCCGATTGTCGCCGGTGCCGGCCTCCGAATCGAAGCGCTTGCCCTGCCACGGCATCCACAGGGCCGTAACAGCCCGCGTCACGGTATCGAGCGCAGGGTTCGTCGTCGTCATGACCAGAATGCCCTCCGTCGGGCCGTCCAGATCGACCGGCGGCGTACCCAGCCGGAAAAGATCGTTGAGCTGCGCTTCGGCAGCATCGGAGTCGTTGTCCGCCAGCTTGGACAGCTCGACGATCCAGCTCCACGCCGAATCAACCGCTCCCGGCTGCCCTTCCGCGACCGACTTCCGCAACCACGCCAACCTGTCGTCCGCAGCAGAGTCCGCCGCTGCTTGTTGTTCGCTCATCGGCACCATTTCCGTCGAATTTCGAGTACTCGCGGAGCATGATAGCGACCTGCGCCATTCTTTGGAGGCATTTCAAGACGATCGTCCAAACTTTGCCACCCCGGGGCAGAAGTACCTGATCGGAGGAATAGACTTGGTATTCCCCGCCAGTTCACTGACACCTCATCTGCCACTGGAGCCCTGTGGATACCCCTTCGAGCCGCGTTGCAGGCCGACTGGCGGGCGCGCGTGGGCAAAAGTTCGCTGCGCGCCGTCAGGAGCTGGCCACCCAAGCCACCAGCGGACTTGCTGAACTGGGCTTCGCGCGCGCCAGCATGCGGGAGCTCGCCCAGCATTGCGAGATATCGCTCGGCGTTCTGCACTACTACTTCGACGACAAAGACGACCTCGTCATGTGCTGCGTGCGGCAGTACAAGAACCACTTCATCGACCGCTACAACTCCATCGTCATCGACGGCAGTTCCGGGCCGGAACTCAAGACCCGCATCAGCAGCGCCCTCAGCAACTCACTGCGCGAGTCGGCCGCCATGCACCGGCTCTGGTACGACCTGCGCACGCAAGCGCTCTTCGACGACCGCTTCGCCGCAAGCATCAACGAGATCGACGACAGCCTTGCCGCGCTCACCTGGAAGGCCGTGATCGCCTACGCCGAACTCTGCGAGTCCGTCGTCATCATCACGCCCGCCATCGTGTACGCGACGGCCGACGGCCTCTTCCACCGTGCACTACGTGACCTGATCACCGGCGACGCCGAGGCGCCACAGCGACTGGCACACGAAATCGATTCGGCGCTGGACGATTTCGTCGGAGCGCCGGCCTAGGCATCCGCCCGCGGTCGCGCACGGCGCCCTACCGTGGTCGGACATCAAGATCAGCCCTTGGCGCGATGTCTGGAACCGGGCGGATTCGTAGCGTCGATGACATGACACACGCACACGTTCCGACTCCCGCGGAGATGCTGCGGGATTGGCTGCGCCACAGCGCTCAGCAGTTCGCCGACGCGGTCACCGCCGCCGGCACCTGGCTTCAGAGCCGCGCCCATTGGCCTGAGCATCGGGCCGACTATTACCCGCCGCGGCGCGAGGAATCGTTCGAGGAAGCGGCCATGGCACGCGAAATGTACCGGCTCTGAGGCTCTTTCGCGGCTAGCTCGCGCCGTGCTCGCCCAGTTTGGCGAACTGGGCCGAACGCCAGCGAGCCGGTGAACCCCTCGATGGCCGCCTTGCTCGCGGTATACACCGCGGCGAGCGGCATCGGTGCCAGGGTCGTACTGGACGTCACGTTGACGATGACGCCGGACCGTCGTTCACGAAACTGCGGGACCACGGCCTGCGTCATCGCCATGACCCCAAAGGTGTTCGTCTCGAACACCTCCCGAGTCGTCTGCATCGGGGTCGCCTCGAACGCGCCCACCACCCCGACGCCGGCGTTGTTCACCAGCACATCGATCGGGCCGGCCGCGGCAACGGCCGCGGCGATGCTCTGCGGATTCGTCACGTCGAGCGCCAGCACCCGCATGCGGTCCGAATCCGGAAGTAGTTCGGGCCGCGGCGTTCTCATGGTCGCGACGACATTCCAGCCTTGCGCATGGAAGTGCCCGGCAATCTCCAACCCATAGCCGGACGAACACCCGGTGATCATCACTGTCTTCATGACTCAAACGTAGAGTCACAAAACGCGACGATCAATGCGCTTTCGTCTGGGATTCATGCGCGATCGTCTTGGCAACCTCCCGCGCTGCGCGAATGCCGGCCTCGATGGCCCCTTCGATGTAGCCGGCGTGTTCGGCGGCCGTCTCCGTTCCGGCCCAGTGAATCCGGCCGGTGGGCGCCGACGCCACGGGATAGAAGCCCTCGCTGGTGCCCTGCACCGGCAACGCGGAATAACCACCGCCCGCGAATGTGTCTTGGTGCCAGGCTTTTTCGTGCCAACTCGCCGGCTGCTCGACGGCGTGCCCGAGGTGCTGCGCCAGCTGACGCAGCAGCACGGCGCGCCGGCCGTCGGTGTCCAGATCGTCGAGGGCGCGGGCCTGGGGACCACCGACCAGCATGCACAGATGTCCGGGGCCGGCCGGCGGCGAGGTATCGAAGACTGCAACGTTGGGTTCCCCGAGCAGCATGCACTCCGCATCGCCACGGGCCCGCCAAAACGGCGTCTCATAGACCGCGACGGCCTTGTACACCGTCCCCATGAACATGTTGCGCTGCAGAGTGATTCGTTCCGGCGGCAAGGGCGGTTCGAAGGTGATGCTCGTCGTCATCGGCGGTGGCACCGAGACAATGGCACGCTGGGCAGCCACCGCGGCAGCGCTGGTGTCGAGGACCACCCCATCGGCAGTCTGACGGATGGCGGTGACGCGGCAACTCGTCCGGACGCGCGTGCCGAGCCCGGCCGCAAGCCGCTCGGCAAGGGTGCCCGCGCCCTCCAGTACGAGTGAATCCTGCGCGCCACCGCTGGTTTTCATCATGGTCTGCAAGCCACCCTGATAGCGGACCAACTCGAGAAAGGCCTGCACCGAAAGTTGTTCGGGTCCTGCGCACGACGTCGTCTCGACCAGCGCACCGAGCAGTCGGCGCGCGCGGTCGGACGGAACTCTGCGTAGCCACGACTGCACCGTCGCGGTATTCCATCGGCCCCTCACGGGAAGTCTGCTGAGCAGCTCGGCGGCCGCCAGCGCCCCCGTGGCGGTGAGTAATGGCAGCGAGTTGGGCGAGACGGTCTGCGGGCCGTCGAATATCGCGGGCGCCTTCGGCGTGTGCATCTGAAATCGGGTCGCGCCGAGTTGGTCGACCAATTGCTCAAATCTGTGGTGTCCCTGGCCGATCCATTGACCACCGAGATCGAGTCGCGAGCCGAGCGCGGACGTTTCGGCCAGCGTTCGCCCGCCGACCCGGTCCGCGGCCTCTAGCACCAGCACCTCGATACCCTGCCGCTGGAGGTCGCGCGCGGCGATCAGACCGGATACGCCGGCGCCGACGATCGCCACGGCGGTCTGCTGTGTTTCGGTGTTCATGGTCACGCCCCTTCGGCCAGGATGGCGTCCGCCGCACGGTAGCCGGATCGAATCGCGCCGTCCATGTAGCCGTTCCAGACATCGGAGGTCTCGGCGCCTGCCCAGTGGATACGGCCGACGGGCGCCGCCACGGCCTTGCCGTACTGCGTCCACACACCTGCGGCCAGCCGGCCGCCGTAGCAGCCCCGGCTGAATTCCTCAGCGGTCCAGTCTTGTTCGAGAACGTCGAAGGGGTCGGCGGCCCGCGGACCGAAGTACTTCACCAGATTCCGGGTGACGAGGTCGCGGCGCTCCGCGGCGGTGAGTTCTGCCGCCCGCCGGGCGTGTGCGCCCTCCAGGAACCCGACGAGGACGCCACAGGAGCTGTCGGCCGGCGAGTTGTCGAGCACGACGTTGAACTCGTCGTCGAGGCTCATGACGAAGCCCGACAGACCGGCATCGCGCCAGAACGGCGTCGGATACCCGATGTTGAACTTGATGACCGAGCCCGCAGGGAACTGCTGGGTCAGCGCATCGCGCGCCGCGGGCAGCGGCGGGCTGTAGCGGAGCCGCCCGGCGAGAGTCTGCGGTACCGCGACCACGACGCGGTCCGCCGCGAGCTGCCCACCGTCGTAGGTCACCGTGACCCCAGAGGCATCCTGGGCGATGCCGCTGACAAAGGTGTTGAGCCACAAGGCATCTCCGAGTTCGGCGGCTATGCGCTCCGAGATTTGGTGGGTGCCGCCGACCACGCGGGACTCCTGTGCGCCGCCGGTGGTCGAGATGAGCACCTCGAGGCTCGTCCCGGATTTGACGTAGAACAGAAAGTGCAGGAGCGACAGTTCAGGCGACTCGGCGGAGAACAGCGCGGGAACGATCAGGCGAAAGAACCGCAGCGCCACCGCATCGGTGGTCTGCCCGACCAGCCATTGATCCAGCGTCTGGCGGTCCAGGTCTGTCGCGCCGGCGGTGGTCCACGGCGAGCCCGTGTCCACGCTCTGCGCGAGCTGTTCGATCTCCACCCAGAGTCGCCCGACCTCGGCGAGGGTCTGCGGTGGCAGGCCGAACGTCTCGTCGGCGTAGCGGTGGTTCTCGCCGTCGTAGACGGTGATCGCATCGCCCGCATCGTAGGACGCGAACGTCTCGAGCCCCAGCTCATCGATCAGGGCCAGCACCGCATCCTGCGTCGGCCCGACCCACTGGCCGCCCATCTCGACCGGCACCCCGTTGCTGAGCGTGCCACCGAGGTTGCGACCTGCCACCCGGTCGCGTGCCTCGAGCACCACCACGGCCTTTCCGGCCCGGGTCAGCTTGCGGGCGGCGCTGAGCCCGGCAAGTCCTGCTCCCACGATGACGACGTCGACACGATCCATGGCGTTCTCCTGACGCTTGCCCGATTCCAAGTCATACAACTGACTGACTTTGACGATAAGGCACATCTGCCCAGGTGGCAAGGTCGGTCGCTCAGTCCGAAGACACGGGCTGCACGGCGGCAGCCCCGAGAATCATGGTGATGAGCGTGTCGAGATCCTCGTCTGCGCGCGCCGGATCGGGATCGACGACGTACTGCACGATCAGGCCGTCGATACCCGCGAGGATGGTCCGCGCGATACTCCGGTAGCCGATCGCCACCGTCTCCTGGGCCCGCGCGGCGGCCTGCTCGCACCAATGGGCGACGACGTCGACGTATCGCTCGTACTGCCAGCGCGCCAGGTCTTCGAGCCCGGGAGTGCGCAGCGCCTGGACCACCAGCTCGAACTGGACCAACTGCAAGTTGTCGTGGCCGACGACCAGGGTGTTCCAGAAACCGCGGATACCCTGCCGGACAGCATGTTCGAGGCCATCATCGAGATCGGCCGAGGTGCGCAACACCTCCGCGATCTCCTCGACCACGTCTTCGATGACGGCCCGCAGCAGCTTCTGCTTGGTCGGGAAGACGTGTTGCAATGTGCCCAAGGGGATTTGCGCCTCATCGGCCACCGCACGCATGGTCGTACGGGCGACGCCGTCGCGAACCAGCACGTCACGCGCGGCGGCAATGATCTGCCTGCCCCGGACGGCTGACTCGACGTAGACCACCTGCCGACCCCTCGATCGATTCATCTGACAGGCGTGAGACTACGCGCCCCCGTTCCCGTGGAATCAGGGCGACGGTAATTCTTCACGTGCCGCGCCCGGCCTCCTACGTTCGGTGTCATGGCGTGCGCGCCTGACCGATAGCCGTCGACGTGAGGAGCGTGATGACCACCCGCGAGGCCCCGGTGGCCGGCGCGGCCCCCGGAACCGAACCTGCAGCGGTGCAGGCGGTTTCCTGGCGCAGCCGCGTCCATGCCCGGCGCTGGGAAATCATCCGCTGGCTGTCACCGCTGGCGGTACTCATCCTGTGGCAGGCCGGCAGCGCGTGGGGCCTCATCGATCCCGCGGTCCTGCCGGCACCCCAGACCATCGCAGAGGCAGGCATCGAGCTGATCGGCAACGGTCAACTCGCCGAAGCGCTGCGCATCTCCGGCATCCGCGCCGCCGAGGGCCTGCTCCTCGGCGGCGTCATCGGCGCCGCTCTCGGCGCCCTCGTGGGGTTCTCGAGGTGGGCCGACGCCACGGTCGATCCGACGATGCAGATGATCCGGGCGCTCCCGCACCTCGGCCTGATCCCGCTGTTCATCGTCTGGTTCGGCATCGGCGAGCTGCCCAAGGTGCTCATGGTCGCGTTGGGTGCGGCGTTCCCGCTCTACCTCAATACCTCGTCGGCCATCTGCCAGGTCGACCCCAAGCTCTTCGAAACGGCTGCCGTACTCGGCTTTTCGCCCCTGCAACGGCTGCGGACCGTCGTCATCCCCAGCGCCGCACCCCAGGTACTGGTGGGCCTGCGGCAATCGCTTGCCATCTCGTGGCTCACGCTCATCGTCGCCGAGCAGATCAACGCCGACTCAGGTGTCGGCTACCTCATCAACAACGCGCGCGACTTCCTCCGCATCGACGTGATCATCTTCGGCCTCGTCGTCTACGCGCTGCTCGGCATCATCACCGACGCACTGGTGCGGATTCTGGAGCGCCGTGCTTTGCGCTACCGCGTCTGAAAGGCACCCTGTGACAGCACTTTACGAAGTACCCGTGGAACCGCCGGTGGTATCGGAACCGCCCGCAGCGGAGTTGCGTTCGGTATCCAAGTGGTACGGCGCCAATCGGGTGCTCGACGAGGTCAGCCTCCGCGTGAAGCGCGGCGAGATCGTCGCGCTCGTCGGGCGCAGCGGTTCCGGAAAATCGACGATACTGCGGGTGCTTTCCGGCATCGCCGGTGATTTCCAGGGCGAGCGCGAGGTACAGGGCGCGCCGGCCGTCGCCTTCCAGGAACCCCGGCTGTTCCCGTGGCGGTCCGTTCGCGACAATGTCCGATACGGCCTGACCCGCGCCAAATTGTCTCGCGCCGAGGCGCTTTCCCGCGCCGACCAGGCCCTGGACGAGGTGGGCCTGGCAGACAAGGCGCAGGCGTGGCCGCTGACCCTGTCCGGTGGTCAGGCGCAGCGGGTGTCCCTGGCCCGCGCGCTGGTGGCGGAGCCCCAACTGCTGTTACTCGACGAGCCCTTCGGCGCGCTCGACGCCCTCACCCGACTGTCGATGCACCGCCTGCTGCTGAACCTCTGGCGCCAGCACAACTTCGGGGTGCTCCTGGTCACGCATGACGTGGACGAGGCCATCGCACTGGCCGACACCATCGTCGTGCTGGAGAACGGACGGGTGGCGCACACCCTGCCGATCGCGAATCCCCGACAACCACACGGTCAGCGCGACCAACGCACCGACGACTACCGCACCGAGCTACTGACGCGGCTCGGTGTCTGACAGGAGAAGACTGTGACGCATTCCCGGGCAGCACGGCTGCTCTCCATCCTGGCCGCCGGAGCACTGCTCACCGCCTGTGTCTCCAGCCGCGACACCAAGAACGAAGTGGCTGTGCCCCAGACAGTTCCGGCAGCGGACCTGTCCGGACTGACGCTGCAGGTGGGTGATCAGAAGGGCGGTACCGAGTCGTTGCTCCGGGCCGCCGGGGAGCTCGACAACGTGCCCTACAAGGTGCAGTTCTCGACGTTCACCTCCGGACCGCCCCAGGTCGAAGCGGCTACCGCGGGCAAGATCGACTTCGCCGTCACCGGGAACACGCCGCCGATCTTCGGCGCTGCGGCAGACGCGAAAATCCGCGTCATTTCGGCCTATTCGAACAGCGCGGCCGGTGACCAGATCCTCACCCCCGCCGGCTCAGCGGTGCATACCGTGGCCGACCTCCGCGGGAAGAAGGTCGTCGTCGGCAAGGGCAGCTCGGCACACGGCCATCTGTTGCTTCAGCTGCAGAAGGCCGGCCTGACGGTCAAGGACATCCAGCTGGTGTTCCTGCAGCCGGCCGACGCCTTCACCGCACTGAGCCAGGGGCAGGCCGATGCCTGGGCCATCTGGGATCCGTACACGGCCCTGGCCCAGAACCAGCTCAAGGTCCGTACCGTCGTCACCGCCGAAAGCGTCACCAACGGCTACGGATTCGGCATCGCCTCGGTGGCCGCGCTGCAGGACGCCAAACGCAACAGCGCGCTGGCCGACTTCGTCCAACGGGTGGCGCGGGCCTCGCTCTGGGCCAAGGACCACCCCGACGAGTGGTACCAAAAGTACGCTGCCGCAATCGGAATCGATCCGCAGGTGGCCCGTGTCGCGCAGTCTCGGAGCCTGCGGCTGCCCATTCCCATCAACGATGCGGTGATCGCCTCTGAGCAGCAGCTCGCCGACGCGTTCACACAATCCGGACAGATCGACCACAAAACCGCCTTTTCGCAGTTCGTCGACAACCGGTTCGGCGATCAGTTGTCACAGTTCTGGACCACCGCAAAATAGGAGGATCGTCTTGTCCGCCAAGTTCTTCTGGTTTCTGCCCACAAACGGTGACAGTCGCTCGATCGTCGGCGCGTCGCACGCGTCATCGCACCACACGGTCCCCGCGGGATACCGCAAGCCCAGCCTGCGCTACCTCGGTGAAGTGGCCCGCGCCGCCGACCGGCTCGGGTACGAGGGGGTGCTGACCCCGACCGGAACCTGGTGTGAGGACGCCTGGTTGACGTCGGCAGCCCTGCTCGAGCAGACCGAACGACTCAAGTTCCTGGTCGCCTTCCGGCCCGGTCTGGTGCCGCCCACCCTGGCCGCGCAGCAGGCAGCGACTTTCCAGCGATTCTCCGGAGGACGGCTGCTGCTCAACATCGTCAGCGGCGGCGACGATGTCGAGCAGCGCCGCTTCGGCGACTGGCTCAGCCACGATCAGCGCTACGAACGCACCGATGAATTCCTCGAGATCGTGCGCGACGTCTGGCGCGGCGGCCCCGTGGACTACCGCGGCAGGCACTACTCCGTCACCGATGCCCGCGTCTCCGAACTACCGAACCCGTTGCCGCAGCTGTACTTCGGTGGATCGTCACCGGCCGCGCTGCCCATCGCGGCGGAGCATGTCGATGTCTATCTGACGTGGGGTGAACCGCCGGCCGCCGCGGCCGCGAAGATCGCACAGGTACGCGAACTGGCCAAGGCCCGCGGACGCACCCTGCGGTTCGGCATCCGGCTGCACACCATCACCCGCGACACCTCCGCAGCCGCCTGGGCCGTCGCCAATTCTCTGCTGGCTGAGTTGACGCCCGAACAGATCGCCAAAGCCACAGCACTGCATGCCAATTCCGAATCCGAGGGGCAACGGCGCATGACCGCGCTGCACGGTGGACGGCTCGACCACCTCGAGGTCTACCCGAACCTCTGGGCCGGTGTCGGTCTGGTCCGCGGTGGCGCCGGGACTGCACTCGTCGGCAGCCATGAAGAAGTCGCCGCGCTGATCTCCGAGTACCACGACCTGGGGTTCGACGAGTTCATCCTGTCCGGCTACCCACACCTCGAAGAGGCCTACTGGTTCGCCGAAGGCGTGCTGCCGCTGCTGCGCAAGCGCGGTGCCCTGGCCGCCTAGCCCAGGTGTGCGCTGGGATCGTCGAGATCGCTGTGCTGCAACGCCATCGGGGTGATGGCCGGCAGATCGCCGCCGGCGACCACCATCCGGGCGATCGGGGTCAGCGCCTGGAACAGCATCTCGACCTCGGCGTCGCTCAGCACGTCGAGCGTCGCCAGCGCGGCCGCGTCGGTGCGGTACTCGATGTCGTTCTTCAGCTCGCGTCCCGCGTCGGTCAACGAGCCGTCCGCCGTCACCAGGCCCCGTGCCGCCAGCCGCGCGGTGACGGCGTCCCACTCGGCGTCGTCGTAGTCGCGCGTGGACACGACCTTGTCCCGGGTGGTGCGGCCCGCCGCGACGTGCAGCACGTTGGATTCACGGCCGGTGATGCCGGCCGCCACGAGAGCGGCCACATGGGCGTCGCCCCGCTGTTCGCGCAACAAGGTTGCCGCGTGCCACAGCGCGGCCACCGGCTCGTCGGGCCACGGCGCCGCGGACAGGGCGGCGAACAACGGCCGGCCGTCGACGGCTGCGCCGCGCGCGACCCGGCCGAGCAGATCGGCGGCGGGACGCAGGGTGTCGTCTGCGGTGAGGCCGTAGCGGCGCAATGCGGCGACCGCGCCCGCTTCCCTGGCCGCGAGCGCCTGTTGAGGCGTCGCGATGTCCCACGCACCGGCGAGCGACTTCGCGACGCGGTGGGCGGCGAAGTTGTAGAAGATCGCCTCGACGACCTGCGGCGGCACCGGGCCCAGGGGCGCTGACCGGGTGACGAAGTAGCCGCTCCAGAAGCTGCGGTAGCCGAGGTCGACGGCCGCCGCGCGCGCCTCGGGCGCAAAGTACGTGATCGCGTGCACGGGTTCGTATCGCTCGAACAACCGACGGGCCAAGGTGGGTGTGCGGGCCATGATGCCAGTCAAGCACGCGGCCGCGGAGACCCGCGAACAGCCTCCGCGGGCCCCGGAATCACGTGGTTTTGGGCACATTTGCCGCCGCTCGGCGCAGGTAGACGGCGCATCGACGTGTGTTGCCGCCCCCACGCCGCGTAGGGTGCTTTGGTCGGCCTCAGCGAACATGTCGATAGAAAAGTTGGGCACAGTCATGACGACAGCAGCAGAAGCGTCGCCGCTCGAAGCGCGGATCGGCCACCACTACCAGATGGACGGCACCTACCTGGTCGGCCGCGAGAAGCTGCGCGAGTACGCCCGCGCGGTGCAGGACTACCACCCTGCGCACTGGGACGTCGCTGCCGCCAACGAGCTCGGCTATGCCGACGTGATCGCGCCGATCACGTTCACCTCGACGCCCGGCATGAAGTGCAACCGGCGGATGTTCGAGTCGATCGTCGTCGGCTACGACACCTACCTGCAGACCGAAGAGGTCTTCGAACAGCACCGCCCGATCGTCGCGGGTGACGAACTGGTCATCGACGTCGAGCTGACGTCCGTGCGCCGGACCGCGGGCCGCGACTTCATCACCGTGACCAACACCTTCACCGACACCAAGGGCGAGCGCGTCCACACGCTGCACACCACCGTCGTCGGCGTGACGGCCGAGGACATCGACGGCGACGTCAAGACGGCCGTGCAGAAGGCCATGATGCACGACATGAACATCCTGGACATCGGCTCGGAGGAGTACCGCAAGACGGTGCGCCCCGACGGCGAGGTCCGCATCGCCACCGACGCGGACCGCACGCCGGGCACGCCGTCGTTCGATGACGTATCCGTCGGCGACGAACTGCCCGCAAGTCACCTGCGGCTGTCGCTGGGCGACCTCGTGAACTACGCCGGCGTCGCCGGCGACGCCAACCCGATCCACTGGGACAAGGATCTGGCCCAGCTGGCCGGGTTGCCCGACGTCATCGCACACGGCATGCTGACCATGGGCCTGGGCGCCGGATACGCCTCGACATGGTCCGGCGACCCCGGTGCCGTGAGCCGCTACACCGTGCGGCTGTCTGCGCCCGCGGTGGTGCCGGCCACCGAAGGCTGCGACATCGAGTTCAGCGGCAAGATCAAGTCGCTGGATCCCGAGACCCGCACCGGCGTCGTCATCGTCGGGGCCAAGTCGGGCGGCAAGAAGATCTTCGGCCTCGCCACCATGGACGTCCGATTCCGCTGATCCGCTACTGCGGAAACAACACCGCAGGGTTGCCGGACATCGCCGACCACCGGCTGATGCGGTTGACGATCCGCCAGCCTTCGGGCCGCCGGGCCCAGGTGTCGGTGTATTCACCGTTGGTGTCGAAGGTCTCGGCCGCGAGCGGGCCGAGGCCCTGATGCCGGGCCTGTACGTACGCCCGGGTCACGGCCGTGTCGTCGTCGCGCACCTCCACTTGGATGGAACCGATGAGATGTTGTGTGCCACCGCATTTTTCGAGATAGCGGCGGAACGTCTCGACCAACGCCGACAGGCCTGACTGCGGCCCTTGGTCGCCATAGTCGAACGTGACGTCGTCGGCGAAGACCTGCGCCGCGTCCGCCCAGCGCTTGCCGTCGACGACGCGCGCGAAGGTACCCAAGCCCGCCCGCAACTCCTCGGCATCCACCAATCTCTGCACGGCGCCGTGCCCCGCGGCGTCTGACATCCGGTTCTCCGTCCTGTCGGTCCTGCGCATCTTATGGCCGGTCCAGAGCCTCGGGCGCTCGCGTTTCCCGTCTCGCGGGCACGCTCCCCTTGTCCAGCCAGACCGCGCCATCGGAATAACGTTGCTATCCCAATTGACATGGGAGGAACCATGAAGTCCGTCCGCCTCCAGGACGTCGCGATGCCCAAGGCAGAGCGCCAGAGGATCGACCGCCGGTACGACTTCCTGCTGAAGCTGCACGGCAAGAACGGGAGGAAAGCTCTGGCGATAGCGGAGGCCCCCCGGATCGACAACGGGTATTTCGGGCCCGATTCAATCAGCTGGAAGGTCTACGAGAACGTCATGGTTGCCGGAATGGGCGCCCTCTCAGGACTTTTCATCTCGGTACTGGACCCCGACGGGGCCTACGGCGTCGGTCACCACACCACGTACTACTACGACGCGATCGGCCGGATCCGGCGCAGCCTCCACTTCTTCGCCGGCGCCGTCGCGGGCGACACCGCGAGCGCCGAAAAAGTGGGAGTTGACCTGTTCCGCAAGCACTCTCACATCACCGGCGAGGTCCCCGCGACCGGCGAGCTGTTCCAGGCCAACCACGTCGAGACGCTCAAATTCACTTACGTCGTGGGCTGGCCGCACCTGTGGCGCGCGTACAAGGCCTTCGGCGACCCGAATGCGACCGACGACGACGAGCGCCAGTTCTACCGTGAGCAGGTCAAGGTCTGTCAGCTGATGGGAATGCCGGCGGGCGAGCTGCCGGACACCCCCGAAGATGTCGAAGCCTGGGTGCAACGGGCCGAGCAGGAGCTCATGGCGTTCACGCGGCCGGCGCAGGAACTCACCGACTTCATGACCCGTCCCCCGGTGACGCCGCTGTACCCGAACCTGGTCATCGGGGTGCTGATGCGCGTCGCCATCTGGGCCGCCATCCCGCTGCTGACGCCGTATGTCCGGCAGATCTGCGGCCTCGAGGACTACCGCATGCGCCCGCGACTGGGCGCATTGCTGGTGAAGGCGACGGTCAAGGCGCTGCAGAACCCGATCTTCGACCGCATCTTCATCCCGTACTTCGGCCCCGAGACGTGGGGCTATCTGCACAACGTGATTCGCCATGCCGACAGCACCGGCTTCGTCGAGATGGCGCACGACCCCGGCCTGACGCTGCAGCACGGCAAACGCGGCACGATGTGCCCGTTCGCGCCGACGGACGCCACCGAGCGGGCCGATGACACTGTGGGAGCGGTCAATTGAGCCGCGTCGACGTCATCAGCAATGAGCGGGTGTTCGATGACCGGCACCACTTGCACGAGTTCCAGGACTTCTGGCGCGACGGGCCGGTGGCGCTGGTGTTCCTACCGCAGTTCGGCAGCGCGTTCGGCCTGGCGCAGGCGAGAGAGCTGACCGGCCGCTTCGATGAGGTGGAAGCGCTTGGCGCCCAGGTGATCCTGATCGGCATCGGCACGTCGATCCAGGGCTTCACATTTCGAAAGCGCTCCGGGGCCCGCACTCCCGTGATGGTCACCGAGGACCACACCCTTTACCGCACAATGGGATTGGCCACCCGACGCCGCCTGCTGAATCCGATCCGGAATCTGAGCGCCTTCTTCAACCTTGTCCGGGCCGGGATCTATCCCTATCAGCGCACCGGCGATCCGCGCCGACTCGGTGGCGTGTTCGTCGTCGAGCAGGGTGGCCGACGGGTGACGTGGGAACACCGGGCGCGGTACGCCGCAGACCTCGCCACCGGGGCCGACGTTGTCGCGGCGCTCCGCGCGGTCGCGGCACAGCGGGTGACCGCAGGGACGAGCTGATCTACTCAGACTTGCCGGTGGTCAACGCGTCGAACCACAACCGCATGTTGGCGACCATCAGCGCGGCGCCCCGCTCGGCGTCGATCGTGCCCAGCGCCTGGGCCATCGCGATGCCGGCGCCGGTCGCCACCGCCACTTCGATGGCGTCGTCCATCAGCGGGTGATCGGCCGGAACCCCTTCGGGCACAGCGTCTTCCAGCAGCACCCGCGTCGATTCCTTGAACCGTTCCAGCGCCTCACGGGCCTTGCCGAGCTGCTCAGGATCGTGGAAGGTGCTGGTGACGTATTCAGCGGTCAACACGACGAGGTTGGGCTCGGCACCGATGCGGGCCCACCAACTCGCGAGCGCCGCCAGCCTGTCGTCGGTGGAGACGCCGGCCGCCACGAGCGGTCCGAGCAGTTGATTGAGTTCGGCCATGGAACGGTTGCGGATCACCTCGAGGCACAGCGCTTCCTTGCCCTCGAAGTTGCTGTAGACCGCGCCGATGGTGCGTCCCGCCTCCGCCGCGATGGCCGCGAGCGACGTGGCGTGGTACCCGTTGGCGTAGAACTGTTGCTCTGCGGCATCCAGCAATTCCTGCCGCGTCTGCGCTTGACTCTCCGCCCGAGTCAGCACCTTCCGAGCCGCCACCACGTCCTCCACATCCTCCGCACGACGAGCCTCGATACTATCGCTATCCAGATAACAGGCCAGCTTAAGGGCCCTTTTCGCCGCGATCGCAGCCTTTCGGATAATTGCACCATCCGAATGTGATAATTATTTAGGATGGACAAGGCCGCCACCACGGGTACCGACAACCCGTTGCTCGACGAGCTCGGGCAACCGCGGGCAGTACTCGAGAAGCTCACCCCCGAGGAATCTGCCCAGCTGCTCAGCCTGCTCCGGAAGGCGAAGGTGGCACATCAGCGCAGCCTGAACGACTCGCTCGACGATGGGCTCAAGGTCTTGCCCCGGCTGATCCGGCCCGCCGCCCGCAAGATCCTGTTCGGAAGGTGACCCACTGATGGCCGACATCCTGACCCGCGCCCAGCTGTCCCTGCTGGCCGCGCTGCTGCAGACCGACGCCGCAAACCTGGCCAGTCTGGAACGGCTCGGTGCCGACGACCTCAAAGCCCTCCGCGGAGCACTGTCCGACGCACTGTTCGACGAACAGGCCGAAGCGTTCGCACGCGTGGGCAAGCTCGCGCCACTCGTCCCAAATGCTTTGGTGGTGACCGTGGCTCACCGTGCGGTGCCGCCGGAAGTCGCGGGGCGCGTCGGCGGCGCCGTGGGGCTGGCGCACGGAGATCGCGCCATCGGGGTGCTGTCCGGGCTGAAGCCGGCGTACCTCGCCGACGCGGCGCCGTACGTCGACCCACGCGTCATCCCGCACTTCGCCCCGCGACTGCCCGCCAAGCTGCTCATCCCGGCCGCGAGGGAACTGCTGCGACGCCGCGACTACCTGACTGCGTCGCGGTTCGTCGAATTCGCCACCGACGAGCTCATCGTGGCGTTCGAGCGGGCCATCGATGACGACGAGGGCATCATCCTGACCGGCGTCCTGGTGTCGGACACCAACGTCATGAACGACATCATGCGCGCCGCCGGACCGGACCGGTCCCTGCGGATGGCCCGGGCCGCGGCCGCAGGGAAGCCGGAGGTGCTCGCAGCGCTGGTGTCGCTGCTGAACCGGATCGATCCCGAACTCGCGCGGCCCGCGGTCGCCGAACTACTCGGCCATCCCGACGTCGACGTCGTGGTGCACGTACTCGAGGTCGCCACCGCCGAAGGCGTTGTCGCCGAGGTACTCGAGATCTCCGCCGTCCTGGACGGCGAGGCCCGCGCACGCCTGGCGAGTCTGGAGGCCTGGCAACGGATCACCCGCGAGGCAGAGTCCTGGGCACACGAGACACCTGCGTAGTCGGGCCGGTACGTTGATGGCGTCGTTGCACCGATTCCGTGGGAGGCAGCGTGGCACGCCGACTGCCTGAAGGGCGTCTCGCGCGGGGCGGCAAACTGGGCGCCCTCGCCGCGAAGCAGGCCGTGCGCGGCGGCCGCACCCGGCTGTCGATGGTCGGGCGGTCGGAACGCGCCAAGGAACTGCTGGCCGAGCGCGCGACCATCCAGATGGCCGAGAATCTCGTGACGGTGCTGGGCTCCATGAAGGGCGCCGCGATGAAGCTCGGCCAGATGCTGTCGGTGATCGAGCTGGATCTGGTGCCCGATTCGCATCGGGAGCAGTTCCGGGAAAAGCTCGCCGCGCTGCGGGATCAGGCGCCGCAGGCGCCGTTCAGCGCCATGCGCGAGGTCATGGAAGCCGACCTCGGACCCTTGTCGGGCGTCTTCGCCGATTTCGACGAATCGCCCACTGCCGCAGCATCGATCGGCCAGGTGTACCGGGCCCGGTTGCGTGACGGCCGCGACGTCGCCGTCAAGGTTCAGTACCCGGGCGTGGATCGGGCCATCCAGGCCGACATGCGCAATCTCGCCCTGTTGATGAAGCTCTGGCGGCTGTGGCCATCGGCGAACACCGCCATGCTCGACGAGATCACCCGGAACTTCGAAAGCGAACTCGACTACCTGCGCGAGGCCGACACCCAGCACGTGGTGGCCGAGCAGTACCGGGGACACCCGTTCATCGTCGTCCCCGACAGCGTCGTCGAGTTCTGCACGCCGCGGGTGCTGGTCACCGAGTACCTCGACGCCACGGGCTTCGAGCACATGCGCACGCTGCCGGCGGCCGACCGCAATCACATCGGAGAACTGGTCTACCGCTTCTATATCGGCTCGCTGTTCACCAACCATGAATTCTGCGGTGATCCCCACCCCGGCAACATCATGCTGGCCGCCGACGGACGGGTCGGCTTCGTCGACTTCGGGCTGTACAACCGCATGGATCCGGCCAACGTGGCATTCGAGCTGGACTGCTTCCACGCCGCGATCGACGGCCGCGCCGACGACCTGTACCGCCTGATGCTGGGCCGCGGCGTCGTCGACACGGAATCCGGTGTGACAGCACAGGATTGCCTGGAGTACATCTGGGCCGCGAGCGAATGGCACATGATCGACGAGGACCTCACCATCACACCCGAGTTGGCCACCGGCGCCGTCGTCTCGGCCATCGATCCGCGGCAGACCGAATTCGCGGGGATGAAGCGGCAGATGCTGCCGCCCGAGCACGTCTTCTCCCGGCGTGCCGACTTCCTGACCTTCGGCACACTGGGACATCTGCAGAGCACCAACAACTGGTATCGGATCGGCCAGGAATGGTTCTTCGGCCGCCCCGCGGAGACCGAGGTCGGTCGCGAGATCGCGCGCTGGCGAGCGAGCCGTTAGCCGGCGTGGACCACGCTGTCCGCCGCCATCACCTCGGCCGCAGCACGTTCTCCGGAGCGCACCGCACCGTCGATCCAGCCGCACATGATGGCCGAACTTTCGGTGCCGGCCCAGTGAATTCGCCCGCAGGGGGTCCGCAACGCGTGGCCGAATTCGGTGAGCACGCCGGGCGGAGCGTGGCTGATCATGCCGCCGCCGGAGTAGCGCTCGACCGTCCAGTTCTGCTCGTGGTAGCTCGCCGGCGCCGCGGCCTTCGCCCCGAACCGGTCCACCAGTTCGCCGATGACGACAGCCTTCCGCTCCGCCGCATCGAGCAGCCCGAGCTTGCGTGCCGCCGGACCTTCGGTGATGACGCACATGATGCCGGGCGTGCCGGTGTCGGTGCAGGCGTCGATGGTCAGGGTGGCCGGGCTGCCCGGTGCGGCCGACTGTCCGCACAGGCCGTCCGCACGCCAGAACGCCGTCTCGTAGACGATCGAGATCTTGTAGACGGCGCCGCTCGGCATGCGTCGGTGCAGGAACATCCGGTCGACGGGAAGCATTGGCTCATAGTCGATTTGGGTGGCGACGGCCAACGGGACGGCGACGATCGCGTGCCGAGCGCGAACCGTCACCTGCCCGGCATGCACGGTGACACCGTCGGCGTCCTGCGCGATGCGGTCAACGGGGCGCGAAAGATGCAGCGCGTCACCGAGTTCGGCGGCCATCGGCCCGTAGATGGCGCCCATGCCGCCGCGCACCCGGGCGTCCTGCGCGCCGCCGGAGTTGGAGATGACGAACACCGGTCCGCCACCGGAACCCGTCTGGTGCAACGCCCACAACAGCGACGTCTCTGATGCGGCCGAGGTGTAGATCCCGGCCATGGCCATGTCGAGCATCTCGCGCGCCTGATGCGAGCGGATGTTGCGATGCAGCCACTCCCCGAGGGTGATTCGGTCCCACTCGGCGGCCTTCTTGGCCTCCCATGGGGCGTCGAACGGGATGGTCTTGCACATCTGCCCGATCTCGAGCAGACCCGCGCCGAGGTTGGCGATGGCCCACGGGCTCATCGCCCAGGGGATCGTGCCCGAATACCGGTGCGTCTTGCCGTCGACGATCATCATCGCGTCGCCCTCGACGTACTCCTTGTATTCGGTGACGCCGTGCTCGGCCATCAAGGCCTTGATGCGGTCCTGTCCCGGACCGACCCACGCACCGCCACGGTCGATCCACGTGCCATCCGGGAGCACCTCGGTGAAGGTGCGGCCCCCGACGCGGTCCCGCGCCTCCAGCAGCGCCACCGAGCGGCCCGCCTGCTTCAGCCGCAGCGCGGCGGTCAAACCCGCGAAACCCGCTCCCACAACACAAAAGTCGACATCGGCTGCCATGGGTCGCCCTTTGCTTCCGAAGTTCCGTGCTCGTGCCACATGCCCTGCGTCAGGTGCGGTGGCCGGGCCAACTCATCGACGGCGGGGAGGGCTGAGCTCAAGGTACGCCCGCCAGCGTGGTGCCGAATCCGGATTTGCACAAAATATGCGCGCGCGTAAATGCGGATTTGGTCCGGCGCCGATAGCCTCGGCCTCCCAGCAGAAATGCGGTGGCACGCGTCGGACCCGTCTGGCATAATCGCACATATGTTCGAACACGTAGGGATCGGGGCCGGCGGTGTGCTGGTTCACGATGCCTCCGTGGTCGATGCGGTGGTGCATTTCGCGCGGGTGTCGAATGTCGCTGAGTGCGGGAAGTTCCGGGCGATTGCCGATCTGGTGGCGTTGCGTGTCGATGACGAAGATGGCCGGCAGTGGTGGGCCTGTGATGGCTGGGATGCTGCGGTCGCCGAGGTGGGTGCGGCGCTGGGGATCGGGAAGCGTGAAGCGTCGGGGCAGTTGTCGATTGCGGTCGCGTTGCGCTTCCGGCTACCAAAGGTGGCGGCGGTGTTCGCCGATGGTGGGGTGTCGGCGCGGACGGTCGGCACGATCTGTTGGCGCACCCGTCTGGTGGAGGATCCCAATACGCTGGCGGTGATCGATGTTGCATTGGCGGGGGCGCTGTCGGAGTGGGCGGGGTTGTCGCGCAAGAAGATTGAACGCAAGATCGACGGTTGGGTGCAGAAGTTCGACCCCGCCGCCGTTTTGAAGGTGCGTTCGGCTGCGCGCCGGCGTGGGGTCGGGGTGGGCAAGCCCGATGATGAGACCGGGGTGGCGTCGATCTGGGGTGCGCTGTTGGCCACCGATGCCGATCTGTTGGATCGGGTGCTGGACGAGATGGCCCGGCAGGTGTGTGAGGACGATCCGCGGACGTTCGGGCAGCGGCGGGCTGACGCGTTGGGGGTGTTGGCGGCTCGTGGGGATCGGTTGGTGTGCCAGTGCGGCAATCCGGATTGCCCGGCGGCTGGGCCGGATGCGCGGGCGGCGGCGGTGATGATTCATGTGCTCACCGATCAGCTGCCGGCGCCGGTGGCGGACCCGCTGCTCAGTGGGGACCCGGCCGCGCCCCCGACCCCGGCGCCAGAACCGGATCCCGCACCACAACCAAATCCCGCACCTGAGCCGGTATTCACACCCGAGCCTGAGCCCGCACTCGTGAACGAGGCCGCGCCCGAGCCTGAGCCCGCGCCGGCGGATGACCTGGCGCCCATGCCCGCGCCTGCACTGGCCGCCGACTCGGGGCACGCCGAAAACCCGACCCCTGCTGGGGACGAACCGGCCGGCGACACCCCGCCCACCCCTGAAGCCCATGCGGCGCACCCGCCGATCCCGACTCACGCCAAGCCCCCTGCGCCGGTGCGCACACCCGTCGGTTATGTCCTCGGCGGCGGCGTGGTGCCCCCGGCGGTGCTCGCCGATCTGGTGGCCCGCGGCGCGAAAGTCCGCACGGTCGCCTCAGCCACCGATCTTGACCAAGTGCCGCGCTACCGGCCGTCGGCGGCGATGGATGAATTCGTCCGGGTGCGGGCCATGACCTGCATGTTCCCCGGCTGCGATCAGCCCGCCACCACCTCCGATATCGACCACACCATTCCGTGGCCGATCGGGCCGACACATCCGGGCAACCTCAGCCCGAAATGCCGCAAACACCACCTACTCAAAACCTTCTACGGCGGCCCTGACGGGTGGCAGGACCGTCAACAGCCCGACGGGACGATTGTGTGGACCGCACCCACCGGCCACACCTACATCAGCGTGCCCGAAAGTCGAATCCTGTTTCCCCGCACGGTCACCGACACCCCACTGCCGAACCCACCACCACAGGACACCGATCTGGACACCACCGCGGCTCCCGGCCGGGGCGTCATGATGCCCATCCGGCGCCGCACCCGCACCCAGAACCAGGCCCAGCAGATCGCCTACGAACGCGCCCGCAACCAAGCCGATATCGACGAGCGCGAAGCCGCACAAGAAGCCTTCGCCCGCCGACGCAAAGAACGCCAAGAACGCGAAGCCGCAGAAGCTGCAGAAGCCGCGGCGGCCGCAGAATCAGCAGAGCAACAAGACATCCCACCGCCACTGTGAGTGCAGCGTTAGTACGGGCTATACGTCGCCCGGCATGCCCGGCGGGCTGAGTGAACCGTCGACGTTCGGCACGACCGCGGGGGCCGGGATGCCACCTTCTGCGGCATTGTCGCCCGGGATCCCGTCGTCGGCCGGGGTCGAGAAGCCGCCGGGCCCACAGTTCCATTCCCACGGGAAACATGCCGGGAACGGCTGGATCGCCAGTGCGGCATCGGCCGGCGGGTTCGCGCCCAGTAGCGCGACAGCAACCGCACCCGCTCCCGCCGCCAGCACGCCATAGGTTCTCAACGCCATGGCAACCCCCAGTTCGCATCGTCAGATGCAACCGAAGCTACGCCGGCAAAGCCACACAAGGACCGGGAATCGGCTGATCGCCGCTAGGCGCCCGCGAGTTGGCCGACGACACCCATCGCGAGGTCTCTGGCGCGCATCAGCTCGGCGTCGTCGGCGAACAGTTCCCTTCGGTCGTTGCCGGCAGTGAGAAACGCGTCGATCTTGAACGCGTCGTCTGCCGGTGCCGACGAGCCCGCGACAGCCAGCTCGGTTTCCAGCAGCTTCAGCCAGCCACGCTTGAGCTTCCTGACCCCGTCCGCGACCGGACCGTCGCGACGGCCGTATTCGGCGGTGGTCGCCGCCATGAAACAACCACCGCGGAACACGCCGGCGGTCAGGTAGTCGACCCACGCGTCGATCAGCGCACGCAGCCGCGGCGCGCCGGGGGCCGCCTCGAGCGCCTTCGCGATGATCGTCTCGCGATAGATGTTTCGCGCCTCCGCCACCGCGGCGACCTGGATCGCCTCCCGATTCCCGAACACGGTGAGGATTCCGCTCTTGCTGACCCCGGTCGCCGTGGCCAGCGCGCCGACCGTGATCGAGTCGAGCCCGTGGGTCGTCGCGATCATCGCCGCCTCGTAGGCGACCTTCCGTCTGGTCGCGTCGCCACGGATGCGTCGCCCATCCAACTGATCGTCGGTTGCCACCTCCGCATTTTATACGTGCAACTGGACGTAAATCTCTTTGATCGTTACGCTCCGAAAAGCGTCCGATCGGACGTTCAATTTCGCGACGGGAGTGACGACATGCCTTCGAATCCGCAGCCGATACTCGAGGAGAGCATCGAGATCGCGGCCGCGCCCGAGACGGTGTGGACGCTGGTCGGCGACGTCCGCCGGATGGCCGAGTGGAGCCCACAGGTCGAATCGACCCGGTTGCGCGGCGGCGCCGAGCAGGTCGCGGACGGTGTCGAGTTCACCAACCTGAACAACAACGGCACCTTCCAATGGAAGACGCACGGCACCATCATCCGGTTGGACAACGGCCGCGAAATCGCGTTCCGGATCAAGGAGAACTGGGCCATCTGGTCCCTGCGCCTGGAGCCCACATCGGGCGGGACCAAGCTCACCCAGCGGCGTGAGAGCCCCGACGGCAGCCCCGACGGGACGGTCCACGTCATTGACAATTACATGGGCGGGCAGGACGTCTTCACCGCATCCATGCGCGAGGGGATGCGCCAGACCCTGCAGGCGATCAAAGCCGCGGCAGAGTAGGCGCCGCGGCCACGGCAGTTTCCCCTGCAGCGCAATCTGTTTGGTTATGGCTGTGTCGGTCAGGGCAGATTCATGCGCCAGTACAGCCCGGCCAGAAAGTCGGCCAGTTCAGCCGGCGTGGCCTCGAGATGTCCATCCGCCCAAGAGATCAGCAGTTCCGCAGCGGCGCCCGACATGGCGAATGCCTTCATCCGGGTATCGGCGGCACTGCTTTCGAACGATGAGGCTTCTGGCGTGGACCATTTCAAGAAACTGCCGGCGGTGCGGGCGAGTACTTCATTGCGGTGAACACCCGCACGACCGCCCGAGCCCAGACTTTCAACGAACAGAATGCGGATCATCCGTGGATCGTCGGACAACACGTCGACGGTTGCGCGCAGGGCGATCGACACGCGGGCAAAGCTGTCGACCGGCGCATCGACCATGGCGGCGTTCACCCGCGCATCGATCGCATCGGCAGCCGCATCGAACACCACACCGAACAATGCACTCAGATCGGTGAAGCTCTCGTAGAAATAGCGCTCTGTCAGACCGGCCTCGGCCACCACGTCTTTGACGCGGACCGAACCTGAACCGGGAGAGCCAAACAAGCTCGTCCCGGCCTCGATCAGCTTCCGGCGCCGCTGGGCGATGCGCTCCTCGCCGGTGACGCCCCCGTATACGCGCTGCGTTCCGGAAACCGACACCCTTGGCCCCTTCGGTTCAGTTGATTCATGAGATGTCGCAAACGTACGTCTATCACCCGCGTGGGGCGACGTCGTGCGCGTGGTGGACGATGTCGTGCAGGTGGTAGAGCGAAATGGTCGCGATGGTGAATTCGCTTCCATTGCTGCGTAATCCGCGACGTTTCCAAGATTCCGCCGGCACATTCGCATAGGTGTCCGCGACGATGTTCGCGGCGTCGAAAAGCTCGGTGGCGACCACGGCGGGGTCCTGCGAACCGTAGTCGTCGGCGATGGCCGTCTCGTCCTGGTCCCAGTTGGGGAACCGCGGATCCTCCTCGGTCAGCATCAGTCGGACGCGGTGGTCGAAGATTCGGTGCACGTCACGGATGTGGCATCCGTATTCGAGCGTCGACCAGACGTCGGGCCGCGGTCGCGACTTCACTCCGGAGCCGGCCAGGCGGTGCACCCAGTCTGCGGCATCGT
This sequence comes from Mycolicibacterium sp. TY81, assembly GCF_018326285.1. Classification (NCBI taxonomy): domain Bacteria; kingdom Bacillati; phylum Actinomycetota; class Actinomycetes; order Mycobacteriales; family Mycobacteriaceae; genus Mycobacterium; species Mycolicibacterium sp. TY81. The sequence goes on from NZ_AP023362.1 coordinate 4,955,225, forward strand.
CGCGGATCCGGCCGGCGACATCCGAGGGTTGGACGGACGACGCATCGAAGCCGCATTCAGGGCAGGCGCGTGTCAGCACCCACGTCCAGTCCTTGGCGTCGGGCTCGATGGGCTCTGAAGTCGTCACGCGACCAGTGTCGCACCCGGTCCGGTGCGGTGATTCGGATCGGTCCTCGACCAGCACGGGATAGCCTCTACGCACTCATCGAGCGAAGGGAATGGTCCGACGACGACGTCAACAGCTGTTGAGCCGTTCATCGACGGGTTCGTGTACGGCGAAGGACCGCGATGGCGCAACGACCGCCTGTGGTTCAGCGACGGACCGGCCGGCCGGGTGTACTCGGTGGGCGAAACGGGTGACCTCTCCGTCGAGGCCGAGGTGCCGCGCGCCTCCGGCCTCGGCTGGCTTCCCGACGGAACGCTCGTGGTGTCCACGCTCTTCGAGGCCACGATCCACCACGTCGACGCCCACGGAAACACCACTTCGACGTTCGATGTCAGCGATTTGGCCTGGTCGACCAACGACCTCGTCGTCGCCCCCGACGGCCGCGCTTACGTCGACCTGTACAAACAGACCCGCGATGCACTCGTCGGCGAGATCGGCCTGGTGGACCAGGCAGGTGGCGTCCGCATTGTCGCAACCGGCCTCGCCGTGCCCAACGGCCTCGGCTTTCTGCCCGACGGGACCCTCGTCGTCAGCGAGACGAACGGGTCACGCCTGCTTGCCTTTACAACTGCACCCGACGGCAGTCTCGGCTTCCCCACGGTGTTCGCCGACCTCGGCGCCGGCAGCCACCCCGACGGCCTGTGCGTCGACAGCGAGGGCGGCGTGTGGGTCGGCTGTTACGACACCGGCGAGTTCCTGCGCGTCATCGCCGGCGGCGCCGTGACGCATCGGATCCCGATCGGCCACGGCTGGGCCGTCGCACCCGCCCTCGGTGGCGCCGATGGGCACACGCTGTACCTGGTTGTCGACGACACCACGCATGACGGTCTGATGCGCGGCGAGTCGGCCGGGCGGGTGTTGCAGACCCGCGTCGACGTACCCGCCGCACCGACGTAGTCCCACCCCCCTCACCCGCACGCGATACACCGAATGGAAGGCACCCCGATGGCTCCGAGCACCCGTCCCGCTGACGGGCCCCGTGCCGAGACCACCGCCCCGGCTGACGCGCCGATGCACCGCGACCTGAAGAACCGTCATCTGCAGATGATCTCGCTCGGCTCCGCCATCGGGACGGGCCTGTTCCTCATCTCGGGCACATCCGTGCAGACCGCCGGACCGATCGTTCTGCTCGGCTATGCGATCGCCGGCATCGTCCTCTACGGCGTGATGCGGATGCTCGGCGAGATGGCCGTCGCACATCCGGTCGCGGGGTCGTGGTCGGCCTACGCCCGCGAATATCTCGGCAAACCAGCGGGTTTCATCGCCGGCTGGAACTGGTGGTACGTCTGTGTCGTCGTCTGCATGGTGGAGTTGACGGCAGCTTCGGAGTTCATGGCCTTCTGGTTCCCGGACATGCCCCGCTGGATCACCACCGCGGTGTGCCTGGTGCTCATCACCGCCGCGAACACCTTCAACGTCAAGGCGTTCGGCGAATTCGAGTTCTACTTCACGCTGATCAAGGTGACCGCCGTCGTCGCCATGATCGTCATCGGCATCGCGATCATCTTCGGCGCCGGCGATTACAACGTGCACGGCCTGCAGAACCTCTGGGCGCATGGCGGTTTCGCCCCCAAGGGGCTCGGCGCCTTCATGATCTCGCTGGTCGCGATCACCTTTTCTTTCGGCGGCATCGAGTCGCTCGGCACCGCCGCCGGTGAGGTCGAGGAGCCCGCCCGCAACATCCCCCGCGCCATCAATCAGGTGCTGCTGCGAATCCTGGTCTTCTACGTGGGCGCCATCGGCGTCATGCTGATCATCTGGCCGTGGGACAAGGTGGGCACGGAGGGCAGCCCGTTCGTGTTGATGCTCGTCGGCCTCGGGATCGGCGGCGCCGCAACGCTGCTCAACATCGTCGTTCTGACCGCCGCGCTGTCGGTGGCGAACGTGATGACCTACAGCAACGCGCGCGTCCTGTATGACCTCGCCGCCAGCGGCCAGGCGCCACGGTTCCTCGCCCACACCAACGCCCGCGGCGTCCCCGTCCGTGCACTGCTGCTCAACTCCGGGTTCGTCGCCGTGGCGGTGCTGCTGAATGTCGTGCTCCCCGGGAAGGCGCTCGTGCTGCTGATTCCCGTCGTGGTCGGGGCCGAGCTGATCACGTGGAGCATCATCGCGCTGAGCCACCTGCGATTTCGGTCGCGGGAGGGCGCCGGTGTCTTCAAGACACCGCTGTCACCGCTCACCAATTACCTGTGCCTCGGGTACTTCGCGCTGATCTACATCCTGATGACCCAGGATCCAGCGTCCCGTGCCGGCGCGATCGCTCTGCCACTGTGGTTCTGCGGTCTGCTCATCGTCGGATCCCTGCTGAACAGAGTGAGGCGCTAACGTCGAAGCGGTGAGGGTGTCGGGGTCGCGCGTAGCACGGGTATGCGCGGTGATGCTCGCCCTCGCGGCGTGCGGACACCCGACGCCGCCGCCGGCCGTCACCTCGTCGCCGACTGCTCGGCCTCCGGCCACGACAAGTGCGGCCGCCACGCCGGTCCCGAGCGTCGTCCCGGCCGGCCCGTTCGCCGCGGTATCTCGCCTGGTCAACGACGCGCTCGCCGCGCATCGGTTGCCCGGCGCGGTGATCGAGATCGGGCATGCCGGCAAGGTCGTGTTCCGGCAGGCCTACGGCGCACGCAGACTCGGTGACGAACCCGCGCTGGACGGATCTGCGGCCCCGGCGGAACCGATGACCGACGACACCATATTCGACCTCGCGTCGCTGTCGAAGAGCATCGCGACGACTGTCGCCTTCCTGCAGCTGTACGAAAAGGGCCTGGTCGAGGTCGACGAGCCCATCCAGACGTACTTTCCAGAATTCAATCCGACCAACGACGCACGCCGCGCCCAGGTGACGGTGCGGATGATGCTGACGCACACGTCCGGTACGGGTGGCGACCTCAGCCATCAAGGCCCGTGGGGGCTGACAAGCGCCGACAAGGCCGAAGGCATTCGTCGTGCGCTCACCGCGCCTCTGGAGTTCGGTCCCGGCGAGGGATTCCACTACTCCGACCTCAACTTCATCATCCTCGGCGCCCTGATCGAGAAGATCACCGGCGAGTCTCTGGACAACTATGTACAGGACAACGTCTTTGCACCGATGGACCTTGTCGATACTCGGTATCTGCCCGCCACCAAGGCCTGCGGCCCGCACCAGATTCGAGGCACGGCAATCGTTTTCGAAGGCGTACCGGCTGGACCGTGCCCGACCGGAACCTGGAGTACCGCCCTGCTGGAGCGCGTCGCACCGACCTCCCACGATGACGACACTCCCGGCATCAACCCCGACTTCGACCACTTGATCCGCGGCACGGTGCACGACCCGACGGCAAGGCGCATGGGCGGCACCGGAGGGAGCGCAGGAGTGTTCTCGACGGTTTCGGACATCGGCCGCTACGCGCAGGCGCTGATCGACCGGCTCGCCGGACGTCCGAGCCCGTTCCCGCTGGGGCGGAGCACCGCGGAATTGATGGCGACGCCGCAACAACCGGGGCACAACGCCGGGCAGGTGCCCGCGGCGAATGCCGCCAGCCGAGCGGCCGTCGAAAACCGGCCCAACACAACAGATCCGCTACTGGCCCCGGACTATCCGGCGATCCCGGGACAGGAACTCCGGAGCTTCGGCTGGGACATCGACACCGAACATTCCCGACCTCGCGGCATGGTCTTTCCCGTCGGCAGCTTCGGGCACACCGGCTTCACCGGCGTCAGCCTCTGGATCGACGCTGAGTCGGACACCTACGTCGCGGTGCTGGCCAACGTGATCCATCAACGCGGCGGCCCACCCATTGCGAGACTCAGCGGCGAGATCGCCACGGAAGCCGCACGGGCGCTACGCCTCTACGGGAGCTGACGGAGAATGCATGGGGTGACCTCACTCTCCGGCGCGAACAGATTCTGGATCAGCTTGACGGCGGGCCTCGGCGTCGGCCTGGCCACCGGGCTGCTGTTGCAACGCTGGCCCGTCGGACTGCTGGCGGTCGTCATCGTCACCGCGGCGAGCTACGTCTCGTGGGCGCTCGTGGCGCTGTGGCGGATGGGCCCCGAGCAGACGAAGGAGCACGCGGGTGAAGCCGACGTCGACGACGAGATCGGCGATCTGGTCCTGTTCCTCATCCTCACGGCCAGCCTGACCTCCATCGGAATCCTGCTGCTGTCCGCGAACGACGCGGACAAGGCGTCGTACGCAGGCATGTCGCTGGCCGCGATCCTCGCGACGTGGGCGCTGCTCCACACCATGTACACGGCGCGCTATGCGCGCATCTACTACGACGACGAACCCGGCGGAATCGACTTCAACAGTCCCGATGTCGATCCGCAGTACAGCGACTTCTTCTACTTCTCGTTCAACCTCGGAATGACCTACCAGGTCTCCGACACCGACGTCACCAGCTCTCAGATCCGGGCCGAAGTACTCCGGCACTGCCTCTGCAGCTACATCTACGGCACCGTGATCATCGCGTGCACGATCAACCTCGTCATCAACCTCGTTGGCTGATTGCTTCGCTCGCCGATCAGCGCGCGACGGACGGATTGGTTCAGTACTCTGCCGCGTGTGCCCGGTAGGCCCTACCTGACGATCGACCTCGCAACGGTGCGCAGGAACGTTGCGGCGTTGCGCAGCGCCCTGCCCGCGGCCGAGGTTCGGTACGCGGTGAAAGCCAACCCGGCCGAGCCCATCCTGCGGCTCCTGGCAGGCCTCGACTGCGCCTTTGACGTCGCGTCCGTCGGTGAGGTCGACCTGTGCGCGGCGGCCGGCATCGACGGCGCCCGGATGACGTTCGGGAACCCGCTCAAGAAGCCGGCCGAGATTGCGTACGCGTTTGCGCGGGGCGTCCGGCGGTTCACCTTCGACACCGCGGCCGGCCTGGCGGCGATCGCCGAGAACGCGCCGGGCTCGAGCGTCGAATGCCGCATTGCGCCGACGTTTCCGTCGTCGGTGACGCCGTTCGGGCACAAGTTCGGCTGCGCGCCCGCCGATGCGGCCGGGTTGTTGACGGAGGCTGCCCGGTCGGGACTCCGGGCGGACGGGGTGGCTTTCCACGTCGGCTCGCAGCAGCTCGATGCGGGCGCGTGGGAGATCGGCATCCGGTGCGCGCGTGACATTTTCGAAGCCGTACCCGGCCTGACGACACTCAACCTGGGCGGCGGCATCCCGATCTCGTACGACGCACCCGTACCCGACGTCGCGATCGTGGGTGGCGCCATCGCCGACGCCCTCGGACGGCACTTCCCGGCGCTCCCCCACGTCGTCATCGAACCCGGGCGCGCGGTGGTCGGCTCAGCCGGCACGCTCTCGTCCGAAGTGGTGTCGGTGCGGACCGGCACCGACGGTCGCCGCTGGGTGTACCTCGACATCGGGCGCTACGGCGGACTGGCCGAGACCGAGAACGAATACATCCGGTACCGGCTGCGCACGAACCGCGACAGTGATCCCGTCGACGACGCCGTGGTCGCCGGTCCGACGTGCGACGGCGACGATGTGCTGTACCGGCGGTATCCACTGCCGGTGACGCTACGTCCGGGCGATCTCGTCGAGATCGAAGCGGCGGGCGCGTATACGACGAGCTACGCCTCGTCGTTCAATGGATTTGTCCCGCTTGCAACGCAATTCGTGGAGGTCACAGATGCAGTCACAACCGGGTAGCAGCTTTGCGGGCTGTCACGTGCTGGCCGAATTCACCGGCGTCGACCGCGACCTGGCCAACGATCGCGTGCGGCTGCGCCACCTGCTGCGCACCTCCGTCGAGCGGGCCGGAGCCACGGTGTGCGACATGGTGGACAAGCGCTTCGAGCCACACGGCGTGACGGTGTTGGCGTTGCTCGCCGAATCGCACGCCTCGATCCACAGCTACCCCGAACGCGGCGCGATGTTCGTCGACGTCTTCACCTGCGGTGAGTCGGCCGACGCCGAGGAGGCCGTTCGGTTGCTGCGACAGGCCGTGGGCGCGGCAGATGCCCACATCCACACGGTGTTTCGCGGAGCGGGACGGCAGATCGTCGAGCCGATGGCACCCGGCATCACCCGCACCTGGCAGCTCACCGATGTGCTGTGCGATGTCCACACTGAGTTTCAACACCTGGTGATCGGCCGGACGGAGCAAGGCATCTCGCTGTTCAGCGACTCGGACCGGCAGAGCACCGAATTCAGCCAGCTCGTCTATCACGAGGCACTGATGGTGCCGGCGCTGCTGCTGGCCGAGACGGTCGACCGGGTGCTGATCATCGGTTCCGGCGAAGGTGTGGCCAGCCAGATGGCTGTCGCCGCCGGGGCCACGCATGTCGACCACGTCGACATCGACCGCGAGGCCGTCCGGCTCTGCGCCGAACACCTGCCCTACGGCTATGCGCCCGATGAATTGGCAAGGGCCGAAGCCGGACTCGGCCCCGTCACAGTGCACTACACCGACGGATACGAGTTTGTCGCAGATTACTCCGGACCCAGGTATGACGTCGTCGTCATCGATCTCCCCGACGAACGCGCTGAGGCCGCCCAGCACAACCGCCTCTACGGCGCGGAGTACATGAAGCTGTGCGGTGACATCGGCACCGTCGTCACCGGCCAGGCCGGCTGCCCCACGCTATGGCGCAACGAGACGCTGATCCGGTCATGGGAGCGTTTCGGCGAAACCTTCGGCACCGTGGTCTATTTCGGCAGCGACGAGCACGAGTGGGCGTTCCTGTCCGGTACCGCCGGCGTCGTGGAGGATCCGCTCGCCACCATGACGGCTCGGCTGGAGGCGCTGCCATATCGATGTCAGACGATCGACGCCGCGGCGTTGGCGGCGGCGACGACGCCGCCGATGTCCCTGCGGGAGAAGAGTCGGTAGCCGACGCCGAGTAGGGTCGGTGCCCATGCGACTCGTCGGTACCGTCTTGGCCTTGGCAGGTGCGCTCACAATGCTCGGACCGATGGCTACCGCGTCCGCCGATGCGGCGAGCCCGTTCGACGTCTCCAACCCCACCGTCGGGCACCTGGACCCGGCGTTGTTGGCCGCCATCCAGCAGGCGGCGACCGCGGCCGCGGCCGAGGGCATCCCCATGACGGTCACCTCCGGCTGGCGCACTCCCGAGTTCCAGCAACAACTGCTCGACGACGCGATCCAGACCTACGGCAGTTACAACGCGGCGCGGCAATACGTTCAGACGCCACAGCAGTCCAAGCATGTCAGCGGTCAGGCCGTCGACATCGGCGGCCAGAGCGCCGACAGGTGGCTGATCGCCAACGGTGCACGCTTCGGTCTGTGCCAGATCTACGCCAACGAACTCTGGCACTTCGAGCTCGCCACCGATGCCCAGGGGGCATGCCCGCCGCTGCTGCCCAACGCCGCCAGTTGATCAGCTGAGTGAGAGCGCCTGCGCGTCGTCGTAGGACATCGCGGTGGGAGTCGGCGCGCCCGTGGCGTATGCCGTCGCCGCCGCGGCAGCTTGCGTGATGGCGACGCGGAACGGCAGTGACCCGGTGCTCACGCGACGGACGCCGAGTTCGCCGAGCCGGCGGAATGGCAACTGGGCGAGCAGGTTGAGCGGAATATCTCCGAGCTCGGCGACGAGCTGCTCGATCAGGCGCTCGTCGCGCAGGCCGGGTACGAAGACGCCGTCCGCGCCGGCGTCGACGTACGCCGACGCGCGTCGGGTGGTGTCAGCCGTGGGCAGATGCAGCCAATAGGTGTCGACGCGGGCGTTGATGAACACGTCCGGCGCGGCGGCCTTGAACGTCGCGATCAGCGCGCACTGCTCGTCGAGCGCCGCGAGGTGATCGCCGCGGCCGTCCTCGATGTTGACCCCGGCGATACCGATGGCGTGCAGCTCCGCGGCCAGCGCTGCCGGGTCCATACCGAAACCCGCCTCGATGTCGACCGTCACCGGAACCGGCAGCCGAGCCAATGTCCGTGCCAGAGCTAGAGTTTCCGCCCCGGTGGCGCCGGCGGCATCAGGCAGTCCGTATGAGGCGGCGACGCCGAGACTGGTCGTCCCGACCGCGCGAAATCCGGCGCGGACAAACGCCGCAGCGGAGGCGAAGTCCCAGGCGTTGGGTAGGAGGAGCGGTTCATCGCCGCGGTGCAGGTTCACGAACTGTGCGGCGGGCTCGTCCATGCATCCATGGTGCCAGCCATGGCGCGATGTCCATTCAGCACGGGATGATGTATGCCGGATCTGTGGTCATGTCCAGCCACTTCCCGTATGCGATTCCGCCTACAGCTCGCACCCGGGAACACACCTCGCCCTGTGTGGTTCCACCGAATGCGTACACCGCATATATCGGATTCCCAGCGTCAGTTGCCTGCCGAAGAGACGGGCACGACATGTCTGTTCGCAGATAGCCCGCGCCTGGATTTGCATCGAGAAGTCGTTGCACGCCTTGTTCGTATTCACCCGGCGTCGTCACCGATCCAAGAATCACAATTCCCTGACCGTTGCACCTAGGAGCCGTCATCGGGGTACCCAAACCGAGATCGCCAGCTGGCACCGATGACGACCTCGGCCGTGGCGGTGCGCCACCAACGGGTGGCTGGACGGGGCGCGTCACTGTAACTGCAGGAGCAGTCATGGTGACCGTCTCAGCACCCGTTTCGTTGGCGGGGGCCGCTTCGGCAGCCGGAGGTGTCGATGCTGACGGCGAGGTAGATGAGGACGTGCCCCCCAACCGAGCACCAACGAAGGCAACTAGCCCAACCGCAGCAAGGAGCGCTACGGCGCCCGCAAATAACACCGGCCGACGACTCGGGCGTTGATGCGGTGACGCGGCCCGACGTTGTTGCCCGCCGGGCGATGAACCGGATACCGGTGTTGCAAGTTGGGTTGCAGAAGTCGGGCCGGCTGTGCCTACGCTTGAGTGAGCCAACGCCATCGCGAATTCGCTGCAGCTACCAAACCGCTGGGCCGGGTCCTTCGACATCGCCTTGGCCAGGACTCTCTCCATTTCGGCCAACTCCGGGCGTGTCGTTGTCAAAGATGGTGGGGCAGCAGACAGATGACTGCCAATGACGACAGCCGGGTTGGAATGCACGAATGGCGGCGCACCGGTCAACAAATGGAACGCCGTGCAGGCCAATGCATATTGATCGGAACGGCCGTCCACTGCGCCACCGGTAAGCTGCTCAGGGGCCGCATAGTCCACCGAGCCAACTGTCATATTGGTGGCCGTGAGACCGCCGGTGTCATGGACACCTCGAGCAATACCGAAGTCGGCCAACAAGATTCTGCGATCCGACGAACGTGGGTCGGCCATCAGGATGTTCGATGGCTTTACGTCACGATGCAAGAGGTACCGCTCGTGGGCATAGTCGAGCGCACCGGCGATCGCAGACACGATGTCGCCCACATCCTTCGGCGGCATCCCATGCGGATAGCGGTCTCGGAGCAACTTCGCCGCGTCGGTACCGTCGACGTAATCCATCGCAATCCACAGCTGGCCGTCCTGCTCACCTCGGTCGTGGACAGCAACGATGTGCGAGTGCCAAAGGGACGCGGCGATATCGGCTTCGCGGGCAAAGCGCTGACGGTATTCACCATCAGCACTGACCGCGGTAGGAAGCACTTTCAACGCTTCGAGCCGTGGCAACCGCGGGTGCTGGGCAAGGTACACCTCCCCCATCCCACCCGACCCCAACAGGCGAATGACCCTGTAGCCAGCGAATACTTCCCCCTCAGCGACCGGCATTCCGGCATCCTATCGAGCGTGTCCCCGGCCATCCGCAAAATCGACGTAGGCAGCATCCGGCGCACGTATGGTGTCCGACATGGACCTGCCGCCAGCCAACGCGATCGGAGGCGCCGTAACCCGCAGACAGGCGCTTCGATTGATCGGCGGCGCAGGACTCGCCGCCTCAGTCGAGGCGTGTAGCAACACCCCCAAAGCGGTCATCGGCACAACGGCACCGTCAAGCCCAACGACGCAAGAACTACAGCGCGCTTCAGTTTCGACGGTCCCACCCGTACCCAAGCCGAACCCCGCGACATTGCTATGTCGCAATGCGTGGGGAGCTCGACCCCCGCGACCCGGCGGGCAGCGGCATACGGTGAACCGACTGACGCTTCACCACAGCGGCGTCATACTCGGAGACAACAAGCGAGCACCTTCGCGCCTGCGTCAGCACCAGCGCTACCACCAAGATAGCCACGGTTGGATCGACATCGCCTACCACGTCAGTGTCGACCGCAACGGACACATCTACGAGCTGCGGGCCCCGCAGCTCTCGGGCGACACAGCGACCGACTATGAAACCGCCGGCCACTTCCTGGTCGTCTGCGAGGGCGACTTCGACAAGGAACTTCTCACTGAGGCCCAGATCCACAGCACTGCAGTGGCGTTCGCATGGGCCGCACAAACCTTCGGCGTTGCGCCCAGCACGCTGGCGGGCCACCGCGACATCGCATCGAGTGCCTGCCCCGGCGCGAACCTCTATGAACGCGTCAGCTCAGGTGAACTCCTACACCGCATCGAGGCGCTACTTGCCGGTGGCGGTGTCACCCTAGAACAACTGTGTGGGCCAGCGGCCGTCGAGATCGTTGACGCGATCGAGTCTGGTCAAGGCTGACGATGCCAACATCGTGGCCGCCGAACCGTTCGGTGGCCACCGAATTGTCACCGTCGCACACTGGGTCTATGACAGCCGAATGCCTCGCCGCCGTTGCGTCCGCGATGGCCGACAGTACGCGCGCCCGCATGCTTATCGCGCTCATGGACGGGCGGGCCTGGACGGCAAAGGAATTGGCTGCACACGCCGGTGTCGCACCCTCGACCGCCACCGAGCACCTCAACCGATTGGTGACGGTGGGTCTGGTCAGCGAACGCCGGCAAGGGCGCCATCGCTACGTCGAGCTGGTGGACGCCGGCGTCGCCGAGGTGCTCGAGTCACTCGCGGTGCTGGGTGAGCAGCCGTCCACACCGCCACGCGGCATGCGCGAAGCGGTGATCAACAGTGCCCTCGCACGCGGACGGACCAGCTACGACCACTTCGCCGGGAGGCTGGGGGTGACCATCACCGAGGCGTTGCTCCGACGGGGATTGCTCGACGAGTCGTTGGCCCTCACCACCGATGGGCGCCAATGGCTGACAGATGCGCTGGGCTCTCCGTTCGAACCGGGGCGCCGGGCCGCGACGCGCGCGTGCCTCGACTGGACCGAGCGACGCAGACACCTGGCGGGCGCGGCGGGCGCGCACATCGCGACCGCGATGTTCACACAGGGCTGGGTACGGCGCATCGGCAGCAGCCGGGCAGTCGTCGTGACACCGGCGGGTAGCGCGGGCCTCGAGCGACTGCTCGGAATTGCGGCGGCGACGCAGTTTTCAGCGGCGGGCTAGGCGTTCGTCGATTTCGATGGCCTGGGCGAGCGCGGCAAACGGTGCGTGCTGAACCGACGCCGACGTACCCGGCGCCTCCGGATGCCATTGCACCGCAACAACCCAGCCGTCGACGGCCTCGAACGCCTCGATCAGGCCGTCGGCCGCGTGGCCGGTGGCCACCAGCCCGGACCCCAGTGACGCGATGCCCTGGTGGTGGGCCGAACCGACGATGATCTGGTCGGACTCGTGGGCGGCACGAACTCGGCTACCTGCTGCCAGGGCAACCGGATGCCAGCCGAACAGCTCTCCGGCCGTCGCGCTCCGGTGCGGGACTTCGCCCGGCACCAGGTCGATGCGGAGGTCACCGCCGCGAAGTACGTTCAGCACCTGCGCGCCCCGGCAGATGCCGAGCACCGGCAAGCCGGCTTCCGCTGCTCGTGCCGCCAGCGTGAAGTCGAGTTCGTCCTGTTCGTCATTGACGTCGTACACCGCCGCGGTTGCGACCTGCCCAAAGCGCTGCGGGTTGATGTCTCCGCCGCCGGGCAGCACGAGTCCACCGACGTCGGACAGCGCCACGAACGGATCGTCGACGACCAGCGGTGTCAGGCCGGCCGCTTCGACCAGTTGGACGATCCGGTCGAAGAGTTCATTCGCCGCGATGACGCGCGGATCGTCACCGACCGAGAACCGGCGCGGTACGACGACAACGGGAGCGGCCACTATCGGGTCTGTCCTCTCATCGCGGGTCAGAAGTATCCGGAGTTGGGCGGCAGCGCACCGTTGACGAGGAAATCCCCAGTCGCCCAAGCTTTGTACGCCAGTGGGTTGTGGCTGGCGATGGTTCGCGCGTTGCGCCAATGCCGGTCGAGATTCAGTGTACGAGCTGTGGCCGATGCGCCACCGGTGTCGAACAGTCGCTGCGCGGCATCGAGGGTGAGACGTTCCGCGACGAGTTGGGCCTTCGCCACCTCGATTGCGGCAGCACCGATGGCCTGTTGGTCGTCGATCTGGCCGGAGTCCACCACCCGATCCAGCGCCGCCGCGGCGCCGAGCGTGACCGCGGTGGCGGTCGACGTCCAGGCCGCGATCTCCCCCACCGCCTGCAGGATGAACGGGTCCTGGGTGGCCGAGGCGGTCAGCGCGTGCGCGGCAGGCCGCGCCTTGTTCTGGACGAACCCGATGGCATCGCGCAAGGCGCCCTTGGCAATTCCCACCGCCACCGCCGTCAGGTACAGCTGCAGGAAAGTCTGGCTGTGTGCGAGCCGGTGGTCCGCAGGCACCAGCGACACCTCGTCCTTGTGGACCACCACCGACTCGAAAGTCGTTGCACCGCTGGCGGTCAGCCGCTGCCCGAAGCCGTCCCAGTCGTCGAACAACGTCACGCCTTGGCGATCGGCCGGAATGATCACGTGTACTTCGCGGCCGTCCTCGCGTTCGGCCGACACCGCGATCAGGTCGGCGTAGAGGGTGCCGGTCGAGTAGAACTTCTTGCCGTCCAACCGGTACCGGCCGTCACCCGTGGCACGCAACGTGGTGCCGATGGCCGCGGGAGATGCGCCCACTGCTTCGGTGATCGCGTTGCCGACGATCTTTCCGCTGAGCACATCGGGGAACCAGCGGGCCCGCAGGGCGTCGTCGCCGCGGTTACCCAGGAGCCGCTCGACGAATCCGAAATGGGCGCGCAGCGCCTGGGCCACGTTGGAGCTGGCCTGCGCGATGTCGATGACGGTCTCGATGACATCGACGATGGAACCGCCTGGGCCACCGTACTCCTGAGGGATCCGGAGTGCGAGGACGCCGGTGTCGGCGATCGCGCGGATCGCCTCATGGTGCAACGTTCGGGTCAGCTCGTGCTGGGCGTCGTCCGCGCCGAGCTGCTCGACGACCGACTCCAGCGACGCCCGCCGGTCCGCGACCGACCCTGCGGCCAATGCCGTGATGGTCATGGGATTTCCTTCTCGACTCAGCGGAACAGGGGCAGGATGTGGGCCGCGAAGCGCTCCATCTCGGTTTCCAGCGGCTGGAACTGCAGCATGAACAGGTCGATCCCGAGGCTCGCGAATGTCGTGATCCGTTCGGCCACTTGCTCGTAACTACCGATGAGACCGGCCAGCGTGCCGCCGTTGGTGCCCACGCGCGCGACACCCTCGTGCACCTTGAACATGGCGGTGGCCGGGTCGGCTCCCACCGTGCGGTCCCGTTGTCCCGAACCGTCGACGAGGCCCTGCAGGTACTCGAATTCGTGCTGCGCCTCTTCCTCCGACTCACGGGCGATGACGAACGCCGACAGCCCGAACTGCAAGGGCTCCGGCTTCTTCCGCTCGCGACGCCGCATGTCGTCGATGATCTCGGCGGCATCCTGCGGCGGCCGGCCGTTGAGGAAGAACACGTCGGCCTGCGCTGCCGCCAGGGCGCGCGCCGCTTCGGACTCCCCGCCGAGGTAGACGCGCGGGGTCCGCTCGAGGGCCGGCCGCAATTGCGCACCGGCCGCGACGGCCCCGTCCAGCCCGGACTCGATGGCATCGCCGCGCCACAGCCGACCGACGACGTCGAGCCACTCCCGGGAGTACTCGTATCGGTCACCGTGCGTGACGTCGCCGAGGCCGATCGCCTCCAACTCGGGAAGGAACCAGCCGCTGACGAGGTTGATCGCCACCCGGTCGGAGGCGATCTGTTCAATGTTGGCAACGGTTTTCGCGAAGACCAGCGGATTGAACAGCAGCGGCTTGATGGCGCCGATCAACTCGACGCGGCTGGTGGCCTCGGCCAGCCCGGCCAGCGTTGACCAGGTTTCCAGTACGTCGTGTTCGGCGCCACCCGGATGCAGGACGTGCTGGGCGATCAGCGTCGAGTCGAAGCCCAGCTCTTCGGCGCGCACGATGAGATCGCGTGTCCGGCGGTAGCTGGCATCGGGCACCTCGACGGGATGTGTTCTGGCGCCCCAGGTTCCGTAGACGGGGGCCCACACCCCGAAGCGCGGCGCGGTCAGTGTTGCGGTCATGAATTCTCCAGGTAGCGCCGGAATTCCCAGTCGGTGACGGCACTGGAGTACTCGTCCCACTCGCTCTGGGCGATCTCGGCGAAGTCATGCACGGAGTCCGCGCCCAAGATGTCGACGATGGCGTCATCGCTACGGGCCAGCGCGATCGCGACACTGAGCGATTCCGGTAGCCGGACCCCAACGTCGTAGAGGTTGCCGGTCTGCGGCTCTGATGGATTGCGTCGGGCTTCCAGGCCGGCCACAACTGCTGCCAGGGCAGATGCGATGAGCCAGTAGGGGTTTGCGTCGGATGCGCCGGTGCGCAGTTCGATTCGCGTCGCCTCGGGCGTCGACTCCAACAGCGACCGGACGGCGGACGTCCGGTTGTCCCGGCTCCACGTCAAGGTCGCCGGGGCGAACGATCCGGGGACGTACCTGCGGTACGCGTTGACCGAGTGCGCGCCGAACAGCGTGATGGACGGCAGGTGTTCGAGCAGGCCGGCGATGGCGTGCAGACCGACCTGGCTCTCGGTCCCGTCGGCGCCGGCCAGAACCGGCTCACCGTCGCGCCACAGCGAAATATGCAGGTGCGCAGAACTTCCGGAGTGCTCCGAGAACGGCTTGGGCATGAACGTCGCCAACTTGCCGTTGCGGCGGGCGATCTCCTTGACGGCGTACTTCAACCGCGCGCTGTTGTCCGCGGCATCGAGCGCGTCGCTGTAGACCAGATTGGCCTCGACCTGTCCCGGACCGTATTCGGTCAGCAGGCCCTCCAGGGAAGTGAACTCGCGCAACACCGAATAAAGCTCGCTGAGCACCGGTTCGAGGGTGTTGGCATTCTGCAGCGAGTAGGCGTGTACGTCGTCCTGGAAGATCGACCCGTCGGCATTGAGCAGGTAGAACTCGAACTCGGCGCCGACCTTCGCGGTGTACCCCAGGTTCTCCAGCCGCTGGATGACGCGCCGCAAGACCGCACGGGGATCGAGCGGTGACGGCGTGCGGTCGTGACCGACGATGTCGGAGAGGACGTGCCCCACCCCGGATCGCCACGGCAGCGCACGGAAGGTGCTCAGGTCGGGTACGGCAAAAGCGTCGGGGTAGCCCGTGTTCCAGTTGGTCGACCGAAGACTCTCGATCACCCGGGCGTTGGAGTTCCACGCGAGCGCGCCATCGCAGAAGCCGAATCCGGAAGTTCCAGCGCGAGAGCGGAATTGCTCGACAGGCACCCGCTTGCCCAAGGCGTGGCCGAACTGGTCACTCCACGCCACCTCGACCTCCGTGATGACGCCGGAGTCCAGCAGGTCGACAACGCTCCGGTGCCGCTCGTCAATTGCGGCGGCCGCGGTCAACGACATCTCAGCCCTCCTCTCCCGCCGGGGCGACCGACTCGGTTCGCGCGCGGCGATAGCCCAGCACGGCACCGCCCACGAAACCCACTACGAGCACCAGGATTACGGCCAACGCCAACCCTGACGACCCGCCGACCAGGTCCTTGAGGTTCACCAGAATCAGGACCAGGAACGCCACCAGCCCGGCCAGGCCCAGCGCCGGCGCCACCCGGACCCGCAACACCGAGTAGTGCCGCCGGTCCCGTGCGAAGAACGTCAGCACAGCCGCGCTCGTCAACACCATCAGGGCGAGCACCCCGACCGTGGTGATCCCGGACAGCCAGGTGTAGAACTCCGTGCTCGGGTCCAGCTTCGCCACGATGGCGACACCGATGATCGCGAGGATCAGTGCCGACAGCGCCAACGACGCGACGTGCGGCGAGCCGTGGCGGGTGTGGGGCCGGCCGAAAGCCGCGGGCAATACACCCCGGCCGGACAGCGCGAACAGGTAGCGGGACACCACGTTGTGGAAAGACAAGATGCAGGCGAAGAGGCTCGTGACGAAGAGGACCTGAATGACGTCCGCTCCCACCACGCCCAGGTAGCGCTGGGCGGTGTCGACCAGCATGGTGCCGCCCGAATTCGTCGCACGCTCAAGGGCTTCGCGATCGCCCCACGCCGAGATCAGTGCCCAGCTCGAGACCGTGTAGAAGACGCCGATCACCGCGAGCGCGAGGTACGTCGCGTACGGAATGGTGCGGTCCGGATCGCGTGCCTCGTCACGGAAGATGGCCGTCGCCTCGAAGCCGAGGAACGAGATGATCGCGAAGAGCAGCCCGATACCCGGTGCGCCCGAGGTGATCTGCGCGGGGTCGAGCAGTCCCGTCGACAATCCGTGGTCACCACCGCGAGCGACGATGACCGCGTCGAGGACGACGACGATCGCGATCTCGGCGACCAGCAGAACCGCGAGCACTCGACTGGACAGCTCGATGTTGCGGTACCCGAGGTAGGTGATCACCGCGAGCCCGGCCAACGCCCATACCGGCCACGGCAACTGGGGTACGCCGACGAGGGCCAACAGACCGCCGAGCTGCGGACCGAGCAGGCCGTAGACCGCGGCCTCCATCGAGGCGTACGTCAGGACCGCCACGAACGCGGCGCCGATGGCCGGACTGGACCCGAATCCTTGCTGCACATAGGAAAAGAACGCCCCGGCCTCGCGGACGAAGGGCGTCATCGCGGTGAAGCCGACCGTGAACAGCAGCAGCACGACGGTGGCGATGACGAACGTCGCGGGGAACCCTGATCCATTGCCGGTGGCGATTCCCAAGGGCACCGGCCCGCCGATGACGCCCAGCGGCGCCGCTGCGGCCAACACCATGAAGACGATGGCCGGGATCCCCAGATTGCCGCGAAGACGCTGCGCGCCGGCCGGAGGCCCACCATCGGTGCGCACCGCCGCATGTTCGACTGTCATGACGCCCCTTGCTGGTCGGTGAATGTTGTTGGTGACAAAAGTTATTGGCCGGGGTGGACGCGCTCCAGCGGGCAGGACACCGGCGCTGACAATGCGTCACATGCCGTAACATTCGGCGGACTTCAGGGCCGCAGATTCAGCATCCGGTCGGTAGTCTTCATGGCATGGCGCCGCGGGTGCGTCAGTCAAAGGGGTTGGCAGTGGGGACCATTCGATCGATTCATGGCACCGGCCGCGTCCTGCGCGTAGGGGCGACGCCGGTCCCGCACGCCGAGATCCTCGATCACGTCCGCCCGGTGCTCGCGCGCGACGGCATCGACCTCCACGTCGAGGTGTTCGACACCTTCGACGAACCGAACCACCATCTGGTCACCGGGACGATCGACGCCAACTTCTTTCAGTACCTGCCATTCCTCGACGAGTTCAATGCCGCCTCGGCCCAGCGACTGGTCCCCGTCGCACCGGTGCACATCGAGCCGTTCGCGCTCTACTCGGAATCGATATCCACTGTCGACGACGTGCCGCAGTACGCACAGGTGGCGCTGCCCGGTGATCCGGCGAACGTCGGGCGCGCCCTGCACATCCTTCGCGACCTGGGTCTGCTCACCCTGCGTGAGGGTGAGGTGGCTGCCCCCGGCGTCGACTCGATCATCGCGAACCCAAAGCAGTTGCTGTTCAAGGAAATCGCCAGCGCGCACCTGGCTGATGTCCTCGCCGACTTCGATCTGGTGTTCCTGTTCGGCAACTACGCCATGGACCGCCAGATCGACCTGCAGTCGGCGCTCTATTGTGACCACGCCAACCGCGACTACGCCGAGTACCTCGTCGCGCGCCCCGACAACCACGACAGCGAACCAATCAGGCTGTTGGCCAACGCTTTACAGTCAGATTCGGTGCGTTCGTTCATCGCCCGCTCGTACGCCGGCCTGGTGGTACCGGCGTTCTGACGGTCACGCCGACCGGATCGGCCGCTGGTCCCGGAACCGTGTCGAGGGCTGCGGATCGAAGCGATAACCCTTGCCACGGACCGTCGTCAGCGTCAGGGCGTGTGCACCCAGCTTCACCCGGAGCCGTCGCACATGGGTGTCGACGGTCCGCATCGAGGCGAAGCCCGCGTCCCAGACGTTCTCGATCAGCTCTTGTCGCGAGATGATCCGTCGCGGGTGCTGCGCCAGATAGGCCAGCAGCTCGAATTCTTTGTAGGCCATGGCGATCTGGTGACCATCGACGCTGACCTGCCGGGTGGTCCGGTCGATCATGAGTCCATTCATCGGCAGCGGAGCGCGGACCGGAGCTGTACCGGCCACCGACTTCTCCACCCGAGCGCCGGGCACGCGATACGCGAGAAATGCGCTGAACTCGTCCATCAGAGTCGTCACCTGAGCCAGTGCATCGCGGGTGGGAAGCTCCACCGTCAGCACCACCTGCGGTGCCCGCACGCTGCGGCCCTGATACATGCACACTCCCTCATCGATCCGAACTCCAGTGTTCGCGAGGACGACGGCGCTGGACATCGTTACCGTCACCTTGAATCGAACGAGCCTCCGCCCTGGCCGACAAACGACGGCCGATGAAACAGTCTGGTCACGATCTGGAATCAGCACGTCACGGCCACAACTTTCACATCTGTCGCATTGTTAACATCGCGAAATGCAGGACTTCCCGGAGACCACCGGCCTTCGGCGCCCGTTCTCGCGTCGTGATGCGCTGCGCTATGCCGGCGCCGCGTCGGCACTGGCTGGGCTGAGTGCGGCCGGTCTCGGCCTGCCGACGGCCGCTGCCGCCGCGCCCACACTGATCGACTTCGCCATGAAGCAGATTCCGGCGCAAGACATTCGGGCCGCCGGGCACGCCGGCGTCGTCAACTATGTCTCGACATCGCGCCCCGGCTCGTCCATGGGGGCGAAGCCGATCACGCTGCCGTATGCCCGGTCACTGGCCGCGGCCGGACTCGCGATCGTGAGCAACTACCAGTACGGCAAGCCCGGCGGCACCGCTCCGTCCGATTTCACGCGCGGTTACGCAGGCGGCGTCGCCGATGCGCGCACCGCCTGGCAACTGCACACCGCGGCGGGCGGCGGCCAGAGCGCACCGATCTTCTTCTCCGTCGACGACGACATCAGTCGCGAAACCTGGAACAACGTTGCACTGCCGTGGTTTCGCGGCATCAACTCCGTCCTCGGGCCGCAGCGCACCGGCGTCTACGGCGGCATCAACACCTGCCAGTGGGCCGCGGCCGACGGTGTCATCGGGCGCTCGACCACGCCCGGCAAGGTGTGGGCATGGCAGACCCGATCCTGGTCGGGCGGCAAGATCTATCCGGCGGCAGTGATGTACCAACGGATCGTCAGTACCGCGTCGAATCCGGGTCCGGTGGTCGGTGGTCTCGAGGTCGACGTCAGCGACGCCCTGGCCGCCGACGTCGGGCAGTGGAACCTGCATCCGTGAGGACGCGGTCGTGACCACAGCCATGGAGATCCATGGCTGGCGCGACCTCGGTTGGATCGTCGGCATCGCGCTGGTGATCATGATCGGCTCGCTGGTGATCACGCCGGTGTTGGTCCGACGTGGGCTCAAGACACCGGCCGGGCTCCGGCTGATCAACCGGATCAGCGTGCGGGCGGTCCAGCTGGTGAAGCGGCCGATCACCATCATGGTGCTCGACGAGGTCATCGACGTCATCAAGACCGGCCACTACACCCGCAACATCTCCAACGCCATCGAAGAGAACTACACCGAGCTGAAAGCCCTTGCGGCCGACAAGATCCGCACCGATTCGGGTATACCCGTCATCAGCCGAATCCCCGGGTACGACAAGGTCGTCGGCCAGGCGAGCGAATCGGTCATGCACGTCCTCATCGCGATGCTCGCCGATCCCCGGATGGACGAGTTCGTCTCCGACCTGCTCCGCAACAATCTGGAACAGATCCAGGACGCGGTCCGCCGCCGCGAGCACGAGCGCGCCGCGTCGTTCCGACAGGCCGGCGCGCCCGCGACGGCGGCAGTCGCTGATGCCGCCACGTCCCGACCTCCGTCTGGTGACGTCTGATCGCCGGCTACAGCTCGGTGACCCGTCCGCCCTCGACCAGCCACGAGCGATCCAACCGGACGTTCTGCAACATGCGGCGGTCGTGCGTCACGAGAAGCAGTGCGCCGTCGTAGGTTTCGAGCGCCTGCTCGAGCTGCTCGATGGCCGGCAGGTCGAGATGGTTGGTGGGCTCATCGAGCACCAGCACATTCGTCCCGCGTGCCTGCAGCAGCGCCAGGCCCGCCCGTGTTCGCTCTCCGGGAGACAGCTCGTCGACGGTGCGTTCCACGTGGTCGGCGCGCAGGCCGAACTTAGCGAGCAGCGTGCGCACGTCCGCGGTCGGCATGACGGCACGAATTGCTCGAAGCGATCGACGAGGCGGCTGTCGCCGGTGAAATCGGCACGCGCCTGGTCGATCTCACCGATGGCGACATTGGTGCCCAGACTCGCGCGGCCCTCGTCAGGCTGTTGCCGACCGAGCAGGAGCCGCAGCAGCGTCGACTTTCCCGCGCCGTTGGGGCCGGTGATACCGATCCGCTCGCCGGCATCGACCTGCAGCGACACCGGACCGAGGACGAAGTCCCCCTGTCGCACAACAGCATCGTCGAGCGTTGCGACAACCGAACTAGACCGCGGTGCCGCACCGATGGTGAACTGGAGCGTCCACTCCTTGCGGGGCTCCTCGACTTCCTCGAGACGGGCGATCCGGCTCTCCATCTGCCGGACCTTCTGCGCCTGCTTCTCGCTGGACTCGGTCTGTGCGGCGCGCCGATTCTTGTCGTTGTCGGGTGCCTTGCGCATCGCATTGCGCACACCTTGACTCGACCACTCCCGCTGCGTGCGTGCGCGCGCCACGAGATCGGCCTTCTTCTCGGCGAACTCGTCGTACTGTTCGCGGCGGTGCCGCCGCGCGACCTCACGTTCTTCCAGATAGCTCTCGTAACCGCCGCCGTAGACGGTGGTCCGGTTCTGCGCCAGATCGAGCTCGACAACGCGGGTTACCGTGCGGGCCAGGAACTCTCGATCATGGCTGACCAGCACCACGCCGCCGCGGAGATTCCCCACGATCTCTTCCAGGCGCGCCAGTCCGTCGAGGTCGAGATCGTTGGTCGGCTCATCGAGCAGGACGATGTCGAAACGCGACAGCATCAACGCCGCCAACCCCACGCGCGCCGCCTGCCCGCCCGACAACGCCGTCATCAGCGTCGACTCCGGCCGCACCGCGTCGGAATCGAGCCCCAGGTCGGCCAACACCGCCGGCAATCGCTCTTCGAGATCCGCCGCCCCTGTCGCCAGCCAGTGATCCAGAGCAGCGGAGTAGGCATCGGCGTCCGCAGTCGAATCGGCCAGCGCCTCGGCTGCGGCGTCCATCGCCTTGGTCGCGGCCGCACATCCGGTGCGACGCGCGACGTACGCGGCGACCGTCTCCCCCGGCACCCGCTCGTGCTCCTGCGGCAGCCAACCCACGAAAGCGTCGGCCGGCGCCAGACTCACCACGCCGTCAAGCGGTGCGAGTTCGCCCGCCAGGATCCGCAACAGCGTGCTCTTGCCGGCACCGTTGGAGCCGACGACGCCGATCACATCGCCGGGTGCCACCGTCACGTCGAGCCGCTCGAAGAGCGTGCGGTGGGCGAATCCGCCGGCGAGGTTGGTCGTGACGAGCGTCGCGGTCATGGGCCAATCGTCGCATCACCGCGGCTGCCCGATCCTGCGCGGAGCCGCCTACGCCGTGATGCGCATTTCCTGGCCCGGATGCGAGCCCAGGGTGACGACGACCGTGCCGCTCCCGGTCGCGAAGTTCTTGTTTGCGTAGCCGATGAACCCGTAGTGCCCGTCGATCGTCGAGACCGCGGAGATGTCGCCTTGCCCCGAGGCGCCGGTGTCCAGATTGCGCCACGCGGCCGTCACCGTCAGGGAGCAGGAGCCGTCGTAGATGCCGGCGTCGTAGCGGATCGACACCCCGATGCCGTGCCCGACGTCATTGCCGATCTGAACCGGCGTCTGCTGCGCGTCGGCGCTCACGGTGCCACCGCATGTCGGGGACGCGACCACGGGAACCGCAGCCAGTTGCCCGAACGCATCGGCATGGGCCGTCACCAGCGACAACCACGGCGCGGCGACCGCGGCGACGAGCGCTCCGGCCGCGCGCAATGGGGTCATGTCAGTGCTATCGGCGCGGGCGGCGGCAGTGTTAGCGCCCGGCGGTGGGCATATTTCCCGTACCCCAGGCGTTATCAACGTTTGTCTCAATTGTCACATGGGTACCGTTGATAACAGCACCCCAGTGTGGGTGCTCCGCTCGACAGAGAGTCCATACGTAGAAAGAGCCGAATGGGTTATCGCTATGAACACAGTTCTGTACTTCAGCACCAACGGCGCCGTTTATGAGACCCGCGCCTACACACCAGCGGACATCACCGATCTGATTCAAGGCCAACGGCTGCAGTGCCTGACCAGCACAGACCGACAGTTCGACTTCTGGTTCAGCCCGACGGCACGCCGGTGCCAGCGCCGCATCAATCGCAAGGCAACCGAACTGTTGCTGGCGACAACGACTTTCACGGCGAAGACTGTCCCCCTGCTGCGTGGGTCCATTGTCCTGGCCAGCCATGACGCCGACGGGGATCTCGACGGGCTGAGCTGGCTGCAGCTGGATCAGCTGTCCGGACTGGATCGCACGCTCACCGCCCGCGATGAGCGAATCCTGAATCGCCGCATCATGCGCGAAGAGCGCCGCCTGCGTGGCGAGACGGCCACCAAACCACGCGTCGCCGCCGCCTCCACTCCGTCGACCGCGAAAGCTCAAACCGGCTTGCGCTGGACGGGTTTCGCGGCCCCGGCACAGTAGCGGCCGGGTCCTCTCACACTGCTTGACGCGTACCGGCCGACCAGGCCGGATCCCGGCCGATGAACCCCATCAGCCTGGCCACCGGGCCCGCGTCGTCCGCGACCGCGACGGGTGGCCCGTACTGCCCCGATGAGCGCAGCAGGTCCTCGATCCCCGTCATCCCGGCGAGCATCTGCTCAGCGAACTCGGGGTCCAGGCCGGAGTCGCGCCCGATCGCGGCGGCCAGATCCCAGGTGTGCATGTACACGTCGGCGGTGTAGAACCGGTCGATGGCGTCGGCAAGCCGGTGTGAGCCCGCCATCGGATGGCTGAAGTCGCCGTCGGCCGCGTCGCCGTCGAGCAGACCCTGCACCGCCGCGGCGTGTGCGACCCATGCCGTGAGCGGGTCGTCGGCGACGGGCGGACCGACGGGCAACACCACACCGCCCGCACCGAGGAATTCGGTGAACCAGCCGACGAGGTGCCCGACGATGTCGCCTGCGGTCCAGTTCGCCACCGGCGTCGGAGCCGACCAATCCCGCACGGCTGCAGCATGTTCGGTGAATCCGGCGGCGATGCGGCGGTGCCGTTCGGCGGCCGTGAGTGCGTGCAGCGCAGCCATGGCGCTCAGAGCTCGCCGAGCAGTGCGTCGAGTTTCGCGTAGCCCTGATCGACGCCCGTCTCCATCCCGGAGGCCAGCCAGGCGTCCCGTCCCTCGAAGCTGTCGACCAACGACTGGCCGTGGAGCCGGGTGCGGCCGTCACCGAGGTCCTCGAACCACAAGGTCTCGAGCGAGACGGCGTCGGGCATGCCCTCGAAGGTGAAAGTCTGGACGATCTTGTCCGCGGCGACGGTGTGGAAGCAACCGCGGAAGCCGAACTCCTGACCGTCCCGGACCGCGACGTAGCGCCAGCTCCCGCCGTCTCGGGCGTCCCACTCCACGATGCGGGTGTCCATACCGTCGGGCCCCACCCAGCGGGCGAACACGTCCGGATCGGTGTGCGCCTTCAGCAATTGCGCCGGCGTGGCGTGGAAATCACGGGTGATGCGGATGAGTGGCACGTCCTTGTCGGCTTCGATGACGGCCTGCGCGGTGTTCATGATGCTCTGCCCTTTCGTCGCGGTTTCGATTCGTTGTCATTCATCTCTGCCAGCACCGCATCCAGGCGCTGGTAACGCTGTTCGGCCTGCTGTTGGTAGCGCTCGATCCACTTGGTCATCAGGTCGAACACCTGCGCTTCCAAGTGCACCGGCCGGGTCTGTGCGGCCCGGCCCCGGCTGACGAACCCGGCGTCCTCGAGCACTTTGAGGTGCTTGGACACCGCTTGCATGCTGACGTCGTACGGTTCGGCGAGTTCGCTCACCGTTGCGTCGGCCGTCGTCAGCCGGGCCACGATGTCCCGTCGGATCGGATCGCTCAGCGCCGCAAATACTTTCGACAGCTGGTCGGTCATCTTCTTCCTCAACTATTTGGTTGAGTACGAGTGTGCGCGCCGACGCGATCGTTGTCAACCCATTGGTTTAATACGACGCCACCAGGCAGTCCGGTGAGTGCCGCTACTGCGACCGATATCGGGCTGAGGCGAAAGCGTGGCCTCAGTCGAGCACCTTGGCGTGGCAGCAACCGCTAATGTGCACACGCACAGGTGGCAAACCACACGTGGTGCGGATCAGTGTGCGCAGCGAAAGGCGGTGAGGTCGACGTTCAACGAACTGTGGGGCTGGTTGCTCGATCGCGACTGGACGTTGAGCCAGATCCACACCCCGATGGAGTGGTTCGCGTTCCTCAGCATTCCGTTGTTCACCGCGGTGATCGGCTGGCTCATCAACTGGACCGGCCTGATCATGCTGTTCTATCCCGTCAACTTCCACGGGTTCAGAATCCCGGGAATGGCCGAGCTGGCGCGGCTGTTGCCGCACAAACTTCAGGAGATCCCCGGCATCCTGCAGGGCGGGGTCGGCTGGCAGGGCATCGTGCCCGCCCGCGCGGCCAAGATGGGCTCGATCGCATCCGACAAGGCCATCGCCAAGCTCGGCACGCCCGCGGAGTTCTACCAGCAGCTCGAGCCGGACATGATCGCCGAGCACATCGTCAAGCTCTTCGAAGCCGAGATCCCGCAGCTCGTCGACGAGGTGATGATCGCCAACGACCCCCAGTTCTGGCGCGACCTGCCGACCGTCGGCAAACGCGCGATCGTCGCGCGGGTCCAGTCGCAACTACCGGACGTGGTGCGGTCGATCACCACCGAGATCGGCATCCACATCGACCAGCTGCTCGACCCCAAGATCATGGTCATCGAGCACTTCCGGAAAAACCCTGACCTCGTCATCCGCGTCTTCAAGGACATCGGCCAGCGCGAGCTGAACCTGATGGTCAACTTCGGCTTCATCTTCGGGTTCCTGCTGGGCATCCCCGTCGCGTTCATCGACCACTGGTTCCACACCTGGTGGATGCTGCCGATGCTCGGCGTCATCGTCGGCTGGATCACCAACGCGCTCGGCATGTGGCTCATCTTCGAACCGACCGAGCCGACCCGCTATTTCGGCATCAAGTTCCAGGGCCTGTTCCTGCGGCGGCAAGAGCAGGCCGCCGAGGTGTACGCCGGGATCATCGCCGACGACGTCATCACGCTGGAACGCATCGGCGACTTCCTGATCGACGGTCCGAGCGGCGACCGCACCCGCCAGATGATGGCGGCCGCGCTCGGCCCGGCCATCGACCGCGCAGCCGGACCCATCCGGGGCGCCGCGCGGGTGGCACTCGGCGCCCAGGCCTACGACTCGATCAAGGCCGGCTTCGCCGCCGAGGCCGTCGGCCGGACGCTGACGCCCTTCAAGGACGAAGAGTTCTCGAAAGCGCAATCAGGGAAAATCCGCACGCTGATCGCCCAGCGCACCAAAGAACTTCCGCCGACCGACTTCGTGGAGATGCTGCGTTCGGCAATCAGGGAAGATGAGTGGATGCTCTACGCTCACGGCGCGATCATGGGCGCCGCCGGTGGCTTCCTCCACTACGGGATCTTCTTGGGACTTGGTGTGGCATGAGTGACAACCGACGCCAGCCGCCCAGACGACGCCACGCCCAGTGGGGACCAGTCAGCGCCACATTCTCTCCCCCATCGGAACCGTCCGCGGCGCTCCTACCCGCGAGCGAGATCGGCGAAGCACTGCCCGGCCTCGTTCGCCTGGCCGCAACGGCCTGGGTACGCACGGCGGAATGGACCCTCGTTGCCGGGCTCAAGACGGGCCGCCGCGCACTCGAGATAGTCGCCGACCCGGCATCGGCGGCCGACACCGCACGCGAGCTGATCTCCGGCGTCGCGCAGGCCGGCACCGTTTTCGGCGAGGTGGCCAAGGCCGTCTCGAACGGTGTCTCGGTGTCGCAGGCCGTCGTCCAGGTGAGCGCCTCGCTCACCGACACCGCGACGACGACGCACACGGTGTCACACCAGCAGGAAGACGAAGAGCGCCAACGCCAAATGGAGCAGTCGTTGCGTGCTCAGGGGCAGGCGCTGCTGACCCGCTCGCGCGACGTGTGGAACACCGAACGCGGCCACCCCGCCTACGCCCGCATCCTCGAGGAGATGGCGCCCGACGAGGCCCGCATCCTCCTGCTTCTCCTGCGCGGCGGCCCACAGCCGGCGGTCGACGTCCGCACGGGCGGCCCCATCGGCATGGTGTCCTCGCGGTTGGTGGCTCCGGGCCTCAACATGATCGGCCCGCGGGCGGGCCTGCGCTATCTGGACAACGTGCCCGCCTACCTCAACAACCTGTTCCGGCTGGGACTGATCTGGTTCTCGCAGGAGCAACTACGCGACCCGCTGGAATACCAGGTTGTCGAGGCCCAACCGGACGTGCTGGCCGCGATGCACTCGGTGCGCGCGCACAAAGTCGTCCGCCGTTCGATCCACCTCACCCCGTTCGGCGTCGACTTCTGCCGCGCCTGCCTGGTGTCCGAGGACGAAGACGTCGCCGCCCTGCCGGAGCATCAGGCACCTCACGACATCGAGTGAAGGGGCGGGGCGCTCCTAGCCGTGCGCGCGCGCGAGCTGCGCGGCGATGGACTCGATGGCCTGCGTCAGGTCCAGGTACGGGATGCCGGGGTCACGTTCGTGGTAGATCGCGGTGACGATGATCGGAAGTGTCGCAGCGGCTTCCGGGTAGTTCTGGATGTCGATGCGAGCGACCGCTTCGGCCACCGGCACACCGTGGTCGTACAGGCGGGTGGCGTCGGTGTGCAGGGTAGACCAGAACCGGATGCCGCGGTCGATGGCCGCGTTGATCTCGGGCCCGATCAGGACGGGACCGTGCCCGGCGACGACTGTCCGGGCTCCGAACGCGCGGATGCGCTCGAGCGCCCTGATCCAATTCGGGATCGAGCCCGACCAGGTGACCGCAACCGGGTTGTGCGTCAACAGATCTCCGGCGTACAGCACACCCAGCTCGGGGAGGTAGGCGATGGCGTCGCCCACGGTGTGCGCCGGCCCCAGTTCGTGGAGTTCGACGTCGATTCTGCCGACTCTCAAGGCCTTTTCACCGTTGAAGGTGGTGTCGGCGGCACGAACCCGTACTTCGGAGAAGTCGAACGGCCGCCCGAGTGGTGCGAGGGCCTGCAGCGGACCGCCCGGCTGGGTATCGGTGTTGAGCAGTTTCGTGGTGAGGTCGGCATGCGCCTGAGTCATCAGCGCACTGGCGGCCTCGGTGGTGATGATTTCGGTATCAGCGGCGAATACCTGATTGCCGAAGAAGTGGTCACCGTCGGTGTGGGTGTTGAAGACGTACCGCACCGGCGCTGACTCGGTCAGTACGTCCATCTGTGCGCACATCGCTCGTGCGTGTTGCACGTCGTAGAGGGTGTCGATGACGAGCGCTTCGCCCGCGCTCACCACCAGGCCGGCATTGGCCAAGCCGAGGGCTTCATTGCCGGACAGGAAAACATGGGCTCCCCCACCGAGGTCGAATAGGCCTTCCTCGAAAGGGATTTCGTCGGTCATCGTTCGTCCTTTGCTCGTTCGTCGTGCAGCTTGGCGGTGGCGTCCACCAAAATGTTCGCCGCGTCAATGCCGCCCTCTTCGGGGACGATGCCGAGGGTCTTGATGAACATCGCGGTCATCACGTAGTGGCCGGCCAGCAGGGTGATCTCGGCAATTTCGTTGTCGGAGAAGAACTCCTGCATCGCTTCCGTGCTCGCCCCGCCGTCCTTGATCTGCGCCAGCAGGTCATCGACGAACGCGATGAGCACGTTGACGCGACGGTCTCCGAACTCTGTGGCTCCTGACACGACGCCGTCGATCATCGACTCCGGCACCCCGGCTGCTCGCGCTTCGGGCACGTGGTGATGGAGCTCGTACGGGGCGTTCGTCATCGCGCCGACGCGCAAGATCACCAGCTCCCGCGTGTCGGCCGCAAGCGCGCCCGTCCGGAACGAAAGCCCCAGTGACAGATACGGCTTCGCACTGGACCTCGTCATGACCAAACCTCGCGACAGGTTGGCCGGAAACAGGTCATAGACCTCGCGTTGCGCGGGATCGAGGTCCTCCAGGCTTGGCAGTCGAACAGCCATGAATCCTCACCTTCGCTTCAAAAGGGTGCTTCTCGGCGGTGCCCATAAGATACGGAGCGTTTCCTACTTTCACGGTAGCGCGGGCCGTTAAGATACGCAACGTGCCTAATCGAGAAGCGGCCGTACCGCCCGGGCCGGTGTCACGACGCCGGGACGACGCGCTGATGTCCGCCATCCGAGACGCCACGTGGGCTGAGCTGACCGAACACGGATACGCCGGCGTCACCTTCGAAGGCGTCGCGCGCCGCGCGCAGACGGGCAAGCCAGTTCTTTACCGCCGCTATCGTTCTCGCGCACAGATGGTCACCGACGCGCTTCCGACGCTGCGTACCCCACCGTTCGAGGTGGCGTCGTCCAAGGGGCTTCGCGAGGACATCCTCAGGATGGTCGAATCCCTGGTCGATCAGTGGCAACAGATCGGGCTCGACACCTACCGCAACCTCATCGCCGAAGCCGACGAAGCCACCCTGGAGACTTTCCAAGCGAAGGTGGCCGCACACACCGACCATACGATTCGCCGCGCACTGGACGCCGCGCGCGATCGAGGCGAGATCGGACCGGCCAGGATTCCCGACCGCGTGGCCACCGGCATTCTGGCACTCATGCGCAACGAATTGTTGCTCGCACACAACACCATTGAGCGCAGCGCCCTTGCCGAGCTGGTGGACCTCATCTACCTGCCTGCGGTCGAGGCCGCCTCACGTAGACCCAGGTAAGCATGGGTCTGCAGACCGCTGACTATCGTGGGTTTGTGACCACGTGGCATGGCGACGAACTCGATCTTGACGCTTATTTCGCGCGCATCGGCTTCGAGGGCGAGCGACTCCCGTCCGCCGCGACCCTGGCCGCTCTGCACCGGGCCCACACCACCTCGATTCCGTTCGAGAATCTCGAGATCATGCTCGGCCGGCCGATCCTCCTCGATCTGAACACCCTGCAGCACAAGATGATTCAGTACCGCCGCGGCGGCTACTGCTACGAGCACGTGACGGTGTTCGCAGCGGCCCTGGAGCGGCTCGGTTTCCGGTTCACCGCGCTCGGCGGGCGCGTCACCCTGGGCGCGGAGGGGACCGCGCGCCCGCGCACCCACGCGCTGATCGTTGTCGAGTTCGACGACGGTCGGCGCCGGCTGTGTGATGTCGGATTCGGCCGCGGGCCACTCGAACCCATCGAGCTGATCGCGGGTAACGAGGTCGATCAAGACGGCTGGCAGTTACGCCTGTCCTCGGCTCCCCTCGGCGCCGACACCGAGGTGTTCCATCCCGACGAGTGGACGCTGTGGCAGCGGTCGAGCGTCGATGGCACGGTCGGATGGCTCGACCGGCACGTCTTCACGCTCGACCCGCAGTATCCGATCGACTACGCCGTCGGCAACCACTTCGTGTCGACCTCACCGCGCTCACCGTTCACCACCCGGCCGTTCGTTCAGCGATTCGCTGCCGACGTCCAGCACGTGCTCGACGGAACTACGTGGACCACAACGAATCCCGACGGAACCTGCTCCACACGCGACGTCGAGATCTCTGACGTACCAACCTTGTTGGCCGACACCTTCGGCGTCGAGTTGTCCGGTGAGGACGCTGCGGCTCTGGTCGACTGGATGCGGGTGCGCCTCTAGCTGGCCGGATGGAACCCGCGCAGGACGGTGTCGAGGTGTCGCCGCCAAATGTCGTCGCCACCGCCGGCCGCGGCGATGCCGCGGAGCGCCCAGATGGTTGCGGTCACGTCTGCGGTCGTCACGTCCCGCCGGATCGCGCCGGATCGCTGCCCGCGCGACAGCAAGGCTGCTGACTGCTGCCGGAGTTCCTCCACGAGGTGCTGTGGCGCGAGGTCGCCCCACAGAAAGGCGGACAACCCGCTCTTGCGGACGAGCTCGGCACCCACGGTGTGGAGGAAGACGCTCAGGCATTGCTCGTCGGGTGCCGCGTGCGCTTCCTCAGCAGCTGTCAGTAGGCGCCCGAAGAACTCGCTCAACACTTCGCGGACCAGCGCCTCCTTGTTGGGGAACCGTCGATAGAGCGTTGCCGGACCGATCCCGGCGGCCTGGGCGACGTCCTCCAAAGTCGCCTGCGGGCCGTGCTGCGCAAACACGTCCTCGGCAGCGACGACCAATCGGCTGCGGTTGGCTGCCGCATCTCGTCTCATCGTCGGCTCCATTTCCAGGCGTACTATCTGATAGTGAAACTATCACTTATTGCGAAGGGGTTCGACAGTGACGGCTGTTGATGGCATGGCACGGGTGCAGATCGGCCATTCGGACCTCCGTGTTCGGCCGGTCGGTCTCGGCTGCATGGGGATGTCGCAGAGCTATGGAGACGCCGACGATTCGACGTCGATGCGAACCATCCGTGCAGCGCTCGACTTGGGCGTGGACCACCTCGACACTTCGGACGTTTACGGCGCTTCCGATATCACCTGGGGCGTCCCGATCCGCGGGTTCGGCCACAACGAGGAGCTGATTGGCAAGGCCATTTCCGGACGTCGCGACGAGGTGGTGCTGGCCACCAAGTTCGCCGCCCGGATCAACGACACCAACGACGGGATCGCCATCGACGGGCGGCCCGAGTATGCGACCGCCGCTTGTGAAGCGAGTCTCCGGCGTCTCGGTACCGACGTGATCGACCTGTATTACTGTCACCGCCTCGATCCGCGCGTCCCTATCGAGGAAACGGTCGGGGCCATGGCCGAGTTGGTCGGTGCGGGCAAGGTCCGCGCGATCGGTCTCAGCGAGGTGGGGCCCGAGACCTTGCGCCGAGCACGGACGGTGCATCCGATAGCGGCGTTGCAGAGCGAGTATTCCCTGTGGGAACGCGGCGTCGAGGGCGGTATCGCGGAGACGTGTGCTGCGTTGGGGATAACGCTGGTCGCCTACAGCCCGCTGGGCCGCTCCGCACTCACCGGAGCGTTGGCTGCCGACGCAACCTTTGCGAAGGGCGATCTGCGCGCCACCAACCCGCGCTTCACCGCGGAGAACCTGGAGACGAACCTGGCTCCCGTGGCTGCACTGAACGAGCTGGCCGATCAAAAAGGTTGCCGCCCGGGCCAATTGGCGTTGGCCTGGCTGCTTTCGCGCCCCTTCCCGGTGGTGACGATTCCCGGGACCAAGCGCGCCGAGTATGTGGCCGAGAATCTTGCCGCCACCAACGTCGCCCTCAGCGCCGACGAATCTGCCTATCTCTCAGCGGCTTTCGCACCGGGAACCATCGTCGGCGACCGCTACGCGCCGGCGCACGCCCGCACTGTGGCGCCACGCTGAGCGCGCAGATGACGCCCACCCCTGCCGCCCGCCCCCTTGTGCTCGGTCAGATCGCATCACTGACCGGCTCCAATTACATGGGGTTGGAGAACTTGGCCGGCGCCGAGCTGGCGGTGCAACAACTGAACGACTCTGGCGGCGTGCTCGGACGCCGTATCGAGTTGCGCGTCGAAGACGACGGCAGCCTCCCGCAGGGCGCAGTCGATGCTTACGGTCGGCTCGCCGGTCTGCGAACAGTCGCGGTTATCGGCACTTCGTTCTCGAATGCCAGTCTCGCCGTCCTGCCACACACCGACGGACACCAATTGCTTTATGTCTCAACTGGTGCCGCGCACACGCAGGTCGATCCCGTGCGGCCGTACGCCTTCATGACGCCGCCGCCCGGGCATCTGGTGGCCGAGCAACTGCTGCGGTTCCTTCACGGCGCCGGCATCACCGAGATCGCGGTCGTCATCGATGCCGACAGCGCGTTCAACCGGGATGCCTGGGCGGCCCAGAAAGCCATGCTCAGTCGTCACGGCATCGCGGCCGTCGCCGTCGTGTCCGTCAACGTGGACACCGACGATTTCGGTCCGGTAGTCCGCCGGCTCGCCGAGAGCTCGGCACAGGCGTTGATGGCTTGGGTGACCGGCCCACCGGCAACGGGTTTGGCACTGGCTTTTCGAGCCGCCGGGCTCAGCATGCCGATGGTGATGGGGATCGGGGCAGCAAGCCCGGGATTTGTGGACTCGGTCGGACCCGCCGCCGAGGGCATCATCGTCGGAACGTCCTTGGCGAGCATCGGTTCAGACGTACCAGAGCCGACGATGCGACTCACGATCGAAGCCCTGACCGCACCCTTCGAACAGCGCCATGGCGCGCTCCCATCGCAGTTCGCCGTCGACGGTTACGTCGCCGCCAAACTCATCGCGGCGTCGATCGAAGCCGCGGGCACCGACGACCGTGGCGCCGTCCGGGACGCGATGGAAACGCTGACGTACGTAACGGCTGCCGGCCGATACGCCTTCTCGCCCACCGACCATTCGGGCTTGGACGTCGATGACGTCGCCGTCGCCGTCATTCGGGACGGCCGGTTCCGTCTCACGCCGTGGTCCGCAGGCAGGCTACGAGAGCACTTGTGCCGCACGGACACGAACCGCTGACGATCGACGGTGTCGGTCTGGTCGCGGGCTGCTGTCAGTCCGGCGGCGGCGTGGTGCTGAAGACCGGCCAGCAGATCTCCGTAGCGGTGAATGTTGTTGGAGCTGCGGGTGTTCCGCCGAGGTAGTGTTCACGGATCGGACCCTGGCCGCTGATCAGGTGCTCGTTCGCGTATTTGCCCAGTGCCCCGTAGCTGCGGTCGATGCTTTCGTCGTGACCACCGGAGTGGGTGAGCACCGCGTATTCGGCCTTGGGTAACACCTCCGCGCGGACACCGTCCGGAGGCTCCGCCGATTGCGGCGCGGGAACGAACAGGGTTGCGTGGCCGCGTGATTCGAGAAAGAGCGCCCGGTCGTAGAGGCCGCCAGGCACGACGAGGGACGGTGCGCCTACTGCGGCAACTGCGTCTCGCAGTGTCCTCAGCGTCGCCGCGAACCAGCTGTCGATCTCGGATACCTCGATGGTGGCGCCGATGGACCACACGGCCAGTGCCGGCTCATGGCGCACTGCCACGAAGGCGGGAGTCTGCACGGGCGAAAGCAACTCGCGCAGCGCGCCAACGGTGTCACGCGTCTGTTGCAGCTGGACCTCCATCTGTTCGAGATGAGCCGTGATGATCTGGGTGCGCGTCGCGGCGTCGTCTGTGGTCAGCAGCGCTTTGATGTCGGGAATGGACATGCCGAGGGATCGAAACCGGCGAATGATGTGTGCATGGTCGACCTGGCTGGTGTCATAGAAGCGGTAGCCGGTGTACGCGTCGACGTGTGCCGGTTCGAGGATCCCGATGTCGTGGTAGTGCCGTAGCGCTTTCCTACTCAGGCTGGTCATCACGGCGAAGTCACCGATCGAAACCTGTGCGCCCACGCCGTCCTCCTCATGCGATCCGCCGCCCGCGTTATCGGCTGAGGCCATCCTGCAGTCTCCCCCTAGGGCAAGGTCAACATCGCGGCCCCGACTTGACCCTCCCCCTACAGGAAGCTCCACCGTGAGGTCATGACCACAGATTGGGATGGCCTCCCGGACAACATAAAGACGTTCATGACCGCGCTCAGCACCCCGCAGGACGGCCGCGCGGTTGCCACCTTCACCGCCGATGCGGTCGTGACCGATGAGGGGCGCGACTACACAGGCCGTCACGAGATTGGAGCCTGGCTGACCGCCTCAGCCGGCGAGTACACCTATACCTCCGAGTTCACCGGGGCGACCACCACCGACACGACCATCGACGTCGGTCAGCATCTGGAGGGCGACTTCCCCGGCGGGGTCGTCGACCTCCGTTTCCGCTTCACCCTCGACGGCGAGTCGATCAGCCGGTTGGTGATCGAGCCATGAGCCGGAGATGGTTCATCACCGGCGGTACGCCCGGCGGCTTCGGGGTGGCCTTCGCCGAAGCGGCGCTCGAGACGGGAGACCGTGTGGTGCTGACGTCCCGGCGCCCGCAGGAGCTGGCGACCTGGGCCGAACAGTACGGTGACGCCGTTCTCGTCGTGCCGCTGGAACTCACCGATGCAGCGCAGGTACAGCGCGCGGTGCGCGCGGCCGAGGAGCACTTCGGCGGTATCGATGTGCTGGTCAACAATGCGGGTCGCGGTTGGTACGGATCGATCGAGGGAATGGACGAGACCTCGTTGCGGGCGATGTTCGAACTGAACTTCTTTGCGGTGCTGGCCGTGACGCGCGCCGTGCTGCCAGGCATGCGCGCCCGCGGAAGCGGGTGGATCGTCAACGTGTCCTCGGTGGCCGGGCTCGTGTCGGCCGTCGGATTCGGCTACTACAGCGCGACGAAGTTCGCCATCGAAGCCATCACCGATGCGCTACGCGACGAGGTCGCCGCACAGGGCATCTCCGTCTTGACGGTCGAACCCGGAGCGTTCCGCACGAATGCCTACGCCGGCTTCGCCAATGAGCCTGTCGCTGAGGCAATTCCGGAATATCACGACATGCTGGAGCAGGTCCGTGCCACCTTCGTCGGGATGGACGGTGCGCAGCCCGGCGACCCTCGCCGCGGAGCTCGTGCGGTACTCGCGGCGATGGCCCAGGACCCGCCGCCCCGCCGGCTGGTCCTGGGCAACAGCGGATACGACGCCGTGATCGATGCGCTGGAGCAGAACCTGGCCGACATCCGGGCGAACGAAAGACTCTCTCGCAGCGCGGATTTCCCTTCCTAGCCGGGCGGCCCGGCTTCCTTCCGCCGGCCCTCACCGCGGGGTGGTGATCACCACTACCGCTTCAGCAGCACCATCGGGAGCGGCGAACCGGTGGCGGCGATCGCTCAGCCAACTCAGCGTCGCCCCCTCCTCGACCAGACTCTCCTCACCGACCGGCCCGGCCAGCACCTTGCCATCGACAACCGTGAGGTGCTCGCGAACGCCGACCCCGTGCGACGGCGAGATGTGCTCGGCGCCATCGGGGAACTCCAGGCGGAACACCTCAACGGTCACCCGGGGCAGGTGCCGCACCGAAAGCAGCACCGTGCGCATCCCGCCGTCGGCGGCTGGGTGCACGCCCGGGGTCTCGCCGACCAGCGCGGTCAGCGGCACATCCAGGGGTTCACACAGGGCATAGAGGGTCTCGACCGTGGGATTGCGGCCGCCCGACTCGATCTCGGACAACGACCCCTTGCCCACCCCGGCTCGGCGGGCGAGCTCGGACAGGCTCAGACCCCGCTCCACCCGCAGCTCTCGCAACCGGCGACCGACCTCTCCCGCATACATCTCTTCATGGTACGTTCTGTTTACAGAACGTTCCGTATTCAGAACGGAGGGTGCGGATGGAACAGGACGTCTCGAAGGCAGTCCCGATCAGTGCCGGCGTGGTGTGCGCCCTGGTCGGCTTCACGTCGTCGTTCGCGGTGGTACTCGCGGGGCTGCGGGCAGCGGGCGCAAATCCGCAACAGGCGGCCTCGGGTCTGGTGGCGGTGAGTTTGGCGATGGGCGCGTCATCGATGCTGCTGTCGTGGCGGTTCCGGATGCCGATCACCAGTGCGTGGTCGACGCCCGGCGCGGCGCTGCTGGTCACGACCGGTGCGGTGGCCGGCGGGTGGCCCGCGGCCGTCGGCGCGTTCGCGCTCACGGCGGTGCTGCTGCTGGCGACGGGCCTCTGGCCGGCGCTCGCGCGCCTGGTCACCCGCATCCCCAATCCCGTCGCTCAGGCGATGCTCGCGGGGGTCCTCCTCCCGCTGTGCGTCGCTCCAGTTACCGCCTTGGCCCACGATCCGGGTGCGATCGCACCGGTGCTGGTGGTGTGGCTGATCATGATCGCGCTCCGGCCCCGCTGGGCCGTACCGGCCGCGTTCGGCGCCGCCCTGGTGGTGATCACGGTGACACTGGTCCGCAACCACGCCCTGCCCGCAGCCACTGCATGGATCCCCCACCTGCAGGTCACGGCTCCCACCTTCACCATGCAAGCGCTCACCGGCATCGCTGTGCCGCTGTACATCGTGACCATGGCAGCGCAGAACATCCCCGGCGTCGCTGTCATGTCGGGCTTCGGTTACCGCGTTCCCTGGCGTCCGGCGCTGACGGTGACCGGGATCGGTTCCTTGCTGGCGACTCCGTTCGGCGGACACGCCGTCAACTTGGCCGCGATCAGCGCCGCGTTGGCGGCCGCACCGGACGCCGATCCGAACCCCCGGCGCCGCTGGATCGCCGGGTTCACGACGGGGGCGGTGTACTGCGGGCTCGGCCTGGTCTCCACCGGACTGACAGCGGCTGTTCTCGCGGCCCCGGCGGGTGTCGTGCAGGCCGTTGCCGGTGTGGCACTACTCAGTGCTTTTGCCGGCGCCTGCGCGGGAGCAATGGCCGACGAATCGGCGCGACTCCCCGCAGCGGTGACGCTGATCGTTGCCGCCTCGGGAACGACGGTGGCCGGTGTCGGTGCGGCGTTCTGGGCGCTGGTGATCGGCGTGATCGCACACCGACTGCTCAGGCCTGCGGCCGCCGCCGCTCCAGAACCGTCGCGCCGAAGTGCGCCTGCTGCTACGACAACGCAGCCTCTCGGCTGAACGGCGGCGTCAGCACAGGCGCCATGGCAGGTTCCTCGCCCGCCTGCGGACGGCGGTGACTCCACAGGACCACGGCCGCGATGAGGGCCACCACTCCACCGGCGCCAACCGGCAGCGTCGTCGACTGACGGTCAGCCAGTATCGACTGGCACTGCTCGACATAGTTGCTCGGCGCGAACATGGGCCCGCGGTTGGTGTGCAGATCCAAATTGATCTGGTCTTGTACTCGGGCGACTTCGAAGTCCGGGCGAAAGCCGGTCCCGCAGGGAATCGGCGTTCCAAACCGGTCCACAGCTCCCAGCTGCACAGGGATTGCTGTAGATAGCAGCGCGCCGAGAACCGCAGCGGCACCGGCAAGGGCTAGTACACGGCTAAACATGTTGCTCCAGTTCCCCCTTCGAGATTGGTGAACGACTGCGCTGGCGGCAATCGTCGACTTGGCGTTCATCTCGTGAGCGGTTGCGGCCAGCAACCGCCGTATATGGGTTAGTCGTGACCGGTGGCTCAAGCCGAACGTGCGAATTACGTGATCCCGAGCACATAGCGGCAGCGCTACTCAAGCCGGCAGTTGAAGGCCTCCGGCCAGGCGGCCCGGCCCGATGTCACGGCCGACCAGTCCGAGGGGACCTTGCGAAATAACGGATCTTCAGGAGACGGTCACGTGGACGTGGTCGAAGTGGGCAGCCACCCGCCACATTGTGTAGGAGATGCCGAAGCGTCCCGCCTGACTCTCGAGATCGGCCTTTATCTCGTCCCCGAGACCCATGTCCGAGCCGATCATGATGTCCACCGCATGCCCGCTCGGGTGGTCGGGAAGCCGATCTGCGCGCACGCCACCAATCGACTTCACGCCGGGGTAGGTGGCCATGATGTAGTCCACGATCGCCCTCGCGTTGGGGACCAAACCGCTCATCCCGACCGTGGGGATCGGCGCGATCGGGCCCAACGCTGCCGTGACGGCTGCCGTCGGGAGGACCACTCCCGCCTGCTGGGCCGGGGGCAACGCGGCATAGCTCGCGCTGACAGCGGCCATCTGCTTACGCAGCCGAGCCCGCATGTTCTGCAAGTCCGCTCGGACCGCAGCAGCCGCGTCGACGGCCGCCTTCGCGTCAGCCGCGGACTTTGCCGAGGCCTCCTCGCTGGCCTGCGCGTCCTGGTAGGCCTGACGGAAGCCCCGCATCTGCGCGGAGATCTCGGTAGCCACCACCCGCTGGACGGCCAGGGCGGCGATCAGGTTCGCGGGCGACGACGCGGTCAGAATGGCGCTGACGCCGTCGGTTCGCCCACCCATGTAGGCCGCAGCGGCATATTGGTCCACGTCCTGCTGGTAGGCGTTCAGTTGGGCTTTGGTCGCCTCGAGGCCGGCGAGATCGTCGGAGTGCTTCTTGTCCGCCTGACTCAGCGACTGCAGCTTCGCGTCGAGATCCGGCTGCGCATTGCGGATGGTGTCGGACAGCTGTTCGACCTGGCGGGACAGCTCGTTGAGCTGTGCCAACCCATCCTGGGGCGGGTCGGCCTGCGCCACGCCAGCCCACACCACGCTCAGTGCGACCAGTCCCGCGATGGCACCGACCACCGGCTTGCGGGCGGCGTCATTCGCCACAAGCGGTGAGTGAACCTTCAAGACTGCGCATCCTTCGACGCTGTCGACGTCTGCTCCGTCGAGCCGACTGCCCATGTGCCTTAGTTGTCCAGGAGGCTACAAAAGTGGCGCCTGCGCTGTCCAACCATGGCCGTCAACCACGCGCGTGGTCATCAGCTAGCGGAAGAGCCGCGCCTACGGGAGCCGTCGGGCGACGCTTGGGTCAGGGGTTGATGGTGCTCGACCCGTCTTGACGTCCCCAGATGTACTCGGACGCGAACGGCGAGCCCAAGCCGAAGTGGTTGTACGGCGCGATCGACGCGCCGGTGTCCATCACCATGTAGGGCATCGGCCAGATGTCCTTGGTGACCGTCCAACAACCCGGGCGACCCATCGGACCGCCGGAGGCGTTGATCCGAGGCAGGTTGTCTGGGTAGACATAGGCGTTGGCGGTGCCGACCAGTTCCATGTGCATGGCCAGCGAGTAACCGTTACCGCCGAGGCCCTTGGCCGCGGCCGGCGCACCGGAGGCGAAGCCGCGGAACAGACAGTCCAACTCGGGGCTGTACTTGTCCAGCAACCGGGTCGTCGGCAGCAAGTCCTCGGCGCCCCGGGTCAGGTACGGACCACCTCGCTCCAAGA
The DNA here is from genome assembly GCF_018326285.1 of Mycolicibacterium sp. TY81. NCBI lineage: Bacteria > Bacillati > Actinomycetota > Actinomycetes > Mycobacteriales > Mycobacteriaceae > Mycobacterium > Mycolicibacterium sp. TY81. The sequence goes on from NZ_AP023362.1 coordinate 4,994,498, forward strand.
TGTCGCCACCGGTGTTGCCGAACCCGACCGCAGCGACCAACGTCTGGTCCAGATTGCCGCGCTGATCATTGAGGGTGCGGGCCGTCGTGACCGCGTTCGCCAGGCCGTCCCACAGATCCGGGGATGCGTCGGCGTACAACTGCGATAGGTCGGCCAAGGCCTTGATGTCATGCCGCAATACGGGCATCCGCGCGTTGATGTCACCCAAGATGTCGTTGCCGTTGACCAAGGACTGTCCGAACTTGTCCCCCAGCCCGTCGAGAGCCTGAGCCGCGGCGGTCAGAATTTGGTTGAGCTTGACTGGGTCCACCTGCCCGGAGATCGCGGTGATGGTCTCGAACAGCGTATTGAACTCCGTGGTGACGCCACTGGCGTTGATCACGTCACCACTTTTGAGGCGCTGTGGCGACGGGTTGGCCGGCGAGGTGAACGCGATGTACTTGTTGCCGAACGCGGTGGTGGCCAACAGCTTGACGTCCACGTTGCTCGGCAACAGGTCCAAGTACTGCGGATCGACGCTGAGAACAAGTTTGGCTTGAGCCCGGCCATCATTCCCAGACTGGGCCTCAGCGGCCTGCAACCGGCCGATCGGCACCCCGTTGAAGGTGACCTTGGAACCAGGATCCATCGACAACCCGGACCGGTTGTACACCACGAACAGCTGGGCCTTGGTGTCGAAATAGCCTCGGAACTGGGACCAAGTCAGCGCCAGCACCAGCACGAAGAACAGCACCAGCCCAACCGCTGCCGCCTGGTACGGCGGGCTACGGTCGGGGTTCAACGGGGCATGGACCTGCCCCTCGGCGATTGGCGGCGGCGGCAATCCATCGAGGTCGCTCCCCGAGTCGGGACCCGCCACTGCACCACCCCCCTTTGCCGGCCCGCTAGGCCAAACGCCCTGTCATTAAACGCGGTATCGACGGCTTGTCGAAACCTGTTGGCCTGCATGGTGTTCGGGCTCACATGGGCGATCCGACGTGTCCGCCGTCACGCAGGCCATGGTCGGCAGGAACCGCAAGAACTGCACGAGAGCTGCCTGAGCCCCCCAACGATCGCCGCCGCCATGCGGAATCAATTTCCCGCACGACCATTTCCGTATCGGGACTCGGTTCAATCTCCGTCGAGACTTCGCGGGCGGGTTCACGCCACCCGTGGTAGTGGTCTGCCACGATTTGCCGAACGGTGTCCGATGCGCGGTTTCCCCGAAATGACCAGTCGGGCAAGACCTTTCCCTCACCGAAATCACCGGCTAGCGCCGGTGGGCGACCTGTTGGCTATCAATCCGCAACGGCCACCGCGCTTCCACCCCGAATTTGGGCGGGGTCATGATGGACTTGTCGAGAAGCGCCGAGGAAATGAGCCGACCTCGGCGATATCCCGCGAGGAAGCTGACGTTCCTCGACACTCCGGCATCACTGGTGAGAGCTGTGTAGGTTCTCACCTTCGGCTGCATCCTGAAAAGCTCTGACCAGCGCATTGTCAATCTGTCTCACACTTGCTGCATCGCAGCCTGTCTCACGAACCGCTGCATTTCCTACTAGCCGCCCGCTGCACGCCTCAGCATGCGCCGCCTTACAGCCCGCCAGCTTGCTGTACTCCGGCGCGAACGCGGCCACCCTTCGTGGCCAAAGCCCTAGCGGAACTCACGAGGATGACATTCCAAGAGCTTGATGATCTTGTCGCGCATCGCACCATACTGATCGATATCACCGCGGTTATCAGTGAAGAGCAACTTTCGTGCTCCGCGCAGTCGCGCTTCGAACTTCGGATACGCGAAGAGGGTTTTCCAGTCAGCCTCGGCGCAATCTCGGCGCACCACATATGTGGCGTGTCGTCCCGCTAGAGGGCTGATCGCAACGGCGTTCTCGCCAGACCCGTTGTCGGACTTGATTGCTAGGACCAGGTAGCGGATTCCGATTCCGTCGGATGAGTCGGAGCCTCTATGCCAGACACATCGGTGTGCTCCGAAATGCTTCTGAAGATCCTCCAAGACGGTCAGGCGATGCTCGTCAAGGCGATATCCGCTGTACCGCTTGGAAGCACGCACCTCCCCGAGGAACTTCCGAAGCTGTTCGCCCTGCGGTAGCACCTGGAATGCAAGGTCCGGTGTAGCCCGATGTGCCAGCGCCCTTAAGCCGACAGCGCTGTCACGAAATGGTCGCAGGAAGTCATAACGCTTCAATTGCAGTGCCGCCAAGCTCGCGCGCGAGTGGCGCAGAAAAGTCTCCAGGTTCGCATCATTCGTGCTCAGGAGGCTCTCGACGGAACCGATCTGGTCGCTGAGCCGTCGCATTGCCCCTTCGAGCCGAAGGCTGGTCTCGATAGGTTGCCTGGTCAATGGTTGAAGCCGGCCTAGTAGGTCCCAAAGGGATTGCCCATTGCCGGCACTGGCGATGGTGAGAATCACTGCGCGCCGCAGGAAGTCGATAGCGGCCCTGGTGCTGCTTAATCTGTCGTCTATGGAATGGGTCCCTTGGGTCGTGCCGACGATCCTGCGGAACTCTCTCTCCAGTCCGTGTTCTGCGAGATCTGGATTCGTGAGAATCGAGCCGTGGTCGCGGACTATGGAGTCGAGAAGTTGCCTTTCCTGGTCGATGACGACTGCGAGGGCTATGAGGTCCTGGTGCGCAGTTGTAAGTCTCGGTTCGCTGTGTGTGGGACGGATTGCGTCGTAACGCCATGTCAGATAGGAGTATTCGCCCGATCGGTTCGGGGCGAACTGTTGCAGGCAGGTAAGGATCGCTTCTCGGTCGGCTTGTCGCTCCGACTTTCCGGCGACGATGTCTGCGACAGCCTCCAGATCTATCGTGGCTGTTAGTCGTGGCAAGTTGGGGACTCGCTCACGGGGACGACCGATCGCAGCCACTTCTCTGCGGAGGGAGGACTTGGTAGCGCCCACACCTTCAACGCCCTGACTCTTCAACTCCGCTTTGTTACGGGCGCTCGATTTGGTGTCGGGGCGTTTCGGTTGAGCCGCCAAACGTCCCTTGTGTCTTGCGACTATTCGCCGTAGCCGTGCCTCCGAAAGCCCGTACTTGGCTTTCCATCCTGCCGATAGCTGTTCAATCGCCTTAGGTGGGTTCTCCGACGCCTCGGCAAGTAGATACTGCCTGGCGATGTCTAGAGCATCCTCGGGCCTAATTGGAGCGGGCCGAGACTTCACCTCGGCGGCGCCGGAATTCTGTTGCACGGCACCAGTTGGCTGTGGCATCGGTCGCCGGACGTCCGTTGCAAAGGCTGGTTTGGTACCGGGAACGGTTTGCTCGGCACCATCCGTAGGTGGTGCACTTCGCGCTTCCCCAGAAGCCAGTCGGCGCAACTTGTCACTAGTAACTAGCTGGCGCAGCGCCGACCTCGAAATCCCAAACCTGGCCTCACACTCCCGAAATAGGTCGTTGATGGCATGGCTTGGGTTCTCCGAAGTAGCAGCAAGTCGATAGCGCCTGTAGATGTTGAGGGCATCGGCGGATGTGAGCCGCGAGGATTGCCGCTTTTCGCCGGCTGGTTTGGGCTGGGGAGAGGTGGCGGTGGCTGTTCGCTGTCGCTGGGCCTTGCCGCTGGCCACATCCAGCGGTGTAGGTATCGAGCCTGCTGCTCGTTGTCGATCCTTGGTGCTGGCCGATCTGGGAGCCGGATGGGACACTCCGTACGCTTCACGCAAACGACGCGCAACGGGAGCTTCGACAGTCGAGGATGCGGACTTGACCCAGTTGCCGTTGGCTGCGAGCTTGGCCAGCACTTCCTTGCTGGTCACGCCAAGCTCCTTGGCCAACTCGTGTACCCGCGCCTTACCGGCCACTGCTTAGCTCCTCACCGAGTCCACGGAATCGGCTCGCCGTTCCTTATCACATGCGTGGCGTCTGAACTTACTGCCCGCCACCGACGCTTTGCGCACCATCAGTGACAGCTACATCGGCCTGTCCATCTTCTGCCGAGACAACCTGGTAGAACCACTTGGCGATATCGGACATGAGATGTGACCGGCCCGGCGCATTGGTGAAGAAGTAGTCACTCATCTTCTCGTGGGCACCTTGATTGTCGGCGACCGCTCCCGTAACCGCATCGTCGAAGTCCGGCGACTCTACGAACTGCTTGGCGGAGTTGACCTTGGCCTGCTGTACCAGCGCATGGTCGTCGAGCAGTGTTCGCAGCAGCGCTTCTAGAAACGACACCTTCTGCGACTGGGTGAAGTCTTCCGACCCGAAGAGGTCGTTGAGACGATCCAATACCTGTTGGAAGGCAACCATTTTCGGGTCACGCTTCTCACCCGATCCGGCCGCAGTGATCCCGGACAAGCCGACACGGACACCGAGGCCAATGTCGATGCGGCCACGGTCAATCTGCTTGACCTGCTTGAGCACTACATCGGATAGATCGATGGGCGCTGTGTAGTTTTCCGACTGGATGAATCTGTCGAGAAGTCGCAGGTAGATCTGCTTCTTCTCCAACTCAGGATCGCCGTAGTCGATGATCTGCGACATGAAGTCGTAAAGGCGGACGAACGACCCTACGTCCTTACGGAACATGTCCAGCTCGGCGAGCGCTGCCTTGTCTCCCTCGCCGCCGTTGTGGATCAGAGCCGCGGTGTACCGGTCAGCGAAGCGTTTTTGGCCCGGGCCGACCGCCCCGGCAAGGGCGCTGTTGCCCTTGTTCTTCACGAAAGCTCCAGCGCACTGGTCAATCTCGGCTTGGGTGTAAATCGCGGCGGTGTCGAGCTTTGCTGCGAGGTCATGCACCAAGTTCGGATCGGTGGCAGTTTCCAGGAACGCATCGGTGAAGTAGGGCTCGAAGGCATCCTTGATTGCGGCGGGGTCGTTGACGAAGTCCACGACCTGGGTCATGGCCGCGGTCTTTACGATGCCCGACGGGGTGCGGTAGGTGCGGTTTAGCCGAGACAGCGTCTGCACGGCCGTCACCCCGGACAAGATCCGGTCGACGTACATCGCGCAGAGCAGCGGCTGATCGAACCCGGTCTGGAACTTATTGGCGACGATCATGATTTTGTAGTCGTCGCCGCGGAACGCGGTGCGCTGATCGTGCACGCCCGGGTTCATGGTCGCTTCGGTGAAGTCATTCGGGCCGGATTCGGGATCCTGCACCGCGCCGGAGAACGCGACCAGGGTGCCGTAGCCGTAGCCCTTCTTGGCGATGTAGTCGTCAATCGCGAGTTTGTAGCGGACGGCGGCCTTGCGGGAGTCGGTGACGACCATGGCCTTGGCGTGCCCGTCGAGTAACCCGGCGATGTTCTCGCGGAAGTGCTCCACGGATATCGCGGCCTTCTGCGAGATCGTCTGCGGGTTGAGTTTGACCCAACGCATCACTGCCTTGGTGGCCTCGTTCTGGTCCACCTCGTCACCGCCACCCGCGTTCTGCCCAATCTGGAAGGCGAGCTTGAACGAGTGATAGCCAGTCAGTACGTCGAGGATGTAGCCCTCTTCGATGGCCTGCTTCATCGTATAGACGTGAAACGGCACCGGGTTCTCGCCCGGTGCCGGCTCGCGGCCAAACAATTCGAGGGTCTTGGCTTTTGGGGTGGCGGTGAACGCAAAGTAGGAGATGTTCTCCGAGGCCGCTCGCTCAGTCGCCTCGGCGGCCAAGACGGCCTCGACGTCGATCTCCTTGCCTTCCTCCACCTCCTTGAGTTCCTCAGCCGTCAACACGGCCTTCAATTTGCCGGCGACCTGCCCAGACTGTGACGAGTGCGCTTCGTCGGCGACGACGGCGAACTTCTTTCCCTTGAGGCCCTTGTTTTCTCGAATCGCCTGCATCGCGAATGGGAACGTCTGGATAGTGACGACGATGATCAGCTTCCCGTCGGTAAGCGCCTTCGCCAGAAGTCCCGACTTCGAGGCGCCGGCCTTCGCTGCCTCGTCGCGGTCGATTGCCACCACGATGCCCTGATCATTGTCGATCTGCTTAATCGCGTCCTGCAGTTGGGCGTCGAGGACGTTGCGGTCAGTGACCACGATGACTGAGTCGAAAACCTTCTGATTATTGACCTGCAACCGGGCCATTCGGTGCGCCGTCCACGCGATCGAGTCGGTCTTTCCTGAACCCGCAGAATGCTGGATCAAGTAGCGCTTGCCAACGCCCTCGGTGGTGACCGCCGCGGTAAGTTCGGTGACCGCTTCCCACTGATGAAAGCGGGGAAACCGCAGCGTTGCCGACTTGCTGGTCTTTCCGCTGATCGGGTCGGTCGAGGATTCGTGCTTGATGTACATAAGCCGACCCAAGATGTTGAGCCACGCATCGCGCTGCAGTACCCGCTCCCAGAGGTAGGACGTGCGTGACCCGTTGGGATTCAGGGGATTTCCGGCGCCGCCCGTTTCGGATCCGCGGTTGAACGGCAAGAAGTGCGTTTTCTCACCGGCCAACCGAGTGGTCATCCACACCTCGTCGTTAGATACCGCGAAGTGCACCAGGGCCCGCGCGCCAGCCATGAACAACGGCTGCAGTTTCCCGGACACCGGGTCCTTCGGCAGTCGCGATGTCCGGTACTGGGTAATTGCATCGGCGACGGTCTGGGTGAAGTCCGTCTTGAGCTCGGCTGTAGCCACTGGCAGTCCGTTGACGAAGAACACCAGATCTACCGATTGATTGCCAGCGGTTGAGAAGTGCACCTGGCGCATAACCCGCACCCTCACAGCTGCGTAGTCGGCGTTGCGCTTGGAATTCAGCGTGGACTCGGGTTTGAACACGCACATCTGAAACTTCGCAGCCAGGTGCGAGAACCCTTTACGCAACAGATTTAGGGTGCCGCCACCGTTCTCCAACGGCAGGTCAAGCACTTTCACAATACGGTCGAGCACCTGTGCTTGCTGCTTGGCAACATCCTTCGAGCCGGACTTGACGACCTTCTCCAGCTGATCGGGTTGGGTGTCCGCCAGCCAGCCGAGGACGTCCTCGGGGAACAATGCCCGTTCCTTGTCGTATCCGGTGTCATTCGGCGAGTACTTCCAGCCGTGGGCGCCGAGGTGCTCGGCGAGCTCTTTCTCAAATTCGATCTCGTTGTGCTGTGCCATCAAGCCACCTCGTTCCGTACATCGATCTGCCCGGTCACCGCAGCGGTGATCAGCGCGGTGCGGCGCTCACGGGAAAGCTCGACGAACACCTTTGTCTCGGCAATCAGCATGTCGATCTTGGAGGTTTGCTCGTCGAGGTAAGCGGCGATAGAGCGCTGTTCATCTATCGGAGGAACCGGTATCCGAATTGCCGCGGCTATTGGCTGATAGATCGTCTGGTGGGTCGAACCAATCATGAGTGCTTGGAACTCACTTCGCATTGCACGGAACACATACACCAGGTACTCCGGCAACAGGTTGGGCCCACACACCCAATTCCAGTAATCCTGGCTCGTCGCCATCGCAGTCGGCATGATCCCGGTGAATCCGACTGACGCAGTCCGTGAGAGCACTACCGTCCCAGCAGGCAAAAGCTCCGCAGCAGAATTCTCCAGACCAAGTTTGCTAATCAAATTTGATGTGCTTCCGAGATATGTCTGCGTGGAGTCACGGAGCTGCCACACGTCAGCGAGCGTGAACCAGGGGATGTCGCAATCATCCCAGTACTCAGGTACAGACCGGCTAGGTGTGTGCCCGGTTTTCATTGTTGCGAATCGCCTTATGTTGGCGACGGTCCAATGGTCTGGAACACTTTCTGTCCAGTTCAACGTGCTCGGCTTCAGCGGGGTTTGTTTATCCAAACCACGGGTGACACAGTGCTCAAGCAGCGTCTGTCGCCGTTCCTGGAGGAGTTCGACGAGGCGCTTCTGCTCCTCGATGAGCGTGTCGATGCGTGCAGTCTCCCGGTCCAGGAAGTCGGCGATCGCGTGCTGCTCGGGCGTCGGGGGCAGTGGCAGCCGGTGACCGCCAAGTTGGCCTTGCGTCATGCTGGGAAGCGCGGTGCTCGTGGAGTAGTAGTCGAATGGCATCGTCGTGGCGTAATAGTGCAGGAACCGCGGTTCTACACCAGCTTTCAACTCAGTGAAGAACATCGTATCGACGGTCCAGAATCGCCCCGAAACTAGCAGCGGCTTGTCGATCGTCCCCTTTCGCCCGAACAGGACGCTATCACCGTCGTACAAATAGTGACCTGCGCGTCGGAACTCACCGCCTGATCCATACACGGGATAACCGCCGGTGGAGACCTCCACATCCTTGTAATCCGACCCGTTCCGAAACGTCGCTATTCGGCGCATCTGCGTAATTCGCCACCCATCCGGAAGACGTTCTGGAAGCCATGGCTCCTCCACTGACGTCATTGCTCCACCTCACGCAACAGGTCCATAATCTTGGCCACCTGCTTGTCCAGGTCGGCGTCGATCTCGGCAAGCGGCCGAGGCGGTACATATTTGTAGAAGTGCCGGGTGAACGGAATTTCGTAGCCCACCTTGGTCTTCGCGACATCGACCCAGGCGGCGGGAACGTGCGGCAGAACCTCCGCCTCGAAGTAGGCATTGATTGTCTCCGCGCGAGCCGCATCGCCCGCGGTGTTCCCGCCGTAGGTGAACGGAATGTTTTCCGTGTCCCGCAGTTTCGGGTCGGGCTTCGGGTTGCCCTTCCGGTCCGTCGACACTTTTCCTGCCTCGGTCCGCAACGGCTGCTCGACGGTGATCGTCCAGTATCCGAAGTCGTTGGCCGTGAACACCTTCGAATAGTCCGGGTCGGCCTCATCGAACGCGTCGTAAAGCGCCAGAATCCGGTCTCGGGCGTCGGCATCAAGCTCGCGGTTCTTGGAGCCCAGGCTCTTGCGCATCTTGGTCCAGAATGATGTCGCGTCAATCAACTGGACCTTGCCAGCACGCTCGGGACGCTTGGCGTTGTCCAAGATCCAGATGTACGTGGCGATGCCGGTGTTGAAGAACATGTTCGTCGGGAGCGCAACGATCGCCTCCACCAGGTCGGATTCGAGCAGCCACTGTCTGATCAAGGAGGGACCCGACTCTGCTGCTCCGTTGAACAAGGGCGATCCGTTGAGAACGATGCCGGCGCGGCCGCCTCCGTCGTGCGCTGGCCTCATCTTCGATGCCAGATGCGACAGGAACAGCATCTGTCCGTCCCCAATTGACGGTAAACCGTGGGAGAAGCGCGAGTTCTGAGCTAGCGCCTCCTTTTTCACAGACTCCTGCGACGACTTCCAATCCACCCCGTACGGCGGATTGGACATGCAGAAGTCGAAGGTGCGATCGAAGAAGAGATCGTCGTCCAGTGTGTCGCCGAGCTTGATGTTCCCGACGTCCTGGCCTTTGGCGATCATGTCGGACTTGCAGATCGCGTAGGACTGGTCGTTGATTTCCTGCCCGTACAGCCGCAGCCGCGCACCGGGGTTACGTTCGAGAAGTCGCTCCTCGGCGACGGAGAGCATGCCGCCGGTGCCCGCGGTGGGGTCGTAGATAGTCCGCACGGTCCCAGGTTCGAGCAGAGCAACGTTGTCCTCGGCGAACAACAGATCCACCATTAACCGGATCGCGTCACGCGGGGTGTAGTGCTCACCGGCCTCCTCGTTGGAGGCCTCCGCGAACTTGTAGATGAGGTGCTCGAACAGATCTCCCATTTCGGCGTTGGACACAGAGTTTGGGTGTAGGTCCACCTCCCCGAACTGCGACGTCACGAGGTACAGCCGATTTTTCTCGTCGAGTGTGGCGAGTTCGTTTTCGAACTTGAACCGCTCGAAGACGTCGATGTTGGCCGAGAACCCGGTGATGTAGTCCATCAGGTTGGCGCGCAGACCTTCCGGATCCTTCAGGAGGAGCTTGAAGTCGAAGGGGCTCGTGTTGTAGAAGGCGAGGCCGGTTTTGCGCTTCACCTGCACATCCAACGCGCCTCCGGAGTACTTCTCCGCTAGTGCGCGTACATCGTCACGGGTGGGTTCGAGGATGCAGTCCAGACGCCTCAGGATTGTGAAGGGCAGGATCACCCCGCCGTATTGGTGTGGCTTGTACACACCGCGGAGTTGGTCGGCGATACCCCACACGAAGTTGCCCAGCTTGCTCAATTGACTCTCCTTCTGAAACTGCGCTTATCGTGGGTGTCGCACGAGTGTGGCACCCCAGCTCTGGCGGACGGCGGGATCATTTGTTGTCGCCCATCGGCGCGTCGTATCGCACGGCGTCGAGGATCGCGGTGGCCGAAGCTGCAGCGGCCTCGGCCACCGCCGCGGCATGTCGAGCAAGTTGCTCGATCTCGCGTAAAGCTTCGACTAGGCGTTCCTGATCCGGCAGCGGGACCAGCGGAATCTCAAGGTCCCGCAGGTCAACGCGCTGAATTGACGCACCCTTTTTGAATCGCTCGTTCCAGCTGCCGCACAGGCACCGTGCTATGTAGTGCGGTTCACATTGCTTGTCATCGACCCGCAGCCGATGTACGCCGCTGCCGATGATTCGGCCGCCCTGCTCATCGACCACCGCCCGGATGGCATTCCAGGTCGTCACCAGCACGTCGCCGGCTCGCGTTCGTTCGTCGCGTCCGGCCGCCAGGCTTGGCTGTCCCTCGGTCGGCAACTCGTCGAGCACCGGTAGCCCGTCGAGCACCGGTAGCCCGTCGCGCACCTCGCTCGGCGTTATCAGTACAGCGGCATCTGCCTCGTCGAGGTCGTCTCGCTTGATGCGTCCGTTCTGGATCGAGGCCACACCTAGTTGCACTAGTTCCTTCACGGTCAGGAGCCGCGGTGCTGCCGACGGTCCCTGCGGTACCGGCACTACCGCGCGATCCAACAACGCGGCGAGTGCGCTCTGGAGAACATGTTGCGAGTCGGAGAGACGAGCCGCCACGTCCGTCGGATCTGAGCCAGGTGTTTGTACCCAGCGCCGAGGATCGAGTTGTGCGTCATCCGCGAGTAAGTCCAACGTTGTGACCAGTGCATACGGTGGCGCGTCGACCGCCGATCCGTTTAGGCAGTCGTCTAGCCATGCAAGTACGTGTGACTCAGGACTCTCCGCCGCCGAAGCGTCGATCAGTAAGACGTCGACCGTGTTGGACGGATGGTCCGCCTGCCGCAATATCCACAGTGCTACCGGAATGGTAGTGTGCGGCAGCATCTTTGGGGGTAGCAGAATGACGGCTTCGATCCAGCCTGATCGGAGCAGTTCGGCGCGGATTGCGGCGCTGCTGCCACGCGCCGTCAACGGTGCCAAGGATGTGACGACGTATGCACTCCCGTCCGGCTTCAAGTGAGCGATGGCGTGCTGAAGCCAGGCCAACTCAGAGTTGTTCGCGGGCGGTATGCCGAAGGTCCAACGCGGATCCGCGATGTTCTGGGAGCGCGACCAGTCCATACCAAACGGAGGTTCAGCGACGACGGTGTCGGCTCGAAGATCTGGGGCAGGGTCTTCGAGCAGCACGTCGGCGCACTCGAACTTGGCGTCCAGCTCATGCAGGAAGCTGCGCATGCGAGCAATTCGAATGGCGCGCACATTGATGTCGTGGCCGACCAAGCGGCCACCCCCCGCGCGTTTCGTCCGAGTCCGAATGAGTGCCTCAGCAATCCCGCATGCGGGGTCATAGACGAGGCCCTTGGTCGACGACGCGAGGTTCGAAAGGAGTTCTGATACGCGCGAGTTCACAATCCCGTGTTCGCCGACTCCGTACCCGGCGGCGCGACCGCGTTCACCGCTTGCGCGTCGGAGCACCTCGTCTGCCGCGATCGCCAAGCGGTCAGGCTCGATCCCGTCAACGGCGCTCACCACTGCCGCGATCGGGAGGGTGTCGAGCCGCCCGTTTGTCTCCCGCTCAACATCATCGAGGGTTGAAACAATGTCGTCCCACCGCGCATCGGTCGCAGTCCGCCGCAGTACATCCGCTGTTTGAGACGGACTGGCTGCCGCTATCAGCCTCCAATTCGCGTCGGCGGCTTCTAGCGACAGCTTCTTTGCACAACACAGGGCTAGAGCGAGCTCACCCGCTACCGAACCCGATACACGTCCCCGCAGCGCGTTCATCGAATGCGAAAGGGCCGCCAGGCCGCGGTCGCGTTGTATCTGGATTTCCGGCTTCGTTTCAGCAAGCCAAGCGATGACTTTATCCAGGTCGTACAGCGGCTTAGTCGCTGATTCCGGCGCCGGATCTGGGAATGGCGGATCGCTCGGCCGCTTCCTCCAATTGGTGACTGCTCCTCGCGTGACGCCAGCGAGGTCTGCGATCTCGCTCGGAGTGAGCAGCACCCCTGCCGATTCACCCATCAGGCCACATCCAGGTTGGACACGGGGGCGACAGATCGCGATGACGGCTGCTCGGGAAGTAGCCTGACCTCTGCGGCAGCGACCTCCAGCCGTCGCGACAAACCGCTGGCGTGTGCAACCACCGTTGTTTTCACTCCTCGCGAAGCGAGTGCAGCAATCGCGTGCGTGAAGATTCCGTCGCCGGACACCAGTACGACTTCGGTGAAGCGGTCGGCGATGTCTTCGCCAAGCACTTCAAGCAAGGCCAAATCTGCGCCGTTCCGGCCTGGACGCATGACGTACCTGACGCTCTTCCATGCGCAGGCGAGGTCCAGCAATCCAGTTGGCCCAACGCCGATCACAACCTGGTCACCAGGCTGCGCCGGAACGCACTCGCCTATGACCGCCTTGGCCCATGCGACGTAATCGCGGACGGCGGATAGACCACCGACAACATTTTCGATATCGATCAGGACGATCCGGCGCTTAGCGGTCTTGCGGCCCTTGGCATCCTTAAGCGTTTCCGTGAATGGCATGTCAGAAGGATTGCACGCAGTTGCCGATCAGTCAAGCGTTTATGCGATTAACAGCGTTTGTGAATTTTTGAGGGGTGTCGAAGTGTCGGCCCAAGGCGCCTTCGATCGCGACGTCGTTAGGCTGGCTCCCCAGAAACCTCCGTACCAGGCCCGACGCGCATTGCGCGCTCCTATTCGAACTACAGTGCTACGTACTCCCCGGCAATGCGATCAGATGGGCCCACACCTGGGCTAACGCTGTGTAAGGTTCCGGCCGCGGTCCTGACACCTGGCGAGTTCGGCTGCTTAGCGATGCGGGTGGGAAGACGTCGAAAGAATCATGCCGACCCAATGCAACTCGCGCGGTGTCATCGTAAGTCGAGCTAATGCTTGAGCCCGTTGCCTCAAACTCCAGTGTCCAGTCTTCTGCGAGATCAGCAGGGGGATCCAGTTCCGCCGTTTCGACCCGTCCGTCTGGACCTCGCAGCTCGAACACCTTTGGTAGTTCCGTATCACCCCCAACTGGGATGACGGTGATGTGCTGCCAAGTGCTCAGTTCCTCTGTGTAGAGCCATACATAGGCATCGAAGTTGTCGTCGAAACGTGGTGATGCGCTGTCATTTTCGGCTCGGTCAGTCTGCCTAATGTCGATCAACGCACCGTCTCGCAGCTCTGCGCTGTAGGGCACGGTTAGCAGGCGGTCGCGTAGGATCACCCAGTCCCAGTACCCGTCACCATCGTTATTGATCTTTTGGCCTTCGACTCGGACATCAGCGAGCAGGCGCACGACATAGTCGACCATCACGACGGCTCCGTCCTCGTCCACGGCATAAACGTCATGCACGGCAACGTCAACAAGCTCGACGCCGGGTTCGACTTCGGCTTCGGGGTCCATCATCGATTCGATCTCGTCGTCGTCGCCCCAGCCATGATTCCTGCCGATGCTCACTTCACCGACGTCTATCCATTCCGGGGGCGGACCGTGACGGTCGTAGGCGTTCCACGCCGATTCATAGTCGCTCTGCAGTGACGCTGCGATAATCCGAAGCACCACGAGGACGTCAATCGGCTCAACGGGCTCAGGTGGTGTGGGCGCCGGGCCAAAGAACTTGTTAAGCATCTCCTCTTCGACTTTGGCGCCGCGCTGCTTCCATATCTGGATATCGCTCTTCGCATGCCCCAGTGCCAAAGCGGTCTTCACCACATCGTCTTCATTGCAGCTGAGGAAGACGACGGATCGCGGCTTACCGTTAGCCCGGTCTAGTGCACCGCGTACCCAGGCGGAATCAGCGGCACCAGTTCGTACACCGGCCTTCACGGATCCGGGGCCAGTACCCAGGATCTGGTCTCGCAAGCCGGCTACTGCTGCTTCGCCGGTCAACCCAAGAACCACCATGTTGGGAATGTCTGCGAAAGTCTTGAAGAACTCGTCTGCGATCTGCGTACTGACGAGGTCTGACAGTGATCGGTCCCCGGCGAGGCCAGCTTGGCGCAACCGCCTGTGCATCTGCCTCTCCGCCGTGAGATCCTCCCAGGCGTGTACTGCAAACTCCAGCACCACAACCTCTGAGATCCATAGCTCGGCCCCGCGCGCTTCGAGGCCAGTGGCTAGACGCACGATATCGCCGATATTGAGACGGCCCTTATCGAGAAAGGAAGCGTCGAGTACCGCGGCCTTGGCCCACTCAATATCGCTCACACGGTCCATCTTGTCATCAAGGCCGAGCCGGGCTATCAAATGCGCTGAGAGTTTGTCCGTGGCCATGAAAAAGTACCCACTGGTGGCCAGGTAGAGGTATCCAGTTTTGGCCGGATAAAAGTATCCACCCCGTGTTCGTCGTGTCGATCAGGAACTGCGGGCCCCGATGGTGACGGTGAAGGCGCCAACCAATCGCCATCACCATCGGGGAGTTCCATTGAAATCTGCGAAGGACCGCATGGACATCATTTCTGCCTACTACGAGCTCGGGTCGTACCGGGGTGCCGCCGATAGGTGCGGCACCACCCACCGCACCGTCAAAAAGATCATCGACAGGCACGAGGCTGAGCGGGCCGGCATCTCCCCGGCACCCCGGGTCGAACGACCGCACAACTACGACACGGTGGCCGAACTGGTCACCGAACGCGTCGAGAAATCACAAGGCCGGATCTCGGCCAAACGGCTGTTGCCGATCGCCCGGACCGCCGGCTACCAGGGCTCGCCGCGTAATTTCCGGCGTCTGGTCGCAGAGAAGAAAGCGTTGTGGCGTGGTAACAATCACCGTGGCCGCCGCCCGGCAGTGTGGGCGCCGGGCGAGTATCTGGTGATCGACTGGGCCCAGGCCGCGCCGGGGCTGTTCTTGTTCTGCGCGGTGCTGGCGTTCTCCCGCTGGCGCATCGTGCGCTTTGCCACCGACCAGAAGGCGTCCACGACGCTGGCGTTGATCGCCGAAGCGCTGGCCGCGATCGGCGGCGTGCCGGCACGGGTGCTGGCCGACCGGATGGCCTGCCTCAAAGGCGGGGTGGTCGCCAACGTGGTCGTCCCGACCCCGGACTACGTCCGCTTCGCGACGCACTACGGGTTCGCCCCGGACTTCTGCCACGCCAGCGACCCGCAATCCAAGGGCATCGTGGAGAACCTGTGCGGCTACGCCCAACGCGACCTCGCAGTGCCCCTGCTGACCGAGGCTGCCATCGCCGGTGCCCCGGTGGATCTGCGGGCCGCCAACGCCGCCGCGGCCGCCTGGTGCGCCGAAGTCAACGCCACGGCGCATTCGGAGATCCAGGCGATCCCCGACGACCGGCTGATCGCCGAACGTGAACTGCTCCAACCACTCCCGTCGCTACGGTTGCAGGTCGGTGCACTCTCGGTGCTACGTAAGGTCGATCAGTTGTCGTGTGTGCGCTACGGGTCGGCGCGCTACTCGGTGCCGACCCGGCTGATCGGGACCAGCGTGGCCGTCGTGGTCGATCACGGCGCGGTGTGCCTGCTCGAACCGGCCACCGGGGTGATCGTGGCCGAACACGAACTCATCGCACCCGGTGGCGCCTCGATCCTCGACGAGCACTACGACGGGCCCCGGCCGGCACCGAACCGCGGACCACGGCCGAAGAGCACCGTGGAGAAGCAGTTCTGCGACCTCGGTGAAGATGCGCAGGCGTTCCTGGTCGGCGCGGCCGCGATCGGCAACACCCGACTGGCCTCCGAGTTGGAGATCCTGCTCGCCCTGGGCGCCGCCCACGGTGAACAGGCGTTGGTGGCGGCGTTGCACCGGGCAGTGGCGTTCCGGCGGTTCCGCGCCGCCGACGTGCGCTCCATCCTGGCCGCCGGCATCGGCGCCCCGCAGCCACGCGAAGCCGGGGATGCGTTGATCCTGGACCTACCGGTCGCCCCGACCCGGTCGCTGGAGGACTACCGGGTCGCACCCGTCGCCGACGGCGAGGTGATCCCGTGATCAAAACGGCACCGTTGACCGAGGCCAAACCCGTTGCACCAAACTCAGTTCCACCATTGGATGCCGATCTCGATGCTGGACTCCGCCGCCTAAAGCTGGCGGCGATCCGGCGGACAGCACCGGAGGTGCTGATCACCGCCAAGACCCAACGCTGGACCCCTGAAGAGGTGCTGCGGACCCTCGTCGAGACCGAGCTGGCCGCTCGGGATGCTTCCAACGTCGTCAACCGGCTCAAAGCCGCCGCGTTCCCCGTCCCGAAAACGTTGGACTCGTTCGACGTGGCCGCCTCCTCGATCCCACCGAAGGTGTTCGACTACCTGTCGAGTCTGGAATGGATACACGCACAACGTAACCTGGCCATCATCGGTCCCGCCGGGACCGGCAAGTCCCACACATTGATCGGGCTGGGGACCGCCGCGATCCACGCCGGCCTCAAAGTGCGTTACTTCACCGCCGCCGACCTCGTCGAAACCCTCTACCGCGGGCTGGCCGACAACACCGTCGGCAAGATCATCGAATCGCTGCTGCGAGTCGACCTCATCGTCCTCGACGAGCTCGGCTTCGCACCACTGGATGACACCGGCACCCAGCTGCTGTTCCGGCTCGTCGCCGGCGCCTACGAACGCCGCTCCCTGGCCATCGGGTCACATTGGCCCTTCGAGCAATGGGGCCGATTCCTGCCTGAGCAGACCACCGCGGTCAGCATCCTCGACCGGCTCCTGCACCACGCCACCGTCGTCATCACCGACGGCCAGTCCTACCGCATGAAAGACGCCCAACACCGAAAGGAGACCACCCCGACAACCTAGGAATCACCGCACGGGGTGGATACTTTTACTTGGCCACCACCGGGTACTTCCAACCGGCCATTGACAAGAGTTCAGACGCCACCTTTTCCAGCGGTCAGCATTGGTAGTCGATGAGTTTTCGCCTAGACACAGAATCTACGCCCGGGGTAAGCACTCAATCGTCTGCCGCGCATCGGGATGACTTGTCGTCACTGCTGCCACCCGACCGCCGACTGATGGTCGAGATTGGCGCGGCAAGTGTTCCGCCCCGAAGCCCTATCAGGCTTCCTGCTGCACCGCATTCGTCGCTTCGTAGCTGAGAGTAAAAAGCCGATCCCGGAATAGCTCCGGTTCATCCAGCATTGAACGGGGATCGTCGGCTAATTTGAAGTCACGGCGGATCGCGCGTATTCCTTGCAGCACCGCGTCGGCCTCGGCAGCTTCGAGGGGAAGCTGGGCATGCAGCGACTCCAGCAACGACACCGCATCGGTCTTCCGGATCCTGCCCGGATGATCCTTAATAAAATTCTTTCGAAGCCGGTTGATGACGGTCGAGATCCTCGCCTGCGCATGCTCGCGCATGGCCTCGCGTTGCCTCATCTCGATGTGCGCCAGAACAGGCTGAAAGTTCGTGTAGAACTCCTGCTGCAATTCGGGATTGGCGTCCTTCGCCAGCGCAAGATCCACCACACTCCGGGCGAAAGGCAGCTTTTCGAGCTCAAGCGCCCTGGCCAGTTCGCCCGCCGTGCTGGCCGCGACCGCAGCGTCCTTCAGCAACTTGAAGAGCCGCTGCCCACGTTTCGGTTTCACGTCTACCCACGCGGATTTGAAGGCCTGCGCCTGGTCGGCGGGCAGCACTGCCTCCGCGATCCGCAAGACGGCTTGATTAGCGAAAGCGACGGGCACGAGGTCCTCAAGTTCGACAAGCCCGGGTCGCCGTTCGCCGTCTGCGGTGTCGGCGACGGTGAATACAAGCGAAGGCGGAAGTAGTCCCTTAATCGCCTTCACGTCCTCGATTGCCGCCCGGCCCTCGCCGTCGTCGTCGACCATTACGAGCACTGCCGGTTTGTCCTCGTCGCGTCCGCGGGCCAGGTGAACCATGTACGCGATATTGCGAGCACCTCCGCATGGGACGAGCGTCAGCGTGTTGAGGTCGAGCGCGTTGCCGCTGGGCGCGACCCTCCGGGCCACGGCGCTGGCTCCGGCGAGTAGAACCGGATCAGCCTGGCCCTCCAGCATCAGATTGCACGAACTGATGAACGTCGTTTCGGCGACAAACGCGCCCAGCGCAGATCGCAGCGGCTCATAGTGGTTACGCCCCGCGTTCTTTACGACCCGTGTGCCCTCCTCGTTCTCGCCCTTCTCCAGGACTCGAATTCGCTCGGCGTGGTTCTTGTCGATCAGGAACGGGGAGTGAGTGACGTAAACGACCTGAACCGGGGCCGCCGTGTCAGTGTCCGGGTGAGCGAAGGCTTCGAAGATCCGCAACAGATCCTGTTGTCCCGAGTTAGAAAGGAAGGCGTCGGGCTCGTCCATCAGCAGGATCTCGCCCTTGCTCCGGTCGTGCGACAGGTACTGGACGAAGTAGCTAAGGAAGTATTGGAGGCCCTGGCTTCGCTCCGCGAATGTGTAGTCTGTGCCCGTCCGGTCGCGGATCGTGAACACCAGGTCGAAATCGCGCAGTCGCAGTTGCAGGGAGAAGTCGCTGTCTTGGGTCCACCACCGACGGAAATTGAGACTATCGGCCAGTTTCCGGTTGAACTTCTTCACGAGGGCCTCGGCGTAACCCTCTGAGATCGAGATCGCGGCTCCAAGCTCACTGAACTCGTCCTCGGTAATTCCGGCGACGTCGAGGAGGAGCCGCCGGGCAAGATTCCACTGTTCGAGCAGCCGGTCGCTGGGCGGGTCATCGGCCCCGTCGTACACCGGCCTGGCCTCACCTGCGGGCGGAGTCTCCAGCGACTCGGGGTTGCGGCGTAGGAAGGACATCCGGCCGAGCCAGCCCTCGCGGGTCCGACCGGTTCGGGATGTATCGCCAGCCAGGTAGGCGATCTCGACGCTGTCCGGAAGCGGTACACGTGCGTCGATTCGAAACGAACGTGGCAGCGTGAGGCCAGAAAGCGTGTCGTCGACCTGAACGGATTCTTCACCGACGTACACGACCGTTCTGTCATGGAATCGGAAGAGTTGGAAACAGTCGATCGTCTCCGCACTCCATTTCGCCAATTCGAGGACGGCGGCGTGTTCCTCCACAGTGAGATCTGTGAACTCGCCACCGAATTCGGGCAGGCTCGGTGCTGCTTCTTCCGCAAATTCTGTCGAGTACCTGCAAAAGTCGCGCCTGACGAACCCCTTGCCGGTTAGCAGCGCCTCGATCGCGTATAACAGCTGGCTCTTGCCTGCTTCATTCGCACCGACCACAGTGGTGACGTCGGGCTCCATTGGGATGCGCACGAAGGGGAAGAACAGCTCGTCGTCACCGATGAGATCCCACGGGTTCGGCGTCGAGGTCGTGTCCTCCCTACTCTTGCGCAAATAGTCGAAATTGAACGAGCGGTAGAACCGCACGTACATGGTCGAGAGTTTCACTGATCCCCCCAGAATTCGTAGCCTTACCCGATCCCCGATGGTATTCCGAGGCACCGACACGACCGCGCCGCTGAAACAACTCAACCCTCGGCGGCCGAGACGCCGGCCTTTGCCGACGCCTGCTACTCACGGCGAAGAGGTGTGCGCATTCTCCGACGTGACGAAACGGTACAACCAATTGGCGATATCGGACATCAAGTGTGTGCGGCGAGGCCCCAGCAGGTGACTGATCGTGCCATGCCTACTCTTCGCGGATTGGTGATGCGGTGCTCTGTCCCCCGGCGTCCGTCGGCGGTTGTTGAGTCTCTGCCGGGCTCGCCTCGGGGGCCGCATTGCCCTCCGTCAGGAGACCTTCGGGGATGACGTCGCCGTGGTTGCGTCGGAGGTAGTCGCGTGCGTCTTCGAGCGAGGGGTCATGTTGCAGGCTCTTCTGGAAGTAGTCGAGCCTGCGCTTGGCGTCGTTGATGATCTGCCCCCAGTCCCGGACCCAGACTCTGACCCGGGCGCCCGGGGCCTCCGGCAAGTCTGGCTCGAACACCACGCCCTGCTCGCGGCCCCGCTGGTTGGCCTCCTGGCGCACATCATCATCAAGCTCGCTTGTGACGAGCCAGAAATCCCACTGTGTTGTGCTGCTTGCGAACCGCGGATCCTTTGCGACCGCCTTCGCGTAAGACTTGATCTGGTTCAGCTCGGTCATGCTCGCCACTACTTTGGGAGCCTTCAGCTCCACCACCAAGTGCCTATTGCGGTCATGCTCGGTGGCCGCGGCCGATAACAGGAGATCGAGGCGACCTATCGTGCCATCAAGGCGTTTTACCGGGGTTTTGTCGGCGCGGGCTTCTCCAAGAAGTTCGAGGTGTCGGTCCAGCGCCGCACTGAGGCCCCGTTCGCTGACCATAAAGTTGTATTGCTCGCCGAACACCCACAGCTCGCGCTCCAAGATGCGGTGCAGGTGCTCGCGCTCTCCAACCATCTTGTGCGCCTCGGGATCGAACACCATCAGGTCGAGGGCGCGCAGAAACTCCAAGCGGTTGGTGACGTCCGTCGAGGCCCGAATCACCCGAGAGAGCCCGGTGTTGCGCAGAAGACGGTCGAGTTGCTCGCGCTCTTCCGCCGGTAGGCCAACGTACTCATCGAGCAGGGCACCGACATCGCCCGGGCGCTGTTGGATCGAGTCCTTGAGCAACCCCAGCGTCAGGCGCTTCTTAGTCTTTTCTTTGGGGATGTGCCGCCGGATCGACGTGGCTACTACATCGAACGTAGCTCGCTCGACCTTCTCCTCCTCCGAGGAAGGCTCGCCTTCGTAGGGGTAGACATTGCCGGACTTCCACTCCTCCACAAGTTCGCGGCGCCGCTCGGCGCGTCGAGCATCGAGATAGTCATCGAGGACCTGGTCGAGTTCTTTGAGCAGGACGCCCAGAACGGTCGGCGTCGTCTCCATCCGGGCGACGGGCCACTGGTCGTGATGTTCGGGCATCGCGTCCCAGAGCAGGTAGGCCGAGTAGGTGAAGTCCAGGCCCGGCGCGGCGTCGAGCGTGTCTACGACAACCGCATCGGCATCGCAGAGATGGATCACCCGCTCCTTGGCCTTGGTCCACTCGATGACGCGCAGCTTCGCATGATGCACGGTGCCGTCGTGTTCCCACTCGACCGGAAGCTGAGTATCGCGGGCGATGTTGTCCGCCGGGTGGATGCGCTGACCGTCGTAGGTGACCTCCACCCCGGTATGGCTGATGAGATACGGCGCCAGCGTCGTACCAATTCGTTCCGCGGCCGCGTCACGATCGAGCGGATCCAGGGACTCCTTGCCCTCGCCGATGAATCGTGTGCCTGTGTCCGCACTCGTCTCGATCGGGTCGGACACCTCGACATCCGTGCGACTGATTGCGCGGGCACGGATGACCGTCTGCACCCGTTTGCCGTCGATGCGGTCACCGACGGTCTCCCAAGTCACCTGTGTACCCAGCGCGAAAGCGCGGAGACGGCCCTGGCCGAAGCGCCCGTGCAGCGGCCTCCTTTCGCCTTTGCTGCGCAGGGCAGTCCTCTTCCACGAGTTGCCGACCCACTTGAACTCGGTGGAGATGTCTTCCGGCGCCATGCCGTGGCCATCGTCAGTGACCTCGGCCCCGACTACGACGTCAGTCTCGTTCCGATGCAACACCACGGTCACGTGATGCGCGTCGGCATCGAGGCTGTTCCAGACGAGTTCAATCACGGCCCTAACCGGATCGTTCTCGTGGGCGAGCTTCTGGACGTGATCGTCGCCAGCTTCGAGTCGATACGTCTTCACGCGCGTATCGTGCCAGGCGGCACAGACAGGCGGTGCGCACACCAGAGGTCGGGACCGAGTGAAACCGATATTCGGCTCCGTGGCGGTTCTAAACCTCTTCACCGACCTGCCCGTCTTCCTCATTCCACCCGACGGCCGACGACGCGCAACTCAGAGCACACCGTCGAACGGCGCACTTTCGGAGCCCGGGGCCGATGGCACATCCGGCACGAACACCAGTTGTGGCCTGTGGAGGTCCACTCCCACCGGCACCGCCCCAGTGCCATAGGCCCGCCAGCATCGAGATCAGGAAGGGAGCAGAGGGGATCACCACCGCAGAGGTGCACGGCGCGATGGGCGACTTCACCGCGGAGCAACCGAACAGCTAAGGGCGCGTGAGCATCACCGCAGATCTCCCCGGAATCAACAACACTTGTGGTTACCCTGCCAGAATGGGAGACGGGGACTCGCAGGACGCGCGTTCGGTCGGGCCGAAAGCTCCGCGGCCGGTTGAGGAAACCGCGGAGGTGATGGTCACCGTCAAGACCTACCCGAACCCGAGCGAGACCTACGGGCGAAACCGTGTGCGTGGCCGGTGTCCGGCTGGATCGCGGCCGGCCCGAGTGGATCCGGCTGTACCCGGTGAAGTTCCGCAACGCCGACTTCGACAGCACGTTCAAGAAGTACGAGATCATCCGGGTAAACGGCACCTACCACCAGGTCAACGACAACCGGCCCGAGTCGTTCCGGCCGCGGCAGGACGACATGATCCACGTCGAGCGCCTGGACAGCAAGAAGAACTGGCTGCTGCGCCGCAGCAATCTCGGCTCCCTAATCGGAGAGACGACGATGTGCGAGCTCCTCGCACAGAACCCGAAGGGCGGCATGAGCAAACCGTCGCCATCGCTCGGACTGATCAAGCCCACCGACATCGAGACCTCGGTGATCGACGGCGACCCGTGGAGCCCCGCGGAGCAGGCGAAGGTCGACCACGCATCTGAGCCCGACCTGTTCGGTACCTCAATGGTGCCGCTCGAACCCGCCCCATACGCTGTCCGCTACAAGTACCGATGTGCAGCTGCGAAATGCCCCGGGCACGACCAGAAGACCTCGACTGGGAGGTCGGGCAAGCCGGTCGTCGGTGGAAGGCCGAATACGGCGACGCCGGCGCCCGCGAGGCGCTGCTGAAACGATGGCGCGACGATATGGTGTTGCCGGACAAGGACATTCACTTCTACGTAGGCAATCAGAACCGTTATCGACGGACCTTCTCCGTCCTCGGCACCTGGTACCCGAAGGTCGAGGACGTCCTGTTCTAGACGTGCACCACAGCGGCATCCGGGCGTGCCTTCATCAGACGGTGCACCACGATATCGCGATGACACTCCGCGTGGTCCTGTTCGAAGCACAGCAACGCCACCACGCCACCGTCGAGGAGTTCGGACACGTGATCCAGCGCGTCGCTAGCAGCGGCGGTCTCGAGGACATCTCTGTACCGGGCGCGCGACTCCGGCTCACCGGCCCGGAACCCGGCGCGGTTGTCCTTCGGGTTACCCAGCGCGCGATAATGCACGTAACCAATCCCCACGGCGGCGAGGGCCTCGGACAGCTTCGTCTTCGACAGTCCGGGCTTACGGCTCAGCGGCGTCAGGCGGACGTCCACCAGCACACGCACGCCCTGTTCGAGCAGCTGGGTGACGAGACCGTCCACGCTTTTTCCCTCGTACCCGATGCTCACCAAGGTCCCCGTGACGGCGATATGCGCGGCGTTGGTGTCAGAGGTGGCCATGGCTCCCTATCGTGCAGTATCGCCAGCGGCAGTGGGCAGTAAACCAGGCGGTGCGCAGCGGAACCGCACCCATGCTGGCCGCCCGCTGCACCAACCAGCGTATGTCGCGTGCTGTGGCTCTGGAATTTCCTGGGAGTGCCGCAGCCACCATTCGAATCCCCAGCTTAGGGTGAGCCAGGTGAAGTGGGGTGTGTCCATGACTCAGACCGCAGAAGAGATCATCGAAGAGCCCGGGTCATCTTGGCGGCGCGCTGCAGCACTGCGCTCGAAGGGGCAAGAACCACCGATGCCACCCACGTAGATCAGGGCGATATGCGCGCGGGGCATCAGCGCATCCGAGCCGCTAGCCCGCGTGCAGCACCGATAAGCCCGCTGACCTCGCCAGGTTGTACGTCCCAGGCACCGGAGGTAACCGAAAGCCCACGGACAGCCTGTCGAGGTGATTCCCGTATTAGCGCTTCGGCGGCTGCTGTTTCGCGAGGTACGCCTTGACGGCCGCGGAGCGTCGGTGGTCCGGTGGGACCTCCCGGCCCTCCAGCTTGGCCGAGGCTTTCGTGGCGCGGACGGCGGCCTTCTTGACGGCCGCTTCGGACACAACCACCTTCTTCGTTGTCTGTCGAGCCATCGCCGCACCTCCGCGAACCAACTAGGTGAGCCGACGGTACCGCCGGCGGCGGAGCGTGACCACTACGTTTTCGCCCTCATGGGATTGATGAAGCTGGAGCAGCGGACAAACACCGGCCGTCCGATTCCGTTCGCGCCTGTGGACGCTGCCTGGCCGGGTGCGGCGTCGTCACTGCCGGGCGTGTGGTGTGTATCCGAGATGGTCGGCGCAGGTAGCACAGAGGGTTTTGACCCAGACGCGGCGGCTGCGGTGCAGGATGCCGGGTTGTCCGCACCGTTCGCAGATGGTGGCGGAGGCGCGTTCGGCGGCGTCGGTGATGGCGTCCATGGCGTCAAGAAGCTCAGGATCTGGATTGTCACCGCTGGCCTGACAGTAGTAGCGCAGAGTGCCGAACTTCTCCTTGATCTGGTGCACGCGGTAGCGGGGGTCGAGGCGGGTGAGGTGTCTGTCGGTGGCGATCACGAGGGGGTACCAGCCGGCGTCGACGCTCACCCAGCGTCCCCACCCGTCCGGGATGCGTCGCAGGATGGCCTCGATCTCGGCCGCGTGCTCTCCGGCGTCGGGTGGGAGGCGCAGGGCGTTGCGATGCTTGTGGGGATCGATGTCCAGTGCCTTCAGTCGGGCGAAGGCGGCGTTGGCGTCCTCGGGTGTGGCGGTGCCGTTGTTGAGCCCCTCGCTCATGGTGGCGATGTCGGATTCGGCGGCCCGCAAGAGGATCTTCTCCGCCTCAGTCAGCTCCGGGATGCCGTCACCGTCTCCGTTTGTCGTCACAGGTACATCCCCTCGGCCGAGGTGACGCGGTAGCGGTCGCTGCCCACCTCGGCGAGCAGTCGGGAGGTGGCCAGGAGGCCGGTGTCATCGGCGGCCAGGACCGCGCGGTGCACGATCTCGCGCAGGTCGCTGACGCTGCTTTGCTCGGGTAGCTCGTTGAGGTAGGCGCCGGCATCGGTGATCGCCAGGCGCCGGGCACCGCTTTCCATTGCCACGTCGAGCGGCGTTGGCGCTGCGTTTTCGGTGAGAGTCATCGCTTCGAGGGGGTCGGCGGGATGGAGCAAAGTTGTACAGATTCTCACCCCGCCGCGAAACTGGCATGGACTTTTCGCCGTCGTGCCGCCACTCGTTGAGCCACAACGGTTCGGACCGCGAGGTGATGGCACGAAAACCATGCGACGCGATGGCGTCGGCGGTGTCATTCTTAAGTCCCGTGACCGACGACGAGCGCCCGTTGACCGCTGCCGAGAACCGCGAACGCAGCGAGCATGCCCGCGCTCAGGCGCGTGCACGCTACCTCGCCTATCTGGCGACGGTGCTGGACCAGCGGGGCGTCGCGGATCCCGTCGGCGTGGCAGACGCGGTGTTGGTGGCGTTGACCGAGTGGCCTGACATCGAGACCGGTCAGCTCTGCCCCTGCTCCTGCCACCCACAACTGCCCAGCAGCGATCTCCACGACTTCGGCTTCGCCTGCAATTGCACCCGCACACGCGACCAACGGCGCGACTCAGTCCGCGAACTGCTCAACAGTATCGACGAATATTGGCAGTCACCGGAAGGCCTCGCGGTCCGCGCCGCCGACAACGCCGCCGACCAGGAGTTGCAAGCCTGGCTGGCCCATCAGCAGGATGTCGTCGTCAATAGCTACGGCGGCTGGGCACCCGAACAGTGGCGCGGTACCGTCGACGGACACAGCTTCTACTTTCGCGAACGCGGCGGGGACTGGGACCTCGAAATCGACGTGCGCCCCTTGGGACAATCCATGCGAGTCGTCGGCGGCCAGAATGCCGACGGAACCACCCGTTACCGACATCTGGAACTGGAACGTGGCGACATCATCGCTTCCGGCACCTCCTACACCGATGGCTACGGAGCCACACCCGTCGAACGCGCCCAGTTCATCGTCACCACCATCCGAGACCACCTGGCCCGCGCCGAATGCACCCACTATTTGGACAGGCTCGATGCGCTCAGCGCAGTCATCGGGTGTACGGCGAAGTGGTGCCCGCGATGCGGAGCACGCCTGGAATCGCCTCGATTGGAGTGAGTTAATAGATTCCCTTGGCGACGAAATCTCCGCCTCCGCGCGGTCCTCACCCGTGGCGGTAAGGGACCCGTACGGTTGACTCCGGACCGGCCGGCTCGTGACCCAAGGAGCCCGAAGACAAAACCCGTTGGTAGCTGGCACTACCAACGGGTACGCCCCGGGGAGCGCTGTCTTGGCGGACCGCAGTAGTGTATCGCCAAGGTTGCACTAGTGGTGCATTTGGGACATCCGCGTCGGCTATTTTCGCTCCTGCAAACTCGCCCAACGATCCGCCGGGACTTAGCGGATCCCCTCCAAGAGGTCTGACGCACTGACGCCGACCGCCAGGGCAATATCGAAAAGTCGTTCGTGGAGAATTCCGCGCCGGCCGTGCTCGATGTCCATTAGGACGTTTCTCGAGACTCCCGATAGCAGCGCGAGTTGTTCTTGTGTCAGTCCGCGCTCAATTCTGAGTTTCTGGATACGCATCCCCACCTGGCGTCGCCGCCTGTGCCAAGCGGCGACCCTCTTGGGGTCGTCTTGGCTTGGACGAGTGGGCACGCATTCAAGCTGCTATGCGTTGGCTTCTTAGTCTGCCCTACTAGTAGGGCATTCCGTGTTGCCAACGGCACATTCCGGCTTCTCTACGTGTTGCTGTTGGCGCGAAACCGCGAACCCTACTTCCGGCTTCGCGATTTGTATGCTCGAACGGCATCCACGACGCGCTCGCCGTCGTCAGTGAGTTGCATGGGTCGGCCGCGCTCGGCGCGTATGAACAGCTTCATGGCGAGTTCACGCTCTATGCGATTGATCTGGTTGACCAATGTGAACTGGTGGATGCCCAGCTTCTCTGCAGCCGCGGTGAGGGTGCTGAAGCGCGAGGCCGCAACAAATCGTTCGAGGCGCTCTCCCCCACCTACACCGGCCAACGCCGGCCTCAGCAGTTCCGGCGCGTTGGCGGCGTCATCTGCGGCGCTCAAGGCGGAACTATGGCTGGGACCGCCGCGAGCACGTAGCGGGATTCCGTGAGTCTTCGCCCACCGGGCCATATTGGCGGTGCTCATGCCGGTCTCCTTCGCGAGATCGGGAAGAGTCCGGCGCTTGATGACGTATTGGTCGTGCAGCCAGTCGCGTTCGATAGTCGTGCGCACTTTCAGCCCGGGTTCCCGGAGTGCCAGGTCGTAGTCGCGGGCGATCCTGCCGATGACCTGGCGGCTGACTCCAACGAATTCGGCGATATCGCTTAAGGACATGTGTTGGCGATCGTAAAGTTCGAGCAGCCGTTCTCGTGGAAGAGCTGCCTTCGCCGTGGCGTATGCCCGGTTGTACGGAGTCGTCCCTGATCGCACCAGCGGAGGTATCGGGTGTGTCTCCAGCAGGTAGCGCACCGTGTCAAGGCTGGTATTCAGCAACTTCGCGGCGGCGCCTAACTTGATTCCGTTGGCCGTGACGGCGCGGTGGAGGTGTTCAATCTTCACCTTGCCGGGATCGTCTCCGGGTAAGTCCAGCCCGTCCAGTACTGCTGCAGGGGGTTCCCACACGGATGGTTCGCCTGAGACGCCTTGGTCGGCGAGAAACTCCTGTGCGTGTTTGTCAAGGGCTTGGTCGAGCTCAGTCGTCAGGTAGCGGGGGAAATCGGCGACTTGAGTGCGAAATGCATTGCTACTGGGGAACACTGACGAAGCACTGGCAGGAAGTCCGCTGAGGCGCTCGAACAACAGGCATCGTGCGATCCTGGCTCGGATCGAGCGGACCCCCGGAGTGCCGGTGTCGCGACAGATCTGCGTCCACATTTTGTCGGGCAGCAGCATGGAGTAGTCGAGCTGGCGCCGCCGGCGGTAGTCGATGGGGATGCGGCAATCGACGAGGTAGTCGGCCATGCGGATCAACGCAAGGCGAAGTCCGTCCCACTGAGCCTGCTTCTCCAGGAGTTGGAGCACGCGGGATACCGCGTGGCCGTCGAAGGGACTGTCGATCATCGTTGCGGCTTCGTCGAGATTGAGCCTGCTGTTGACCAGCAGCAGAGCACTGGAGAGCGCCGGTCGCAGATGACGTTGATGGCTGTCAGGGATGGCCATCCGAAGCGACCACGCGGGCCAGAGCATGGTAGGCAGGCCCTGGGCCGGCACCTCTGCGCGGCGCTTGTCCGCCGTCGGCCGGTTGGGTAGTGCCGTGCCGACGCGATGGCGTAGCTGATCGCTTGGCTTCAGGAGTGGCCCGATTGCTGCCAGCTGGACGGCGCTCAACACCGGGGTGGTGTTCTTTCCCCATGTGATGTTTGTTGCGGAAATCGCGAATCCCCGGTCCCGCGACGAGCTGATCAGCCACCGCAGTGAGTCGCCGGCCGCAGAGACATCGTTGCGGTTCAGCACGTCCATCGCGCCTACTGCCCCTACCGCAGCCGTCGCGGCGCGGGCCGGGGCCGCCAGTCCGGGCTTGGCATCAGTTTGAGCGGGAGCGTAGCGTCGAGACGGACGCTCATCCACCGATTGGTGTGCGACCAGTAGGTCCGGTGTGATTGTGGCTTTCAGATCCTCAGTGGTGGCGTAGGCAAGTATCCGGCCGGC
Organism: Mycolicibacterium sp. TY81; assembly: GCF_018326285.1. Lineage (NCBI taxonomy): Bacteria > Bacillati > Actinomycetota > Actinomycetes > Mycobacteriales > Mycobacteriaceae > Mycobacterium > Mycolicibacterium sp. TY81. The sequence continues at coordinate 5,023,245 of NZ_AP023362.1, forward strand.
GACAGCGCGAATGTCCGACAGAACGTTGATACGCGGCTGCGGATGGAGCCGATAGACCCCGAACGCCGCTGTCTCGCTCTCGATCACAGCGTTGATGATCTCTTGGGCGCGAACGACCGGGTGCTCTGTGTCGAATAACGCCGTCGACACTGTTGTCAGATCGGCTCCGCATCGCTCGGGAGCCCGGCCGACCGCATCGCGGGCGGGGTGTGCACAACGACCGGGGCGGGGCACAACGTCGCCTATGTGGGTTCGGAGCCGCTGGACCACCCCGCATTCCGGACACGCGTCCGCCAGCAGGCAGTTGTGCATGGTGCAGGCGAAAGCCCAGCCCAGGCGCCAGCTGAGTTGCCATCGTCCGCCCGTCTCTTCGAGGCACTTCGGGCAGAAGCGTGATCCCCTACCTCGCCCCCACGGGAAGGTTCGACTCAGGGTCCTTCCGTCGGGGCTGATTCGCAACGCCCTCTCCGAGTAGTGCTGCAAAACCATTGATTCGACGAGATCGGCACGCAGGGAGGTAGCGACGCTGAGCGAGTGAATTTCGTTGGCGGCCGGCTCGACCATCCATGTGCTGATGCCCATTCCTCTACGAGCAATCAGCCCCACTGCGGACAACAGGTCGGCGTGCATCGTGTTGGTGCGGTGGGCGATCGCTTCAAGCCATGAATCCAGTGCCTCGCCCGCAATTGGCGCGACACGGATTGGCAGCGTTCGCACCGAACTCATCCGGCCTTGCCGATCCTGGTGGTCAGGCGACGTGATTCGAAGGCCACCTCCAGTTCCTGACGGGCCTTCTCCGAGGCAGCGTCATTCTTGACCAAATCCATCAGCTCGCGCGACAGGTACTCGGCTCCGGTGCGCACGGCCCGCTGACAGCCGCGGTTGATCAGCGTCATCAGCGAGCCGATGTGCCCCGTGCTGCGGGCGAAGAGGTAATCCGACAGGTCATCTGCCAGCATTCCGGGTCGTTTGTCAGCCAGCACAATCCGCTTCTCTAGCGCGAGAAGCAATTGACGCCACTCGCGACGGCCTTTGTCGGTCGTAGTCACAAACGGCTGAACATCGAGTTTTGTTGTACGTCTGCCAGTTTGAGCTATCACGGCATCCTCGTACGAGTGCCCCTCGGAGAAGAGTCCTCGCGCGGCTAGACCGACTCCGACGAAGACCAAGGTGACGGGAAACTCATTGGCGATGTATTTGAAGTGGTTGCTGATCTCGACTCCGGCGGTATTCCGCCAGCGCAGAAAGTGAAGGTCGTCCACAATGAGTAACTTCGTCTCGCACGCCAGCACACAGTCGAGTGCTCGGTGCGCAAAGTGAGCGGCGTTGCCCTTGGACATCCCCGGGTGGGCGAAGAATGACAGCATGGCGCGGTTGAACTCCACCATCCCCGTGTTCCCCGTCAGCCCCACTCTGCTCACGGGCCAACGTTCGTTGCCATCTGCGGTCTCGCTGCCTTGTTCCTTGATCTCGCGTTTGTGAAATTTCTTCGCGAAGTCCAACACCGTGGTGGTCTTGCCCAGACCCGGAAATGCGTCGATGGCCACGGCGCCCTTGGCCTTGTCTCCGTCTTGAACGTTGCTGTCGACGATGTCCCAGAGGTCCTCATGCAGGGCGGCCATTTGCGGGGTGTTGATTGGCCCCAGGTTGGCGTGCCATTTGCGCCGTTGTCGGTTGTAGTCGTCGAAGGCCTCGTCACCAAGTTGCTCAAGTTCTCTGCGGGTCAACGGTTCCGGCGTGATTCGGGCTGGTGTATTGACGAAGCGAAGCCAGCCCTCTTTTCGGGAGAGTGTGAGATTGTCCAGGCGGGCTTCAGTTTCCCTAGGAGGCTGCGTCTGTTTCACCATCACGCGTCCTCTAGAGCGTCTGCGTAGAAGTCATCCAGATCCTGTTCGAAGTCTTCGGCATGGAGTTCGTCTACATCCTCGTCCAGATCATCATCACCGGTCTCGGGGTCGGGCTCTTCAACTCTCTCGCTCGGGGATTCGTCAGGTTGTTCGGCGGCGGCAAGGACCCGTGCCACCGACGGCAAGGCGACAACGTCATTGTTCGAGGGAAGTTCGTCAAGCAGGACGGCATCACGGGACAGACGCAGGGCCATACGACGCTCGGCGAGGGTGTCACCCAGTCCAAGGTTCCAACGTTCGAAGAGGTCGGCTATGGCCAGCCGGTCATCAGGATAGGTGTACTTGGCGGCAGCCAGTTTCCGGGCAAACGTCATCGCATCTTCGCTAAGAGGCATGTCCATGGACGGCGCGTGCTCCCACGTCAACGTGTGCCATTGTCGCGTCTCGGGATCTCGGAAGTAGGCGCGGGTGATGTCGTCGGGGCTGTAGTGGATAGGCCAGCGCCCCTTGGCTTTCCCAGTGTATGGACTGGTGACATTGCGGTAGGGATTGAGCGCAGAACCGTTATATCGGCGACCGAGATCGACACCATAATGCTGGATGGTCCGCCACTGCATGTTCAGGAACTCGTATGCCAAATCAGGGTCGCGGGGTGCCTCGATATACCCGGCCCGAGCCATGCCATGCTCGAACATCTCTGCTGGAGACATGAGCAGTCCTGACGCGTAAGGATCACGCAGGCTCTCGTGCGGATCGTGGTGGTAGAACGCCGCAACCCACTCTCGGCTAAGTCCCCTGGGGTGGTGGGAATTCGGGGACGGGGCTGAGGTGGGCGGAGATGTTCAGGCCGTGTCGGTGCCGGTGTTGGGGTGGGCCATCGCGTAGTGGTCAGTGAGTTACGTACCAAAGTGACTCACCGAAGGAAACCGCGCGATGACCCTTGACCATTCTGCCCTGCTCGCTCAGCTCGATGCACTGAAGTCCGCTGACTCGGGTGCGGTGTTCGCCGAGTTGATCCGTTCCGGGTTGCAGCAGCTCATCGAGGCCGAGGCCACCGCGGCGATCGGCGCGGGCCGTTACGAACGCAGCGACGGCCGCACGGTGCACCGCAACGGGCACCGCCCCAAGACCGTCTCCACGACCGCCGGGGACATCGAGGTGCAGATCCCCAAGCTACGGGCGGGATCGTTCTTCCCGTCGCTGCTGGAACCCCGCCGGCGTATCGACAAGGCGCTGCACGCGGTCATCATGGAGGCCTACGTGCACGGGGTGTCCACCCGCAGCGTCGATGACCTGGTGACGGCGATGGGCGTGCAGACCGGGGTGTCCAAGTCGGAGGTGTCGCGGATCTGCGCCGGCCTGGACCGCGAGATCACAGCGTTTCGGGAACGCTCGCTGACCCACACCAGCTTCCCCTACGTGTTCTGCGATGCCACCTTCTGCAAGGTCCGCGTGGGGGGCGCACGTGGTCTCCCAGGCCCTGGTGGTCGCGACCGGCGTGTCGATCGACGGCACCCGTGAGGTGCTGGGCACCGCGGTCGGTGACAGCGAGTCGTTCGAGTTCTGGCGCGAGTTCCTCGCCTCGCTTAAGGCGCGCGGCCTATCGGGGGGTGCACCTGGTCATCTCCGATGCGCACGCTGGGTTGAAAGTCGCTGTGGCACAGCAGTTCACGAACTCATCGTGGCAGCGGTGCCGGGTGCATTTCATGCGGAACCTGCATACCGCGGTATCGGCCAAACACGCCCCGGCGGTTACCGCGGCGGTCAAGACCATCTTCGCTCACACCGAACCCGACGAGGTCGCCGCGCAGTGGGACCGGGTCGCCGACACCCTGGCCGCGTCGTTCCCGAAGGTGGCCGCGATGATGGGCGAGGCCAAGACCGACGTGTTGGCGTTCACTGCGTTCCCGAAGGCGCATTGGCAGAAGATCTGGTCGAATAATCCGATAGAGCGTCTGAATAAAGAGATCAAGCGTCGGGCCGATGTCGTGGAGATCTTCCCCAATCCGGCGGCGTTCCTTCGCCTGGCCACCGCGGTGGTCATCGAATCCCACGACGAGTGGCAGGTCACCCGCCGCTACCTCTCCGATGTCTCCATGGACGAACTACGCGCCGTGATCGCCGCCAAACACGCCGCGGCAGCACTTGCCAAACAACACCAAATCGCCTAGCGTTCACCATGACTCGTTGATCACAACGCGTGAACCACGCCAGATCCGAAGTCCACCACTCCCCGGGACGCTATCCCACTCTCGGATGATGGCTTCGAGTTCGTCGAGGTAGAAGAACGCTTCCGATTCTGGATCGACTCCGCGGGAGTGGACATCAGGGCCCTTGTAGCCCGGTAGGACCTGGAGTAGCGATTCGCGGAGCGTGCGAAAGAATCGTTCGACGGGTCCCTTGTCGCGTCCCGTTCGCATCCGTGCGGGCTGGATTGAAATGCCCATGCGCTGGCAAACGCTGGTCAGATGCTCGGAGACATAGATCTTGCCGTGGTCGACGACGATGGTCTCGGGCACTATCGCCGGACCCGCCGCACCGCGGATCGAGCCCTCGATCGCCTCAGCGTCCAACAGCACGGTTCGTGGGATACCGTGCTCCGGCCACACCGCTTGAGCCGGCCAATCGGTCCCTGCGGGTCGTGGCCTGTACGCCTGATACAGAACTGCTGCCGCGTCTACGGACTTGGTCGACACCGGGGTGACCCGAATCCCAGTGATGCAACGGGTGTACCAATCCATCCCCACCGTGAGTTCAGCCTGAACCCATCGCAAGGTGAGCGGGTCCAATGCGAAGACGTCCAACCTGGTGGTGTCCATCAGGAGGTACTCGCCGGGCCTCGTGGGTCGCAGCTTGCCGTGTGCCTCAGAAGGTCTGTCCGCAATGTCGCGGTTACGTTTCGTGCTGTGCCGAAACGTGGGGTGCCGGTTCTCCAGCTCCGCGAGGATTCGGTACGCAGTCGCCCGCGAAGGGATCTTGACGGCTCCTTCGCCAAAGCGCGCGATGACCCTCGCGTTGGTTCGGCTGATCACCATGCTCTGGGATGGCCTCGATTGGTCCGTGTGCTCGACCATTACTTCAAGAGCTGTTTCACCCCAGACGTCGTCGACGTTGCCAAGGGGCTTTTGGCGGTTGGACTGCTTTCGTGCCAGCCCGGCCACGCCGTATCGGCGGAAGTCGGCCACCCACTGCTTGATCGTCCTCAGGCTAACGTCGAGTTCAGCCGCCTTGGCGGTGTAGCGGCTGGTGAGCGACATGCCGGGGTCGTACTGATCCCGTGGTTCATCTTTCGCGGGAAGTTCGGCGGATCCAGATCGATATCCCGTCAACACTTCTCGCACATGGGCCGCGCGCTCGTTGAGCTCATTTCGTTCGAAGTCCGACATCGCTGCGAAGACGACGCCGGCGAGGTCCACATCATCGTCAGCCTGCGGGCCGCTGTCGTCAGGCAGCAGTCGTGCACGACCACCGTCAAGTAGCTCACGCAATGCCACCCGGATTACGGCTGTGCTCCCGCCTGTGGCAGCTCCAAGAACCACCACCGTTCCGGTCGCGGCGGCCTGCATCTCCACGACCTGCATGAGTTCGCCATCGTGAATGAATCGGGTGCCAACACTGACACGAACGAGGCCATCGCTCATGGCGGACTCCTTACCTAAGGACAGTTCGGGGGCTGAGCGGTTGGTCGACACTCACTGCAAAGTGGTTGCACCACAACAGATGGAGAACGGCAGAACGCACAATGGGCTCTGTCCAGTTGCGGTAATCGCAGAACGCGTGAGCCAACGTTCGGCCTTTAAGGTCGTCGCGGGCCTTCAGCGCGTTGATGAGTTCTGGGTCGAAGCGCTCAGCATTGCGGAATCCCGCCAGAAAGCGGACGGTCTCGAGCTCGGTCGCCGGAGGTTCGCTCCACACCTCATATCGCCACCCACGCCGTTCGACGAGCGTCCTCGTCCAGTCGAGAGTGAGCTTCACTTTTGGCTCATCGAGCTGAGAGCGCGGCTTCACATCAACGACTACCGGTCCATTTTCAGTCAACAGTAGGTAGTCCAGCACGTGCTTGCGCATACGCCTGTCGATGAAGGCGCGAATGAGGAACGGCTGCGCAATGATTCGAGTAACCGCTGGATCAAAGTCCGCGAACAGCAGCCGCGCGAGTTCCAGGCGAGATTCGTAGATGACATGCGCCCGCTCGGTCGCCGACCAGTAAGTACCCGAGTAGTGCTTCTGACCGCGGCGCCAGCGGAACGTCCGCCAAGGCGCGGCATTGCTGATCAATTCAAGAGGAGCGCGATCCCATTCCACGCAGGCCTCCGTCAAGGAGTCCCTTGATCGCACAGAGATATTCGGGAGTGGCGGTGCCCCCGCTTCCGGCATGCCGCCACCATCGCATCTCCGAAATGCCGCTAGTCGGATTCAAGACGGCGTGTCTCAGTCTTTCTGCACAAGTGCAGCCGTGGTGCAGTCAGTCGTGAGAAAGTGCAGTCAAATTTGAGAACCTACAAGCTGCCGAGAACTACCTCGCCATATTCGTGAACCGCGAGAAGTGAAGCTGGTGTGCCACAGTGATATTCGCGGTCGGGCCGTTACGGTGCTTGCCCAGGATGATGTCGGCTTCACCACCGCGCGGGTCGTCGCGGTCGATGGAGTCCGGGCGGTGCAGCAGCATGACCATGTCGGCGTCCTGCTCCAGCGATCCCGACTCACGAAGGTCCGACACCTGCGGGCGCTTGTCGGTGCGCTGTTCGGGACCACGGTTCAGCTGGCTGATGGCGACCACGGGAACCTCGAGTTCCTTGGCCATCAGCTTCAGCGACCGCGAGAACTCCGAGACTTCCTGCTGCCGGGACTCGAACTTCTTACCCGAGGTCATCAGCTGCATGTAGTCCACGACGATGAGCCGCAGGTTGGCTTTCTGGTGCAGACGGCGGGCCTTGGCCCGGATCTCCATCATGGTCAGGTTCGGCGAGTCGTCGATGTAGAGCGGCGCCTCGGAGATCTCGCTCATGCGGCGGGCCAGCTTGGTCCAGTCGTCGTCACTCATGCGACCCGAGCGCATGTCACCGAGCTTGATCTTGGCTTCGGCCGAGAGCAGTCGCATGACGATCTCGGTCTTGCTCATTTCCAGCGAGAAGATGACGCTGGCCTGCTGGTGCTTGATCGAGCAGGACCGCATGAAGTCCAGCCCGATCGTCGAATTGTGCGTCGGCACCATCGACCGCCCGGCCAGGTACAGGTGGGCCGGGTTGTCGACCTCGACACAGCGCACCGGCACCGATTCCACCCGGCGCACATCGGTGATCGTCACGGGCCGCGTGAGCACCGCCAGCCCGCCGGCGGTCAGTGCCGGCTCGAGGCGGTCAGCGCCGGGCCGCAGGGTCGCGGTGGTGACGATGCCGCGGCCGGTCGGCCACTGGTGCGACGCGTCGGCCACGATGGTGGTGCCGTCGGACAGGTCGATCTCGTAGCACGGGCGCTCCTCCATGACGGGAGTCGCGGCGACCACGCGGGTGGGTTGACCGTTGGCGTCGATCAGCTCGTCGCCCACCGAGACATCACCCATGGTGGTCCAGCCACCGGGCGTGGGCAGCGGGGTGTCGAGCGCCAGCGCCTTACCGACACCGGGGCGCGCGGCCACGATGATCATCTGGCCCGGGTGGAGACCGTTGGTGATCTCGTCGAGCTCGGTGAAACCGGTCGGGATACCGCGCGAGATACCGCCCTGGGACGCGATGGCGTCGATCTCGTCCATGGTGGGCTGCAGCAGCTCCTCCAGGACGGTGAAGTCCTCACTGCTGCGGGTCTGGGTGACGTCGTAGATCTCGGCCTGCGCGCGGTCCACGAGGTCGGCCACATCGGCACCCTCAGTGCCCGCGTAGCCGTACTGCACGACGCGCGTGCCGGCCTCGACGAGGCGGCGCAGCGTGGCCTTCTCCGCCACGATGCCGGCGTAGAAGCCGGCGTTGGCCGCGGTGGGCACCGTGGAGATCAGGGTGTGCAGATACGGCGCGCCGCCGATGCGCTTGAGCAGTCCGCGACGGTCGAGTTCGGCGGCGACCGTGACGGCGTCAGCGGGCTCACCCCGGCCGTACAGATCGAGGATGGCGTCGTAGATGTTCTGGTGCGCGGGGCGGTAGAAGTCGCCGGGACGCAGGCGCTCCAGGACGTCGGCGACCGCGTCCTTGGACAGCAACATGCCACCGAGGACCGACTGCTCGGCAGCCATGTCCTGCGGCGGTTGACGGCCGAAATCCTCGCTGGGCGGCTCCTCCATGTCGGAACGACCCAGGTCGTCAGCGACAGCCACGAAGCGCTCCTCCTCCCCGAAAATCGATGTCAAACAAACGTTCGAACGAGCTACCTGTGACCGTACTTCACCGCCCCGACAAGTCGGACCCGCAAGCCACTCACCTGTCGCGCGACGCATCACGCTAGACGTTGCTGGAGCCTCCCGAAACCACCCCTGTTGATAACCCTGGGGATGAAATGTGGAAAGACGTGGACAACGATGTTGACGGGTTGGGGAGAACTTGTGGAATACCAGCGGGTAAATTCCCAACCCTGCAGGTCAACAGCCTATATATCGCCTGTGAGCCTGTGTATGAGAATTGGTGCGGCGTGTCGTGCCGGGTAGCCATCTCGGGCGTGTTGTGTTGCGTACGCGTGGCAGAAAAGGGCCGCGTAGGTTAACAGCCGGCGTAGATCACTGTTTGCAGATTGGCGTAAAAAATTCGCCCACTGTCAACAGAAAACGCCCGGGCGAAGCCAAAGATTGACTCCACCCGGGCGTTCTGCTGTTTGAGCTACCGGGTGCCTATCCGGCGACGACAGCCAGCGACACCGGCACGTTGACCGACGGGTGCAGACGCACCGCGATCTTGTGGGTGCCGACCGACTTGATGTGCGCCTTGGGCAGCTCTACGGTGCGCTTGTCGAGGTTCGGGCCACCGGCCTTCTTGATCGCGGCGACGACGTCGCCCGCGGTCACCGAACCGAACAGCTTGCCGCTGTCGGCACCGGCCTTGACGGCCAGCGACACGGGGCCGAGGGCCTCGATCGCCTGCTTCAGCTCGTTGGCGTGGTCCAGGTCGCGAACCGTCTTGGCGTCACGCGCGCGACGGATCTCGTTGGCCTGACGCTCGGCACCGCGGGTGGCCACGATGGCCAGGCCGCGGGGCAGCAGGTAGTTACGGCCGTAGCCGTCGCGAACCTCAACGGTGTCGCCGGCCGAACCCAGGTGGTCGACCTCAGTGGTCAGAATGAGCTTCATTTTTCTCAGTCCTCCCTATCGAGTCGACGAGCTGAACGGGAGCAACGCAACCTCGCGGGCGTTCTTCACGGCAATGGCGATGTCGCGCTGGTGCTGCACGCAGTTACCGGTGACGCGACGCGCACGGATCTTGCCGCGCTCGCTGATGTAGGTCCGGAGCAGTCCGGTGTCCTTGTAATCGATGGTCTGCGCCTTCTTGGAGCAGAACACGCACTTGCGGGTCTTGACCGGCTTTTCCGGCGCCGGACGCCGCTTGGTGGCCTTGGCCATGTCTTTCTCTTTCTGGGTCTAGCTGGTTGCCCAGCCAATTACGTGGATCAGAAGGGCGGCTCGTCGTCGGCGCCGCCGAACGAACCCGAAGCCGGGGCGCTGCCCCACGGGTCGTCGGCCGGAGCGCCGCCACCAGCGGACTGACGGGAACCCCCGCCGCCGCCGAAGCCGCCACCGCCACCGCCACTGCGGTTGGCCTTGTTCACCTTCGCCGTCGCGTACCGCAGGGACGGGCCGATCTCGTCGACCTCGACCTCCATCACGGTGCGCTTCTCACCCTCGCGGGTCTCGAACGAGCGCTGCTTCAGCCGGCCGGTCACGATGACACGCGACCCCCGGGTCAGGCTCTCGGCGACGTTCTCGGCCGCCTCGCGCCAGATGTTGCAGCGGAGGAACAGCGCCTCCCCGTCCTTCCACTCGTTGCTCTGCCGGTCGAACATCCGCGGCGTCGAGGCCACGGTGAAGTTCGCAACAGCAGCTCCGGACGGCGTGAAACGCAGCTCCGGGTCAGCGGTCAGGTTTCCGATAACGGTGATGGTGGTGTCACCAGCCACGAGATCCTCCTGGGACGGATTGGGTGAATTAGGCGCGAGCCTACGCAAGGCCCGCGACAAATCCGCAGAGCTTCGGTGCTTCTAGTGCTTGTCGGTCCGCAGGACCTTGGTACGCAACACCGACTCGTTCAGGTTCAGCTGACGGTCGAGCTCGTTGACCGTGGCCGGTTCGGCCTTCAGGTCGACAACCGCGTAGATGCCTTCACCGTGCTTGGCGATCTCGTAAGCCAGCCGGCGACGGCCCCAGATGTCCACCTTTTCGACGCTGCCGCCGTCTTTGCGGACGACGTTCAGGAACGTCTCCAGCGACGGAGCTACGGTGCGCTCGTCAAGTGTGGGGTCGAGAATGACCATGATTTCGTATGGACGCATGTGGAACCCATCACCTCCTATGGTCGTATCGGCCACGGCGTGTTCCGTGGCAGGAGGGTCGCCTGCGTCGGCAACCGGGTTAGGTTACCCGAAGAGCCCCTGAGCTGCGAAATCGGCGCTCGGAAGAGCTGTCCTGACGGAGGCGTCAAGCTCGCTAGGCTGGGTGGACGATCATTGTCGGCGAGGGGGACGCATGACGTATCCGCAGGGGCCGTATGGCCAGGGGTATCCGGGGCAACCCGGCCACCCGCCGCAGCCGGGTTATCCACAGGGCTATCCGGCCCAGCCCGTCTACCAGCAGGGATACCCGCAGGCCGCCGGGTATCCGGGGGCGTATCCGGGCAGTTTTCCGCCCGCTCCCCTGCCGCCCGCGTCGACTGGCGGGGTCGGTGGGGTCATCGCGGGCGTGCTGGCGATCATGGGCGGACTGCTGCATGGGGGCCTCGGTGCCATGGCTTTGGTGGAGTCCCTCACGAAGGAACCGGGCCCGTTCGCCACCCGCTCTCCGGCACACGTCGGCCACCTGTTCCTTGGGATCTCGGTCGTCGGCGGTCTGCTCGTCCTGGCTGGGGGCTTCATGCTGCTGTCGCGCAAGCCGGCCGGTCGCTGGCTCATCGGCGTCGGATGCGTGCCGATCTTCGCGTTCGGACTGGGAGCCTTCCTGGGCGCAAATGCGGACGGGGATAGCACCGTCGGGGCGGTGATCACCCTCCCGATCATGATCTTCTCAGTGGCGACCGTCGTATCCACTTTCCTGCCCTCGACGGGCCGATGGATACGGGCCAAGCGGAATCCCATTGCGCCGCAGCCATATCCGTACTATCCGCCGCCTCAGGGCTGAGCGAGGGGGACGCATGACGTATCCGCAGGGGCCGTACGGCCAAGGATTTCCGGGCCAACCCGGCCACCCGCCGCAGCCGGGATATCCACAGGGTTATCCACCCCAGCCCGTCTACCAGCAGGGATACCCGCAGCCAGTTGGTTATCCGGGCGGGTACCCGCCCATGCCACCGGCTCCGCCAAGTGGCGGCACAGCGATCGGTGCGGCAGTCCTGTCGATCCTGGGTGCGCTGGCGAATGGCGGCATGGCTCTGGCCGGTTTCTCCTCGATCGCCCGGATCAGAAGTGAGTCCGCCGCTTCCTTCCCTGGCGGAACGTACGCACTCGCAATCGTCTTCGTCGCGTCGGGCTTGGTCGCCGCCTTGTTGCTCATCGTGGGCGCGACGATGTTGTTCATGCGGAAGATGCCCAGCCGCTGGCTCATCACCGCCGGATGCGCACTGGTCATCGGCGGGACAGTGATCAGCTACGGGTTGCACAACGCCATCTCGGAATACGAAGGCGGTCCCCGACTTGGCTTCCTGGGCCTGCTCTTTCCGATCCTGACGATGGTGTTGGCACTGCGACCCTCGACGGTGGCCTGGATTCAGGCCAAGCACACTCCCGTTGCGCCGCAATACTTTCCGCAGTACCCGCCGTACCAGGGCTGAGTGGACCAACCCGGCGCCAGAGGGAAAACATGACGTACCCGCAGTACCCGCAGCCGGACGCCTACCCCGCCCTGCCGGCGGTGCCAGCCCAACCGAGCGGTGGCACCGCGATCACCGCCGGCGTGCTGGCGGCACTGGGCGGATTGCTCAGCCTCGGCATCACCGCCGTCTCGCTGTTCTTCCTGATCGTCATCGCGTCGATCGGCAGTAATTTCGACCGCTCTGATCTCGAGTTCCTCGACAGCATCTTCGGCATCCTCGCCATCGGAATGGTCGCCATGGTGATCATCGGGCTCGTACTCGGCACGGTGCTGAGCGTGTTGCTCATCGCCGGCGCAGTGCTGCTCTTTCGCCGCAAGATGCTCGGTCGCTGGCTCGTGGTGAGTGGATGTGCGGTGGCAATCGTGAGCAACCTGATGACCGCCGTGTTCACTACCGCGGTGACAGCGGATGACTGGTACTCGCCCGAAGGTGTCGTCAGCGTCGTTGTCGGCCTGGCATTTCCGATCACCACGATGGTCCTGGCGTTGCTGCCGTCAACCACCGCGTGGATACGGGCGGAGCGCAATCCGGTTGCACCGCAGTACTTTCCGCAGTATCTACCGCCATATCAGGGCTGAGTCCGAGGGAGAGCGCGCGGACGCCGCGAGCGTGCAGCCAGCGCGCCGCACCAGCGACTTGCGTGGTCTGTGTGCACGCTCGCGGCAACGGCAAGCCCCGGCGGCCGCGAAACCTAGGCCTCGGCCGTCTTCTTGATCGCCGCCAGCGTCAGCGGAATGCCTTCCTTCGCGTACTTCGAGCGGAGTGCGATCTGGGCTTCGGCATCGTCGCCCCAGCGCTCGTGGAAGCCCGCGATGCCGGCCGGCAGGAACTCCCACGACTGCGTCAGGCGCGTGCCACCGGCGGCGGGATCCAGCGTGAAGCCCCAGCGCACCCAACCGCCGTTGACCTCCCAGAAGAACTCGCGGCCGGGCTCGGCGACGACCACCTGGCTGCGGGTCTCCCAGGTTCGGTCAGCGGTTTCGTTGCGGCCCTTGAACCAGGCGCCGGCCACCGGGCCGCCATCCTCGTCCTCCCACCAGCACTCTTTGCACTGCGGGCTCCACTGCCCCATCTTGGTCACATCGGACACCAGGGCGTAGAGGCTCTCGGGATCGGAATCGATGACAACGGAATCGGAGAACGTCAGGTCGGTCACGCCCTCGACCCTGCCACCCCGCGAGACGGAACGCAGCCCATTTATGCCGTGGGCGCAAGCTCCGGTTCCGGGTCGGGATCGGGTTCGGCGACGGCGATCGGGCGGGGCCGCAACCGGGCGGGCAACCAGCGCGGCGGATCGTCGTCGGCCTCGTCGAACACGCCGCCGGACGGATCGTCCACGCGACCACCCCAGCGGACCAGATCGACCTCCGGCCGGTAGATGGCACGAATCACCAACGCGCACAGTCCGATCACCGCGATGTCGCGCAGCAGCACCGTGGTGGTGAAGAACTGCTCGGGTAGCCCGAGCTTGGGATCGCCGTACAGGTACAGCATCCGGGGAATCCAGATCAGCGCATCGATGGTCATCCACGCCAACAGGATTCGGCGATGCGGCAGCGCCAGCGCGGCCAGCGGCACCAGCCACAGCGAGTACTGCGGGCTCCACACCTTGTTGGTCAGCAGGAACGCCGCGACGACCAGGAACGCCAGCTGCGCCAGCCGCGGCCGCTGCGGTGCCGTCCACGCGACGTAAGCAATTGCCGCACAACACAAGACGAACAGCAACGCGGTGACGGTGTTGAGGACCGTAGGCGGCTCCCAGAAACCGAGATTGGTGTCGAACCCGCCCCAGCCGGTGAAGGACTTCACGACGTTGTAGAGCGAGTCCATGTCGTCGCCGCGGCGGGTGTTGAGCCGGAAGAACTCCGACCATCCGCGCGGGAACATCACCATGATCGGCAGGTTCACCGCGATCCACGTGACCAGCGCGGTGATCGCCGTCTTGGCCACCGGCCGCCACTTGCCGGTCCGCACCGCGAGCATCGCCAGCGGGATCAGCAACAGCAGCGGATACAGCTTCAGGGCCACCCCGACCCCGATGAGCACACCGGCCACCACCGGTTTCCGGCGCGACCAGGCGAGCATGGCGCCGGCCGCACATGCCGTCGCGAGCGCGTCGAAGTTGGTGAACGCCTGGAAGATCAGGATCGGCGACCCGGCCACCACGGCGGCGTCCCACGGCCGCCGGCCGGACATTCGCATGGTTGCCCAGACGGTGGCCATCCAGGCCAGCGCGAGCCCGAACGCCGAGATGTTGAAGAACATGATCACCTCGGCGACCACCGGCATCCGGACCAGCTTGGACAGCGCCGTGTAGGTCTTGGCCACCGACATCGCCGCGTACTGGTACATGCCGGTCAACACCGGATACTCCATGTAGCGGATCGCGCGGGTGCCGTCGTACTGGACGCGCGGCTTCTGCGCGCTGTCGGTTTCGATCCAGCTGGACTTGTACGGAAACTTGCCCAGGTTCAGCAGCTCCGCGGTGTACAGCGGCACGGTGTCCGAGTAGCAGAACTCGTAATAAGCGCGTTGGTTCTGCCAGTTGGCAACCCGCTGATCGGCGGTGCCGGTGCCGGTTGTCACCAGGCACGGCGCCTTGGTGGTGTAGCCCAGCCCGAGGAAGACAAGCGCGATGATCAGCATCACCCGGAACGGCGTGAGGAACGGCGCCCGGCCGATCATGGCGTGCCGGCCCACCGGTCCGCCGACGACCCCGGACAGCGCCGCACCCATGACGTCGGTCCGGCTGGGCAGGTCGCGATCGTCGGCGCTGCGCAGGTCCCGGGCCAAGCGGGCCGGCGAGACCGTCGGGACGCCGGACTCGTCTGGTTCGTCGACCGTCACGGCGGCGGCGGGGGGCCAGGCTGGTTCGGGTCACCACCGGCCGGAGGCGGGGGCGCATCCTGGTGCGGGGCAACCTGCATCGTGGTCGGCGGCCCGAACGGGATCGTGATGCCCGGCGCGATGACGAGCGTCGGCTGGACCACGGTCTCCGATGGCGCGCCCGGCATGGGCGCCTGCGGGTCATCGGGCGCCGGCGGCTTGATCACCGGCGCCTGCGGCACACCCGCGTAGCCGCCGATGGCCGTCGGCTTCGGGAACGACTCGTTGTCGGTGCCCTTCAGCGCGCCGTCCATCGTGGATTTCCAGATGTCCGACGGCAGACCCGAGCCGTACACCGGCCCGCCGCCCTTATTGACCAGCGGCTGCGTCCCGGCCGTCGTACCGACCCACACCGCGGTGGACAGCGACGGCGTGTAGCCGACCATCCACGCGTCGCGGTTGGCGCCGGTGTCACCGAGCTGCACGGTGCCCGTCTTCGACGCGGACGGACGCCCACCGGCCAGGTTGTGGCCGCGCGAGTAACCGGCGATGGGCTGCATCGCCGAGGTCACGTTGTCGGCGACGGCCTTCGGAATCCGCTGCTCACCCGAGTTGTCCTGGGATGCCGCGTCGAACAGCACCTGCCCGTCGCCGTTGACGACCTTCTGCACGAAGTGCGGCTTGTGGTACTCGCCGGACGCCGCCAGCGTCGCGTACGCGGACGCCATGTCCAGCGCGCGGCTCTGGTACTGACCCAGCACGACGCCGTTGTTGGGCGGCCCGCCCTTGCCGTCCTCGGACAGCGTGTGTTCGACGCCCGGGAAGCTGTCGGCGACACCGGCCTTGTGCGCGGCGTCGGCGACGTCCTGCGCGCCGTGCTTGAGCTTGAGCATCAACCGGTAATAGCTGGTGTTCAGCGACCGCTTGAGCGCCTCGGCGATGCTGCAGGTGCCGCAGCCCTCGCCCTCGACGTTGGTGATGTTGATGCCGTTGACCGTCACCGGCGAGCTGTCGATCTGGTAACCCAGCCCGATGCCCTGCTCGAGGGCCGCCACCAACGCGAAGACCTTGAACGACGAACCCGTCGGCAGACCGGCCTGCGCGAAGTCGAAGCCGTTGGCGTCGGAGCCGCCGTAGTAGGCCTTGATCCCGCCGGTGTGCGGGTCGACCGACACCACCGCCGCGCGCATGTCATCGGCCTGGCCATCCAGGTACTTCGACACCGCGTCCTCGGCGGCCGATTGCGCCTTCGGGTCGATCGTCGTGGTGACCTGCAGCCCCTCGGTGTTCAGCGCCTGCTCGTTGATGTTGAAGATGCTCTGCAGCTCCTTCATCACCTGCCGCTGGATCAGTCCGTTGGGTCCCTCGGTCTGGTTCGCCTGGCGCGCCTGCTCCGGCGGCACCGTGGCCGGGAACTTCTGCTGTGCGCGGTCCTCCTTGGACAGCGCGCCCATGGTCACCATGCCGTCGAGCACCCAGTTCCAGCGCTCGGCGGCGCCCTCCGGGTCGACGGCCGGGTCCAGGGTCGACGGCCGCTGGATCAGTGCCGCGAGCAGTGCGCCCTCGGCGACGTCGAGCTGCTCGACCGGTTTGCCGAAGTACGCCTTCGACGCCGCGCCGATGCCGTAGGTGCCACGGCCGAAATAGATGATGTTCAGGTACGCCTGCAGCACTTCGTCTTTCGACCACTGCCGCGACATCTTGGTGGCGATCACCAGTTCCTTGGCCTTGCGGACCAGGCCGCCCATGCCCGAGCGCGCGTCACCGACCAACGCGTTCTTCACGTACTGCTGCGTGATGGTCGACCCGCCCTGCAGGTCACCACCGAAGATGTTGTTCTTGAACGCCCGCGCGAAGCCGGAGAACGAGAAACCCGGGTTGGTGTAGAAGTCCCGGTCCTCGGCCGCCATCACCGCGTTGCGGACGTGCACCGGGATCTGGTCGATGTTGACGTCGACGCGGTTGCCTTCCGGCGGCACGAACTTCGCGAGCTCGCTGCCGTCGCTGGCCAGGATGGTCGACACCTGGTTGGTGCGGATATCGCCGGGCTTGGGGATGTCGACGATGAGGTACGCCATCGCGAACGTGACGATCGGCAGCACCAGCAGCACCACGGCGCCGGCGTAGCAGAGCCGGCGGAAAACCTTCCAGTTCCACTTGAACTGCGGCAGCTGAGGCCCGCCGGACTTGCCACCACTGCCACCGCCGGTCCGCGGGGGTGGCGGCGGCGGGGGCGACTTCGGCGGCGGGTTCATCCCCGCGCCCGCGCCGACCGGGGGCTGGCCCGAGCGCTTGGTGCCGTCGAGCGCGGCCTTCACGGCGTCGATCGGATCCCGCAGCCGCGCATCGTCGGCCTTACCGACGGGCGGCAGGATCATGGTGCGCCGGTCGTCGGGCGGCACGGGTCCGGGGCGTCCTTGCGGTGCGCCGGCGCCCGCTCCTCTGGTCGCGTCGTTGTCCGATCGGCTGTGGCGCCCAGCCCCGCTCATTCCGTCACTCACTGGCGGTGCGCGCTTTCGAGCGCGCCGCCCGGGTGCCGCGAGGCTTCGCCGCCTTCGGGGGACTCGGCGTTCCCAATACATATGACTTGACCAAATGATTCCAACTGCAAGTGCGGCATACCTCCACCACGTGAACCGCGAATTCGTCGAATTTGGCCGCCAGCAGGACGAGCTCTTCGGTGCTGCGGGCCGAACCCGACACCGCTCCGAGATGATCACCGAAGACCCACGACACCAATGTCAGTGGTTCTTTCCGGCAGATCGGGCACATCACCGAACTGGTACGACCATGAAATTTTGCTGCGCGCAGCAGGTAGGGGTTGGCGTCACACACCTCGGTGACGCCGGTGCGGCCCGAGTAGACCTCGGCCAGCAGCGACCTGCGCCGGAGCGCATAGTCGACCACCTGCCGCTGCAATCGCACGTTGACCAGAGTACGTCGGGCACCTGAAGGCCGATGCGTGATGGCGCGCATGTAGCCGGGTTGTAGCCACACTGGTGACCGCCTTGTGGCCACGGTCACCACGGCATGCCTCTGACCTTTACTCTTTCCCCGTGGCCACCGCAGCGACCCGGGCGAAAGACAGCGACCGCAACGACACCTGCCAGATTCTCGACACGGCACTGGCCGACGGCCAGCTGTCCGCCGAGGAGCACCGACAGCGCGTCGCGGCAGCGACCCGGGCCGTCACCCTCGGCGAACTGCGGTCGCTGGTAACCGATCTGCAGACCGCGAACTCGTCGGTGAAGCTGCCGCCGTTGAAGACCGGTGCGGGCCGCGCGGTGCGGTCGACCGGCTGGGGCATCCTGGCCGCCGGCGCCGCGGTGATGCTCGTGGTCGGTATCGCCATCGGCTGGGGCTTCTACGCCGCGCCGGGCCAGTCCCCGCTGACCGCCGCCGAAGACCCGGGCGCCAAGCCCGACGGCGTCGCTCCCGTGGTGCTCACCCCGCCGCGCCAACTGCAGTCGCTCGGCGGGCTGACCGGGCTGTTCACCCAGATGAAGAAGAAGTTCGGCGACACCACCGGCTATGAACTGACCATCTACCCGGACTACGCGATCCTCGAGCGCCCCGACCCGGGCGAACCCCGCAGGGTGCTGCGGTACGACTATCGCGGCGGCTGGGACGACCCCGACACCACGTCGGTGAGCAGTGACGAACGCGTCGTCGACCTCGGAAAGTTCAACTTCGAGAAGATCACCGGAATCCTGCACGGCGCGCCAGAGACGCTCGGCATCAAGCGCAACGAGATCAACACCGTCTACCTGATCTTCAAGGCCAGCAAGGACACCACCGCCCCGCCGGACACCGTCGCGATCTCGATCTATGTGTCCGGGAAGTTCAACAACAGCGGCTACATCGAACTGGATCCCGAAGGCAACACAAAGCGCATCAACTACCCCAGCTGATTCGCCCCGTGTTCGGCCGGTGTTGACGGCCGCATCGAATGTCGTTCATCTCCGTGTGCGGCTCGATTGGCCGCGTATATATCGGCGCGATACTATTGTGCGAGGTGTTGAAGCGTCCTAGCGCTCAATATGCGACGTCGTCAATTAATGTCGGGAGGTGACACTGTGCTGGAGCTGGCCATCCTGGGGCTTCTGCTGGAGTCCCCTATGCACGGCTATGAGCTGCGCAAACGGCTGACCGGACTGCTCGGCGCGTTCCGGGCGTTCTCCTACGGCTCGTTGTACCCGGCGCTGCGTCGCATGCAGGCCGACGGTCTGATCGTCGAAGACGCGGCACCGCTCGGTTCGACGAAGGTGCGTCGCGCGCGCCGCGTCTACCAACTCACCGACGCCGGCAAGCAACGGTTCACCGAACTCGTCGCCGACACCGGCCCCCAGAACTACACCGATGACGGATTCGGTGTGCACTTGGCGTTCTTCAACCGGACTCCCGCCGAGGCCAGGATGCGAATCCTGGAAGGTCGGCGCCGTCAGGTCGAAGAACGTCGCGAAGGTCTGCGCGAGGCGATCGCACGGGCCAGCAGTTCACTCGACCGCTATACCCGGCAGCTGCATCAGCTCGGGCTCGAGTCCAGTGAGCGCGAAGTGAAATGGCTCAACGAGCTGATTGCTGCCGAGCGCGTGGCAACTGCCGGACCGACGGTGCCGCCGTCACAAGGCCACGCCGACCAAACCTGAGCGCACGCGCCCCCGGGTGAATGCACTGAAAGAGTAGGAAAAGGAGACCGTCACATGTCTGAGTCGAACGAGGTTCGCGTCGCAATCGTCGGCGTAGGCAACTGCGCGGCGTCGCTCGTCCAGGGCGTGCAGTACTACCAGGACGCCGACGAGAGTTCGACAGTCCCGGGCCTGATGCACGTCAAGTTCGGGCAGTACCACGTGCGCGACGTGAAGTTCGTCGCCGCGTTCGACGTGGACGCCAAGAAGGTCGGCTTCGACCTCTCCGAGGCCATCGGCGCCTCCGAGAACAACACCATCAAGATCGCCGACGTGCCGCCGACCGACGTCATCGTGCAGCGCGGCCCGACCCTGGACGGCATCGGCAAGTACTACGCCGACACCATCGAGGTTTCCGACGCCGAGCCCGTCGACGTCGTCAAGGCTCTCAAGGACGCGAAGGTCGACGTCCTGGTCTCCTACCTGCCCGTCGGCTCCGAAGAGGCCGACAAGTTCTACGCCCAGTGCGCCATCGACGCCAAGGTCGCGTTCGTCAACGCCCTGCCCGTGTTCATCGCGTCGGACCCGGTGTGGGCCAAGAAGTTCGAGGACGCCGGCGTGCCGATCGTCGGTGACGACATCAAGAGCCAGGTCGGCGCCACCATCACCCACCGCGTGATGGCCAAGCTGTTCGAGGACCGCGGCGTCACGCTGGACCGCACCTACCAGCTGAACGTCGGCGGCAACATGGACTTCAAGAACATGCTCGAGCGCGAGCGCCTGGAGTCCAAGAAGGTCTCGAAGACGCAGGCCGTCACCTCGAACCTGACCGGCTCGCTGGCCGACAAGGTCTACGACAAGAACGTGCACATCGGCCCGTCGGACTACGTCGCGTGGCTCGACGACCGCAAGTGGGCGTACGTGCGCCTCGAGGGCCGCGCTTTCGGTGACGTGCCGCTGAACCTGGAGTACAAGCTCGAGGTGTGGGACTCCCCCAACTCGGCCGGCATCATCATCGACGCCGTGCGCGCCGCCAAGATCGCCAAGGACCGCGGCCTCGGTGGCCCGATCCTGCCGGCCTCGGCCTACCTGATGAAGAGCCCGCCGGTGCAGGTCGCCGACGACCTCGCCCGCGCGCAGCTGGAAACCTTCATCGAGGGCTAAATATCGACGTCAGAGTGGGCGGCCAGGTGAAACCTGGTCGCCCACTTGGCGTTTGGGGCATCGGAGCCGTCCGCCCGCAGTTGTGAGACTGCCCACAACTCGCCATCAAACTGGATCGAGTCCAGAAAAAGCGACTAGTGTGGGGACTCGTAACAGACATCCGATAGACCCGAAGAGAGGTTCTCGTGGCCCTGATCAACAAGAAGATCAAGCCCTTCTCCGCCACCGCGTACAAGAATGGCACCTTCATCCCCGTGTCGGACGCCGACATCGCGGGCAAGTGGGCCATCTTCCTCTTCTACCCGGCCGACTTCACCTTCGTGTGCCCGACCGAGCTCGGCGACCTCGCCGACCACTACGAGGAGCTGCAGCGCCTCGGTGTCGAGGTGTTCTCGGTGTCCACCGACACCCACTTCACCCACAAGGCGTGGCACGACTCGTCCGACACCATCGGCAAGATCCAGTTCGCCATGATCGGCGACCCGACCCTGCAGATCAGCACCAACTTCGAGGTGCTGCGTGAGGACGAGGGCCTGGCCGACCGCGGCACCTTCCTGGTCGACCCCGACGGCGTCATCCAGTTCACCGAGGTCACCGCCGAGGGCATCGGCCGCAACGCCGCCGAACTGGTCCGCAAGGTCAAGGCCGCCCAGTACGTGCGCAACCACCCGGGCGAGGTCTGCCCAGCCAAGTGGGAAGAGGGCGAAGAGACCCTCGCCCCGTCGCTGGAACTCGTCGGCAAGATCTAATTCGATACTGCTGGGGGCGGTACGGGCCCGGTCTGTCCGGCCCGTACCGCTCACCAGAACTGCTTCACACCAACATCTTTCGGGCCGCTGCTGGCCCAGCCATTCCTATCCTCGATGGAGTTGATCCGCATGCTCGACACCTCACTCGCCGGCCAATTGAAGTCCCTGCTGGAGCGGCTGACCGTGCCGATCGAGCTGGTGTCCTCCCTCGATGACGGGCCCAAGTCCGCCGAGCTCGCCGAACTGCTCACCGAGATCGCGGCGATGTCGGACAAGATCACCTACACGCGCACCGACGACGACGCCCGTCGGCCGTCGTTCGCCATCCGCCGCACCGGCATCGACGTCGAGGTCCGGTTCGCCGGCATCCCCCTCGGCCACGAGTTCTCCTCGCTGGCCCTGGCGCTGCTGCAGGTCGGCGGCTACCCGTCGAAGGAAGCCCCCGAACTGCTCGAGCAGGTCCGCAACCTCGACGCCGACCTGCACTTCGAGACCTACTTCTCGCTGTCCTGCCAGAACTGCCCCGACGTGGTGCAGGCCCTGAACCTGATGGCGATCCTCAACCCGCGCATCAGCCACGTCGCCATCGACGGCGCGCTGTTCAAGGACGAGGTCGAACAGCGCAAGGTGCTGGCCGTTCCCACCGTCTTCCTCAACGGTGAGGTTTTCGACTCGGGCCGCATGACGCTCGAGCAGATCATCGGCAAGGTCGACACCGGTGCCGCGCAGCGCACAGCCGAGGCGATCGCCGAGAAGGACCCCTTCGACGTACTGGTGGTGGGCGGTGGACCCGCAGGCGCCGCCGCGGCAATCTACGCCGCCCGCAAGGGAATTCGCACCGGCGTGGTCGCCGAACGGTTCGGCGGTCAGGTGCTCGACACCATGGCCATCGAGAACTACATCTCCGTCCCGCACACCGAGGGGCCGAAGTACGCCGCCGCGCTCGAAGCCCATGTCGGCGAGTACGACGTCGACGTCATGAAGACCCAGCGCGGCGCGAAGCTGCTGCCCGCGCTCGATGAGGGCGGCCTCGTCGAGATCTCGCTGGAGAGCGGCGCCTCGCTGACGGCCCGCACCGTCATCCTGGCCACCGGCGCCCGCTGGCGCGCGATGGACGTGCCCGGTGAGGCCGAGTACCGCAACAAGGGCGTCACCTACTGCCCGCACTGCGACGGACCGCTGTTCAAGGGCAAGCGCGTCGCCGTGGTCGGCGGCGGCAACTCCGGCGTGGAGGCCGCCATCGATCTCGCCGGCGTCGTCTCGCACGTGACGCTCATCGAGTTCGATTCGGTGCTGCGCGCCGACGAGGTGCTGCAGCGCAAGCTGCGCAGCCTGCCGAACGTCGACATCCTGCTGAGCACGCTGACCACCGAGGTCCTCGGCGACGGCGACCAGGTGACCGGCCTGACCTACCAGGACCGCACCACCGGCGAGTCGCACCAGCTCGACCTGCAGGGCGTCTTCGTCCAGATCGGCCTGCTGCCCAACACCGAGTGGCTCGAGGGCAGCGTCGAGCTGTCCAAGCGCGGCGAGATCGTCATCGACGAGCGCGGCCAGACGTCGGTTCCCGGAGTGTTCGCCGCCGGTGACTGCACGACGGTGCCGTTCAAGCAGATCGTCATCGCCGCCGGCGCCGGTGCCACCGCAGCCCTGTCGGCGTTCGATCACCTGATCCGCACCACCGCCCCGGTCGGTAGCTGAGCGCTCCACGGCTCGGGCGTAGTGTCCGAAGACGTGGCACAGGAGATTTCTGACGACGACCTGCTGACGCTCGACGAGTTCGCGCTGCTGCCCGAGAACGCCGAGCAGATCGGTGCCGACGGTCCGCTACCAACGGTGTCGCGCCTCGACGACGGCCCGATCAGCATGCTGAAGTGGGGCGTCGCGGCACCTGAGGTGGTGTTCCTGCACGGCGGCGGGCAGAACGCGCACACCTGGGACACCGTGATCCTGGGTCTCGGGGTGCCGGCGCTGGCCATCGATCTGCCCGGGCACGGGCGGTCGGCATGGCGCGAGGACGGGGACTACGGGCCCAAGCTCAACGCGGAGACGCTGCGACCGGTGCTGCGGGCCCACGCGCCCGATGCCCGGCTGGTGGTCGGCATGTCACTCGGCGGGCTGACGGCGCTGCGGATCGCGGCAACCGAGCCGGCCCTGGTGCCCGAGCTGGTGCTGGTCGACGTCACGCCGTCGGCGCCGGAGCGCCACGAGCAGATGACGCAGGCGCAACTGGGCGCCGTCGCGCTGGTGAAGGGTGACCGGAGCTTCCCCAGTTTCCAGGCGATGCTCGACGTGACTGTCGCGGCGTCACCGCACCGCAGCCGGAACTCGTTGCGGCGCGGTGTGTTTCACAATGCCAAGCAGCTCGACGACGGTACCTGGACGTGGCGGTACGACGCGATCCGCGTCGGCGACGGTTTCGCCGGGCTGTGGGACGACGTCCCGTCGATCACCATGCCGACCACGCTGGTGCGCGGCGCCAAGTCGTACTTCGTCCACGACGACGATGCCGCGGCCTTCGCCGCCGGCGCGCCGGGTTTCCGGCAGACCCATGTGGTGGCCGATTCCGGGCATTCCGTGCAGGGCGATCAGCCGGCCGCGCTCGTCGAGATCCTGCGGGGCGTTCTCGGCGGTTAGCGTGGGGTCATGACCCTTCCCATTCGCATCGGGGTTCAACTGCAGCCCCAGCACGCCACCAACTACGGCTTCATCCGCGACGCCGTCCGCCGCGCCGAGGACCTCGGCGTCGACGTCGCCTTCAACTGGGACCACTTCTTCCCGTTGTACGGCGACCCCGACGGCGCCCACTACGAATGCTGGACCATGCTGGGCGCCTGGGCCGAGCAGACCTCGCGCATCGAGATCGGCGCGCTGGTCACCTGTAACTCCTACCGCAATCCGGAGCTGCTGGCCGACATGGCGCGGACCGTCGACAACATCTCCGACGGGCGGCTGATCCTGGGCATCGGATCGGGCTGGAAAGAGAAGGACTACGACGAGTACGGCTACGAATTCGGCACGGCCGGAAGCAGACTCGACGACCTCGCGGCGGCCATGCCGCGGATCATCTCGCGGCTGGGCAAGCTGAACCCGCAGCCGGTGCGCGAGATCCCGATCCTGATCGGCGGGCAGGGCGAGCGCAAGACGCTGCGGCTCGTCGCGCAGTACGCGCAGATGTGGCACAGCTTCACCACGGCAGCGGCCTTTCCGGAGAAGGCCGCGGTCCTCGACCGGCACTGCGCCGACGTCGGCCGCGATCCGAGCACCATCGCCCGGTCGGCGGGCGTCGACAACAGCGGCGACGGCCTGATCGCCAACGCCGAAGCCCTTACCGCGCTGGGTGTTTCACTGCTGACCGTGGGCGTCAACGGGCCCGACTACGACCTGACCGACGCCGAGACGCTGTGCCGGTGGCGCGACAGCCAGTAGCGCGAGCTGCCCGGCCGGATGAATTCCCGGCGAGCTGAAGCCGATGCATTCGGCCGGGCACCGGCTAGGTTGACCTGCGTGACCTCTTTCCTGCGTGCGACGGTAGCGATACTGGTGGCACTCCTGGTCGGCTCGCTGAGCGTGGGCGTCCCGGCCCGCGCCACCACCGACCAGTGCGCGCCACCCGGCGTGCAGAGCGCCAGCGCCCTGCCCACCAACCTGGCCACCGCCGCCCAAGGCGACGGCACCGACAAATACACGACACCCGGTACCCAGCCGCTTTCAACGGTGCGGCCGGAGACCCTGGGTCTGGGCACGCCGGGAGTGCTGACCGTCGGCACGCTGTCGGATGCCCCGCCGAGCATCTGTATCAACTCCAGCGGCCAGTTCACCGGATTCGACAACGAGCTGCTGCGGGCCATCGCCGAGAAGATCGGCCTGCGCGTCAACTTCGTCGGCACCGACTTCGCCGGCCTGCTGACCCAGGTCGCGTCCCGGCGCTTCGACGTCGGCTCGTCATCGATCACCACCACCGACGCCCGGCGGCGCACCGTCGGATTCACCAATGGCTATGACTTCGGCTACTTTTCGCTCGTCGTGCCGACCGGATCGGCCATCAGCGGCTTCGGCGCCCTGAAGGCCGGACAGCGCATCGGCGTCGTGCAGGGCACCGTGCAGGAGGCCTACGTCGTCGACACCCTGCACCTGGAACCGGTGAAGTTCCCGGACTACGCCACGGTGTACGCCAACATCAAGACCCGGCAGATCGACGCCTGGGTGGCGCCGTCGCAGCAGGCCTCCGGCACCGTGCAACCGGGCGATCCCGCGCGCATCGTCGAAAACACCTTCAGCCTGGACAATTTCGTCGCCTACGCGGTCGCCAAAGAGAACAAGCCGCTGATCGACGCGCTCAACGCGGGCCTCGACGCGGTGATCGCCGACGGCACCTGGGCGCGGCTCTACGCCGACTGGGTCCCCCGGGCGCTGCCACCGGGCTGGAAGCCCGGATCGAAAGCCGCACCGGTGCCGCAGCTGCCCGACTTCAACGCCATCGCCGCATCGCACGCGTCAGCGGCACCGTCGGCCGGTCCGGCGCCGAAATCGACACTGTCCCAACTGAAAGACGCGTTCGGAGACTGGAATCTGTACCGGCAGGCCATCCCCGACCTGTTCAAGACCGGCCTGCCGAACACGCTGATCCTGACGATCAGCGCCAGCGTCATCGGTCTGATCATCGGCATGGCGCTGGCCATCGCCGGCATCTCCCGGTCCCGCTGGCTGCGCTGGCCGGCCCGGGTCTACACCGACATCTTCCGCGGCCTGCCCGAAGTCGTGATCATCCTGGTGATCGGCTTGGGCATCGGGCCGGTCGTCGGCTCGCTGACGGGAAACAACCCGTACCCCTTGGGAATTGCCGCGCTGGGCCTGATGGCGGGCGCCTACATCGGTGAGATCCTGCGCTCCGGCATTCAGAGTGTGGACGCCGGCCAACTCGAAGCCTCGCGCGCGCTGGGCTTCGGCTATCCGGCGTCGATGCGCCTGGTGGTGGTGCCGCAGGGCGTGCGACGGGTGCTGCCGGCGCTGATGAACCAGTTCATCTCGCTGCTCAAGGCGTCGTCGCTGGTGTACTTCCTCGGGTTGATCGCCAGCCAACGGGAACTTTTCCAAGTCGGCCGCGACCTCAACGCACAGACCGGGAACCTGTCGCCGCTGGTCGCCGCCGGGCTGTTCTATCTGGCCCTGACCGTTCCGCTGACCCATCTGGTCAACTACATCGACCGACGACTCAGCAAGGGCAAGCCAGTCGCCGCCGAAGTCGCGACCCAGGAGATCATATGACCGCGCCGCAGGCAGTTTCCTTGGCCGCCAACGATATTCACCTGTCGTTCGATGCCAACACGGTGTTGCGCGGCGTCGACCTGGACGTCCCCGCCGGCACCACGACGGCGGTTATCGGGCCGTCGGGTTCGGGCAAGTCGACGCTGCTGCGCACCCTGAACCGGCTGTACGAGCCGGACCGTGGCGACATCCTGCTCGACGGCCGGTCGGTCCTGAAGGACAACCCCGATCAGCTGCGTCAGCGGATCGGGATGGTCTTCCAGCATTTCAACCTGTTCCCGCACCGGACGGTGCTGGAGAACGTCACGCTGGGGCCCCGGAAATTGAAGGGTCTGGACGGCGCCGCGGCCCGTGAACTCGGGCTGCAACTGCTGGACCGTGTCGGGCTCAAACACAAGGCCGACGTGCGCCCGGCAACCCTTTCCGGTGGGCAACAGCAACGTGTCGCGATCGCCCGCGCCCTGGCCATGAGCCCCCAGGTGATGTTCTTCGACGAGGCCACTTCGGCGCTGGATCCCGAACTGGTCAAGGGCATCCTGGCGCTCATCAGCGAACTCGGAGCAGACGGCATGACCATGGTGGTGGTGACCCACGAGATGGGTTTCGCCCGGTCAGCGGCAGATTCGGTGGTGTTCATGGATAGCGGCCGAGTGGTCGAGACCGGAACGCCCGAGCAGATTTTCGAATCCGCGGAAACTCAACGTTTACGTCAATTTCTGGCGCAGGTTGTCTAATGCCGAACAGTATCCGGCATACACGTTAGACTATCGAACTATGTCGTCGACGGAACCGCAGGTCGCGGACCTCGCAGGTGAACTGCAGCAGGTCCTCTCCAAGCTGTTCAACGTGATGCGCCGACGCGTCGAGATCCCGAAGGACGCCGAAGCCGGCGCCGATCTGACCCTGGCGCAGCTGTCCATCCTGCTGACGCTGCTGGATCGCGGACCCATCCGGATGACCGAGTTGGCCGCCCACGAACGCGTCCGGACCCCCACCACAACGGTGGCGATCCGGCGATTGGAGAAGCTGGGTCTGGTCAAGCGGTCGCGTGACCCATCCGACCTACGCGCCGTGCTGGTCAACGTCACGCCGCGCGGACTCGTGCAGCACCGGGAGGCCCTCGAGGCCCGCCGGAAGGTGCTGATCGCGATGATGGCCAACCTGACGCCCGAGGACATCGACCACATCGCCAAGGCCCTCGGGCCGCTGGAGAAGCTGGCCACCAGCAACGACGACTAGGTCTGTCGGGTCAGCCCAGCCAGTCGAGTACGGCAGCGGCGGTCCACGACTGCTGCATGCTGCCGAGCGGTTCCCCGGTGAAGGGTTCGTAGTATTCGGCGAATGTGCCGTCGCTGGCCTGCCGCAAGCCTTCCCGGCGCAGAATCGACGCGCGCTCGGACCAGCCGCGGCGGGCGAAACACCACGAGAACAGCCACGTCATCACCGGCCACACCGGGCCGCGCCAGTATTCGCGCGGCCGGAAGTCACGGGACACCGGTGACGTCGACGGGATCAGCGGGTACTTGAGGTCCGGGTGGGCGCAGAACCGCGGTCCCTCCAGCAGGCGCAGCAGCGCCCGTTCGCGGTCGTGCGGCAGACCGCCGCAGAGCAGCGGCGCGAACTGCGCCACGGTCTCACTCGGAATCCACTTGCCGGCCCGCAGATCGAAGTCCCGCGCCGCGCCGGTGCGCTCGTCGGTGGTCGCCACCACGCCTTGCCGGAACCGCTCGGCCCACGAATAGAGTTCGCGCACATCGGAATTCGGCCGCTTGTAGTCCTCGCCGATCTCGGCCAGCACCGTGCACGCCACCGACAGGATGGCCGAGACGAACACGTCCTCGACCTGGAAGCTCAGCACCTTCGGCAGCAGCGCGTCGTCGTACCGGACGGACTTCATCTCCTCCAGCAGCCACAGGTAGCGGTCGTACTCGACATCGGACGGCCGCTGGCTGGTGTCGGTGATGATCGCGTTGTCCTCGCGCTGGTACTCGGGCACCGCACCCGGAACCACGTTGGCGTACGCGCTGTCCCAGCGCGGTGAGTTGTCCATGCCGGACTCCCAGCCGTGGTACAGCGTCACCCGGCCGTGCTCCTGCGGGTCGCGGGCCTCGGCCAGCCAGCGGTGCCAGCGCACCAGGTCGTCCCACCGGCGATCCAGGAAGGCCTCGGCGACCACCCGGGTCGAGCGCCCGCGGGTACGGGCGTGGTCCAGAATCCGTTGCACCGCAATGGCATGCACTGGCGGCTGGGTGATACCGGAGGTGTCCCGGTTGCGCGGCGCGTTGACGGCCAGGCTCGACGTCTCCCACCGGGCCGGCCCCGGGAAATAGCCGTCGACGCCGTTGGCGAACACGATGTGCGGGATCATGCCGTTGGCCCACTGCGCCGACAGGAGCGTATCCAGCTCGACCACGGCACGCTCGACCGTCAGCGACGCCAGGCCGATCGATACGAACGCGGCATCCCAGCTCCACATGTGCGGATACAGCAACGGCGCGGCCGTCGTCATGACGCCCAGGTCATTACCGCGCAGCAGGTAGGCGGCGCGGGCCGAGAGCTGGGTGGGCGCGAAGCTGTGGTCGGGTGGCATCGCTGTCTATTGTGCGTCGCCGCCCGGGGATTCGCTGATCGGTAGGCTCACGCCATGCCGACCGCAATGATCACCGGCGCTTCCCGGGGCCTCGGAATGGCCATCGCCGAGGCCCTCGCGCCGACCCACACGCTGTTCCTGGCGGGCCGGCCGACGGCCGAACTCGACGCCGTGGCCGAGCGACTGGGCGCGACGACGTGGCCCATGGACCTCACCGACTACGACGGCGTCGCGGCGACGATCGAGCCGATCGTGGAACTCGACGTACTGATCCACAATGCCGGCGTGGCATACCCGGGCCGGGTCGGCGAATCCTCCATCGAGGAGTGGCGGGCCACCATGGAAGTCAATGTGCTTGGCGCCGTGGGGCTTACCCTGCCGCTGCTGCCGGCCCTGCGGGCGGCCCGGGGTCAGGTGATCTTCGTCAACTCCGGTGCCGGCCGCAGCCCGTCCCCCGGGCTGGCGTCGTACACGGCCAGCAAGTTCGCGCTGCGGGGCTTCGCCGATGCCCTTCGCGCCGACGAACCGGCACTGCGGGTGACGACGGTCTACCCCGGCCGGATCGACACCGACATGCAGTGGAACCTGGTGGCCTATGAAGGCGGCGAATACAAGCCGGAGCGCTTCCTCAAGCCCTCGACCGTCGCCCAGGTGATCGCCCAGGTCGTGGCGACCCCCGACGACGCCCACCAGCACGAGGTGATCATCCGCCCCCGCTGATTCCCGAGGGATTTGTGCACGATTTTCCGCGGTCGGCGCGGAAAATCGTGCACAAATCCCAGGTCAGGCGACGATGTTGACCAGTCGGCCGGGGACGACGATGACCTTCTTGGGTGTGGCCCCGGCCAGGAAGGCCTGCACCTTCTCGTCGGCGAGGGCCGCGGCTTCCAGCGTGGCCTTGTCGGCATCGGCAGCGACGACGATCTTGCCGCGCACCTTGCCGTTGACCTGGACCGGGTACTCGACGGTGTCGTCGACCAGGTAGCGCTCGTCGGCGACCGGGAACGGGCCGTGCGCCAGCGACTTCGCGCTGCCGAGACGGCGCCACAGTTCCTCGGCCAGGTGCGGCGCCAGCGGCGCGACCATCAGCACCAGCGGCTCGACCGCGGCGCGCGCGGTCACGCCCTCCTTGGTGAGGTGGTTGGTGTACTCGATGAGCTTGGCGGCCGCGGTGTTGTTGCGCAGCGCGGCGTAGTCCTCGTTCACGCCGGCGATGGTCTTGTGCAGCTGCTTGAGCGTCTCCTCGGACACCGCATCGTCGGAAACCCTTGGCTCACCCGTGGTTTCGTCGACGACGACGCGCCACACGCGCTGCAGGAACCGGTGCGCGCCGACGACGTCCTTGGTCGCCCACGGCCGCGACGCCTCCAGCGGGCCCATCGACATCTCGTAGACGCGCAGGGTGTCGGCGCCGTATTCCTCGCAGATCTCGTCGGGCGAGACGGAGTTCTTCAGGCTCTTGCCGATCTTGCCGAACTCCTGGTTGACCTCGATCTCGCCGTCCGGGCCGGTCCAGAAGAACTTGCCTTCGCGTTCAACGACTTCCGCCGCCGGCACGTAGCTACCGCGGGCGTCGGTGTAGGCGAACGCCTGGATGTAGCCCTGGTTCACCAGGCGGCGGTACGGCTCGCGCGACGACACGTGGCCGAGGTCGAACAGCACCTTGTGCCAGAACCGCGAGTACAGCAGGTGCAGCACCGCATGCTCGACGCCGCCGACGTAGAGGTCGACGCCACCCGGATCGCCGGCGCCGTGGATCTCGGGCCGCGGGCCCATCCAGTAGGCCTCGTTCTCCTTGGCGCAGAACGCTTCCGGGTTGTGCGGGTCGGCGTAGCGCAGCTCGTACCAGGAGCTGCCGGCCCACTGCGGCATGACGTTGGTGTCGCGGGTGTAGGACTTGAGCCCGTCACCGAGATCGAGGTCGACGTGCACCCACTCGGTGGCCTTGTTCAGCGGCGGCGACGGCTCGCTGTCGGCGTTGTCCGGGTCGAACAGCACCGGCGAGTAGTCGGGCACGTCCGGAAGTTCCACGGGCAGCGCTGAATCCGGCAGCGGGTGGGCCTGGCCGTCGGCGTCGTAGACGATCGGGAACGGCTCGCCCCAGTACCGCTGGCGTGCGAAAAGCCAATCGCGCAGCTTGAATTCGACGCGGGCCTGGCCGCGGCCGTCCGCGATCAGCTTCTCGGTGACGGCGGCCTTGGCGTCGGCGACGTTGAGGCCG
Source organism: Mycolicibacterium sp. TY81 (assembly GCF_018326285.1). NCBI lineage: Bacteria > Bacillati > Actinomycetota > Actinomycetes > Mycobacteriales > Mycobacteriaceae > Mycobacterium > Mycolicibacterium sp. TY81. The sequence goes on from NZ_AP023362.1 coordinate 5,054,536, forward strand.
TCGAGGTAGTCGGAATTGACCACTGCGCCGTCGCCCGTGTACGCGGACTCCGAAAGATCGCCACCGGCAATGACTTCCACGATGGGCAGACCGAACGCAGTCGCGAACTCCCAGTCGCGCTGGTCGTGGCCGGGCACCGCCATGATGGCGCCGGTGCCGTAGCCGGCCAGCACGTAGTCGGCAATGAAGATCGGAACCTGCTGTCCGTTCACCGGATTGGTGGCGTAGGCGCCGGTGAAGACACCGGTCTTGGTCTTGTTCTCCTGGCGCTCCAGGTCGGACTTCGCGGCGATGGCGGCGCGGTAGGCGGCGACCGCCTCGGCCGGCGTGGCCGCACCGTAGGTCCACCGCTCGTCGACGCCGGCGGGCCACGAACCGGTCAGCAGCGAATCCACCAGGTCATGCTCGGGGGCCAGCACCAGATAGGTGGCTCCGAACAGAGTGTCGGGGCGGGTGGTGAAGACCTCGATGTCGGCGTCCCCGGCGGAGAACAGCACCTCGGCACCGACGGACCGGCCGATCCAGTTGCGCTGCATGGCCTTGACCTTGTCGGGCCAGTCCAGCACGTCCAGGTCCTCGAGCAGCCGGTCGGAGTACGCGGTGATGCGCATCATCCACTGCCGCAACCGCTTCCGGAACACCGGGAAGTTGCCGCGTTCGCTGCGGCCGTCGGAGGTGACCTCCTCGTTGGCCAGCACGGTGCCCAGACCCGGGCACCAGTTGACCATCGAGTCTGAGCGGTAGACCAGGCGATGCGCGTCGACGACCTCGGCCCGTTCGGCGGCCGTCAGCGCGGACCAGTCCCGTCCGTCGTCGAGAGTCCGTGCCCCGGAATCGAATTCGGCGATCAGTTCGGCGATGGGCCGGGCCTTCTGCTGCGCTACGTCGAACCAGGCGTTGTAGATCTGCAGGAAGATCCACTGCGTCCACTTGTAGAAGTCGGTGTCGGTGGTGGCGAAACTGCGGCGCGAGTCGTGGCCCAGTCCCAGCCGGCCCAGCTGCCGCCGGAAGTTGACGATGTTGGCCTCGGTCCGGGTGCGCGGGTGCGTGCCCGTCTGGACCGCGTACTGCTCGGCGGGCAGACCGAAGGCGTCGAAGCCCAGGGCGTGCAGGACGTTGCGGCCTGTCATGCGGAAGTAGCGGGCGTATACATCGGTCGCGATGTAGCCGAGCGGGTGCCCGACGTGCAGGCCGTCGCCCGAGGGGTACGGGAACATGTCCTGCACGAACATCTTGTCGGCCGGCACCGGCGAGCCGTCGGTGGGCGCGAGCGAGCCGACGGGGTTCGGCACGTTGAAGGTGCCGCGGTCCGTCCACACCTGCTGCCAGTCGGCCTCGATGCGGCCGGCCAGTTCGGCCGTGTAACGGTGCTGCGGGCTGTCGGCGTCAACGGCCACGGCCGCCTCGGGACGCACGCCTGCCTGCGCATTCGGGGAATCGCTCACGTGCACAGGGTAGTCAACACCCCCGGCGCGACCTGCATCACGCCAGCCGATAGGCGTTGGTCTCGGTTCCGTTGCAGTGCGGTCAGAGCACGGTTGCAGGTGCGCGCCGGATCTGGTGGGCACTGCGCCCACCTACCTACAGTCGGCTCCAGTGCAACGCGTGAGACAGAAGTGAAGCGGAAGGACCGGCGCCACATGTTCGAGAACGCCCGCCACTGGCGGCTTCTGGCAGGAGGTGTCGCCGCGGGCCTGGCGGGCGTCGTCGGCTTCGCAGGCAACACCGCATCCGCCGATCCCCTGCCGCCCCAACCCGTCGTCCCGGCACCGGCGACGGTGACCCAGACGGTCACGGTGCAGGCCGCCCCGGCGCCGGTGGCTGCCGCCCAGCCGGCCGGACCCGCGTTCATCCCCGCAGGTCAGCCCGCGGGCGTACCCCAGCCGGCGACGCTTCCCCAGCCGGCCACGCTTCCCCAGCCCGCAGTGGCGCAGCCGGTCGTCGCCCCGGCGCCGGCGCCCGCACCCGCCATCGCCCCGGCTGCCTCGGGCACCATCGCCGAGTTCTTCCGCGCCCACAACGTCGCCATGCAGCGGCAGACCGCCGCCGGCTTCACCGCACTGAACATCGTCCTGCCGGTGCCGCCGGGCTGGGCCGCGGTGCCCGACCCGAACGTGCCCGACGCGTTCGCCGTGATCGCCGACCGCGTCGGCGGCGACGGCCTCTACACCTCGAACGCCGCGCTGCAGGTCTACAAGCTGGTCGGCGACTTCGACCCGCGCGAAGCCATCAGCCACGGCTTCATCGACAGCCAGCAGCAGGTCGCGTGGCGGTCCACCGACGGTTCGATGGCCGATTTCTATGGCATGCCGTCGTCGATCATCGAGGGCACCTACCGCGAGAACAACCTGACGCTGAACACCTCGCGGCGGCACGTCATCGCGACGTCGGGCACAGACCGCTACCTGGTGACGCTGTCGGTGACCACGAGTGCGCAGGTGACCGTCGCGTCCGGCAATGCCACCGACGCCATCGTCAACGGGTTCAAGGTCAGCGCGCCGGGTGCGCCCGCCGCGGCACCCGCACCCGCTGCCGTGCCCGTCGCACCGGCACCCGTCCCGGCTCCGGCCGCGCCGATGGTTCCCGCACCGGCCGCCGTCCCGGCGCACACCGCCGGAGCCGTACCGCTCACCGCGTCGATCCCCGGGCTGGGCCGCTGACCGGTCGCCGGTTTGGAGCGGCCGCCCGGCCGCCCCTATCCTGAGACGCATGCTGATCGCCGCCGTGCTGTGCCTGTGCGCGGCCGTGGTGACCGCGGGCGTCGGCGCCTGGTCGCTGAGCCGGCCCCCCTCGACCGACACTGTGCCGCGCGTGCTGCGCTCGGTGGCACCGATCCAACTCGCGACGGCCGCGATGCTCGCCGCCGGTGGTGTCGTCGCGCTCGTCGCGCCGCGCAGCACCGGGGTGATGGTCCTGATGGTGTGCGTCATCGGCGCCGTCGGCACCTTCGCGGCCGGTTGCTACCAGGGCGCCAAGGCCGGGGCCGCCATGATGGCCCGGGACAACGCGCCCGCCGGTGACGGCTGCGCCGGCAGCTGCGCCAGCTGCACGCTGTCCTGCAGCTGAATTCGCCGCTAGTTCCGGCTCACGTCGATCGGGTGCGTCGCCAACATCGCCATGGGCATCGGCTGACGTCGTAGCACCCGCGACCACAGATCCACCCGCGGTCCCACGAGGACGTCCGACGGCAACGCCGACAGTACGATCCAGTCGTCGCGCTCGATCTCACCGTCGAGCTGACCGACCGACCACCCCGAGTAGCCGGCGTAGATCCGGACGCCCTCGACGGCACTTTCGATCTCGTCGGGATCGGCGTCCAGGTCGACCATCGCGATACGGCCCTGCACATGCCGCAGGCCGGGCACCGACGACACATCGACGCCGACCTTCAGGGTCGCCAGGCACAGCGCGGAATCGCGCTTCACCGGACCGCCGATGAACATCGACTTGGGCTTCTTCGCGAGCTTCGCCCACTGCGGCAGCACGTTGTAGACGGCCGTCTCGCTGGGCCGGTTCAGGACGACGCCGAGCGTGCCACCGGAGTTGTGCTCGACGATGTAGATGACGCTGCGCCGGAACGTCGGCTCCAACAGGTCGGTGTTGGCGAGCAGCAGTGTCCCCGCCCGAATCCCATGCGAGGCGGGAGCGAAATCGCGGTAATCCTCCGGTTCCTCTGACTGCGCCACGCCCTCCATCATGGCACTTGAGAGCCGTCGCCGTGACCAACGCACACGGCCCGCCGGGATATTTGTACTGTGGAGCGGGTCGCTTCAACCACGCCCGGCACTCCCAAATTCAGGACACGAACATCCCAGTGACCGCCAGCCGTCCCCACCACGTCGTCCTGCATGCGGTGCAGGCCCTACCGGACTTCCGCCGGCTGCTGGAACTGCGCGCGGTCAGCCAATTCGGTGACGGACTCTTCCAGGCCGGCCTGGTGGGCGGCCTGCTGTTCAGTCCGGAACGCCAGGCCACCCCGTTGGCCATCGCCGGCGCCTTCGCCGCGCTGTACCTGCCGTACTCGCTGCTGGGTCCGTTTGCCGGCGCGCTGCTCGACCGCTGGGACCGCCGGCAGGTGCTCATCGCCGCCAACCTCGGCCGGCTGCTGGTGATGATCTGCGTCGGCGCGCTGCTGGCCAACGCCGCGACCGACCAGTGGATCCTGTTCGGCGCGTTGATCGTCAACGGCTTCACCCGCTTCGTCTCGTCCGGGCTGTCGGCCGCACTGCCGCACGTGGTGCCCACCGAACACGTCGTGTCGATGAACTCGGTGGCGACCGCGTGCGGCGCCGTCTCGGCGTTCGTCGGCGCCAACGTGATGCTGCTGCCCCGATGGCTGCTGGGTGCGGGCGACACCAGCTCGGCCGTGGTGATCTGGTTGGCGGCGCTGGCCGTCGCGGTGGCGCTGTGGCTGTCGGTGCGCTTCCACCGGCATCTCCTCGGACCTGACGACAGCGCCCGCGCGGTCCACGGCTCGGTCGCCTACGCCGTCATCACCGGCTGGGTCTACGGCCTGCGGTCGGTGGCGAACGTGCCGACCGTGACCGCGACCCTGACCGGTCTGGCGGCGCACCGGATGGTGTTCGGCATCAACACCCTGATGGTGCTGGTGATCGTCCGGCACGGCGGCGGCGAACACGTCGCCGGGTTCGCGGTGACCGTTGTGTTCGTCGCCGCCGCGGGCCTCGGGTCGTTCCTCGGCAATGTCGTCATGCCGACCGCGGTGCGCCGCTGGGGTCGCTACGCGACCGCCAACGGCGCCCTCGCCATTGCGGCCGTGGTTCAACTCGCCGGCGTCGGCCTCCAGATACCGGTCCTGATCGCCTGCAGTCTGGTGCTGGGCACGGCCGGGCAGGTGGTCAAGTTGTGCGCCGACTCGGCGATGCAGCTCGACGTCGACGACGCCCTGCGCGGCCACGTGTTCGCGGTCCAGGACGCGCTGTTCTGGATGGCGTTCATCGTCGCGATCACGGCATCGGCGGCGGTGATCCCGGACGACGGCAAGTCCTCGGCCCTGATGGCCGCCGGCGCCGTCGTCTACCTTGTGGGCCTGGCCCTGCACGCGACGCTGGGCAAGCGCTCCTAGCAGCTGCCCTGTGCGCTGATCGACGTCGCGCCAACGGCTTTGCCGCACTTGCTCGATGTCACGGTCGCCGCCGCGGTGTGCCCCGACACCGACACCGCGTGCGTGTGGTGCTCCGACGCCGGAGCGCCACTCAGGCGGCGCAGGGCCGAAGCGTCCAGGTCCGCCTCATCGGGCAGGTCCGCCCCGTGTGCCTGCGCGAAGTCGTACATCTTGCCGGGCGCGCCGCCGAGCACCTTGTTGCTGTTCAGGAGGGTTTGGTAGTCGCCATTGCTGCCATGGGTCGGCGTCTCGTAGTTCGGTGTCCCGACCCGGTCGTGGTAGTACGCGCCGACGGCCGAGTTGTCCAGCGCCCGGTTCGCCGGGGTGCTCTGGTTGAAGACGCGGTCACCGACGGCCTGCACCACCCGTAACTCCGGCGCCGGGTTCTTCAAACCCGGACGGCCCACCGCGTCACCGGATTCGGTGCTGTAGCCGTGGGCACTTGCCACGCCGGCACCGGGTGAGCCGATCACCACCAACGCGCCGACCACGGCGGCGCCGGCAAGATTCGGTATGCAGCGGTTGATTGCGGACATTTTTGCCTCTCTCTAGTCCATCCGGGCATGACGAAGCCCGGTGAAATCACTTGAAGACGCGCAGGTTTGCCGTCTCGAAGATGGCGCCGATCGCGGCGGCGCCGGAACGCCGCTCAGCGACCCGAGGCCGCACCCGCCGATCCGCAGACGTTGGCTGCCTGCCGGAGCTCGCCGCCCGGGCACGACGACTTGGCACGCTTGTTCTTGCCGGCGCCACCTGCCGCGGACCCGCCGCGGCTGGCACCACCGCTGTCCGACGAACCTCCGCCGTCGCTGGAACCGCCGTGGTCGTGCCCGGGATGTGCCCCGACGAGGGCGGTCGGCGTGACAGCAAACAGACACGCAGCCACCAGCCAGCCGCCGATCGCTGCTCTCGCCAGTCGGGTCGATTGCATGATTCCTATCTCCTCCAAGTCGATTCGTGCGCACGGTGACGCGGTTCGCAACCGGTTCCGCGCTGGCACCTTCCGGCTCGGATAGTCGCGGCAAACGTCCGCGGAGTTCCCGAAACTGACAAGTTCCTGTTGATTGCCTGGTTGAGACCTGTTTGAACGCTGCGAGAAGCGGCCCGGCGAAGTCGGACCAGCGGTACCGTCTAGGGTGCTGCCATGGCCCCCAATGCTGCTGCCGGTGTCATCGCCGATCTGCGTGCCGAAAGTGACGACCTGGACCGCCTGGTCGCCGACCTGCCACCCGCCGAGTGGGCCACTGCGACCCCGGCCGAGGGCTGGACCATCGCCCACCAGATCGCGCATCTGTGGTGGACCGACAAGGTGTCGGTGCTGGCGGTGACCGACGAGGAGGCCTTCGCCGCGACGCTCACCGAGGCGTGGAAGAACCCGCTCGGCTTCGTCGACGTGGCGGCCGAAGAACTCGCGCAGACCCCGCCGGCGGAGATGCTGGCGCAGTGGCGCGCCACCCGGAACACGTTGCACGACGAGCTCGAAGGTGTCGCCGACGGCCGCAAGCTGCCGTGGTTCGGCCCGCCGATGAGCGCCGCGTCCATGGCAAGCGCACGGCTGATGGAGACCTGGGCGCACGGCGCCGACGTCGCCGACACGCTCGGCGTCCGGCGTGAGCCGACGGTCCGGCTCAAGTCGATCGCGCACATCGGCGTTCGGACAAGGGATTTCGCGTTCACGCTCCACGAGCTGACCCCGCCGGCCGAGGTGTTTCACGTGGAACTTTCCGCGCCCGACGGCTCGGTGTGGACCTGGGGTCCGGACGACGCCGCGCAGCGGGTCACGGGCTCGGCCGAGGACTTCTGCCTGCTGGTCACTCAGCGGCGGCCGCTACGCGAACTCGACGTCAAGGCCGTCGGCGACGACGCCCAGAAGTGGCTGACCATCGCCCAGGCCTTCGCCGGCCCGCCGGGAGCGGGCCGGGGCTGAGTTCGCGCCGTTGACCCGGCGCCGCTGACAGGGTCAACGCTGGATCGCGCCGGCCGAGTCGGCCGCGCCATCGCCGTCGGAATCGGACAGCTGGACATCCCACCGCCCGTCGCCGTCGGTGTCCGCGTACGCCACCGGCCCGGCCAGCACGCGGTCCGCGAGTCCGTTGCCGTCGGCGTCGATCAGCCGGTCGTCGACCGCACCGTCACCGTCGAAGTCGACGACCGCTCCCCCGCTCTGCTCGGTGCCGTCCAGGCCGAACCACCGCAGCCCCGACCCCACCGCCCAGGTACCCGATCCGTCGTCGGTGAACGACCTGCGCGCGCCGTCGACATCGATCACGGCATGGTCGGCCCGGCCGTCCCCGTCGAAGTCGGCCAGCGCGTCGTCGAACAATCCGTCGCCGTCCACGTCCAGCCGCACACCGTCCAGCGTGCCGTCGCCGTCGGCGTCCACCGCCGGCTCCCCCGGCCACCACGACGCCGACCCGTCCCCGTCACTCAGGCAATAGTCCATACCTGAATAGACGGCTGATCAGCCTCTGGCGTTCCACCATTTCTGCAATTCGGCGACGGCCTCGTCGTGCGACAGCGGGCCGCGGTCCAGCCGGAGCTCCTTGAGGAACCGCCACGCCTCGCCGACCTGCGGCCCGGCCGGGATGCCGAGCAGCGTCATGATCTCGTTGCCGTCGAGGTCCGGCCGCACCCGAGCCAGATCCTCCTTCGCGGCCAGCTCCTCGATGCGCCGCTCGAGACCGTCGTAGTTGGCCTGCAACCGCGCCGCCCGGCGACGGTTGCGGGTGGTGCAGTCCGCGCGCACCAGCTTGTGCAGCCGGCTCAGCAGCGGCCCGGCGTCGGTGACGTACCGCCGCACCGCCGAGTCCGTCCACTTGCCGGTGCCCTTGTCGTCGGCGTAGCCGTGGAACCTCAGGTGCAGATACACCAGCTGCGAGACGTCGTCGACCATCTGCTTGGAGTACTTCAGCGCGCGCATGCGCTTGCGCGTCATCTTCGCGCCGACCACCTCGTGGTGGTGGAAGCTGACGCCACCGTCGGGCTCGTGCCGGCGGGTGTCGGGCTTGCCGATGTCGTGCAGCAGCGCAGCCCAGCGCAGCACCAGGTCGGGTCCCTCGTCCTCGAGGTCGATCGCCTGCCGCAGCACCGTCAGCGAGTGGTGGTAGACGTCCTTGTGCTGATGGTGCTCGTCGATCGCCATTCGCATGGCACCGACCTCGGGCAGCACGACGTCGCCCAGTCCGGTCTGCACCATCAGATCCACACCGGCCATCGGATCGGCGCCGAGCATCAGCTTGTCGAGCTCCGCGGCCACCCGCTCGGCGGTGATCCGGCCCAGCTGCGGCGCCATCTCGATCAGGGCCTCCAGAACGCGTGGCGCCACCGAGAACCCCAGCTGTGAGACGAAGCGGGCGGCCCGCAACATCCGCAGCGGATCGTCACCGAAGGACACCTGCGGCGCCGACGGGGTGTCGAGCACCTTGTCCGCCAACGCGGCGAGCCCGCCCAGCGGATCGTGGAATTCACCGATGCCGCCGGGCAGGTCGGGGTTGATCCGGACGGCCATCGCGTTCACGGTGAAGTCCCGGCGCACCAGGTCGTCCTCGAGCCGGTCGCCGAACACCACCTCGGGATTGCGGGACACCTGGTCGTAGCTGTCGGCGCGGAAGGTGGTGATCTCGATGCGCTGCCCGTACTTGGCCGCCCCGATGGTCCCGAACTCGATCCCGGTGTCCCACAACGCTTCTGCCCAGCCGCGCAGCATCTTCTGCAACTCGGCCGGACGGGCGTCGGTGGTGAAGTCCAGGTCGTTCAGGTCACGGCCGAGCAGCGCGTCGCGCACACTGCCGCCCACCAGGTACAGGTCGTGACCGGCCGCGGCGAACACGCGCCCGAGGTCTACGAGCAAACCCGCATGCTTGTTCAGTGCGACCGCGGCAGCGGTCAGCAACGCGGCATCGGTACTTGCTTCGTTCGGCACGTCCGATGAGCCTAATGCGCCCACCCCACGGTTTGGTACCGACCATCGCGGCACGGTCACAACTGGGCCACTGACCGGCGAGTGGGGACAGAGCGCCCAACCTGAGCAGCTACTATCGCTTGGGTGTCGGAAGGCGAGCGTGCCAAACCACGACGACGCCGCGGGCGACGTCGCGGTCGACGCTCGGCAGGTCCGCCCAGCGACAACACCCAGGGCACCGACACCGATTCGGCCGCTGCGCCCCGCAACGGCACCGCACAAGCGGCCCCGGCGGCGGCTCCCGCCACTCCCGCCGCCCGCAAGTCGAACAACGACCGGCTGCGCACCGTCCACGAGACATCGGCCGGCGGGCTGGTGATCGACGGCCTCGACGGCCCCAAAGACACCCAGAAGGCGGCACTCATCGGCCGCATCGACCGCCGCGGCCGCATGCTGTGGTCACTGCCCAAGGGGCACATCGAACTCGGCGAGACGGCCGAACAGACCGCCATCCGTGAGGTCGCCGAGGAGACCGGACTGCAGGGCAGCGTGCTGGCCGCGCTCGGCAGCATCGACTACTGGTTCGTGACCGAGGGCCGGCGCGTGCACAAGACAGTGCACCATTACCTGATGCGATTCCTGGGCGGTGAACTCTCCGACGACGACGTCGAGGTCACCGAAGTGGCGTGGGTGCCGCTTCGGGAACTGCCGTCCCGCCTGGCCTACGCCGACGAGCGCAAGCTCGCCGAGGTGGCCGGCGAACTGATCGACAAACTGCACACCGATGGACCGGGCGCCCTGCCGCCGCTGCCGCGCACCGCGCCGCGCCGCCGCCCACAGACCCATTCCCGCACGCGGAACCATCGCACCGACGACTCCGCCCATACCCAACCCGGCCGCCGCGCGAACGGCTGCGGACCCGGGTCGTGAAGGTCAGGTTGGCGGCCTCGACAGTTCTCCTGCGCGTCCTGGCAGTCACCGCCCTGTTGCTGTTGCTCACCGCCCCGATCACGCCGCATTCGTCGGCAGGCGAACCGGGCGGGACGACGTTCCTGCAACTGCGCATCGACCACGTCACCCCCGACGTGGTCACCACCACGAGCGAGCCGGTGGTGACGGTCAGCGGCACCGTCACCAATGTCGGTGACCGCCCGGTGCACGACGTCATGGTGCGCCTCGAGCACGCGGCAGCGGTGACGTCGTCATCCGGGCTGCGGACGACGCTGTCCGGGGAGCCGACAGACTTCTCCGCCGTCGGCGACTTCACCACGGTGTCGCAGGATCTCGCGCGCGGGCAGAGCGTGCCGTTCCGGCTCGCGTACCCGGTGCGCTCGGCCGACCATCCCGCCCTCGGCATCGACCGTCCGGGTGTGTATCCGCTGCTCGTCAACGTCAACGGGACACCCGACTACGGGTCGGCCGCCCGGCTCGACGACGCCCGCTTCCTGCTGCCGGTGCTCGGCGTACCCGCCACTCCGCCCGCTGCGGGCAGCGGTAGTGGCACCGGCCAGCAGCCGATCGACGCCGTCGTGCCACCCGACACCGCACATCCCGTCGCACTGACTCTGCTCTGGCCGCTCGCCGACCGTCCGCACCTGGCGGCCGGCGTCCCCGGACGCACCGAACCGGCCCGCCTCGCCGACGACGACCTCGCCGCCTCCCTGGCCAACGGCGGCCGCCTCGACACCCTGCTCGCCGCGGCGGACTTCGCCACCAACGACCAGGTGGATCCCGGCGGCCTCATGCGCGGCGCGATGTGCCTGGCCGTCGACCCCGACCTGCTGATCACCGTCAACGCGATGAGCGGCGGCTACGTCGTGACCGACGACCCGGAGGCCGGCCTCAACTCACCCACCCACCCGGGCACCGGCCAGCAGGCCGCGACCGAATGGCTCAACCGGCTGCGGCAGCTCGCCCAACGGGTGTGCGTCACCCCAACGGTGTACGCCCAGGCCGACCTACGCGCGCTGCAGCGCGTCGGCGACGCCGCCCTGAACACCACCGCCACCACCGATGCCGGGCCCATCGTCAACCAGCTGCTCGGCATCCAGTCCCTGCGCGGCGCGACGGTCGTCGGCGACGGCCCGCTCACCGGCCCGGCGGTGCGGCTGCTGTCGGCGCAGCCCGATCCGACCGTCGCGATCGCCGCGGCGCCCATCACCGCCGACGACGCCGCGAATCCCGCCGACACCGCGCCCCGCCGCTACAGCGACAAAGTGACCGTGGCGCCGTTCGACCCGTGCGTCGCCGCGGCCCTGGCCGGCGCGGGCCGGACCCCGATCTCGCCGGGATACCTGGACACCTCACTGCGGGTACCGCTCAACCACGACTCGCAGGTGGCACGGCGCCAGGACGCCATCGCCTCGGTGCTGTGGCGTGGGCTGCAACCCGACGCCCAACCGCGAAACCAGATCCTGATGCCGCCGCTGGCGTGGGACGTGACGCCCGACGACGCCCAGGCGATCCTGACGTCGGTCGCCACGGCGATCCACTCCGGCCTCGCCGTCGCCCGCCCGATGCCCGCGGTGATCGCCGAAGCACAAGAGCTGCCGCCGACGCAGACGGCCACCCCGCCGGACAACGGCACCGGCAACCCCAAGGCCCGCTACGGCGACGGCATCACCAGCCAGATCTCGACCACCATGGAACGAATCTGGGGCCTGACCGCCGCGCTGACCGTCAACACCCAGACGGGTCTGACGGGCGACCAGTACACGGCGCCGCTGCGGGAGGACATGCTGCGGGCGCTGACGCAGTCGGTGCCGCCGACCGTCCGCGAAGCCATGGCCCAGGAGCGCGTCAGCACCACGCAGCGCACGATGGACGACCTGTTCCACGGCGTCACCGTCGTCAACCCCGGCGGCTCGTACACGCTGGCGACCGAACGCAGTCCCCTCCCCCTGGCCCTGCGCAACGACCTGCCCGTGCCGATCCGCGTGCGGCTGGTCATCGACGCGCCACCGGGCATGACCGTCACCGACATGGGTGAGATCGAACTGCCGCCGGGCTACCTGCCGCTGCGGGTACCGATCGAGGTGCATTTCACCCAGCGCGTCGCGGTCGACGTCTCCTTGCGCACGGTCAACGGGCTGACGCTCGGCGAACCGGTCCGGCTGTCGGTGCATTCCAACGCCTACGGCAAGGTGCTGTTCTTCATCACCCTGTCCGCCGGCGCCGTGCTGTTCCTGCTGGCCGGCCGGCGGCTGTGGCACCGGTTCCGCGGGCAGCCCGACCGCGCCGACCTGGACCGGCCGCACCACAGCCGGCCCATCCGGCCCGATCCGCTCGACACCGCCATCGCCCACGCCCCGGAGGACTCATGAGCGAGGCTCGCCGAGCGAATCAACGGCCGCTGGGCGCGCCACCCCGCCCGAACGCCGCGGCCAACACTGCCGCCGCCCCACCGCCCCGGCGGGCCGAGCTGTCCGACGCCGCCGTCGTCTCCCGGTCCTGGGGCATGGCCTTCGCCACGCTGGTCAGCCGCATCACCGGGTTCCTGCGCATCGTGCTGCTCGCCGCGATCCTCGGTGCGGCCCTGTCCAGTTCGTTCACCGTCGCCAACCAGCTGCCGAACATGGTGGCCGCCCTGGTGCTGGAGGCGACCTTCACCGCGATCTTCGTGCCGGTGCTGGCCCGCGCCGAACGCGACGACGCCGACGGGGGCGCCGCGTTCGTGCGGCGGCTGGTCACGCTCGCCACCGCGCTGCTGCTGCTGACGACGGTGCTGTCGGTCGCGGCGGCACCGCTGCTGGTGCGGCTGATGCTGGGCAGCGACCCACAGGTCAACGAGCCGCTCACCACCGCCTTCGCGTATCTGCTGCTGCCGCAGATCATCTTCTACGGGTTGACCTCGGTCTACATGGCAATCCTGAACAACCGCAACGTGTTCGGGCCGCCGGCGTGGGCGCCGGTGCTCAACAACGTGGTCGCGATCATCACGCTGTGCGTGTATGTGCTTGTCCCGGGCGAACTCTCGATCGACCCCGTCGAGATGGGCAACGCCAAGCTGCTCGTGCTCGGCATCGGCACCACGCTCGGCGTCGTGGCCCAGGCCGGGATCCTGCTGTACTCCCTGCGCCAGCATCGCGTCGACCTGCGGCCGCTGTGGGGTATCGACGACCGGCTCAAGAAGTTCGGCACCATGGCCATCGCGATGATGCTGTACGTCCTGATCAGCCAGATCGGGCTGATCGTCGGCAACGAGATCGCCAGCCACGCAGCCGCATCCGGCCCGGCGATCTACAACTACGCCTGGCTGCTGCTGCAGTTGCCGTTCGGCATGATCGGCGTGACGGTACTGACCGTGGTGATGCCCCGGCTGTCGCGCAACGCCGCCGCGAACGACAACCCTGCGGTACTCGCCGACTTCTCGCTCGCCACCCGGCTGACCATGGTGACGCTGATCCCGATCGTCGCCTTCATGACCGTCGGCGGCCCCGCCATCGGCAGCGCCCTGTTCGCGTACGGCAACTTCGGTGCCACCGACGCGGGTTATCTCGGCATGGCCATCACGCTGTCGGCGTTCACCCTGATCCCGTATTCCATGCTGTTGCTGGAACTTCGGGTGTTCTATGCCCGCGAGCAACCCTGGATCCCGATCGTCCTGATCGTCGTGATCACCGTGGTGAAGATCGTCGGCTCGCTGATCGCGCCGCACCTGACCGACGATCGGGAGCTCGTGGCCGGCTACCTGGGCCTGGCCAACGGCCTGGGCTTCCTGGCCGGTGCGACCGTGGGCTACGTGTTGCTGCGGTCGGCACTGCGGCCGCCGCGCGGCCGGATGATCGAGCTGCCGGTGATCCGGACCATCCTGGTGACCGTCTGCGCCTCCCTGGGATCGGGCCTGCTCGCTTATCTCGCCGACAAACTGCTGGGATTCGACCGGCTCACCGAGCACGGCGGCGCCGCCGGATCGTTGCTGCGCCTGGTTCTGCTCGGCGTGATCATGCTCCCGGTGATCGTGACGGTGCTGGTAGCAGCCAAGGTGCCCGACGCCCTGGCCGCAGTGGCTTTCGTGAAACGCCGGCTGGGCCGCGGCGCCCCGACACCGACCCCCGCAGTCCAGGTCAGCTCGGCTGTACCGGACTCCCGGCGGACCTCGGTCCCGTACCCTGGACACGGCATTTCATCACCGGTACCACCGCGGCCCGGCGCGTCCGCCACTGGCGGGGCAAACCGGGGCACTGGTACCACGGGCGGGCTTCGGAAAGGATTTGCGGTGACCGACGCACCCGCGGACCAGGGATCCGCCCCCATCTCGGATACGTCAGGCGGCGGCAGCGACGATGTCGCCCTGCGGGCCGGCGCCGTCGTCGCCGACGGTCGCTACCGCCTGCTCGTCTTCCACGGCGGTCCCCCGGATCTGCAATTCTGGCACGCGCTCGACATCGCGCTCGACCGCCAGGTCGCGCTGACGTTCGTCGACCACGACGGCGCGCTCCCGCAATCGATGGTCCAGGAAATCCTCACCCGGACAAGCAAACTGAGCCACATCGAGGGGCCGGGGCTGGCCCGGATCCTGGACGTCACCCGACTCGGCCACGGTGGCCTGGTGGTCAGCGAATGGATCCGCGGCGGTTCGCTCGCCGAGGTGGCCGCGACGGATCCGTCGCCGATGGGCGGGGCCCGCGCCATCCAGTCCCTGGCGTCGACGGCCGAATCCGCACACCGGGCCGGCGTCGCGTTGTCGATCGATCATCCCGGCCGGATCCGGGTCAGCATCGAGGGCGACGTGGTGCTCGCCTTCCCCGGCACGCTGCCGTCGGCCACACCCGAGGACGACATCCGCGGCATCGGCGCCACGCTGTACGCGCTGCTGATCAACCGGTGGCCGCTGCCCGAGGCCGGCGCGCTCAGCGGCATGCTGCCCGCGACACAGAACAGCGCGGGCCAGCCCATCGAACCCCGCGCGGTCGACGGGACCATCCCCTTCCAGATCTCCGCCGCGGCCGCCCGGGCCGTGCAGGAAGGTGGCGGAATCCGTTCGGCCCCAACGCTGTTGAACCTGCTCCAGCAGGCCACCACCGTCGCCGACACCACCGAACTGCTCGAGCCCGTCGACAGCTCGCAGGGCCCCGAGTCCGAGGACGCGGCGGAACTCGAAGCGGCCGCCAAGCGGCGCAAGGCACTGCTCATCGGGGTGGGTGTCGGTGGAGCCATCCTGCTCGTGGCACTGCTGGTGCTGGCGTCGGTGCTCAAGGGCATCTTCGGCGACGTCGGCGGCGGCCTGGACAAGCAGCAGCTCGGCCTCAACAGCCAGCGCCCCACCACGAGCGGTGCCCCGACGCCCGGCAATGTGGTGAAACCCGTTGGTGTGACGGTCTTTTCGCCCGGGGGTGGCGCGGACTCCCCCGAGACCGCCGGCAAGGCCATCACCGGCGCGTCCGGTGACGCCTGGTCGACGGACGTCTACACCGATCCCACGCCGTTCCCCGGGTTCAAGAGCGGCGTCGGCCTCATGCTGAACCTGCCCCAGGCGACCACGGTCGCGTCGGTCAGCCTGAACCTGACCAGCACCGGCACCGCGATCCAGATCCGGTCGGCGCAAACCGCCAACCCGTCCTCACTGGACGCCACGACCGTGCTGACGCAACCGGCGACCATGAAGACGGGCTCCAACACCATCACGATCAGCAACGCGCAGCCGACGCAGCATCTGCTGATCTGGATCTCCACGCTGGGGACCGTCGACGGCAAGAGCAAGACCGACATCTCCAACGTGGTCGTGAAGGCTGCCGCGTAAGTTATCCACAGGGTCTACGGAGCATCTGTGCAGGTCGGGACGATTCCGGCCAATTCGCGTCGGGTGCGTTCCCGGACCCGCTTTATGGTTCGGAAGTGGGGAGTTTCGGGGCGCCACAGTCGGACGCATCAGACGCAGAGTTGCTCGCGGCGCACATCGCCGGTGAGCGGTACGCGTTCGAGGAACTGTTCTACCGACACCGGCACCAGCTGTACCGGCTCGCCCGCCTGACGAGCCACGACCCACAGGATGCGCTGGACGCCCTGCAGGACGCGCTGTTCAAGGCCCACCGGCACGCGCCGCGGTTCCGGCACGACAGTTCGGTGCGCAGCTGGCTGTGCCGCATCGTCGTGAACTCGTGCCTGGACCGGTTGCGGCACAACAAGTTTCACCGTGCCGAAGAGCTCAGCGACGCCACCTGCCGGACCGCGGACCCCGCACACCGGATCGAGACCACCATCGTCATCGAACGGGCGCTGCTGCGGCTGCCGGTCGAACAGCGGGCAGCCGTGGTCGCCGTCGACATGCAGGGCTACTCGGTTGCCGAGACCGCGGCGATGCTGGGTATCGCGGAGGGCACCGTGAAGAGCCGCTGCTCGCGGGCGCGCGCGAAGCTCGCGCAGTCGCTCGCCCACCTCGCCGACTGACGGGTGCCGGTCACGTGACGTTTTCGCCCCGATCACCGGCGACGGTGTACCGCGGGTCTCTGCGGCGACCGGATTAGGCTTCGGCAGGTGGACGACGAACAGGCCGATCAGTCCGTCTCCCTCGAGCTCCTGGCCGACCTGCAGGCCGGACTGCTCGACGACGCCACCGCGGCCCGACTGCAGCGCCGCATCCGCGAGGATCCGGCGCTCGCCCGTCGGTACGCCGCACTCGAACAGGTCCGGCGCGACGTCCACGACCTGGCGGACGACTCCACCGCCACCGACCTGCCCGCAGACGCGACCGCCCGCATCGGCTCGGCCCTGCGCAACCCCAGCTCGAAGCCGCGCCACACCGTCGTCCCCGGTCGGCCCGCCGGTCACGGCGCGCGCACGGCACGTCCCGCCGTCGTCGCCGCGGCCGTCGCTGGGCTGCTCGCCGTCGGCATCGGTGCCGTCGTGGTGTTAAGCGGACCCGACGAGCCGGCCCGCGTCTCCGCCGGTCCCAAGGCGGCGTCACTGACGGTGCAGCGCCAGGCCGGGATGCCGTGGCCGGACCGGCAGATCCTGGACCTGCGGAGCCGGCCACCCGAGTTGGGCGCGCTCGCCGCACCGGATCGCCTGCGGTCCTGCCTGACGGGGCTCGGCTACTCGCCCACCACCGCGGTCCTCGGCGCGGCCACCCTGACGATGCACGACCGTGCCCAGGTGCTCCTGCTGCTCCCGAAAGCCGACGACGGCGCTCTGATGGCCCTGGTGGTGTCTCCCGGCTGCAATTCGAGCGACGCCGGCCTGGCCGCCGACGCCGTCATTCCCGACGCTCCGGGCCCGCCGGCGCAATCGCGCCGCTGACCGCCCCGGAGCCCGCCAAACGGCCGGGAACACCGGCACTTACCCTGGTGTTATAGGCGTACCGACTCTGGCAGCAGGCCGACCAGGTATGAGCCTGACCAGAGCCAGATGAAAGGCGGCCATGACCACCCAAGACACCGTGCACGACGTGATCATCATCGGCTCCGGGCCGGCCGGCTACACCGCTGCGGTGTACACGGCCCGCGCGCAACTCAAGCCGCTGGTTTTCGAAGGTGTCCAGTTCGGTGGTGCGTTGATGACCACCACTGAGGTGGAGAACTACCCGGGCTTCAAGGAGGGCATCACCGGTCCCGAGCTCATGGAGGAGATGCGCGAGCAGGCGCTGCGGTTCGGCGCCGACCTGCGCATGGAGGACGTCGAGGCGGTGTCCCTCGACGGACCCGTCAAGACCGTCACGGTCGACGGCGAGACCCACCAGGCCCGCGCCGTCATCCTCGCGATGGGCGCCGCCGCCCGCCACCTCGGCGTGCCGGGCGAGCAGGAGCTGATCGGCCAGGGTGTCAGCACGTGCGCCACCTGTGACGGTTTCTTCTTCCGCGACCAGGACATCGCCGTCATCGGCGGCGGCGACTCCGCCATGGAGGAGGCGACGTTCCTGACGCGCTTCGCCCGCTCGGTGACGCTGATTCACCGCCGCGACGAGTTCCGCGCCTCGCGGATCATGCTGGAGCGCGCGCAGGCCAACGAGAAGATCACGTTCGTAACCAACACCGAAGTTGTTGCGGTGGAAGGTGATTCGAAGGTCAGCGGGCTGCTGCTGCGCAACACCGTCACCGGCGAGGAGAGCAAGCTCCCGGTCACCGGCGTGTTCGTCGCCATCGGCCACGACCCGCGGTCGGAGCTGGTGCGCGGCCTCGTCGACCTCGACGACGAGGGCTACGTTCAGGTCAAGGGCCGCACCACCAGCACGTCGCTGGACGGCGTCTTCGCCGCGGGCGATCTGGTCGACCACACCTACCGGCAGGCCATCACCGCGGCCGGCAGCGGCTGCGCGGCGGCCATCGACGCCGAGCGCTGGCTCGCCGAGCACCACGGCTGATCGTCCTTCCCCCACAGAGTTCACCCGAGAGGAGCAGTACATGAGCGAGGGCAGCGCAACGCTGACCGTCACCGACGGTTCGTTCGACAGCGACGTCATCAAGAGCGGCACCCCGGTGCTGGTCGACTTCTGGGCGACCTGGTGCGGACCGTGCAAGATGATCGCCCCGGTGCTCGAGGAACTGGCCGGCGAGAAGGCCGGGGAGCTGACGATCGCCAAGCTCGACGTCGACGCCAACCCCGAGACCGCCCGCAGCTTCAACGTCGTCTCGATCCCGACCCTGATCCTGTTCAAGGACGGCGAGCCGGTTAAGCGCATCGTCGGTGCCAAGGGCAAGGCCGCGCTGCTGCGCGAAATCGCCGACGAACTCTGATCGCATCAGCGGCCGCGCACCCGCCGGTTTCGGCGGGGCGCACCGCTGCTGCCTGTGAAGTTGCGGAATCCTGAGGAGCGTCTGCGACAATGGGTCCAGGCGTCCCGCCAGTGCGCAGCTGTCCGCCCGCCTGGCGTCCGTGATTGAAAGGCCAGGAATGTCGATACTGCGTCGCGGTGACCGGGGAGGTTCGGTCACCGAGATTCGGGCCGCACTGGCCGCCCTGGGGCTGCTGGACAGTCCCGACGCGGATCTCACCACCGGCAAGCACGTCGCGCTCGACCTCTTCGACGAGGAACTCGACCAGGCCGTGCGTGCCTTCCAGCAGCAGCGTGGCCTGCTCGTCGACGGCATGGTCGGCGAAGCGACGTACCGCGCGCTGAAAGAGGCCTCGTACCGCCTGGGGGCGCGCACGCTCTCGCACCAGTTCGGTGCCCCGATGTACGGCGACGACGTCGCCACCCTGCAGGCCCGGCTGCAGGATCTCGGCTTCTACACCGGACTCGTCGATGGTCATTTCGGCTTGCAGACCCACAACGGCCTGATGTCGTACCAGCGCGAGTACGGCATGTTCCCCGACGGCATCTGCGGTCCGGAGACATTGCGCTCGCTGTACTTCCTGGGTTCGCGGGTCACCGGCGGTTCGCCGCACGCCATCCGCGAAGAGGAACTCGTCCGGCGCAGTGGCCCCCGTCTGACCGGAAAGCGGATCATCATCGATCCGGGCCGCGGCGGCGACGACCGCGGGCTCATCATGACCAGCCCGTCCGGCCCGGTCAGTGAAGCCGACGTCCTGTGGGACCTCGCCAGCCGGCTGGAAGGCCGCATGACGGCCATCGGCATGGACACGTTCCTGTCGCGCCCCGTCAGCGGCAGCCCGGCCGACGCCGAGCGGGCCGCAACGGCCAACGCGGTCGGTGCCGATCTGATGATCAGCCTGCGGTGCGCCAGCCTGCCCAGCCCGGCAGCCAACGGCGTCGCCTCGTTCTACTTCGGCAACTCGCACGGTTCGGTGTCCACCATCGGCCGCAACCTCGCCGACTTCATTCAGCGGGAAGTCGTGGCGCGCAGCGGTTTACGTGACTGCCGGACCCACGGCCGTACCTGGGACCTGCTGCGGCTCACCCGGATGCCCACGGTGCAGGTCGACATCGGCTACGTGAGCAACCCGCACGACCGGGAGCTGCTCACCTCCCCCGGCCACCGCGACTCCATCGCCGAAGGCATCCTGGCCGCCGTGAAGCGGCTGTACCTGCTGGGTAAGAACGACCGTCCCACAGGCACTTTCACGTTCGCCGAGCTGCTGGCTCACGAGATGTCGGTCGAGCAGGCCGGCCAGGCCGGCGCCTAGCCCTGCTGCCCTCAGGGTTTTCATCATGCGCGCCACCGCATTTCGGTGCGCGGGCTGGTTGAATCGGTCGGTATGAGTGGCCACGCCACGGTTCTCGTGACCGGCATGTCCGGAGTCGGCAAGTCGACGACGCTGGCCGGCCTCGCCGAACGGGGTTACGCCACAGTCGATACCGACGACGGGGAGTGGATCGACGTCGTCCACGGCGAGCCGCTCTGGCGCGAACCGCTCATCGACGAGCTGCTGAAGCAACCGCGCGACGGGCCCTTGTTCGTGCAGGGCACCGTGGCCAACCAGTGGCGCTTCTACCGCCGGTTCGATGCGGTCGTACTCCTCACCGCCCCAACCGATATCGTGTTGGATCGGCTGCGACGCCGGACCAACAATCCGTTCGGCAAGAGTGCCGACGAGCGCGCCCGGATCCTGGCCGACATCGCAGAGATCGAACCGCTGCTGCGGCAGTCGGCCACCCACGAGATCGACACGACCCGCCCGCTGCCGGAGGTGGTCGACGCTCTGGTCGCCATCGCCGCGAAGGCGGTCTAGCGGGCTCCGCTCACTCGTGCCGGCCCGAACCCCGTCTCCCACAGCGTCGTCCTGCAGGGGCCGCCACTGAGGCCTCATGGCCCGCCTGGCGGACCGGGAAGCGCCGGACGCCCAGACGTCCCCGGATCGCCGGCCGCGCCCCCGATTTCGACCGCGAGGGCGGTTGCGACATGAGCGTCACGTGACGCTTGTTCCGGTTGGTCCTGGGTCATCGTGATTCAGGCCCCATCGGCGGGTGTTCCGGCTTGGAGTCCCCA
Organism: Mycolicibacterium sp. TY81; assembly: GCF_018326285.1. Lineage (NCBI taxonomy): Bacteria > Bacillati > Actinomycetota > Actinomycetes > Mycobacteriales > Mycobacteriaceae > Mycobacterium > Mycolicibacterium sp. TY81. The sequence continues at coordinate 5,075,387 of NZ_AP023362.1, forward strand.
TGTCGCTGACCGGATTGGGTTCTCCCGATCACAACCACCGTCGGGCCAACAGCGCCACCGGTGACGCGCACCCGACACCGATGAGCGCGAGCACCGTCAGCGATGCTGCCGCACCTGAGGCCACGAGCTGCGACCCCGCCCAGGCGCCGGAGAAGATCCCGACTTGAAACGCCAGCACGTACAGATAGGACGCGAAGGCAGCGTTGGGGCAACGCTTGATGAGGATCGTCTGCATGGTCGGCGCCCAACACGCAAAGGCCGCTCCCCACAACAGAACTGCCGCGACGAACAACCCGCGCGAGCCAGTCAGGCTCAGCGTCGCGAACGCGATCAGCAGGCCCGTCAGGGCCGCGACGACGACGGCGTAGCGGTGTCGATCGAGCACCCGTCCGGCGACGACGACCGCCGCCAGCCCGGCGCCGCCATAGCCCAGGAGCAGAACCGGGAGCCCGGCGGCCGAGATCCCGATGTCGCCGGCCAACACCGTAATGAACGAATACGGCGCATAGGCGGCGGTCACCACCAGCAGCGTCAGTACGCAGACCGCCGCGACGGTGTGCGGCTCACCGGCTGGGCCGGCGGTCGGCGCCGTCACGGTACGACCGATATGCCGGGGAATCAGCACGGCAATGGCCGCCGCCAAGATCAGGGCAAGCACCGCCAGCACCAGCGACGCGGCTCTCCACCCGATGAGTAGAGAAAGCTGCGTCGTCAGCGGGGATCCCCCAGCCAACCCCAGTGCCGCCCCGACGAACACCAGCGCGGTCGCCTGCCCCGCACGGCCGGCGGGTGCGAGAGCACTGGCCAGCACCGGAGCCAGGGACCACACCGAACCATGCAAGATCGCGCCGACGACCCGGGCGAAGACTGCCCACCCGGGCGTCGGTGCGACGGCCAGCAGCAGTTGCGACAACGACAGTGAAGCCAAGGCGGCGGTCAGCATGACGCGATGCTCAACGCGACGAGTCGCCAGAGCCACCGGGATGATTGCCACTCCAGCAGCCACCGCGTACACGCCCACCAACAGCCCCGCCGCGGGCACTGTCGTGTGCAGTCCGTCGGCCATCTGCGGGACGACGCCGACCGGAAACATCTCCGCGGCGAGATAAACGAAGGCGGCGGCAGACAGCACGGCCACCCGCCAGTGCCACCTGTCCGTCACAGCTGGTGCGCCAGCAGAAACTTCCGAATATCGGAGATCCATATCCGCCCCTCGTCCGGTGTGAAGATGTGACCGGCGTCTGGATATTCCATCAGGACTGCGCCAGGTATGCCCGCTGCCAGAGCGCGCGTCGAGGACGGCTGCACGATGCGGTCCACGCCCGCCGCCACGACCAACGTCGGGATCGCGACTTCCGCGAGGCGGTCGCGGAGGTCGATCTCGGCGGCCAGGGCAGCCTGCTGCGGACTGCCGGCCGGGATGCTCGCGCGGACGTCGGCCACGATCTCGTCGAGATTGCGGGCCTCGTCGAACGCCGAAGGCGACGACACTGCTGTCAGGAACCGCGCCAGGACGTCGCGGTCGTGCGCGGCCAGATAGCGCCAGACATCGACCACCAACCGCAACTGTGGATCGGCGTGCGCGAAGCCCACCGTCAGGACCAAGGCGCTGACGGCCTCGGGATGACGGAGTGCCGCGGTGATGGCAACCGCCGATCCCAGAGATAGGCCGACGATGGGGAATCGCTCGAAGCCGGCCGCTCGCCCGGCGTCGACGATCGCGTCAGCCAGATCGTCGACGCGATATGAACTCGCCGTCATCGGACTGCCTCCCGAACCCGGGTAGTCCACACCGATCAGCGTTCGCTCGCCGGCCATCTCGCCCATCAGTTGGCCGAAATTCAGTGCGACACCGCCACCTGCTCCGTGCGCGAGAAGCAGCGCGGGACCGGAGCCGACGCGGGTGACCGTCAACGTGGAAAGTAGGGAATCGTTGGGCATGCGGCGAAGTTAAACCCTGACATCAGCGTCAAGGTCAACCCAAGAGGAGTTCGCGTGCGCATCGGTGAAGTAGCGGCGGCAACCGGCAGTTCGGTCAGGTCGCTGCGCTACTACGAGGCTCAGGGTCTGATCGCACCGCCACGCCGGTCCAACGGCTACCGCGACTACCCCGCCGACACCGTGGAGGATGTGCGCCGCATCCGGATGCTGATCGACACCGGCTTCGGCGTACGCACCATTCGACAACTACTGCCCTGCATCGACGGCAGCGCGGTCGACATGTGCCCGGCCATCGCCGCCGCCATCAGACAGACACTGGCCGAGATGGACGCCCGCATCGGCGACCTGAATCTCCGCCGCGCACGCATCGTCCAACTGCTGGACGGCCAGTAGCCGACTCGCTGGGGGGTGAAGGCGTCGGGTGCTGCATCCGGCTTCCCCTCCTCCCCTGCCCGCACTGGCGCGGCATGTCGATCCCAGGCTGGGCAACGCGCGCCGACGGTGCTCTTGGCAACACCGCTCCGCCGCGCACGCCAACGGCGCCCCCAATCCCGCACCGCACAATTGCGGCGCTGAGGTCGCTCTCGCCGAGGACGTGCGGGCGGCCTACGCGTACCCGACCAGACGTGTGTCTCGTGTCGCGGATCAATCGCAGCCGGGTGTCGGTTGGGGAACGGCCTAGTGGTTCGGTCAGTCGGGCCGGCGCTCGGGGGCTTCACCGGCGGCGCCGGAATGGACAGCCGATGTGCGACCGACGTACCCACCCACCGACCATCGCGACAGCCACGTGGACCGCTGGCCGTGTCTTGCCCGCGCCGCCGATTCCGATCAGAGACAAGCCGGCGCGGCGTCAGGGCGCCGCGCACTTCCGGCGTCCCGACTCGGTCGAGCGATGACGTTCGGCCGGCGGGAAACAGGAGCCGCGCAGTGCTGCTCGGTTGGTCTGGCCGATACCGGTTCCGCGTCGGGCAGCCGTAGCGCGCCGGTGTGAATTCCGGGCGACGCCTACATGGCCGCGGCACCGGCGCGATTCCAGCGCGCCACCGCGACCCACGCGTGACCGCGAGGATTCCGGTGTTGTGCCGAGGGCGCGACCGACGGCTGCCTGTGTGACTGTCGGTACCGGTGTCGCAGCCCGCAGACTCTCATCGGTTTGGCCGATGTTTCACGTGGAACGGCCGGCGCTAACTCCGCGGTGGAGCGAACCGTTCGACGGCCTCTGCAATCGCCGCCGCCATCGCCGGGCTGCCCGTGTGGCCGGAGTCCTCGATGATCCGGAGCTCGGCGCCCGGCCATGCCTGAGCGAGTTCCCACGCCGTCCGGACGGGCGCGGAGAGGTCGAGACGACCGTGGATCAGCACGCCGGGGATGCCGGCCAATCGGTGCGCGTCCCGCAGCAGTTGGCCATCATCCAACCATGCCGCGTGGGCGAAGTAGTGCGTGCAGATGCGAACGAAGGCCAGTCGGCCGGCATCGATCTTCGCCGAGTACTGACCCGGCTTCCCCAACGCCTCATGGGCTATCGCAGCGTCTTCCCACGCACACCAATCCTGCGCCGCCCGCTCACGCACAGCGGCGTCCGGGTGCTCCATCAACCGGCGATACGCCTCGACGAGTTTGCCGTCCCGGTCACCCTCGGGCACACCGTCACGGAACCGCTGCCACTCGGCAGGACGGAAGAGCCGCAGTCCGCGGTACAGCCAGTCGACCTCCTGCGGCCGCGTCATCGTCACGCCGATCAGCACGATGCCGATCACCCGCTCCGGGTGCCGCTGCGCATAGGCGAGGATCAACGTAGATGCCCACGAGCCGCCATACAGCAGCCAACGATCGATGCCGAGATGACGGCGCAGCGCCTCCATATCGGCGAGCAGATGCGCGGTCGTATTGCACGACATGTCGGTCGACGGGTCCGCCGCGCTCGGCACGCTGTCACCGCATCCACGTTGATCGAACGCCACGATGCGGAAGCGCTCCGGGTCGAACTGTTTGTGTGCGTTGCGGGACCTGCCGGCGCCCGGGCCGCCGTGGACGATCAGAACCGGCTCCCCGACGGGATTGCCGCGGGTCTCCCAGTACATCCGGTTGCCGTCGCCAACGTCGAGCAGTCCGCAGTCGTCGGGCTTCGACGAGGCGTCAGGCACGCGTGTTCACCGTGGAACCCGCTCCCCTATCGACCGGTGTGCGGCGTCCACAGCGCGGGGCTGGTGACCGCGCCGACGGGCTGTTGCAAGGCGCTGCTCTCCAGCAGTCGCTCCAGCGCCGCCTCGACGTCCGCCTTCCAGCCGAGCCCCTGTTCGAGTTCCAGCCGCAGTCGCGGGAAGTACGGGTGCGGCGCCACGATCTCGAAGCCGTTGTCCTGAAGGAAGTCCGCTTCGATCACGCACTGATCGACGGCGCACTCGCCGAACGCCTCGATCGTCGCCGCCAGCTCCTCCGGACAGGCCTGTGTCCCACCGAGGCGGGCCACCTCGGTGGTCCGGCCGAACGCCTCCAACGCGCGTACACCACGACGAACCAGATCGGCGACGACGGCGGCGATCAGGTGGCGCGACAGTCCGTCACCGTCGTCGGGGCAGTCGACACCGATCGTCGTCAGCAGGACGGCGTCGGGGCTGACCGGCCCGGTGGGAAAGCGCCCGGCCCGCGGCACGGCGCGCGGCGGCGCATAGAACGCATAGCCCAGACAGGGCGCGTCATCGTTGGGGTCCTCGGCACGGTCCGGGTCGCACGCGACCGCCAGCTGTCCGCACGATCCCCACTCGAGCATGACCATCGACAGCCATGCTTCCTTCTCGAACTCCGGGTCGCTGAGGTGGTCGCTGTCCCCGAGTGCCGACGGATCGACTTCCCAGAAGACACAACGCCGTGCATGCTTCGGCAGCCGCTCGAACGATTCGAGGCGCAGCGGCGTGATTTGTGAACTCACCAGACTCCCGTCGTCCACCCGATCGGATCAGGCTGCTCTACCAGGATAAGAGACGCCGGCACCGTCGACTCGATTTGTTCAGTCGGGATCGACGTCGACCGGACGCTGAACTGTTCCACGTGAAACATCGCGGTTCCCCTCCCCGTCCGACGCTCCCCCGAACATCACCGTCACAGTGACGTAACGGGGCCTTGTCCCTGGTCGGGTTGTCGCAGACCCAAAATTGGGTCGGTCAGCCCTGTTCCGTCTTCATCAGTTCGACGATGCGCTGGAGGTCGTCAACCGAGCCGAACTCGACGACGATCTTGCCCTTGCGCTTGCCCAGGCTCACAGTGACCTTGGTGTCGAACGCGGTCGACAGCTGCTCGGCCACGTCCTGCAGACCGGGCATCTGGATCGGCTTGCGCTTGGGCGCCGGCGCCGGCTTGTCACCGTCGCGGTTGGCCAGCGTGACCGCTTCCTCGGTGGCACGCACGGACAGCCCCTCGGCCACGATGCGGGCCGCGAGCTCCTCCTGCTTCTCCGGTCCCCCTTCGAGCGCGAGCAGCGCCCGGGCGTGGCCGGCCGACAACACGCCCGCGGCAACGCGACGCTGCACCGCGATGGGCAGCTTCAGCAGCCGGATCATGTTCGTGATCACCGGACGCGACCGGCCGATGCGGGTCGCCAGTTCCTCGTGGGTGACGTCGAACTCCTCCAGCAGCTGCTGGTAGGCCGACGCCTCTTCGAGCGGGTTCAGCTGGACCCGGTGGATGTTCTCGAGCAGCGCGTCGCGCAGCATGTTGTCGTCCGCCGTCTCTCGGACGATCGCCGGGATCGCCGTCAGGCCGGCTTCCTGCGAGGCGCGCCACCGGCGCTCACCCATGATCAGCTGGTAGCGATGCGGTCCGGACGGCTGGCTCAGCTCGCGCACCACGATCGGCTGCATGAGCCCGAACTCACGGATGGAGTGCACCAGTTCCGCGAGCGCGTCCGCATCGAAGACGCTGCGCGGCTGGCGCGGGTTCGGCTGGATGGCCGACGGCTCGATCTCGCGGTACACCGCGCCGATCGCCTCGGCTTCGGCCCTGGCCGCCGCGGCCGAATCTGCGGCTACCGCGCCATTGACCGGACCGGCCGGACCGCCACCGATCAACACGTCTGCAGCCGCAGACCCCATTCGCAGCGAGGTGTCCTGCTGCCCGTCCTCGGGTGCACCGGTCGGGATGAGTGCCGCCAGCCCCCGTCCGAGTCCGCTGCGCTTCTTCGGCTGCGACATCGTTACTTCCTCACTCCCGACTCGCCACGCTGTGCGAGTTCACGGCTGGCGTCCAGATAGCTCATTGCTCCACGTGATCCCGGGTCGTAATCCAGGATCGTCATGCCGTATCCCGGTGCCTCGGAAACCTTGACGCTGCGTGGGATGACGGTCCGCAAAACCTTATCGCCAAAGTGGTCTCGGACGTCCATCGCGACCTGGTCGGCGAGTTTGGTGCGGCCGTCGTACATCGTCAGGACGACTGTCGTGACATCCAACTGGGGGTTGAGGTGCGCCTTGACCATCTCGATATTGCGCAGCAGCTGACCCACGCCCTCCAGGGCGTAGTACTCGCACTGGATCGGGATCAGCACCTCGGGTGCCGCCACGAGTGCGTTGATGGTCAGCAGACCCAACGAGGGCGGGCAGTCGATGAAGACGTAGTCGAAGTTGTGGTCTTTGAGCGTCGCGAGGGCGTTCCGCAGCCGGGTTTCACGTGCCACCATGCTGACCAATTCGATCTCGGCGCCGGCCAGGTCGATGGTCGCCGGGACGCAGTACAGGCGCTCGTTGTGCGGGCTCCGCTGCAGTGCGCTCTCCAGGGTAATCTCCCCGATCAGCACCTCGTACGACGACGCGGTGCCCGGCCGGTGTTCGATGCCCAGCGCGGTGCTCGCGTTGCCCTGGGGGTCCAGATCGATGACCAGAACATTGAGTCCCTGCAGGGCCAGGGCCGCGGCCATGTTGACCGCCGTGGTGGTCTTACCGACCCCACCCTTCTGGTTGGCGATGGTGAACACCCGCTGATGCGTCGGCCGCGGCAGCTGCTGTCCCTTAGCGCCGTGCAGGATCTGGACCGCGCGTTCGGCTTCCGCCCCGATCGGCGTATCCATCGTCACGCTTGGCCACGTTTCACGTGAAACATCAGACTCCCCGTCGCTACGCTCGCCCCTGGCATCGCTCACTGCCTTTCCTGATGTGGTGGCCGGGTCGGCCGCTGTCAAAACCTCGGCGGACTTGTCGCTCCCCCGGGCCGGCGATGTCATCGCCGGTTCTTGGCCGGTCGGCCGGTTGCCGCGCGCTTGGCTCCGCGCTTCGCCACGACCACGGTTGCGGGCGGAGTCAAATAGTTCACGCCACATTTCACCACCCTTACGTCCACAGCACCGAGTGAGTTGAGTGCCCGACGATGTTCGACGATCTCATCGGCCGCTCGCTCCCCCTTGAGAGCCAGCATCCGTCCGTCGACTTTGAGAAGCGGCAGGCTCCACTTCGCCAGTTTGTCGAGGGCGGCCACCGCTCGCGAGGTGACGACGTCGAGCTCTCCTGCCTCCGCCCGGACCGTGCGCTCCTCGGCGCGGCCCCGAATCACGGTGACGTCGATGCCGAGCTCGGTGACAACCTCCCGGAGGAAGTCTGCGCGGCGCAGCAGCGGCTCGATCAGGACCACGTGAACATCGGGCCGCGCCAACGCCAATGGGATGCCCGGGAGCCCGGCTCCACTGCCGATATCGCCGATTCGTTCGCCGCTGGAGACCAACTCACCTATAGCGGCGCAATTCATCACGTGACGGTCCCACAACCGGCCCACTTCCGACGGGCCGATCAGTCCGCGCTCGATTCCGTCGCCGGCGAGGACCTCGGCATAGCGGTGCGCGAGCTCGGCCCGGTCACCGAAAACGTCGACGGCGGCGGCCGGTGGGGATGGGGCTTCACCATGTTTCACGTGAAACGGCCTCCACTTTCCCCGCCAGCTCGCCGCCGACGAACAACATCGATGTAATTAAGGTGCTCAATCGAGCAGCACAACCACCCGGCGCGACGGCTCGACGCCCTCGCTCTCGCTGTGGACGCCGTCCACGGCCGCCACGGCGTCGTGCACGATCTTGCGCTCGAACGGCGTCATCGGAGACAGCTCTTCGCGCTCACCCGACGCCAGCACCCGCTCGGCCACCTTCTTGCCCAGCGCGGCCAGTTCATCACGACGCTGCCGACGCCACCGGGCGATGTCCAGCATCAACCGGCTGCGTTCGCCGGTCTTCTGGTGCACGGCCAGCCGGGTCAGCTCCTGAAGCGCGTCCAGCACCTCGCCCTTGCGTCCCACGAGCTTGCTCAGATCGTTGCCACCGTCGATGCTGACGACCGCACGGTCGCCTTCGACGTCCAGATCGATGTCACCATCGAAGTCCAGCAGATCGAGGAGCTCCTCGAGGTAGTCACCGGCGATCTCGCCTTCAGCGACCAGTCGCTCCTCGAGATCGTCGTTCTTGCTTGCAGGAGCGGCCTCGGCCGTCGTCGGGGCCGGGGCCTCCGCCTGCGTTTCTGTGTCTGTCATATCCCTGCCTTCTCCCTCTTGCACCGGCCGTCGCTCAGGGTCTTTACCCTCTGACCGGTCAACGCTTCTTCTTGTTGGGCTTGGCGCCCGGCGCCGGCTTGGACCCGGCCGCACCGGATTCCGTGCCGTCGAGCTCTGTTCCGGTCTGTTCGACGTCGGTACCCGAGCTCGCCGGGGCAGCCGGCGGATTGCCCTTCTTGGACCGGTTCGGCTTCACACCGGGTGCCGGCGCATTGGCGGAACGGCGTGCGATCGCCTGTTCCTTCTCCTCCGCCTCACGCTTCTCGATCCGGTTGAACACCACGTGCTGCTGGCCGTAGGTCCAGATGTTGTTGGCCACCCAGTACATGAGAATGGCGATCGGCAAGAACGGGCCGGACACCACGACACCCAACGGGAACACGTACAGCGCCAGCTTGTTCATCAGCTGGGTCTGCGGGTTCTGCTGGGCTTCCAGGCTCTGCCGGGCCACCGACGCGCGGCTGTTCATGTGGGTCGCGATACCCGAGACGATCATCAGCGGAATGCCGACGAGGATCACCGACATCCGATCGAAGTGCGCGAACGCCTTGAGGCTCTCACCAGTCTGAATCATGGTGGCGCCCAACGGCGCACCGAACAGGTCCGTGTTCAGGAAGTGGCTGACGTCGGTGGCGCTGAAGAAGTAGTTGCCGATCGACCGGTTCTGCTCGATGGACAGCGCCTGGGCACCGATGCCCATCCCGGCGCCCTCCGTGCGGTTGAACGAACGCAGCACGTGGAACAGGCCCAGGAACACCGGAATCTGCGCCAGCATCGGCAGACAGCCCAGGAGCGGGTTGAAACCGTGTTCGCTCTGCAGCTTCTGCATCTCGAGTGCGAGCCGCTGGCGGTCCTTGCCGTACTTCTTCTGCAGTTCCTTGATCTGGGGCTGCAGTTCCTGCATCTGCCGGGTGGTCTCGATCTGGCGGACGAACGGCCGGTACAGAATGGCGCGCAGGGTGAACACCAGGAACATCACCGACAGGCCCCAGGCGAAGAAGTTCTCCGCACCCAGGATCGCGCCGAAAAGCTTGTACCAGAGCCACATGATCCCGGATACCGGGTAATAGATGTAGTCCAGACTGAACCAGTTAAAAGACAAGCGAATCGCTCCTTGACTGCGCGGCGGTTGCCGCGGACCGTCTTTCGGGAATGGGGTCCCATCCCCCGTGATGCCACGGGCCACACTTGGCCAGCCGGACTGTCGTCAGCCAACAACCACGGAACAATCCGTGTTCGGTGAGTGCCTCGACGGCGTACTGGCTACAGGTGGGGCTGAACCGGCAGCTGGGCAGACGCATCGGCGACACCATGTTGCGGTACAGCTCGATGAGAAAGATCAGCCCGCGGGCCAGCCGCTGACTCATGGCCGGGATCCGGACTTCGCGTGAGCGCGCCGCACTGCGACTCGCAGTTCGTCCTGCAGCGTGGCGGTGGCAGCTTCACGACTGCCGGGCAGGGCCCGGATCACCAGCAGCTCACCGGACTGCAGCTCGGCCAGCAGATCCCGGCTGGCATGACGGAGCTGACGGGACACCCGGTGTCGCTGGACGGCGTTGCCGACCGATTTACCTACGACGAGACCGACTTTCGGCGCCTGCTCGGTGTTTGACTCGGCATCGCCAAAATCTCGTGGTGCCAATGAGTGCACCACGAGATCCCGTTGCGCCGAGCGCACACCGCGGCTCACGGTGACTCGAAAGTCTGTCGAGCGCGTCATCCGGTTACGAGCCGGAAGCACGGTGCTTCGATCCTGCGTCAGGTCACGCAGTGAGAGAGCGACGGCCCTTGCCGCGACGTGCCGACACGATGGCGCGGCCGGCACGGGTCCGCATACGCAGACGGAAGCCGTGCACACGAGCCCGACGGCGGTTGTTCGGCTGGAAAGTCCGCTTGCCCTTGGCCACGGCTATATCTCCTCAACTATGTGACGCCCGCACTCGCCACCGACATGAACGAGTCATGCCGGTGGGCACGGTCGTCGCTGGTAAGCGCACGCATCTTGCTTGCTAGCCGGCGCGGTACCGATCGAAGTTCGTGGCAGAACTTCCCCGGTCGCAGCCGTATCACCACGTGTGGGCGACTGTTCGAGGGTACTGATCTGAATTCTCCGGGTCAAACCTCGCTGTCCCACGTCAGCAACCGTTACCGCTTCGTAGCGAGAAGCGAGGCGGATCGCACATGAGTTCGTCACAGTTGTCCCACTCGCAACGTGGCAAGCCGACACGCCCAAGAACCTCGAACCAATGTTGCCGAACGGTTGGCGGACGAACCGAAAACTTGTTAGCTTCTGCCAATGCCGTTGCACGACGGCGCCAGACAACAAGCCAGAGAGGTCCCGACGCTACGAGCCCACAGACGTTCCTGTGACGAGCCTCAGCGCGCGGGCTTCCTGCATGCAAAACACGAGCACGACGGCACTCTCCTACTTTGTCCACAGTCTGTGGATAACTATGTGGACAGATTGTCGTCGTTTTATTGAGCCGCCGGTCAGGCGGTTGCGAGGGGGTAGTAGTCGTTGACCGCTAACCCCAGTGCATCGTTCACCGACATCTGGAAAAGCGTGGTCGCCGAACTCAACGGTGACCTCGGCGGCACCACGACGCTGACCGCCCAACAACGGGCCTGGTTGCGCATGGTTCAGCCGCTGGTGCTGACCGAGGGTTTCGCGTTGCTGTCGGTGCCCACGCAGTTCGTGCAGAACGAGATCGAACGGCACCTGCGCGAACCGATCATCGCCGCGCTGAGCCGGCACCTCGGACAACGCGTCGATCTCGGCGTCCGCATCGCGGTCCCGGAGACCGACGACCGGCCGGTGGCCACGGAAGCCCCCGAAGCCGACACGCCCGAACCCGAACCAGCCGCCGTCGCCGACGACTTGGACGACGACGCCGACGAGCTGTCCGGCGCCGAGGAGACCTGGCCCCGGTACTTCAACCGGCCGCCCGCGGACGAATCGGCCGATCTGAGCCTCAACCGGCGCTACACCTTCGACACCTTTGTCATCGGCGCCTCCAACCGGTTCGCGCACGCCGCGACACTGGCGATCGCCGAGGCGCCGGCCCGCGCCTACAACCCGCTGTTCATCTGGGGTGAATCAGGTCTGGGCAAGACGCACCTGCTGCACGCGGCGGGCAATTACGCGCAGAAGCTGTTCCCCGGCATGCGGGTCAAGTACGTCTCGACCGAGCAGTTCACGAACGACTTCATCAACTCGCTGCGGGACGACCGGACCGCGTCGTTCAAACGCAGCTTCCGCGACATCGACGTCCTGCTGGTCGACGACATCCAGTTCATCGAAGGCAAGGAAAGCACTCAGGAAGAGTTCTTCCACACCTTCAACACGCTGCACAACGCGAACAAGCAGATCGTCATCTCGTCGGACCGGCCGCCGAAACAGCTTGCGACGCTGGAAGACCGGCTGCGGACCCGGTTCGAATGGGGTCTGATCACCGACGTTCAGCCGCCCGAGCTGGAGACCCGCATCGCGATCCTGCGCAAGAAGGCGCAGATGGATCGCCTGGATGTGCCGGACGACGTGCTCGAGCTCATCGCCAGCCGCATCGATCGCAACATCCGCGAGCTCGAGGGTGCGTTGATCCGCGTGACGGCGTTCGCGTCGCTGAACAAGACGATGATCGACAAGTCGCTCGCCGAGATCGTGCTGCGAGATCTCATCGCTGACGCCGGCACCACTCAGATCAGCATCGCCACGATCATGGCGGCCACGGCCGAGTACTTCGAGACCACCGTGGAGGAGCTCCGCGGCCCCGGTAAGACCCGCGCCGTCGCCCTGTCGCGGCAGATCGCCATGTATCTGTGTCGGGAGCTCACGGACCTGTCGTTGCCGCGGATCGGGCAGGCCTTCGGCCGCGACCACACCACGGTGATGTACGCCGAACGCAAGATCAAGAAGGAAATGGCCTCGCGGCGTGAGGTTTTCGATCACGTCAAGGAACTCACCACCCGGATCCGGCAGCGGTCCAAGCACTGAATCTGTCTTCTTCGGCACCGGCCCCGCAGGCGTGATCGCCTGGGGGCCGGTGTTGTTTTAGCGGGCCGTGAGTGGGGTACCCGAGCCCCAGATCCCCGGATCCAGCGTGATTGGTGCCCCTACGACCCGAATCTCAAAAGGATTTTTTTGGCATCACGAGCACCTCCAGCCACACGACGGGTGTGTGCACAGCGCTGTGTACTACATGGGATAAACCCTGGGATTCTGCTCAGAACAATCCACATGGCCGGATTGCTCCACAAATACAAGGATTGGATTAACGACGCGTGCACAGTCTGCGCACAGGGCGGGATCCCGCCGCTGAGGCCCGGACCAGCAACTCCGTGGATCCATCCACAGCGTGCACAACCCCTATTACTAATACCTTTAGATCCCTATGGATCTTCTTCTAAAAGCAGTCCGTTGGGGAAACTCCCCGTGGACAACCGGATCCCGACGGGATTCCGGGGGTCGTCACAGGCTGCGCGCCCTGATCGTTTAGCTTTCAACTTCACGCGGAACGCTCTACGGTGTTCTTCGATAGCCGGAACCAACGCCGATGCGTGTTGTTCACGCCTCACGGCGGGATCCGGCAGGTAAGCGTGGTGGGGTAACAGCGAAGGGACGCTATGGACGTGGCGACGACAGCCGGTCTGACCGATTTGAAGTTCCGTCTCGTTCGGGAAGACTTCGCCGACGCCGTGGCCTGGGTGGCCCGGATCCTGCCGTCCAGGCCGTTGAACCCGGTCCTGGCCGGTGTGCTGCTGACTGGCTCCGACGACGGTCTGACCATCTCCGGATACGACTACGAGGTGTCGGCCGAGGTACGCGTGGCGGCTGAAATCGCGTCTCCTGGCAGTGTTTTGGTTTCGGGCAAGCTGCTCTCGGACATCACCCGCGCACTGCCGGCCAAGCCGGTGGAACTCAGCGTCGAAGGCACCCGCGTGGCGCTGAGCTGCGGTAGCGCCCGCTTCTCCCTGCCGACCATGGCGGTCGAGGACTACCCGGCGCTGCCGGCGCTGCCGGATGAGACCGGCATCGTGCCCGCCAACGTCTTCGCCGAGGCCATCGGTCAGGTGGCGGTCGCCGCCGGCCGCGACGACACCCTGCCGATGTTGACCGGTGTGCGCGTCGAGATCTCGGGCGAGAAGGTCGTGCTGGCTGCCACCGACCGGTTCCGGCTCGCGGTGCGCGAACTGACCTGGAACTCGGCGGTGCCGGATCTCGAAGCGGCCGTGCTGGTTCCGGCGAAGACGCTGGCCGAGTCCGCCAAGTCGGGAGCCGACGGCACCGAGGTGCACCTGTCGCTCGGTGCCGGTCAGGCTGTCGGCAAGGACGGCATGCTGGGTATCCGCAGCAATGGCAAGCGCACCACCACGCGCCTGCTCGACGCCGAGTTCCCGAAATTCCGCCAGCTGCTGCCGGCGGAGCACACGGCGGTGGCCACCATCGGTGTCGCCGAGCTCGCCGAGGCCATCAAGCGTGTCGCGCTGGTCGCCGATCGTGGCGCCCAGGTCCGCATGGAGTTCGCCGACGACATCCTGCGCCTGTCGGCCGGTGCCGACGACGTCGGTCGCGCCGAGGAAGACCTGCCGGTCGAGTTCTACGGTGAGCCGTTGACCATCGCGTTCAACCCGACCTACCTCACCGACGGCCTGGGTTCTTTGCATGCCGATCGTGTGACGTTCGGGTTCACGACGCCCAGCAAGCCTGCAGTGTTGCGTCCCGCCGGGGAGAATCAGTACTCGGGATCCGGTCCGTTCCCCGCCGGGGACACCGACTATGTGTACCTGCTGATGCCGGTGCGCCTGCCGGGCTGACCGGAACACGACAGCGGAGGAAGCACTGATGCAACTGGGGTTGATCGGCCTCGGAAAAATGGGCTTCAACATGCGCGAGCGTCTGCGCGGTGGCGGCCACGAAGTCATCGGATACGACCCGCGGCCGGAAGTCAGCGACGTACCGTCGCTCGCTGCGCTCGCCGAGCAGCTCGAGGCCCCGCGCGTGGTGTGGGTCATGGTGCCCTCCGGTGAGATCACCCGGGAGACCATCGAGGATCTCGCGAACGTGCTCAACTCCGGCGACCTGGTGATCGACGGCGGCAACTCCCGCTACACCGAAGACGCCGTGCATGCAAAGCTATTGGCGGACAAGGGAATCGGATTCATCGACGCCGGGGTTTCCGGTGGCGTCTGGGGCCTGACCGAAGGTTATGGCCTGATGGTCGGCGGCAGTGACGAGGACGTCGCTCGCGTCATGCCGATCTTCGAGACGCTGCGGCCCGAGGGAGATCTCGCCGACGGCTTCGTCCACGCCGGTCCGGTCGGTGCCGGCCACTTCGCCAAGATGGTGCACAACGGCGTGGAGTACGCGCTGATGACCGCCTACGGCGAGGGTTACGAGATGCTTGCCGCGTCGGACCTGATCAAGGACCCGCAGGCCGTCTACCAGGCCTGGACCAACGGCACCGTCGTGCGGTCGTGGCTGCAGCAGCTGCTGGCCAAGGCGCTGAAGGAAGATCCCCAGCTGGCCGACATCAGCGGCTACACCGAGGATTCCGGTGAAGGCCGGTGGACGGTCGAGGAGGCCATCCGGCTGCGGGTGCCGGTACCGAGCATCGCAGCCTCGCTGTTTGCCCGGTTCCTGTCCCGGCAGGACGACTCCCCGACCATGAAAGCCGTTGCGGCACTTCGTAACCAGTTCGGTGGCCACGCCGTCCAGAGGGTCAGTAAGTCCGGCTAGGTGTTTGTTCGACAGCTCAGTCTGACCGACTTCCGGTCGTGGCCGCGGCTCGACCTGGAATTGGCACCGGGTCGGACCGTGTTCGTCGGCCAGAACGGCTTCGGCAAGACCAATATCGTTGAGGCCCTGTGGTATACGGCCACGCTCGGGTCTCACCGCGTCGCCTCGGACGCCCCGCTCATCCGGTCCGGATGTGAGCGTGCCGTCGTCTCCACCATCGTCGTCAACGACGGCCGCGAGCTGGCGGTGGATCTCGACATCACGGCCGGCCGGGCCAACAAGGCCCGGCTGAACCGCTCCCCCGTCCGGTCCGCGCGCGAAATTCTCGGTGCCCTGCGGGCGGTATTGTTCGCGCCGGAGGACTTGTCGTTGGTCCGCGGCGATCCCGGGGAGCGCCGGCGTTACCTCGATGAACTCGCCAGCACCCGCCGTCCCCGGCTGGGTGGGGTGCGGGCGGATTACGAAAAAGTGGTGCGGCAGCGCACCGCGCTCCTGAAATCCGCGGGCGCCAGCCGTTTTCGGGGTGCGGATTCCGGCGCGCTCGAGACGCTCGACGTGTGGGACGGTCACCTGGCCAGCCACGGTGCCGAGCTGATCGCCGCGCGGGTGAACCTGATCAACGAATTGCACCCGGAGATCACCAAGGCCTATCACCTGCTGGCACCCGCGTCGCGGCCCGCATCGGTCCGCTACCGCAGTTCGGTCGAGGCCATCGAAGAACAGGCCGGCACCGGATCGGTCGATGTCGCGGCCTACCAGAGCGCCCTGCTCGACGAACTCGCCCGCCGCCGGTCCGCCGAACTCGAGCGCGGGGTGTGCCTGGTGGGGCCGCACCGCGACGACCTCGAGCTGCGCCTCGGCGACCAGCTGGCGAAAGGTTTTGCCAGCCACGGCGAATCGTGGTCGATGGCGCTGGCGCTGCGCCTGGGCGCCTACGAACTACTGCGGACCGACGGCACCGACCCGGTGCTGCTCCTCGATGACGTGTTCGCCGAACTCGATTCGGCACGCCGGCGAGCGCTCGCCGACGTGGCACAATCGGCTGAGCAGGTTTTGGTCACCGCGGCGGTGCCCGACGACATTCCCCAGGACTGGGACGGCACCCGGGTCAATGTGGTGATGCGTGACGACGACGGCGGACGGATTTCGGTGGTGGACTCGTGAGTGAAGAGCCTCAGAAACCGGACATGCCCGAAGGTGCTTTCCCGCCACCGCATCTCGCCCATCTCAAGGGCATGGATCTGGTGCGCCGCACGCTGGAGGAAGCCCGGGGCGCGGCGCGCAGCCAAGGTAAAGATGTCGGTCGCGGCCGTAGTGCGCCGGTCTCGAAAACCCGCCGCGGCGGGGGTCGACGCACCTGGTCCGGACCCGGGCCCGATCGCCGGGATCCGCAGTTGCTGGGTTCGGCGACCATGGACCTGGCCCGCAGCCGCGGCTGGTCGGGCCGGATGGCCGAAGGGTCGGTGTTCGGCCAGTGGTCGACGGTCGTCGGTGACCAGATCGCCGAGCACGCCTCCCCCACGTCGCTGCGCGAGGGCGTTCTCACGGTGACGGCCGAATCCACGGCCTGGGCGACGCAGCTGCGGATGGTGCAGTCGCAGATTTTGGCGAAGATCGCCGCATCCGTCGGCGACGGCGTCGTCACGTCGCTGAAGATCCTGGGTCCGTCGGGTCCGACGTGGCAGAAGGGCCCGCGGAATTTCGGTGCCCGCGGACCGCGCGACACCTTCGGCTGACGCCAAATTTGGGCGTCGCTCAGCGCGCCGATGAGTCTCAGATGACGCCCCTGGAGCGTCCGGACGCGACATCACCCGAGAAATTCCCCGCACGGCGCGAACAGACGTGTCAAAACGCTGTCAGAAAGTCAGTGCCGTCCGTACCTACCGGTAGACTGTCGACAGATCTGAGAGCGGTGTCCTCACCGCCCCCTCGAACCCCAAGGAGACGCGTTCGACGTGGCTGCCCAAAAGAAGGATGCGCCGGCTGAGTACGGTGCCGATTCGATCAAGGTCCTCGAAGGTCTGGAAGCGGTCCGCAAGCGTCCCGGTATGTACATCGGCTCCACCGGGGAGCGCGGTCTGCACCACCTGATCTGGGAAGTTGTGGACAACGCGGTCGACGAGGCGATGGCCGGTTTCGCGACCAAGGTCGACGTTCGCATCCTCGAGGACGGTGGCGTCCAGGTCACCGACGACGGCCGCGGTATCCCCGTCGCGATGCACGCCACCGGTATCCCGACCGTCGACGTCGTCATGACGGTGCTGCACGCCGGCGGCAAGTTCGAGGAAGGCGCCTACCAGGTCTCCGGTGGTCTGCACGGCGTCGGTGTCTCCGTGGTCAACGCCCTGTCGACGCGGCTCGAGGCCGACATCCACAAGGACGGCTTCGAGTGGCACCAGACCTATGACAAGTCCGTCCCCGGCACGCTGCGCAAGGGCGAGCCGTCCAAGAAGACCGGTACCACCATCCGCTTCTGGGCCGACCCGGACATCTTCGAGACCACGGTCTACGACTTCGAGACCATCGCCCGCCGCCTGCAAGAGATGGCGTTCCTGAACAAGGGTCTCACCATCGAGCTGACCGACGAGCGCGTCGCCGCCGCTGCGGTCGTCGATGAGGTCGTCAGCGATCACGCCGAAGCGCCCAAGTCCGCCGAGGAGCAGGCCGCTGAAGCCGCCGCGCCGCAAAAGGTCAAGCACCGGACCTTCCACTACCCCGACGGTCTGGTCGACTTCGTCAAGCACATCAACCGCACCAAGAGCGCCATCCAGCAGAGCATCATCGACTTCGGTGGCAAGGGTGACGGCCACGAGGTCGAGATCGCGATGCAGTGGAACGCCGGCTACTCGGAGTCGGTACACACCTTCGCCAACACCATCAACACCCACGAGGGTGGTACGCACGAAGAAGGCTTCCGCGCCGCGCTGACCACGGTGGTCAACAAGTACGCGCGCGACAAGAAGCTGCTGAAGGAGAAGGAAGCCAACCTCACCGGTGACGACATCCGTGAAGGTCTGGCGGCCGTCGTCTCGGTGAAGGTCCGTCAGCCCCAGTTCGAGGGCCAGACCAAGACCAAGCTGGGCAACACCGAGGTCAAGTCGTTCGTGCAGAAGATCTGTAACGAGCAGCTGACCCACTGGTTCGAGGCCAACCCGGCCGAGGCCAAAACGGTTGTCAACAAAGCGGTTTCGTCGGCGCAGGCCCGCGTCGCCGCGCGGAAGGCGCGGGAGCTGGTGCGGCGCAAGAGCGCGACCGACATCGGGGGTCTGCCCGGCAAGCTGGCCGACTGCCGCTCCACCGACCCGACGAAGTCGGAACTGTATGTGGTGGAGGGCGATTCGGCCGGTGGCTCGGCCAAGAGTGGCCGGGACTCGATGTTCCAGGCGATTCTGCCGCTGCGCGGCAAGATCATCAACGTCGAGAAGGCGCGTATCGATCGCGTGCTGAAGAACAACGAGGTCCAGGCCATCATCACGGCCCTGGGCACCGGTATCCACGACGAGTTCGACATCTCCAAGCTGCGGTATCACAAGATCGTGCTGATGGCCGACGCCGACGTCGACGGCCAGCACATCTCGACGCTGCTGCTGACGCTGCTGTTCCGGTTCATGAAGCCGCTGGTGGAGAACGGTCACATCTTCCTGGCCCAGCCGCCGCTGTACAAGCTGAAATGGCAACGCAGCGAACCGGAATTCGCCTACTCGGACCGCGAGCGCGACGGCCTGCTCGAGGCCGGCAAGAAGGCCGGCAAGCGCATCAACACAGACGACGGCATCCAGCGCTACAAGGGTCTGGGTGAGATGGACGCCAAGGAGCTGTGGGAGACCACGATGGATCCGTCCATCCGGGTGCTGCGTCAGGTCACCCTCGACGACGCCGCGGCCGCCGACGAACTGTTCTCGATCCTCATGGGCGAGGACGTCGAGGCGCGCCGCAGCTTCATCACCCGGAACGCGAAAGACGTTCGTTTCCTTGATGTTTAGCAATCCGCCCACGCGAAACGCGGCGAATCCGGCCCAGCTCGGCCGTCAAAAATCGATGTTTAACGTGAAACAATCCGCAGAAGGAATTCGATGACCGACACCCTGCCTCCCGAAGGCGATCGGATCGAACCGGTCGACATCCAGCAGGAGATGCAGCGCAGCTACATCGATTACGCCATGAGCGTCATCGTGGGCCGCGCCCTCCCCGAGGTCCGCGACGGCCTCAAGCCGGTACACCGCCGCGTGCTCTACGCCATGTACGACTCCGGGTTCCGGCCGGACCGCTCGCACGCCAAGTCGGCGCGTTCGGTCGCCGAGACCATGGGTAACTACCACCCGCACGGTGACGCCTCGATCTACGACACCCTGGTCCGCATGGCCCAGCCGTGGTCGCTGCGCTATCCGCTGGTCGACGGTCAGGGCAACTTCGGCTCGCCGGGTAACGACCCCGCGGCCGCCATGCGTTACACCGAGGCCCGGCTCACCCCGCTGGCCATGGAGATGCTGCGTGAAATCGACGAGGAGACAGTCGATTTCATCCCCAACTACGACGGCCGCGTGCAAGAGCCGACCGTCCTGCCCAGCCGGTTCCCCAACCTGCTGGCCAACGGCTCCGGCGGCATCGCCGTCGGTATGGCCACCAACATCCCGCCGCACAACCTCCGCGAACTCGCCGAGGCCGTGTACTGGTGCCTGGAGAACCACGAGGCCGACGAGGAGACCACCCTCGAAGCGGTGATGGAGCGGGTCAAGGGCCCGGACTTCCCCACCCACGGCCTGATCGTCGGATCCCAGGGCATCTCCGACACCTACAAGACCGGTCGCGGCTCCATCCGGATGCGCGGCGTCGTCGAGATCGAGGAAGACGCCAAGGGCCGCACCTCACTCGTCATCACCGAGCTGCCGTACCAGGTCAACCACGACAACTTCATCACCTCGATCGCCGAGCAGGTGCGCGACGGCAAGATCGGCGGCATCTCGAACATCGAGGACCAGTCCAGTGACCGCGTGGGTCTGCGGATCGTCGTCGACCTCAAGCGCGACGCCGTCGCCAAGGTGGTGCTGAACAACCTCTACAAGCACACCCAGCTGCAGACCAGCTTCGGTGCCAACATGCTGTCGATCGTCGACGGTGTGCCGCGCACCCTGCGGCTGGACCAGATGATCCGGTACTACGTCGCGCACCAGCTCGACGTCATCATCCGGCGCACGCGGTACCGGTTGCGCAAGGCCAACGAGCGCGCCCACATCTTGCGCGGCCTGGTGAAAGCCCTTGACGCCCTTGATGAAGTCATCGCGCTGATCCGCGCGTCGGCCAACGCCGATGCGGCCCGGACGGGCTTGATGGAGCTGCTCGAGGTCGACGAGGTCCAGGCGCAGGCCATCCTCGACATGCAGCTGCGTCGCCTGGCCGCCCTGGAACGGCAGCGCATCGTCGACGATCTGGCCAAGATCGAAGCCGAGATCGCCGACCTCGAGGACATCCTCGCCAAGCCCGAGCGGCAGCGCGCCATCGTCCACGACGAGCTCAAGGAGCTCGCCGACAAGTACGGCGACGACCGTCGTACCCGCATCATCGCGGCCGACGGTGACGTCACCGACGAGGACCTCATCCAGCGCGAGGACGTCGTCGTCACCATCACCGAGACCGGCTACGCCAAGCGCACCAAGACCGACCTCTACCGCAGCCAGAAGCGCGGCGGTAAGGGTGTGCAGGGCGCCGGGCTCAAGCAGGACGACATCGTCAACCACTTCTTCGTGTGCTCGACGCACGACTGGATCCTGTTCTTCACCACGCAGGGCCGGGTGTACCGGGCCAAGGCGTACGACCTGCCCGAGGCCTCGCGGACCGCGCGCGGCCAGCACGTGGCGAACCTGCTGGCCTTCCAGCCGGAAGAGCGCATCGCTCAGGTCATCCAGATCAAGAGCTACGAGGACGCGCCCTACCTGGTCCTCGCCACCCGCAACGGTCTGGTGAAGAAGTCCAAGCTGGCCGACTTCGACTCGAACCGCTCGGGCGGCATCGTCGCGATCAACCTGCGCGACGGCGACGAACTGGTCGGCGCCGTGCTGTGCTCCGCCGAAGAGGACCTGCTGCTGGTGTCCGCCAACGGCCAGTCCATCCGGTTCTCCGCGACCAACGAGGCGCTGCGGCCGATGGGTCGCGCCACCTCCGGTGTGCAAGGTATGCGGTTCAACGAAGACGACCGATTGCTGTCGCTCAACGTCGTGGTGCCGGACACCTACCTGTTGGTCGCGACCGCGGGCGGTTACGCCAAGCGGACGGCCATCGACGAGTACACGGCACAGGGCCGCGGCGGCAAGGGCATCCTCACGATTCAGTACGACCCCAAGCGTGGCAGTCTGGTCGGTGCGTTGATCGTCGATGACGACACCGAGCTGTACGCCATCACTTCCGGCGGTGGTGTCATCCGGACCGCGGCACGTCAGGTGCGCAAGGCCGGACGGCAGACCAAGGGTGTGCGGTTGATGAACCTCGGTGAGGGCGACACACTGATTGCCGTCGCGCGCAACGCCGAAGAGGCCGAAGGTCGCGACGAAACCGACACCGAGGTCGTCGACACCGCGACCGAGACCGAGACCGACGAAACGTAGTGCTGCGACTGTCCCCAGCCGCCCTGATTGAAGGAGCCGCCAGGTGAGTTCCCCGAACGAGCCGGGATACACCCGTACCGGTGACGGACCCGCGAGCAACAACGGGCCCGCCACCGGATCGGGTGGCGGCGCCCACGCGGCCGACCAGAGCGGGGACACCCCGCCCTGGCAGCGGACCCGCGGTGGGGCCCAGGCGGACGCTCCCGCGGCCGGTGGACAGAGCCTCGACGAGCGGCTGAACCGCTTCGTCAGCGGCAGTGGATCGGGATCGGGGTTGTCCAACAGTTCGCCGTCCGAGGCGGAGACGACCATCACGCCGGCCATCACTCCTGACACGCCGCCGGTCCCCCCGGTGCCGGCTGCCCCGTCGTCCCCGGCGGTCACTCCGCAGGGCAATGTGCCGCCGAAGCCGGTCCGGACGGCTGAGACCGTCCGGACGGAAACCCGGCCCGAGGCCGCCTACGCCAGCGAGATCCCGGACCTGTCCCGCCAGCCGCAGCGCCGCGCGGGCGAGCCGCGGGAGCCCCGGAGCACCGTCGCCACGGTGTCGCCGGCCCCCGCACGTTCGGCGGCGCCGCGCAGCCGTGCGGGTGCCCGGCAGGACGGACCGGTGCGGGCCAGCATGCAGGTGCGCCGCGTCGACCCGTGGAGTGTGCTGAAGGTCTCGCTGGTGCTGTCGGTGGCGTTGTTCTTCGTCTGGATGATCGCCGTCGCGTTCCTGTACCTCGTCCTGGGCGGCATGGGGGTGTGGAGCAAGCTCAACAGCAACGTTGGTGATCTGCTCACCAGCGGTGGCGGCAGCGGCGGCGAATTGGTTTCTGCCAGTACGATTTTCGGCGGCGCGACCCTCATCGGGTTGGTCAACATCGTGCTGCTGACGGCCATGGCCACGGCGGCGGCGTTCGTCTACAACCTCACCACCGATCTGGTCGGCGGCGTCGAGGTGACGCTCGCGGACCGCGACTGACGTCGCGTTTTGGGCGCAGAGGTACCCATACGGTAATCTCATCGCTCGGCCGCAAGGCCACTTTCGGGCCTATAGCTCAGGCGGTTAGAGCGCTTCGCTGATAACGAAGAGGTCGGAGGTTCGAGTCCTCCTAGGCCCACGGAAGTCGGTATCACCGACTCCCCCACCGGAAGGGTGCACCGTGAGATTGGTTCTGCTGGTGCTGGGTGCCTTGTTTGGAGTGGCCGCGGTAACCGTATGGCGGACCCAGCATGGCGCAGAGGTCTGGCATTCACTTCAATCGGACACCATCGAGGGGCCTTAGCTCAGTTGGTAGAGCGCTGCCTTTGCAAGGCAGATGTCAGGAGTTCGACACTTATCTCTAGGAGAGGTAGATGAAAGTGGGTGTGACCAGCGGTGATACCGCCACGGTCATATCCATGACGGGGCCATAGTTCAACGGTAGAACGGGGCCTTTGCAAGGCTCAAATCGGGGTTCGATTCCCCGTGGCTCCACCTTTGGTCGGTACGGCCGGCGGTGACACTACGCCCGTCTGATCCGCCCGATGCCGGGCAGGAACCGGTCGACAGCCTCACAGTAGTCGCGGTAGGCCTGGCCGTGGGTGGCGGTGAGGTAGGGCTCTTCGATCAGGCGGACCTGCAGTTGACTACCGATGATGATCATCACGACGCCGGCGAGTGCAATACCGTTGGGAACCGCAAAGGTTAGTCCGATAACCATGACGTTGATCGACGTGTAGATGGGGTTGCGCACGATCGCGAAAATGCCGGTGGTGACCAGTGGCGGGCGTTCGGTGGGGTCGACAGTGGTGCGCCACGAAGATCCCATTGCGCGTTGGGCGCCGAACGCGGCGAACACGCCCAGTGCGGCGAGCATGATGCCGGCGACGCGGCTGGGCCCGTGGTCCAACAGTGGCACTGGCTGCAGGCCCAGCAGTTCGGCGATGGGGGCGGCGATGCCGGGCAGCAGCATGCCGGAGGCCAGGGTTCCTCGGGCCCACCACTGTTTGGGTGTGCGAGGGATGCGGATGCCGCTGTCGCCGGTGCGATGGCGTTGAATACGGGCTCGCACGTAGCCGTCGAGCAGCCAGAAAGCCGCGACGAGGAGCAAGGCGATGATGGCGTACATCGCGGACATCGTGGTCGGCTTTCGTGGTCGCGGGGGTGGCAGGTCAGATCTTTCGGGCGGCCCCGATGAAGAGGAGCCCGCGAAGGTGGTGTTCGATGCGGGCGGTGCCGTGCAGGCCGTGGCGGGCCAGTTCAGCGGCGAATTCGTCTGACTCGAAGCGGTTTTCGCGTGGGTGCACGGTGAATGTGCGGAACGCCCAGGTGTCGAGCATGCGGCGTGGAACTTCCTCGAACAACAGCAGCCCACCGGGGCGCAACACTCGGGCGATCTCGGCGACGGCCAGCTGCCAGTGCGGGACGTGGTGGATGATGCCGAAGTCAACGACGGTGTCGTGGCTGGCGGTCGGCTGATGGATGTCGCAGACATCGCCGACTGACAGGGATACGGGCCTGTGATGGAGGCGTTTGCGGGCGAGCTCGACCATGGTGTCGTCGAGGTCGAATGCGGTGACGTGGCGGGCCTGGAGCCGGTCGAGGATGACTTCGGAGCCGACACCTCGTCCGCAGCCGGTCTCGAGTACGTCCTGGCCGGTGAGGTCGCCACCGGCGAGGCGGCGAAACCATGCGGCTTCCCGATGGTGTTGATGGGCAGCCCGAATCGGGTTGTTCATCGCTCTCCGTTCGATGGTGTTGAGCTTCACCGCGCCACCTCAGCCTTCATCAATCGCAAGCGCTGTCATCGACTAATTCCGCTCAATCTATGTTGTAGGCTATCATCGCGATATGTCGATGAAAAGTATGGGTGCTGCGCCGCCGAGTGCATCGCGCGACGAGTTGGCGGGGGCGGTGGCGTTGTTTCACAGTCTGTCCGATCCCACCCGGTTGGCGATCGCCCGCCGCCTAGCTGGTGGTGAGGCTCGGGTGGTGGATCTGACCGGTGAGTTGGGATTGGCGCAATCGACGGTGTCGTCGCATCTGGCGTGCCTGCGCGACTGTGGGCTGGTGGATTTCCGGCCCCAGGGCCGCGCCTCGGTGTATCGGCTGGCCCGGCCGGAACTGCTGGACATGTTTCGCGCGGCCGAGGCGGTGTTGGAGGCGACCGGCAACGCCGTCGCCTTGTGCCCCAACTACGGCCACCCGACTGAACGGAAGGTAGCGCGATGAGCGAGGCGTGCGGCTGCGGCAGCGACGACCGCAACGAAGGCGAGCAGGAACCCGAACGGCTCTGGGAGATCACCGAA
The DNA here is from genome assembly GCF_018326285.1 of Mycolicibacterium sp. TY81. Classification (NCBI taxonomy): domain Bacteria; kingdom Bacillati; phylum Actinomycetota; class Actinomycetes; order Mycobacteriales; family Mycobacteriaceae; genus Mycobacterium; species Mycolicibacterium sp. TY81. The sequence continues at coordinate 5,100,461 of NZ_AP023362.1, forward strand.
CTACGCGCGGCCGCAGCCGCGGGGGTGGTGCTGCTGGCCGGCTATGCGGTCGGCTGGTCCGGCGGCCCCCATGTGGTCGAAATCGGCCTGTATGCGCTGGCGTTGGCGATCGGGGCCTACACGTTCGTACCCTCGACGCTGCGCCGGTTAGCGCAAGGCAAGATCGGGGTCGGCACGCTGATGACGATCGCCGCCATCGGCGCGGTGATCCTCGGCGAGGTCGGCGAAGCCGCCATGCTGGCGTTCCTGTTCTCCATCAGCGAGGGCCTCGAAGAATACTCACTGGCCCGGACCCGCCGGGGACTGCGCGCGTTGTTGGCGCTGGTGCCCGACGAGGCCACCGTCCTGCGCGACGGCGCCGAAATCACCATCCCGCCAGCGGAGTTGCGGGTCGGTGACCGGATGCTGGTCAAGCCCGGCGAACGGGTCGCGACCGACGGCACCATCACCTCGGGGCGCACCGCACTGGATGTCTCGGCCATCACCGGCGAATCCGTTCCGGTGGAGGCCGGACCCGGCAGTGATGTGTTCGCCGGATCGATCAACGGCACCGGGGTGCTCGAAGTCGAGGTCACCTCCAGCGCTGCTGATAACTCGTTGGCCCGCATCGTGGCGATCGTGGAGGCTGAGCAGTCCCGCAAGGGCGCCAGCCAGCGCCTGGCCGACCGCATCGCCAAACCGCTTGTTCCGGCGATCATGGTCGCGGCCGCGCTGATCGCCGCCATCGGTTCCGTGTTGGGTGATCCGCTGGTGTGGATTGAACGTGCCCTGGTCGTGCTGGTGGCCGCCTCCCCGTGCGCGCTGGCCATCTCGGTGCCGGTCACCGTCGTCGCCGCGATCGGCGCCGCCTCCAAGCTCGGCGTCCTCGTCAAAGGCGGCGCCGCGCTGGAAGCCCTCGGCGCGGTGCGCACCGTCGCGCTAGACAAGACCGGCACCCTGACCGCCAACCAGCCCACCGTCATCGACGTCGCCACCACCAACGGCAACAGCCGCGACCACGTGTTAGATGTGGCGGCGGCGTTGGAGGCCCGCAGCGAACACCCGCTGGCTGCAGCGATTCTCGCCGCCACCGAGGGGCCGGTCCAACCAGCTGAGGATGTGGAGGCGGTGACCGGGGCCGGACTGCTCGGCCACCGTGACGGCCACCGGCTACGGCTCGGGCGCCCCGGCTGGCTCGACCCCGGACCCTTGTCCGAACACGTCGCGGCCATGCAGGCCGCCGGCGCCACCGCCGTGCTGGTCGAAGACAACGGTCAGGTCATTGGGGCGGTCGCGGTGCGCGACGAACTGCGGCCCGAAGCCGCCCAGGTCGTCGAACACCTGCGCCGCGGCGGCTATCAGGTCGCCATGCTCACCGGCGACAACCAAGCGACCGCCCAAGCCCTGGCCCGCCAGGTGGGGATCGATACGGTGCATGCCGATCTGCGGCCCGAAGACAAGGCGGCGCTGATCGGTCAACTGCGCCAACGCTCCTCGACGGCCATGGTCGGTGATGGCGTCAATGACGCCCCCGCTCTGGCCACCGCCGATTTGGGGATCGCGATGGGTGCGATGGGCACCGACGTGGCCATCGAAACCGCCGACGTCGCCCTCATGGGTGAAGACCTGCGCCACCTCACCCAGGCCCTGGCCCACGCGCGGCGAGCCCGGCGCATCATGCTCCAAAACGTCGGCCTCTCACTGGGATTGATCGCAGTGCTCATCCCGCTCGCCCTCACCGGTGTGCTCGGCCTGGCCGCGGTCGTCGCGGTGCACGAACTCGCCGAAATCGTCGTCATCGCCAACGGTGTCCGGGCCGGGCGCACCAAACCACTGGCACAGCCAGGCCGGGACCATGATCCGGTGGCCGAAGTAGCCGCCTCCGCGATATCGCGTTGACCACCGGCATCATCCATCGCGTAACCAGCCAGGCGAGGAGGTCAGCAAGGTGTGGTGTTTGCCGATGACTTATCACGCCTTTGCGTCACGGCCGGCAGCGGTCAGGCCGAGACTGTGCGCTCGCCGCCAGGCGGCCGCCAGGTTTGCGCTTCGGCTCTTGCCTGATACCTGGCAGAGGTACGTGCTGCATTCTTTGTTGTTGGTCTGCCACCGCAGTTCGGCGTAGATACGCAGGTATCTGCGCCGCAGGACGACCCGTCCGAGCGCACCACCACTGTCGTTCACCACACGGCATCGGCGGCCGCCTGCGGCGTGGTCCTGCTCAAGGGCTTGCCCCTGCTTGGTCCAGTGGACCGGCGCTTTCCACTGCTCGTCGCGGACCGGGGTGCGATTCCAGCCCACGATCGCGCCCGGTGTTTAGACCATCGTGAGGTGCCGGGCGCCGGGCCTGTCGCTTACGCCGAAGAGCGCGCCGCGTTGCGCGCCGGTGAGCAGCGTAATGTCGTCGAGTTCACTGGCGGTGTAGCCGCCGGCCGCGAGTTGGCCGAGTACGTCGCCGACGAGACGGGGCATCTCCTCGGCCACGCCGGGGCGGGGGCCATACATGCGGCCGGTCTCGTTGAGCAGCCGGAACATCGAGCGGTACTGGTAGTCGGAGAGCACACCTCGCTCGCGGGCCCGCACGACCAGCGACGACGCGCTCACACCCCAGGTGAGGCGCAGCTCATCGAGTTCATGCACGGCCCGCACTGACACGCGGTCCAAGTCAAAGCCGATGTCGGCGATGGGGGCGAGGAACTCGGCGGCGAAACTGTTGGCCCGCCGCTCGGCCTCGGCGGGGCTGACCAGCGTCATCGCATCCATGACCAGGTGGCCGAGTTCGTGGGCCAGCGTCATCCGCATGCGGTCGGGCGGCCGGGCCGCGTTGACGTACACCAGGTGCGGGTGATACTCGCTTGCTCGCAGGGTCACCGCGTCGATCTCGTCGTCGAGGAAACCATCGACCACAACGAACACCCCTGCGGCTTCGAGCAATTCGGTCATCGAGCGGATCGGGCCGGCGACGCGCCACAGGCGGCGCAGAACCTGGGCGACGGTGATCTCTCCGAGCTCGGAGGCGTAGTCGGCCGGGTCGAGATCGGGAAGCGCAAGCTTGGGGTTGATGTCGGCGCGGGACACCAGGCGGCCGATCCGCATCGCGACAAGATTCGCGCGCGCCCACACGCGGTCACGCTTCCACTCGGCCGCACTCAGGTTGGCCCGGAAGTGGCTGCCCTGGGCCGGGGACCGGGTGAAGGGCACGCACAGCGCTTCCGGGCGGCATTCCATGGCCTGCGCGTAGTCGAGCAAGGCCTTCCCTGCCAGGGGCAGCAGCCCCGCCTCGACCCTGCTGACGTGCGAGGCCGACACCCCGGCCTCGTCGGCCAGGCGCTTTTTCGACCACCCACGCGACAACCGGGTCAACTGCACCATCACGCTGTTCGCCGCGTCGTCGTACGGGTCCGGTGCCGTCACAGATCGCCTCCCCAACCGTCTCGGTGCTGTCTTTCGACACTAGCCCGCCGCCGCCGCGAATTCGCGCAGAAACACCGTTTGATCTGCGTTTTCCCAGTTCACGCCCACTAACGGACGTGGGGCGTGTGTGGCTGGTGTGACGATAGCGCAACTCCAGCCCGTGACGCCTGCAGACCGGCTGCTCCGTATGCGATCGGCGTGTCTTCCGGCCTCAAACTTTACCCCGGTCCGCACGATTCTATGCAAGGTTTTCGGCTGAAAGGCGGGGTCGTGACAGCTCCGATGGATCAACCCAACACACCCGACCGTCCGGTCTCCCGCAAGGAGGCCCGACGGCTGCTCAACCAGGTGGCGGTCGGGGTGGGGGCGATGCTGCTGGCCGCCGTCGATGACTGGAACGCCTTGTCGGCCCGGCACTCCGCACATCTGCGAACCGTGATGCAAGGGCTCGGGCGCGGCACATATGTTGCGGCCGCCGTCGCGGCGGGCACCGATGTGTGGCTGAGCACCCGCGGCATGCATCCACCCGGACACACGGTCGTCAAGCCCTACCGCTGGCCCGAGATCAACAGCCGCGGCAAGACGCACATGATGATCCACCACAACGAGATGGAACCGACCACCCCGCGGCGGACCGCGTTCTTCACCCAGGATTCGGCGACCCTGGGCCTGATCGGCGATCCCACCCATTGCGAGCTGACCTGGGACTACGACATCGTCACCGACACCCATATCCGCCGGATCTGGGTCAGCGCGCCGGGCGTCGACTGGGACCGCTTCGAGGTTCCGATGGCCAAGGTGCAGGCCCAATACGCGACGTGGCGCAAGCGCGACATGAAGTGGCTGCCCGGGGCACTTCCTGCCGACACCGCCGCAGCCGCGCCGATGCCGGCCCGCCAACCGCAGGAAGACCTGCGGCCCGACATCCAGGTGCGGCCCCGGCGCCCCGAGGAAACCCGGGATGCCGAGTGAAGGCGGCACCGGTGACCATCCACGGACGGGCGTCGTGGACGGTCGTAGACGCTTCAGGCCTACCGGTCGGGGAGGTCGAGCAGTTCCTGCACTGGCTGCGTGCGATCGGCCGGTCGCAGAACACCGTCCGCTCGTATGCGCGCCACCTGAGCTTGTTCTACCGGTGGCTGGGCGCACGCGGAATCGACTGGGACGCCGTAGTATTCGACGCACTGTGTGATTTCGTGGGGGCGCTGTCGGCCGGTTTGCCCCCGCTGCCGACCCGGTCCGGTAGCCGGGCGCCGGGAACGGTCAAAGCGGTGAGCGCGGCCGTGCGCGAGTTCTACGAGTTCCACCGCGTCGAAGGCCGCGGACCGCAGGATCTGGTGTTGACCCGCAACCCGTCGCGGCTCCCGCGCCGGGCACACAGCTTCCTGGCCCACATCGAGCAACGCCACCCCAGCGCGGTCTCCCGGTTGACCCGGCCGGGCAAGCAGCCGGCAGAGACCGTGCAGCTGATCGACTTCGAGGCCGACTTCGCGACGTTGCTGGCGGCGGCGTCGACCCACCGCGACCGGCTGCTGCTCTCCGCGCTCTATGACCTGGGCCTGCGGGTCGGGCAGGCGTTAGGCCTACGGCACGCCGACCTGGACCCGATGCGCAAGCGAGTGCAGGTGTGCCGCCGGGAGGACAACGCCAACGGGGCGCTGTCAAAGCAGCGAGCGCAATTCGCGGTGGCCGCGCCCCGCCGGTTCTTCGACCTGTACGCCGCTTACCTCCTCAGTGAGATCTCCGACCTGGACAGCGATTACGTGTTCGTCAACCTGTCCCGGCCCCCGGTCGGCGGGCCGCTGTCGTACTCGAACGCCTACCAGATCATCGAGCACATCGGCTCCGTAGCGGGCCTTGACGGGCTGCACCCACACATGCTGCGCCATACCCACGCAACTGCGCTGGCCAAGGCCGGATGGACGTCGGCTGAGATCGCTGCCCGGCTTGGCCAGTCGCACGCCGCCAGCGCGGACGTCTACATCCACCTCGCCAGCGACGATCTGGCAGACCGATTGCGCCGCACCGAGCAGCTGGTGTGGGCGCCACCGCAGCGCGAGGCAGGCCATGAGAAACATTGATTCCCACCCTGACTCCACGCGCAGAGGCCGCCGTTCGCCGCTACGGGTACCCGACGGGCCGTGGTGTCAGCCGACGTGGCAGGTGGTCGAACCGGCCGGAGACCGCCGCCGCCAGGCGGCGGACCCCTGCGCCGTCGACGCATGCAACAGCGAGCGGTACTGGCTGGGCGGCCCCCACTCCGCAGGCGCCGAGCGGCGCGGATTGTGCTACGCGCACTACTTCCAATGGTTCCGCGCCGGCCAGCCCGCCGACTTCACCGCATGGGCAACCTTCGAAGCCCAACCCGTCGGCGCCCCGCGCGGCCACCTCTCGGCCCAGATCGTCGACTTCCGGCGGCTACCGCAGATCGCGGCCGATGAGATCCGGTTCGTCGTCGCCACCAAGGTGCGCCGCGGCGACTGGACCCCCAACACCAGCCTCCGCCGCTTCTTGATGGTGCTCATCGACACCGCCGACGGCCGGATCACCGACTCCCTCACCGAGCGACCCGCCGGCGAGTGGCTTCTGCTGTGCCGGCAGCATTGGCCGCACGCGAGCTCGTTCGACTCCCTGTGCGCACCCTACATTCGGCGCTTCTTCCGACTCCTCGACGGCGCCACCAACCCGGACCCGTGGGCCGACGACCACTGGCACTGGCGAGACGGATTCGAATTCGTTCTCGACGCCACCCAATCCGGATCGACACACACCGCCGTGGACTGGTCGACGGTGACCGTGCCGTGGCTGCGTGACGCGGTCAAAGAACTCGCACGCCGGCAGCTCACCACCGCCACCCTGGCCTGGGGCACGCTGACCCAGTGGGTGCGCGCCACCCGCCAGCTCGCCCGGTTCCTCACCCGCGACGACGAATCACCGGAACCGTCCGCGGTGACCAGGCCGGTCTTCCTTGACTACCTGGCGTGGACCCGGCGACCGGACACCCAAGCGGACGCGCGGTTGGCCAATACCGCCGCCTACCTGCTGGAGTCGCTGCACGACACCCAGATCGTGCCCGCTCTCGGGTCGGCGGTGTTCCTCCGACGAGGCGAGAACGTGCACCGCAAGACCCGCAGCCCCCGCCCGTTCCCGCCGGACGTAATCGAACGCGTCGACACGCTGATCGTCGACAACCCCGCAACCGACCCCACCCTGCGGTCGATGATCGCCACCACCCGGTGGGCAGGCTGCCGCATCTCCGAACTGGTCGCCCTGCCCATCGACTGCCTGCACCGCTCCGACGCGGGCTACTGGATCGAATATTGGATGCCCAAAACCCGGGCCTGGCGCCGATTCCCCATCCCGGACAGCCTCGCAACCATCGTCCTCGACCAGCAGACCCGCGTGCGCGACACCTACGGCCCCGACGCCGAGCACCTATTCCCCGGCGCCCGGTCCAACGCCGCCGCCGGCCGCACCCAACCCTGGTCGACCAGCGGCCTGCGGCACCGCCTCGCCGCACTGTTCACCGAACACGGCATCACCACCTCGACCATCACCGGCGAGCCGATCTCCGGCGGCGATGTGCACCGCTTCCGGCACACCATCGGAACCACACTGCTCAACAACGGCTGGACCCAACAAGAAGTGCGCGACTTCCTCGGCCACCACAGCGACACCATGACCTCGGCATACGCCCGCATCACCGACGACACCCTGGCCCGCAAAGCACGTGAATTCTGGAACAGCGCCGCAACAGACACGACCAACACCGACGCCGACGTGGAGCGGCTCCGGGCCCGGTTCACCACCGCGCTGCCCAACGGATTCTGCACTCTCCCAACGGCGCAACGCTGCGAATTCCGGCCCAACCCCTGCCTCGACTGCTCCTTCCACGACCCCGGCGGCCGGGTCTTCCTCGGCGCCCATATCGCGCACCGCGACCAACTGCAACGCCTCACCGCCGACGCTCACGAGCGCGGCGACGCAGCCGCCGTCGAATTGAACACGGCGATGCTCGACAAGGTCTCCAAACTGATCAGCGAAATCGACCCGAACACCACGCAGGAACCTCAGTGAGCGCCGACGACCGCGAACGCCGCACCGCACGCCTGACCGCAGCAGCCGCCGCCCGCACCACCGACGCCACCGCCCGCGCCCGCCGCGCGATCACCCGACTGCGAAACACCGGTCAGCCCGTCACCTTCGTCGACGTCGCCCGCGACGCCGGTGTATCGACCAGCTTCCTCTACCAGCACAGCCAACTACGCGACGACATCACCAACCTCCGCACCACCACGACCACCACGGCGACGGCCGCAACAGGGCGCGCGGCAAGCCTGGAATCGCTACGCACCAAACTCGCCACCGCGATCGCCCGCAACCGTGAACTCACCGAACAACTCGCGCAGCTTCGCACCGAGAACGAAGCACTTCGCAGCCGACTCCTCGAATCCCGCATCCCTGCGGCGACACCGCATCCGTCATAGCCGGACCGGACCCAACCAGAACCAACGGGGCCACAGCGCAGCCCACCACCGTCGACGACTTCCTACAGATAACCCGGCCACGACGACGGACCTACGCCAAGCCGCGGCCCCGTCGTAGACGTCGACTCCACACGCCGCTCACCTAGAGATATCGAATCTCCTAGGCTCCACAAAAATCCAGAGCAGTACGCAAAGCGGTTCCGACAGTCATCGGGGCCGCTTTTTTCGTGCCGGCGTTCAGCAGCGCCGTCCTACGCTGGGGCTCATGACGACAGAGATCAGCTACGCGAAGTGGATGTTGCCGCTGTCGGTGCCGTTCCGGGTCGGGCCCAAGCACAGCAAGGTGGAGGTGCGTGACGGCGCGCTGCATGTGGCCATGGGTTGGGGCTTCTCCGCCGAGATCCCGCTGGCATCGATGAAGGAGGTCCGCCGCTGGGAGGGTCGCGTCACCTCGTGGGGCGTGCACGGTTTCCGCGGCCGCTGGCTCGTCAACGGTTCGTCGGACGGCGTCGTGGCCATCACGATCGACCCGCCGGTCAAGGCGAAAGTCGTCGGGTTCCCGGTGACACTGCGTGAGCTGCGCGTCAGCGTGACGGATCCCGATGCGCTGATCGCGGCGGTGAATCACTGAGCCGACGAACATGAGCTTGTGTGCCAAATCCAGCCCGGATCTGACACACAAGCTCAGTGTCGGCGCAGAAGACTACGGCTGCGGCGTCACATCCACGCTCGGGGGCAGCGGGGAGGGCTCCGGCTGCATCGAGCGCCGCACGATCGAGAACGTGATGCCGCCGAGGGCCAGGACCGCGACGGTCGCCCCGGCGATCAGCAGGGGCCGGCGCCGCTTGGATCCGGACGACTCCACCACAAGCGCGAGATCGCCCGCGGTGTCCTCGCTGCGGTGGCACCGACGCCCCACCCAACGGGCAGTCCCCAGGGTCGAACCGACGCCCAGGCCGAGGACCCCGCGCAGGATCAGCAGCGGCCCGACGATGGTGTACTTCAGCCCGCGACCCAGGCGGGCACCGGAGCTGGGGCGGCTGACCTCGGGGACGTTCTCGGTGACAGTGCTCATCAACCAACCTCTCTACCGGACACGATTTCTGCAGACCTCCCGAGCGGAGGCCGGGCTCTACGCCAGGGCTTCCACGTTATTCGGTGGGGGCGACTTCGGGGTCTTAAATGTGAGTGGCAGACTGACTTTCCGTGACGAGCCCCATTCAGACTGCGACCGCGACGCTGCACACCAACCGCGGCGACATCAAGATTGCTTTGTTCGGTAACCACGCGCCCAAGACCGTCGCCAACTTCGTTGGTCTGGCCCAGGGCACCAAGGATTACTCCACCGAGAACGCCTCGGGCGGCACCTCCGGCCCGTTCTACGACGGCGCCATCTTCCACCGCGTCATCGACGGCTTCATGATCCAGGGCGGTGACCCGACCGGCACGGGCCGCGGCGGCCCGGGCTACCAGTTCGCCGACGAGTTCCACCCGGAGCTGCAGTTCGACAAGCCCTACCTGCTGGCCATGGCCAACGCCGGCCCGGGCACCAACGGCTCGCAGTTCTTCATCACCGTCGGCCCGACGCCGCACCTGAACCGTCGCCACACCATCTTCGGTGAGGTCGTCGACGAGGCGTCGCAGAAGGTTGTCGACGCCATCGCGACCACCGCCACTGACCGCGGCGACCGCCCGACCGAGCCGGTCGTCATCGACTCGATCACCGTTTCCTGAATTCCAGCCTGACGCGCGGCGCGGCAGTTCCCTACCGGGGGCTGTCGCGCCGTTTGCGTTCGGGAGCTAAGGAATCAGCCCGGCGTCGGTGAGGGCGTCGAGGACGTTGATGGGATCGGTGCCGACGTCCCACCGGGTGAAGACCAGGAGCCGGTCGTCGGCGGTGTCGAGCTCCAGCAGCCGCACCTTGCGGGTCAGCCGGCGGAACTCGGTGATACGCACACTCTTGAGGTCGGCCTGTGTATAAGTCTGGGTGCTGAACCATCCGCGCGCCACGAGCCCGGCCGGCGTGATCGCGAGCTTCGGCCGCGCGCGCCAGGACATCACGGCGAATACCAGCAGACCGACGGCAGCGATGCCGCCGAGAACGCGTCCGGGCAGGTCAGTGACCGAAGTCAGGGCCACCGCGGCGAGTACGACGCCGAATGCTCCACAGGCCGCGATGCCGGCGGTCGGCGGGCTCCATTGAGTTTGTTCCACGAGATGTCCACACCCTTGGGGGCAAGTTATCCACAGGCACTATCCCCAATGGGGATGAATCACATCGATGTGATTGGGTGTCCGTCAGGTTGCAAGTTGGGTTACGTCACGAGACCTGGATGTAACGAACTGGGTCGGTTGACGCAGCTCAGCGCCACCGCATGGTCAGCAGCAGACCGGTGATCATGAACGCGAAGGCGATTGCGTAGTTCCACTGGGCGAGATCGGCCATCCACTGCAGCAGGTGCGGAGTACCGGCCGGGTTCAGCGCGGCGAGCTGGAACACCGCCAGCCAGATCAGACCGATCAGCATGAGCGAGCAGAAGAACACCACGAACCACACGCTCGACGGCCCGGCCTTGACCTTCACCGGCGTCCGACTCACCGGGTTGATGGTGAAGTCGTTCTTCTTGCGAACCTTGGACTTGGGCATTGGTACCTTCGCGGACAGTCGGTGCCGCACTCCCGCGCCGGTGGAGAAAAACCGGCAATTCGGTGCGACGATGGAGCGGTATGCACTCAGAGCCTAACGCAGAAGACGTGTCGCCTCGCAGGCCCTGGTGGACGGCCGGGACCTCGGAACCTGACCAACCGGCCCGCCACTCGGCCTGGCGATTCGGCGTGCCGGTGGTCTGTGTGCTCGCCGGCCTCCTGCTCGCCACCACCCACAGTGTCTCCGGGGGCAGCGAGATCCGGCGCAGCGACGCGCCCCGCCTCGTGGACATGGTCAAGGAGGCCCAGCGCACCGTCGCCACCCGGGCCGCCGAGCGCGACAACCTCCAGCATCAGCTCGAGAATCACCACGGCGGTACCCCCGGCGCCGATGCCGCGCTCGGCGCCATCACCAGCCGGGCCAACGAACTCGGCCTGGAGCTGGGCCTCGACCCCATGCGGGGACCGGGCCTGGTGATCACCCTCAACGACGCGCAGCGCAACGCGCAGGGCCAGTACCCGCGCGACGCCACCCCTGACGACCTCGTCGTGCATCAGCAGGACGTCCAGGCGGTGCTCAACGCGCTGTGGCTGGGCGGTGCCGAGGCCGTCCAGATGCAGGACCAGCGGATCCTGGCCACCTCGGCCCCGCGCTGCGTCGGGAACACCCTGTTGCTCAACGGCCGCACCTACAGTCCGCCGTACGTCATCACCGTGATCGGCAACGTCGAAGGTATGCGGGCCGCACTCGCCGCCGCGCCGCTGGTGACGCTCTACAAGCAGTACGTGGTGCGGTTCGGGCTCGGTTACACCGAGGAGCCGCGGGCATCGGTGGACGTCGTCGGCCATCGGATGCCGCTGAAGCTCCGGTACGCCAAACCGGCTGGACCGGTCACATATTGAGTGCTCGGCTCGGCGGGTGACCCAGTAGCCTGGCGGCATGCAGGTTCTCGTCCTCGACAACTACGACAGCTTCGTGTTCAACCTGGTCCAGTACCTGGGTCAGCTCGGGGTGCACGCGCAGGTCTGGCGTAGCGACGACGAGCGCGTCTCCACTCCCGACGGCGTCGCCGCCGTGGCCGAGGAGTTCGACGGCATCCTGGTGAGCCCCGGCCCGGGCACCCCGGAGCGGGCCGGTGCGTCCATTCCGTTGGTCCGCGCGTGCGCCGAGAACGGCACTCCCCTACTCGGGGTGTGCCTCGGACACCAGGCGATCGGCGTCGCTTTCGGTGGCACGGTCGACCGCGCGCCGGAGCTGCTGCACGGCAAGACCAGTCAGGTCCATCACGCAAACAGTGGTGTGCTGCAAGGACTTCCGGACCCGTTCACGGCGACCCGCTATCACTCGCTGACCATCCTGCCCGAGACGCTGCCGGCTGAGCTGGAGGCCATCGGCCAGACCGACAGCGGCGTCATCATGGCCGTCCGGCACCGCGAACTGCCGATCCACGGTGTGCAGTTCCACCCGGAGAGCATTCTGACCCAGGGCGGCCACCGGATGCTGGCCAACTGGCTCGCCTTCTGCGGCCAGGCTCCCGACGAGGGACTGGTCAGCCGGCTCGAGCAGGAAGTCGCCGACGCGGTTTCCGCTGCCACCCGCACCGCGTAGTTCGGCGCGGGTCGCGCGAATTTACGACGCGAAGCTCAGCGTGATCGACGCGTTGAAGTTGACCCCGCTGCCAGCCGCCGGCACCTGGCTCACGACCGCGTTGCTGCGCTGACCGCTGTTCTGCACGTCGGCGCCCTTGATCAGCACGCCGGTCCAGCCCAGCGCGCGCAGATTCGGTTCGGCGTCGGTCCAGAACTGGCCGCTCAGGTTCGGCATGACGAACTGGTTGCCCTGCGACACCTTGAGCGTGATCGGCGCGTCCTTGGCCGTCGGCGTGCCGGCCGGCGGGTCGGTGCCGATGATCTCGCCGGCCGGTTTCGGGCTGTCGACCGGGGCCGTCAGGATCGTCGTGAAGCCGACGGTGTTCAGATTCTTGGTCGCGATGTCGACGGTCTGCCCGTTGACATCGGGGATCGGGACCAGGCCCGGGCCGGAGCCGACGATGATCGTGATGACGTTGGTGATCGCGGAGGTCTGGTGCGCCGGCGGGTTGGTCGCGATGACCCGGTCCTTCTGCTCCGGCAGCGACTGCGACACCGTCTGCTGGATGTTCCGGAAGCCGGCGGACTGCAGCTTGGCCATCGCGTCGGCGGGTGACAGCTTCGACACGTCCGGGACCTCGCGCTGCTCCGGTCCGGTGGAGATGTTGATGGTGATCTCGTCACCGGCGGCGACGGAGGTGTTGGCCGCCGGCTCGGTGCCGATGACGTGGTCCGGCGCCACCGTCGAGTCGGGCCGCTGTTGCGTGCGGGTCTTGAAGCCGCGGTTCTGCAGGTTGGCGACGGCGTCGGCCTGAGCCAGCCCACGGACGTCCGGAATCTGCTGGTCGTGCGGCTTGCCACCGATCAGGTTGATGGCCACCGTGACGACGACGGTCAGCACCGCCAGGATGGCCGCGGCGATGAGCCAGCGACCGATGGGCGTCGAGGCGCGTTCCGTCGACCGGTACGGCTGGGGGTTGACGCTGATCGGCTCCGGCATCATGCTGCGCGGCCCACCGAAGCCGCCGGTGCCCATCATCGCGGTGCGCTCGGCGTCGGTGAGCACCTTGGGCGCATCCGGCGCCTCGCCGGCGTGCACGCGGATCAGATCGTTCCGCATGTCCGCGGCGCTCTGGTAACGGTTGTCCCGGTTCTTCGCCAGCGCCTTGAGCACGACGGCGTCCAGGCCGGGGCTGATGCCGGCGTGCCGCTGCGACGGCGGCACGGGATCCTCGCGCACGTGCTGGTACGCCACGGCGACGGGCGAATCGCCGACGAAGGGCGGCTCACCGGTGATGAGTTCGTAGAGCACGCAGCCCAGCGAGTACACGTCCGAGCGGGCGTCGACGTTCTGCCCGCTGGCCTGCTCGGGCGACAGGTACTGCGCGGTGCCGATGACCGCGGCGGTCTGCGTCATCCGGTTGCTGCTGTCGGCGATGGCGCGGGCGATACCGAAGTCCATGACCTTGACCGCGTTGGACTTGCTGATCATGATGTTCGCCGGCTTGATGTCCCGGTGCACGATGCCGTGCTGGTGGCTGAAGTTCAGGGCCTGGCAGGCGTCGGCGATGATCTCGATGGCGCGCTGCTGCGGCAGCGGGCCCTCGGTGTGCACGATGTCGCGCAGCGTCACGCCGTCGACGTACTCCATGACGATGTACGGCAGCGGCCCGTTGGGCGTCTCTGCTTCGCCGGTGTCATAGACCGCGACAATCGCCGGGTGGTTCAGTGCCGCGGCGTTCTGCGCCTCCCGGCGGAAGCGCAGGTAGAAGCTGGGGTCCCGAGCGAGGTCGGCGCGCAGCACCTTGACCGCCACGTCGCGGTGCAGGCGCAGATCCCGTCCGAGGTGAACCTCGGACATGCCGCCGAAGCCGAGGATGTCCCCCAGTTCGTAGCGGTCGGAGAGGTGCTGGGGCGTGGTCATGAGATGGCCGGTCCTGACAGATCCGGGAGACGAATCGACTGGCCCGCCGGTGCGCCTGGAGTCTTGGTGGTCTCGGTGATGGTGTTGGTGACCGTCGACTGCTGCTGGTTCTTCTGGTCCTGGCGGTCCTGCGCGTTGAGCACGATCAGGATCGCGATGACGATCGCCAGCGCACCGAGGACACCCGCCGCCCACAGCAGCGCGCGCTGCCCGGGCGAGAACGTGCGCCGGGCCGGCGGGGCCGGCCGGTGGCTACCGGTGGCGGGCCGGGGCCGCGGCGTCGCGGGTGCCGGGCGGGCGGGCTCGATGGCAGCCCGTGCCTGTGTGCTCGACGGAATGGCCGCGGGAGCGGCCCGTCCGATGGTCGGGGCCTGGTTGGGCCGCGGGGGGCGGCGGCCGGCCCGGACCGCGGCGACGGCGTCGGCGAACGGACCGCCGCTGCGGTAGCGATGGATCGCGTCCTTGGCGAGGCTGATCTCGATCAGCTCGCGGACGTTCGGGGGCAGGTCGGCCGGCAGGGGTGGCGGCGCTTCCTTGATGTGCTTCATTGCGACGGTCAGCGCGCCGTCGCCGGTGAACGGTCGTCGCCCGGACACGGATTCGTAGCCGACGACACCGAGCGAGTAGACGTCGCTGGCCGCGGTGGCGTCGTGGCCAAGGGCCTGCTCGGGCGCGATGTACTGGGCGGTGCCCATGACCATGCCGGTCTGGGTGACAGGCGCCGCGTCGACGGCCTTGGCGATACCGAAGTCGGTGAGCTTCACCTGGCCGGTCGGGGTGATCATGATGTTGCCGGGCTTGACGTCACGGTGCACCAGGCCCGCGCTGTGCGCGACCTGCAGGGCCCGGCCCGTCTGCTCCAGCATGTCGAGCGAGTGCCGCAGTGACAGTCGGCCGGTGCGCTTGATCACCGAGTTCAGCGGCTCGCCGTTGACGAGTTCCATCACCAGGTAGGCGGTGCGGCCGGAATCGTCGAGTTCGGTCTCGCCGTAGTCGTAGACGCTGGCGATGCCGGGGTGGTTCAGCATCGCGACCGTGCGCGCCTCGGCGCGGAACCGCTCGACGAATTCGGGGTCGGTCGAGTATTCGGCCTTGAGTACCTTGATGGCGACCTGTCGGCCGAGCCTGCTGTCGACGCCTTCCCAGACCTGACCCATGCCGCCTGTGGCGATGAGTCGCTGAAGTCGATAGCGGCCGGAAAGTGTGACTCCGACCCGCGCGCTCATGATCCCTCCCGTAGCGCCGCGGCGATGGTGGCCCGCCCGATGGGTGCGGCCAGCGCACCGCCGGTCGCGGACAAACGGTCTCCACCATTCTCCACTAGGACGGCGACGGCGACCTTCGGGGATTTCGCCGGGGCAAAAGCGATGTACCACGCATGTGGTGGGGTGTTACGTGGATCGGTGCCGTGTTCGGCCGTGCCCGTCTTGGATGCGATCTGCACGCCGGCTATGGCTCCCTTCTGCTGCGTCACCTGCTCGGCGCCGACCATCAGATCCGTAAGTGTAGCCGCGACCTGGGATGAGATGGCCCGCCGCTGTTGGTGCGGTGAGGTGGCCGCGATGTTGGAAAGGTCGGGTCCCTTGAGGTCGTCGACCAGGTAGGGGGCCATGCTGACGCCACCGTTGGCGACGGTCGCGGCGATCATCGCGTTCTGCAGCGGGGTCAGGGCGACGTCCTTCTGACCGATGCTGGAGATACCCAGGGCCGGGGCGTCGGAGATCGGCCCGACGGTCGATTCCGCGACCTGCAGCGGGATCGACGGCGGCGGGGTGTCCAGGCCGAACTGCTTGGCCATGGTCCGCATCGCATCGGCCCCGTTCCGCAGTCCGAGTTCGACGAAGGCGGTGTTGCAGGACTTGGCGAACGCCTCACGCAGGGACACCGTCGGGCTGCCGCCGCAGGCCGAGCCCCCGTAGTTCTCCAGCGTTGCGGTGCTGTCCGGCAACGTGATTCGTGCTGCCGATGTCAGCTGGGTGTCCGGCGTGGCGCCGGCCTGCAGCGCGGCTGCGGTCGTCAGCACCTTGAACGTCGACCCCGGCGGGTAGGTCTCGGAGATCGCCCGGTTCTGCAGCGGTGAGTCGGGGTTGTCGCGCAACTCCTGCCAGGCGGCGGACTGCCGGTCGCCTTCGTGCGAGGCCAGCAGATTGGGGTCGTACGACGGGGACGACACCATGGCCAGAATCTTGCCGGTCGACGGATCCAGCGCCACCACCGAGCCCTTGCACGGGTTGCCGCCGCAGCCCTGCTGCATGGCGTCCCACGCGGCCTGCTGCACCCGCGGCACGATGGTGGTGTCGACGTTGCCGCCGCGGGGGTCGCGGCCGGTGAAGAAGTCGGCGATCCGGTTGCCGAACAGCCGCTCGTCGGAGCCGTTGAGGATGCTGTCCTCGGCGCGCTCGAGTCCGGCGCTCGAGTACTGCAGCGAGTAGAAGCCGGTGACCGGCGCGTAGACCAGCGGGTTGGGGTAGATGCGCAGGTACCGGAACCGGCCGTTGGTCGGCATCGAGTACGCCAGCAGCTGGCCGCCTGCGGTGATCTGGCCGCGCTGGCGGGAGTATTCGTCGAGCAGCACGCGCTGGTTCCGCGGGTCGGCACGCAGGCCGTCGGCGGCGAACACCTGGGTGGTGGTGGCGTTGAGCAGCAGCAGCACGACCAGTGCCATCACCAGTCCGGAGACGCGACGAAGTGAGGTGTTCATTGCTTCTCGATCACCTCGGTGTTGGCCGCCGCGATCGGTGCTTGGTTGGGGCCGCGGGTCGACAGCGGCCGGCGCGCGACGTGCGAGACCCGCAGCAGCAGGGCCAGCAGCACGTAGTTGGACAACAGAGACGAGCCGCCGTACGACATCCACGGTGTCGTCAGGCCCGTCTGCGGGATCAGTTTGGTGACGCCGCCGACGACGATGAACAGCTGCAGCGCCAGCGCGGCCGACAGGCCCGCGGCGAGCAGCTTGCCGAAGCTGTCACGAACGGCGATGGCGGTGCGCAGCCCGCGGATGATGACGATCGTGTAGAGCATCAGCACCGCGGCCAGACCGACGAGCCCGAGCTCTTCGCCCACCGCCGCGATGATGAAGTCGGTCGAGGCGTCGGGCACGGTGCCGGGCTGCCCGTTGCCCAGTCCGGTGCCGAAGATGCCGCCGGTCGCGAAGCTGAACAGCGACTGGACCATCTGGTACCCGGCGCCGTCGGGGTCGGCGAACGGGTCCAGCCAGTTCTGCACCCGCACCCGCACGTGGTCGAAGAGTTGGTACGCCAGCAGGCTTCCCACGCAGAACAGGCTCAGCCCGATGATCACCCAACTGAGCTTCTCGGTGGCGACGTACAGCAGGACCAGGAACGTCGCGTAGAGCAGGAGGGAGGCGCCGAGGTCCTTCTCGAACACCATGACGCCGATCGAGCCGATCCAGGCCACCAGCAGCGGCGCCAGGTCGCGCGGCCGCGGCAGGTCCATCCCGAACATGTGCTTGCCGGCGCTGGTGAACAGGCTGCGCTTGGTGACCAGCACGCTCGCGAAGAAGATCAGCAGCAGGATCTTGGAGAACTCGGCGGGCTGAATCGAGAAGCCCGGCAACCGGATCCAGATCTTGGCGCCGTACTGCTCGGCCACCGAGTCCGGCAGCACGGCCGGAATCGCCAGCAGCACCAGGCCGGCGAGGCCGCAGATATAGCCGTAGCGGGCCAGCATCCGGTGGTCGTGCACGAACATCAGCACCGCGGTGAACACCAGGATGCCCAGCAGAGTCCACAGCATCTGCTGGTTGGCGTTGCCGCCCGGCAGGATCCCGGCGGGCCGGGTGTGCGCCGACAGGTCCAGCCGGTAGATCAGCACCAGGCCCAGACCATTCAGCAGCGCGACCACGGGAAGCAGCAGCGGGTCGGCATACGGCGCATACCGGCGCACCGCCAGGTGAGCGCCACCGAACAGCACGACAAAGCCGAGTGTGAACTGGATGAGGTCCAGCCGCAGGCCGCTCTCCTGATTGGCCTCGACGATGAGCAGTGCCACCGTGGTGATCACGGCGGCGAAACCCAGCAGCACCAACTCGGAATTACGCCGATTGGGTAGTGGCGGGGCGATCGCGACCGGAGACTGCGGCTGGGTGTCTTCCCGTCGCTGCGCTCGCCCGGACGTGTCTTCCCGTCGCTGCGCCGGCACCGGGGTGTCTTCGCGCCCCTTCTCTTGCCCCGGCGTCGTCATGCCGGGGCTCCCGCTCGCTCTCGGGCCGTCATGACGCGTTCCGGCAGTTGGTGCCCGGCTCCTGAGGTGGCGGAGGGAGTGCCGTGGCCGTCGGGGACGGAGCCGCGGGCGAGGTCGGGGCCGGTGCGGGGCTCGAAGGGTTGGGGGCGGGCGCCGGGCTGGGTGCCGGTGCCGGGGTCGGAACGGCTGTCGTCGGCGCCGGGGCCTCGGGACCGGGGGCCGGGCCGCGCGGTGGCTGCGGCACCACCGACAGCGACGGCGCCGGTGCGGGGGTCGGGGCGGGCGCCGGCGGGGTGGCGACGGGCGGCGTGCACAGTGGCAGCAGCGAGGCGCGGCTGAGTTCCTTGAGCTGACGGATCGCGTCGTCGACGGTGCCGGTCGGCAAGCCGGCGGTGACCTGGGCGCGGCCGGACTCGCGCAGATCGGCCACCTTCATGGGCTGGCAGCCCGCCCGGGTGTCGTCGACGCCGATGATCGTCATGTCCGAGTGGCTGTCCAGACACGCCAGCAGGTAGGGCTCCTGCAGCGGCAGCCCGAGCAGCGAGCCCGGCACGCCGCGCATGATGTAGACCGAGCCGTTGTGGCCGGAGACGTAGTAGTTGCTGCGGATCAGGTAGCGCCCGATGGCCAGTCCGCTCACGAGCAGCAGGATCAGCAGGATCGCGCCGATGATCAGATTGCGCCGGGTGTGCTTCTTGCGCTGCGGTGGATCAAGTTGTGCCGCAGGCTTTTTCGCGGCCGCTGCCACACGCTTGGGGTTGAAGGCGGAGGCGCGTCCGGCCGCGGTGTTGGGCGGCAGGGCGTCGTCGTCCTGACCTGACACCGCGCCCGCCAGGATGGGCGCGGTCTGGCCGTACTCGTAGTCGACGACGTCGGCCACCACGACCGTCACGTTGTCGGGGCCGCCGCCGCGCAGCGCCAGCTCGATGAGCCGGTCGGCGCAGTCCACGACGTCCGGGATCTGCATGGCGGTCTGGATGGTCTCGTGGCTGACCGGATCGGACAGGCCGTCCGAGCACAGCAGGTAGCGGTCACCGGCGCGGACCTCGCGCATCGTCAGCGTCGGCTCGACCTCGTGACCGGTCAGCGCCTTCATGATGAGCGAGCGCTGCGGGTGACTGTGGGCCTCTTCGGCCGTGATGCGGCCGTCGTCGACCAGGGTCTGGACGAAGGTGTCGTCCTTGGTGATCTGGGTCAGCTCGCCGTCGCGCATCAGGTAGCCGCGGGAGTCGCCGATGTGCACCATGCCCAGCCGCGTCCCGGCGAACAGGATGGCGCTCAGCGTGGTGCCCATGCCCTCGAGCTCGGGGTCGGCCTCGACGTGCGCCGCGATGGCCGCGTTGCCGTCGTGGACGGCGTCGTTCAGCTTGGCCAGCAGATCGCCGCCGGGTTCGTCGTCGTCGAGGTGCGCCAGCGCGGCGATCACCAGCTGCGAGGCGACCTCGCCCGCGGCGTGGCCGCCCATGCCGTCCGCCAAGGCCAGGAGGCGGGCCCCGGCGTAGACGGAGTCCTCATTGTTGGCGCGGACCAGGCCGCGGTCGCTGCGCGCGGCATATCGGAGTACGAGTGTCACGGGCGCAGCTCAATTACCGTCTTGCCGATTCGAACCGGCGTTCCCATTGGAACCCTTACCGCCGTCGTCACTTTCGCCCTGTCCAGGTATGTACCGTTGGTCGATCCTAGGTCTTCGACGTACCACTCGGAGCCTCTCGGCGACAGCCGGGCGTGCCGTGTCGAGGCGTAGTCGTCGGTGAGCACCAGGGTGGAGTCGTCGGCCCGGCCGATCAGAACGGGCTGGCTGGTCAGGGTGATCCGGGTGCCAGCGAGGGCGCCTTCGGTCACCACCAACTGGCGCGCGTACCGGCGTCGGTCCCGGTTGGGCAGCAGGGTGCCACGGAACGCCAGGCCGCGCCGCACCATGACGGCTCCGGTGGGTGCGTAGATGTCGGTGCGCAGCACGCGCAGAACCGACCAGATGAAAAGCCAGAGCAACAGGAGGAAACCGACCCGCGTCAGCTGCAGAACTAACCCCTGCATCCGACGTCCTCTCCGTTGCCGCGTCGAGGCTGGGCCCGGTGCCCGGTAGCCGTCGGCATCGTCACGATACTTTGGCGCTCACCGGCCGGTGCGAACATCATCCGGCCGGTGACAGAAACCGGGCTCAGTGAACGCGGACCACGATCTCGGAGTGACCCACCCGGATGACGTCGCCGTCGGCCAGCTGCCACTCCTGCACCGGGGCGTTGTTGACGGTGGTGCCGTTGGTCGAGTTCAGATCCGAGAGCAGCGCGGTGTGGCCGTCCCAGCGGATTTCGAGGTGCCGGCGCGAAACGCCGGTGTCGGGCAGACGGAACTGCGCGTCCTGGCCGCGGCCGATGACGTTCGCGCCTTCGCGCAGCTGGTAGGTGCGGCCGCTGCCGTCGTCGAGCTGGAGGGTGACGTTCGCGCCCGCGGCGCCGTAGCCACCGCCGTAGCCGCCGGCCGGCTGACCGTAGTCGGGCTCGGCGTAGCCGGCGCCAGCGCCGCCACCGTAACCCTGGTCGCCGTAGCCACCCGGCGCCGGCGCCTGACCGTATCCCTGATCAGCGGGGGCATGACCGTAGCCCTGATCGGCCGGCGCCTGGCCGTAGCCCTGCTGCTGCGGCTGGCCGTAGTTCTGCTCGCCGTAGCCGCCCTGGCCGTAGCCACCCTGCTGGGGCTGGCCGTAGCCGCCCTGCTGGCCGCCGTAGCCCTGTTCGGGCTGGCCGTAACCGCCCTGCTGGGGCTGGCCGTAGCCGCCCTGGCCGTAGCCACCTTGCTCGGGCTGCCCATAACCGCCCTGCGGGGGCTGGCCGTAGCCGCCCTGCTGGCCGCCGTAGCCCTGTTCGGGCTGCTGGCCGTAGCTCTGCTGGCCGTAACCCTGCTCGGGCTGGCCGTAACCCTGCTCGGGCTGGCCGTAACCATGCTGAGGACCGACCGGCGGCGGTCCGGGAGGACCACCCTGCGGGCCGCCGAAGCCGCCCTGGCCGTACCCCGACGGGCCGGCGCCGTAACCGGCCTGCTCGGGCTGGCCATAGCCACCCTGCTGGCCGTATCCGGGGCCACCCTGCGGCGCGCCGTAGCCGCCCTGCTGGCCGTAACCCTGCGGTGGCTGGCCGTAGCCCTGGCTCGGGTCCTGCGGGTACTGCTGACCGCGCTGCTCGTCGGGCTGCCGTCCGTAGTCGTACTCGTCGCCTGGCTGGCCCTGTCCCGGGCCGGGACGGTGGGTCGGGTTGTCAGTCATCGTTGGTACTCCTGGTTCTGCGGTGTGCACGCGGTCGCTGGGTGCCGGCCGCGGTGGCCCGGCGGTTGAGTCGGGGTTGACCGCGCCGTGGGCGCGGAATTGGCCGGTATGAAGGCCAGGTGACGGCTCAAACCTGACGACCACCTCACCATACGTTTGCCATCCCCGCTCATGGACGAATCCCTCAAGGTGTTTGGCAAAAGCACTGGGTGTGAGGTCAGGATCGGCGTTCACCTTCTCGAAATCGGTGTTACTGAGCGTAATGACGTATTCGTTCGGTGCCAAAACACGGCCGCCACCGACATCACGGGCACCGGATTCGGCTTCCCGCTGGAGGGCGGCCTCGACTTCCGGGGGTGCGATCGACCCCCCGAAGACGCGGGCAAAAGCGTCTCCGACCGTGGTCTCGAGCTTGCGCTCGATCCGGTCGACCAGACCCATGTCCCCCTGCCTCGCTTCGTCTCGGTGGTCCAGATGTGATGTGCGCGATAACCGCGGACACCACTGTTACGCATGGTATCGGCCTGACCTTGCAATACGTGACCAACAGAATCGTGAGAATTCGAAAGCCGCAGGTCAGGACGTGGCCGGCCGGCACGCGGACCGGCCGATCGCTGGATTTCGCGGTCGCGGCGGACCAAATTGAGCCGTATCGGGTGGTCAGGCGCGGATTTGGAGCCGGGGGTGGGGGTGGTGATACTCTCTCCCAGTTGTTTGGGGCGAGTGGCGGAATGGCAGACGCGCTGGCTTCAGGTGCCAGTGTCCTTCGGGACGTGGGGGTTCAAGTCCCCCTTCGCCCACACAACAAAAGCCGCGAATCCGGTTCGGATTCGCGGCTTTTGCATTTATCGGGTGTTGTGGTGAGGCCCGTGTAGGCGATCCAGCCGAAACAAGAGGGTGACCTGCCGGGCGGTACCGATCGATAGGATCGCGCCATGAAGGGTTCGGTTACCGTCCACATGAACGCGCGGGCCGATCAGGTCTGGAATCTGATTGCCGATATTCGCAACACCCCGAAATACTCGCCCGAAGTGTTCGAGTCGGAATGGCTGGACGGAGCGACCGGACCCGCACTGGGCGCGCTGTTCCGCGGTCACGTCAAGCGCAACGAGATCGGGCCGATCTACTGGACGACGTGCCGGGTCACGGCCTGTGAGCCCGGGCGCGAGTTCGGTTTCGCGGTGCTTGCCGGCGACAAGGCGGTAAACAATTGGCACTATGCCCTGGCGCCCGCCGGTGACGGCACGGATGTCACCGAGTCGTTCTGGATGACGCCCGGCCTCCTCGACACCGTGTTCGGCATTTTCGGCGGCCAGCTGCGCACCCGGCGCAACATCCGGGACATGAGGACCACGCTCAACCGCATCAAGGCCGAGGTCGAGTCCGTCTGATCCGCCTGCGCGCAGGAAAGTGAACAGCGCGCTCCGCCCCCGGTATGAGGACGGAGCCGTCCCCAGCACGATGCCCAGCCGTGGTCTCGGCTCGTAGGGTTCGTCGATGACTGCATTCTCCTGCCGGCCGAGCCTGGCCGCGGTCGTCCTCGTACCGCGAACTCGATTCCGGCGCAACGTAATTGGAAATCCCACCTGGGCGGCCCGGATCGCCGCCGCGCGGGCGCACACCGCGCATCGGGGACGTCCCGACCTGCTTTTCGAGGAAGCGGCCACCGAGCGCGAGATGTACCGGCTGTAGCCCCCGCTGGCGGGCCAATCTGTGATTCGTGCGAGGAAACGGCCCGCTGGCGTAGGAAGCACTTCCCCGACCGCGTCGCCCGCGCTCACACTCGGTGCACGAGCTGCGGAAGGGGATCGGCATGAGGACAGAGATCGTCCACGAAAACCCGGCGCCCTTCTGGATCGCGCCCGGGACCGGTGTCGACTGGCGGACGGCCGTAGAGGCGACGGCGACGGCGGCGGCGCGGCACGTGCCGTCGGCACTGCGGTGGACAGCCGAGGTCGATGATCGCGGGACGCACCACCGCAGCGAGCGGTACGACATCTCGGAGCAGTCGTTGCCGGGCCTGCCCACGTATGTATTGACCGGCTATGGGCTGGATTACCTGAGCGACAGTGTGGACTTTCTGAAGTCGGTCGCCGCCGGACACTACGACCGGATGACGCGCCGTCAGCGCTGGCGCGGGTTGGTCCCGCATACCGCGGCCGGTGATCACTGCGAACCGCCGCTGTGGATGGGCGGCTCGGGCATCACCGGCCGAGGCTGAAGTAACCGAGTGGTAATATCGGCGACGTCCCGGTGAGAACACCGTGTGGGAGGAAGCCATGTTCATTCGTAATGCCGTGATGGACTTCGTCCAGCGCCGCACCCTGTTGCCCGAGCGACTCGACGCCGTGCTGGCCGGCCCGGGACGTGACGTCAGCGACCTGACGATCGTCGTGACGGGCGCCTCGGCCGGTATCGGCCGGCAGGCCGTCACCCAGCTCCGCGCGCGCGGTGCAACCGTCATCGCCGTCGCCCGCCGGGAGGACGAACTACGGACGCTCGCCGCCGAGACCGGATGCTCTTGGCGCACTTGCGATCTGGCCGACCAGGCGGCCACTGCCCGGCTGCTGGCCGACCTCGCCGACGAACGCGTGGACGTGCTGGTGAACAACGCCGGACATTCGATCCGCCGCAGCATCGCCGACGCCACCGACCGGCTGCACGACTATCAGCGCACGATGTCCCTCAACTACCTGGCTGCTGTTCAGCTGAGCCTGGGGCTGCTGCCGGGCATGATCGAGCGTGGCCGCGGTCAGGTCGTCAACGTCTGTACCTGGGGCCTGCACGCCAACACGTTCCCGCGCTTCTCCGCGTATGCCGCTTCCAAGAGTGCGCTGGCGATCTTCGGCCGCAGCCTCAATGCCGAACGGCCCCACCCAGGCATCAGTGCCACCAATGTCTACTTCCCACTGGTGCGCACCGAAATGATCGCGCCCACAGCCGAATACGAGGATGCCCCGGCACTGTCGGCGGAAGAGGCCGGACGCTGGATCGTGCGGGCGGTCACCCATCAGCCGGTGGAGGTCAGCCCCGCGGTGCTGCGCGCGGTCCTGCCGACCATCGACCTCATCTCCCCCGCCACGGCGGACCGGGCTCTCGCCGCCCTCACCTAGTCGCCGATCCCACGTCAGACAAGGACTCCATGAAGACGCACCCGATCTCCCGCGCGCTGTCGCGTGTCGTCATCGACGGCATGCTGCCGCTGGTCGACAGTCGCCTGCCGGCGTCGCGCCTGCCGTTCGACGCCCCGGAGATTCTCCGGCCGCATGACCTCTCACGTGCCTGGGGCGTCACGCATTTCGGTGTGTTCGTGCCGGACCTGCCCGAGCCCTACCGCTATCTCAACACCATGACGCTGCTGGGTGCGTCGGGCGCCGAACTGTTCGATCTCGACCACCTGGCCGCCGCCGACGCGCGCGACACCACCACGGTCTTCTCGTCGACCGCGCATGCGGATCAGCGGTTCTATCGGGCCTACGACATGAGCGCGGACTGCTGGTTCACCGCCGATGCCCGCCGGCTGCGCTGGGCCGAAGACCTGGCCATCAACGTGGCCCTGCCGCACGTCGTCGTCCGCGGCCGTTATCCGCAGTTCGACGTAGACCTCAAACTGAATGTCACAGCACAGGTTTCGTACTTCGTGAAGTCGCCGATCTATGACCACCTGAGCCTGCTCGCGCCCTACACCGGCACGGTCGACGGCGTCGCGGTCAGCGGTCTGGGCACCTTCGAGTACGCGAGAATCCGCACGCACCAAGCACTTACGCGCCGGCCGATACCGGCCCAGCTGAAACTGCCGCTGGATTTCTTCACCTACCAGATCATCAATCTCGACGAGCGCACGCAGGTGTTGCTGACCGACGTCCGGGCGCGGGGCCGGACCGCCTGCAAGCTGGCCCACGTGCGGGTGCTCGGCGGCGAGACCGAGGTCTACACCGACGTCCACTTCGCGGTCACCGAGTACGGCGAGCCGCTCGTCGACGATCGGGGCAACACGATGCGGAGGCCCCGCAAGTTCAAGTGGTCGGTGCGTGATGGCGACCGGGAAATTCTGGCGCTGATCGGCACTGTCGACGCGCCGTGGCGCCTCGGGCACGGACCGGGATACGTGACGGCGTACTCCTATACCGGTACCTGGGGTACCGGATCGGTCTCGGGCAGTGCATATCTGGAGTGGATCGACGTTCAGCCGGACTGAATTGCCTGTTCGTCCCAGGCAACGGTCAACTCCGGGGCAGAGGTGCTGCGGGGCTGATTAGGCTGTCCCGATGACCACGCGCCCCGTCACCGGCAGGACCGGTACCAAAGGTGTGCCGCGCGGTGAGCGTGAGCAGCTGATCGTCGAGGCCGCCATCGCCGAATTCAGCCGTGCCACGTACGCGGGCGCGTCCCTGGCCGCCATCGCCGCGCAGGCCGACGTCTCCAAGACCCTGATCATCAGTTACTTCGGTTCGAAAGAGGCGGTCTACGCCGCCTGCGTGACCAAGATCGGCACCCAGATCGAGCACGCCGTCGCCGACGCGCTCAACTCCCCCGACCACTTGGCGGGGGCCGGCGCCGCCGCTGGCGAGCCCGTGCTGGCCGCCATCTTCACGACGTTCGAGGGGCACCCGGGCGACTGGCATGTGCTGTTCGACCGGTCGGTCCCCCACGGCCCGGCGCGCGATGCCGCGCGCGAGCAGCGGACGATCCTCCGCCAGCAGGCGTTCGCCGGGGTATCGCGGTCCCTGGGCAGTGTCGGCCTGACCGATCCCGTCGACCTGGTGGCTGCCACCGGCGTCTGGGAACACATGGTGTCGGCGCTGATGCTGTTCTGGCGCAATCATCCCGAGGAGTCCGCCGCGGCGATGGTCGCCCGGGCCCACCGCGTCCTGGCGGCCATGGCCGGGCACACGCTGGACCGGGTGCGCGGCTAGGCCGGGAGCCGTCCGGCGATACCGTCCGACAGCAACCTGCGGGGCCTCTCGGTTCCGTCGAGCAGTCGCGTGACGCGTTTGACGATCTGCCAGCCGTGCGGCGCCCCGGTGGCCCGGCGAAGGTGGAAGTGGCTGACGCCGGCCCGGATGGGTTCGTAAGTCGTTGTGCGCCTGAGCAACAGCGTCGACTCGCAGACGGCGACCGCCTCATCGCCGTCGACGGTGACGACGGCGGGACTCAGGAAGTGGGTGCAACCGGTGGTGATGAAATCCTGGTGACCGGGTGAGCGCACCATGGCCGCGACGTCGGCGGGCCCGGTCATGAGCCAGTTCTCGACGTCGTAGACACCGTCGGGCGCCCACATCGCGGCGACGGCGTCGGCCTCGCCGGCGTCGACGAGCGGACCGTAGGAAGCGATCATCCGCTCGATGGCGCGTTCATCTTCTATGCGGCGCAACCGCGCTTCGAGCTCGGCCAGTCGCTGTTCGGTCATCTCGCCTCCGTGGTCAGCAGGTTCGTCAGATCTGCCAGGGCGCCGAGTTGTTCGCAGCAGTGCGCCGCGGATCGGGAGGCGATCACGCAGGTCGCGGCCGTCGCGCCGGCGTCCTCAAGCACGCCGAGTGCATCGAGTGTCTGCTGCGGCGCACCCATGGGATCCAGCGGCCTCGTGGCGAGCACGATGTCGAAATCCGTCGGAAGTTCCACGGTGGCAAGCATTGTCGAGATCTCGGCCGCGGCGAGGCCGAAGGGCATCCAGCCGTCGCCGAGCTTGACGGCCCGGCGCAGCGAACGGCGGGTCCGGCCGCCCACCCAGATCGGTACGCGCGGTTGCAGCGCACAGGGGTCCATCACGAACGAGTCGTAGTTGTAGTGATCACCCTGGTGCACTGGATGATTGGTGGGCAATGCCGTGCGCAGCGCGGCCATTGCCTCGTCCGCGCGGGCGCCCCGGTCGTCCCAGGCCGCACCCAGCAGGTCGAACTCCTCCCGCAGCGACCCGACGCCCACGCCCAGGATCAACCGGCCACCGCTGACCTGGTCGAGGGTGCCGTAACGCTTGGCGATCTCGAGCGGATGGTGGTAGCCCAGCACCAGCACCGAGGTGGCCAGCCGGATGCGGGATGTGCGCCCGGCGATGAAAGCCAAGGTGGCCAGCGGATCCCAGTACGTCGCGCCCCGGGTGGCCGCCACATCGGTCGGCACGACGACGTGTTCGGAACACGTCAGGTAGTCGATGCCGAGCAGGTCGGCGACGGCGGCGATCTCCCCGATCTCGGCGGCGCCGGCCGTCGCTTCCCACGCCGACGCGGTGGCGGGTACCTGGATCACCACTGGCGTCTGCAGACCTATCCGCATTTATGCGCCCTTCCGATCTGGCGTCTGGATCGGCTACCCTCGGACGCTGAAAACTAAAATGAATTTTAGATATGGGGCATGAACTTGTCTAGTGAGGACGCATTGCAGTTGCAGCAATACGGGCCGTGGGCCGTCATCGCGGGTGGCTCGGAAGGCGTCGGGGCCGAGTTCGCGGCACTGCTCGCGCGGGCCGGTGTCAACCTGGTGTTGATCGCGCGCAAGCCGGGGCCGCTGCAGGCCACCGCCACTCGCTGTCGCGAGTTGGGCGTGGCGGTGCGCGAGCTCACCGTCGACCTGACCACCGATGACGGTGTGGATCAGATCATCAGTGCCACAACCGATCTGGAGGTCGGACTCCTCATCTACAACGCCGGCGCCAACACCCACAGCGCCGAGTTCCTCGACGGCGACCTGACGGAGTTCCAGCGCGTCATCGACCTGAACGTCACCACCCCGCTGCGGCTGGTCCACCACTTCGGCGCGCCGATGCGCGAGCGTCGCCGGGGCGGGCTGATGTTGGTCGGCTCGCTCTCCGGGCACCTCGGCTCGGCGCGGCACACCGTGTACGGCGGGGTGAAGGCATTCAGCCGGATCTACGCCGAGGGTCTGTGGCTGGAGCTGCGCGAGCACAACGTGCACGTCCTCGAACTCGTCCTCGGCCTCACCAGGACACCGGCGATGGAGCGCGTCGGCCTCAATTTCGACGTCCCCGGCATGCCCGCGTCCGATCCGGCCGACGTCGCCCGTGAAGGCCTCGCGAATCTCGCGAACGGACCCGTGCACGTCATCTCGATGCACGCCGCCAGTCCGGCGGTCCACGCCACCACCGATCGCGACAAGGTGCTGCTGGCGTCACACGCGATGATCCAGAAGATGTTGCAGGGCACGCCCTCTGGGCCGGCGGTGTAGCCATGCCCCGCGCACCGCTCGACCGGGAACCGGCGACTCCCAGGACCCCCGCGCAGATCGACCGCTGTGACCGCATCCTCGCGACCGCCGCGCTCCTGGGGGCGCGGTACGGCCTCGAAGAGGTCCGGATGCAGGACGTGGCGGATCAGTCGGCGGTCTCGATCACCACCGTCTACCGCTACTACCCCACGAAGCATCACCTGTTCGCGGCGTTGCTGTTTCACCTCACCCAGACCGCCGCGCCGCCGGGTCCGTCGACGGGGCACCCGGTCACTGACGTCACCGAGTTCATGGCCGGCATCATCCGGGACATGCTGGCCCGTCCGCTACTGGCGCGCGCGATGATCACGTCGGTCAATGCCCGGCGCGCCGAGTCGACGGTCCGCGGCGACTACAACCTGCGGCGCAACATCCTCGGCGTCGCCGGGATCGCGGCGCCCACCGCCGACCAGACGCAGATCGCGCTCCTGATCGAGCAGTGCGCGTACGGCATCCTGTCGTGGGCCATCACCGGGGAGACGACGCCCGAGCAGGCCGAGCGCGACATGCGCCGTGCCTGCGAACTGCTCCTGGCGCCCTGGCGCCGACGAAACCGCACATCCTGAAAAGAGATCGAATGACCACCGACATCACCCTCGGCACCGGCGACCAGGCCTGCGCCATCGAGGCCATCAAGCGCACCTTCGCCCGCCGGCTGCGGTGCATGGATACCAAGCAGTGGGAGGTCTATCCGACGCTGCACACCGACGACGTCGTGTCCGAGACCTGGGATGGGTTGCCCGACAACAACAATTGGACGCCCACTGCCGGCAGTAAGAACCGCGTCGTCGGCAGGGAGGCACTCACGCGCGCCATTCGGTCACTGCTCGACGGCGGCACCACCGTCACCACCGTCCACCACGGTCACACCCCCGAGATCGAGCTGACCAGCGACACCACGGCCACCGGCATCTGGGCCATGGAGGACAAGTTGTGGTGGACCAACGGCGAAGCCGAAGAGCATCTCCACGGCTACGGCCACTATCACGAGCAGTACCGCCTGGAACACGGCCGGTGGCTCATCAGCTACCGCAAGCTGACGCGGCTGCGGGTCGACACGACGCCGCACTTCTTCGACTTCCTGAAGCGATAGGGTGCCCGCTCACTTGAGCTGACTGGCGGCATACTCCTCGGGCCGGTTCTTCTTCATCCATCGGCGCACCGGCCAAAAGATCGGCCACAGTACGGCGTAGATCACGCCGTACCCCACGTAGTAGATGATCCCGCACAGCGGCGCCGCGATCAGCCAGCCCGGGTAGATCAACAGCAGGCAGAACTGCGCAAACTGTTTGATGCCGGCGGGTTGGCCGTTGGCCATCGAGAAGAAGGCCTTCGGGTGCATCGAGTCCAGCAACCCACGCCATGCCGGGATCTTCTCTTCGACCGGCGTCTCGTCCGCGGCGACGGTGGTCTGGTCGGGCTGGGTCATGAAGGGGCTCCTTTGGCGAGGTATGTCAGAGGGTCAGGCAGGGCTTGGCGCCGTCGTACACCCCACGCCGGTATGCATCAATGCGTTCGGTCCCTTGGCCGTGGTGTTCGACGTCGCCGCGGTCGGTGCGGTAGAGCAGCAGGGCGGCGACGGCCTTGTCCAAGTCGCCCGGCGAGAGGCTGTATCTGCTGTTCGGGCGGTTGTGCAGCAGGATGCTGGCAGCCCACGAGCCGGCCAGGCAGTCGGCGCGCAGCGAGGTCTGTTTTGAGTCCTGAGGTTGACCCATGCGCATCAGCGCCGCCAGCCCGTACTGCGTTGCGATGAGCGTCGCTACCGAGAAATCGCCGCCGCTGTCATAGATGTCGGGCATCGTCTTGACGTTGTCGAAGCCGACGTAATCGTCGTCGACGCAGTAGTACAGCACCGAGCCCTTCATCGACTTGCCGCCACAGTCTGGTGCCTTGTCGGGATCGATCTTGCGTGGTGCTTTCAGTGGAGTCCAGTCGTATTTGCCGTCGGTCAGCTCCGGGATCAGCTGTGTGAAGTAGTCCTCGAGATCGTCTGGGACACCTTCGATTATCGCGTCGTACGGGGCATCGCCCCCGGCAGCTTGGTCGGCGGCATTGTTGAACGGCAGTTCGACCACCACCGGGTCACCGTTGCGATAGTCCGCACAGGACTTGGGGCCCTTGCTGAACCCGGTGCGGAACGAGCTAACGCGGTCGAATCCACTACCGTGCGCACTCAGATCGTGTTTGGCGGTACCCGGCTCGTCACGCAGGAACAGGAAACCGGCGAGGGCGTTGTCGAGATCGTCACCACTTGGGTTGTAGGTGTCTTTGGCGTGGGCGGCCCACGCTCCGGCAAAGCAGTCGGCCTGGATCTCCTTGGTCACTGTCTCGCCCTGGAAGTTCGCGCGGGCCTGGATCGCATGGCCCCACTCGTGGGCCAACACGAGTGGAATGACGAAGTCCCCGAATTTATTTCGCAAGTCGGGGAGCAGCCCCGTGGCATCCCAGGCCACGTCATCACCCTTGGAGCAGTAGAACGCGTTGCCGGCGACCTCCTCCGGAGAATCCGCGCACGGCGGCACCGGGCCCTTCTTCGGGTCCACGCCGTAAAAGCCGCCCGCGACCGGTGTGTAGTCCTTGCCGTACAGCTTGGGAAACTCGTCCTTCCAGTACGCCTGGATCTCGCCGATGGCTTGGGCAACGAGCTTGTTCACGGGATCTGAAGCGTCGCCGTGGATCTCGGCAGGCGGGGCCATGGGCTTGGCCGAAGCCGACGGGCCCGCCTGTGGATTCAGGTGCTTCTCGCCGCAGCCGGCGACGGTCAGGGTGCAGACCGCCAGGAGCGCAGATGCCCGCCAGAGGGCCCGGTGAATTCCCATCGGTTACGACGTCGGCTTGTCGTCGACCTTGAACCCGTAGTTCACGTCGGAGCCGTCGACCTTGTTGACGGTGACCGTGACGCCGTAGGTCTGGCCGCTGTCTTTGAGCTCGCAGCGCAGCGTGGCGCCGGGCGTGCCCTTCAAGTTCTCCGGGCAGGTCAGCGTTTC
This sequence comes from Mycolicibacterium sp. TY81, assembly GCF_018326285.1. Lineage (NCBI taxonomy): Bacteria > Bacillati > Actinomycetota > Actinomycetes > Mycobacteriales > Mycobacteriaceae > Mycobacterium > Mycolicibacterium sp. TY81. Next base: position 5,132,174 of record NZ_AP023362.1, read on the forward strand.
GGGCTTGGTGCCGAACTGCTGTCCCAGCTCCTCGCTGATCTGTTTGGCGACCTGGTCCTTGTCGATCGTCTGGACCATGTCGAACTTGACTTGCTCACCCTCGACGCTGGTGACCGTGACGTTGACGGTGCTGGTCTTGTCGCCGACCTTCATGGTGCAGTTGACCTCGGCGCCCTTCTGGCCCGCGAGGTTGTCGGGGCACGTCACCGAATCGGCCTTCTTGCCGTCGGCGCCGGTCATCTTTTCGACGATCTGGCTCTCGACGTCTTTCTTGCTCACCGACGGCGTCCCGCTGGAGCAGGCGGCGGCGCCGAACACGGCAGCCGTGATCGCAGATGCCAGAACGAGTCTCTGACACATCGTGTTGGTCATGTCGCCAACCCCTTCCGAGTTCGGGCGCCAGCCACCGGCGCCGCACTGATCGAGCGGACGGCAAAAGTTAGCGCCGCGGTGTTGGAATCCGGTTGGAAGTCCGCGCGGGTCCGGTTGGTGGCCGCCGTTCCAAGCGCGTGCGCCGCCGGGTTCAACGGAATTCCAATCGGCCGTCCATATCGTGGCGCCGAGGACGTGACCGGCGTCCGTCGTCTACCCCTGAGGAGTCACGATGCAGATGTCGCATCGGCCTGTTATCGCCGTTGCAGCCGCGGTCTGCCTGAGCATCACGCTGGGCGCTTGCGGAGGCGGAGACAAGGGCAAGAGCTCGACCAGCTCCAGTTCCAGCTCGTCGAGTTCGAGCAGCAGCTCGAGCGCGACGTCGTCGACGAAGGCCGCGCCGAAGCTGAAGCCGCGTAAGGCCGAGGAATCCGGCACGAATCCCACGATTGCCGACTACATCAAGGAAGAGAAGATTCAGGAAACGTCGATCCATCCTGGGGATCCGGGCGCGCCGGCTGTCGACATCGACCGCCCGACCGGCTGGGACAGCGCCGGCGAAGACACTCCCGACTACGCGTACGGCGCCCTCGTCTACACCGGGCCCGGCGCCCAGAGCACCGACTACACCGCGAACATCGTCGCGCTGGTGTCCCGCCTCGACGGTCCGGTGGACCCGGACAAATTGCTCAAGCTCGCAGGCGGTGAGGTGAAGAATCTCCCCGGCTTCGAGTCCGTCGGTGAGGAACCGGGCACCTCGGCCGGCTTCCCGGCGTTCCGCATCGCCGGCACCTACAACCTCAAGAGCGGTGGCAAGGCCGCCTTCGGGCAGGAGACGGTGGTCTTCAAGGGACCCGACGGCCTGTACGTGCTGCAGATCAACGCGACCAGCGACGAGAGCCAGGGCCACGAGCTGTTCGAGGCGCTGGACGCGGTGGACAAGTCTTTGAAGATCACCTTCTGACGAAATGGCGACGGCGCCACCCCGAACCAAGGCGTATCTGCTCAAGAGCCGTACCAACACCTGGTGGGTGAACGTCGAACTCGAGCTGACGGACACCCAGGTGCGGTGCCTTGCGTCCGAGTATTCGAAGTGGGTCGACGACCAGTTGGGCCTGACCGATTACCAGGCGAAGCTGTCCGCGGGTGAGGAGGTGGTGATCTTCGACTTCCCGCGGGACGCGGTGACGGTCACCTGGTTACGTCAGTTGTACCGGGGCGGCTGCGAGGTCAGCCGCGGGGACTCCCGCAAATGGGTTGTCTCGCTGGTGTATCCGTCCGGGTTCGGCAGTGTGCTCGACCTGATGACGGACCGGGCCATCTGGCGGCAGTGGCGCGAGGAACTGCCCGACCGGACCGCCAAGGCCTGATTCACACGGGCTCGACGGACTGGGCCGCCAGCCGTTCGGCGATGCCGCGGGCGAATGCCTGTTCGCCCGTGGCATCGGCGAGGCGGCCGGCCCGGTGCACCAGGGCACGGGCGCTGTCGGGACGGCCCTGGTGCAACTCGATGTCGGAGAGCAGGCACAGGAACATCGTGTTCATGACGGTCGTCCCGTCACAGGTGTATTCGTCGAACGCCTGGAAGGCGACGGCCGCGTCGCCCTCGCCCGAGCCGATGACCTGCGCCCAGACCCGGACCATGCGCGCGCATGCTGCCCATTGGGGGCTGCCCGCTGCGGTGAACTCGACGTCGACCTGGTCGGCCAGCTCGGCGATGCCGTCGGTGACACCGAGTACTGCCGCACATTCGACGTAGGTCAGCCGGGCGGCCAGGATGTTGAACACGTCGCCGCGGCTCTGCGCGAGATGCAGTGCGCGGCGGTGGTATTCGCGCATGGCATCGAGGTCGCCGCGGACGGCCTCGGCGATGGCCATCCAGCAGTAGACGCGGGGATGGAAGAAGTGCAGCGGATCGGTGACCGTCTCGGGCGGCGGGAAGTTGTCCATCATGTGCAGCCCGGTGCTGATCAGCATGTCGGTATGGCCGCGCAGCGTGTATTGCAGGATGTGCACGAAGTCGTTGACCAGACCGATCACCGGATCGCCGGACTTGTCGTACTGGTCCTGCAGGCCGATGGCGATGATCTCGACCTCGTCGATGCGGCCGTGCGCGCACAACAGCATGGACTGCAGCGCGATGGCGCCGTAGAAAGAGCGGCCCTTGACTTCCTGACCGATCTCGAAGGCCCGCTGGACGGCCGCGGCGGCCGACTCGCTGGCCTGCCCCTCGAGGATGTTCTTCGCCCCGGCCAGGTGCAGCCACAAGGTGGCCTGCCGGTCCAGGTGTTCGGGTTTGGCCGGCAGTCGGTCACCGATCTGCAGGGCGTGCTCGGCCAGCCCGGCGACGTCGTGGTAGGCGGACCGGTTCAGGGCCCGCTGGATGGCGATCTCGAGAATGCCAAGGGCCACATCGGGATTCAACTCGGCGCCGGCCCGCCAGGCATGGTCGGCGGTTGCGATGACGTGTTCGTACGCGGCGGTCGCGAGCGTTGCCGTCCGCGTGGTGGCGATCGCGGCATGCACGCTGGTGCGGTCGGTGGTGGCGAGCTGGGCGATGAGCGCGTCGCGCACCAGGCCGTGGCTGAACCGGTAGGCGCCGGGACGGGCGGGCAGTTCGTCGAGCAGGCCGGTCTGATACGCCGGACGTAGCCGGCTCTGCACCGTCGAGACCGACAGGTCGACGATGTCGGCCAGGTCGGCGACGTTGAATTCGGGCCCGACGACGGCGGCCGCGCAGAGCACCCGACGGCAGGGCCGGTCCAGGACGCCGAGCCGGCGGCCGACGACACCGACCACGGCATCCGACAGCGCGGGATGGCCACGTTGCGGCGCGCCGTCGGTGTCCAGCGCCCGCGCCAGTTCCTTGATGTAGAAGGGGTTTCCGCCGGCTTGCTCCCAGACCTGTGCCGAGATGGCCGGCGGGATCGTGCCGCCGACCACCGCGTCGACGAGGTCTGCCGCCGCCGCGCGGTCGATGCCGTCCAGATGCAGCGTGACGGTGTCGTTCGACCGGACGATGCGTTCGAACGACGACCGGTTCATCGGGCGGTCGGCTCCGAAGAACGTCCAGTTGCCGATGACCTGGATGGGGATGCGCGGGAATTCTTCGGCCAGCAGGACGAGGGTGTTGATCGAGGCCGGATCCGCCCGTTGCAGATCGTCGATGACGAGCACCATCGGGGCCACGGTCGAGAGCTCGCGCAGCGCCGCCACGATGCGCTCGACCAAGGCGAATCCCGTTGGTGCGAACCGGCTGCCGGCGTTGAGATCGTCGTCGCCGTGCCATTCGGGCACCAGGGCGTTGACCACGCCGGGCGTCTCCCGCAGCACGGCCTTGCGGCCGGCGATGCCGAGCTCACCGCCCAGTTGGCGCAGCAGTTGGATCCAGGTCCACAGCTGGGGCAGTTTCACCCCGCTCGGATGGCCGGCCCAGGCCACGGCGATGCCCGTTGCCCGGGCGCGGTCGACGGCGGCCTGCGCCAAGGTTGTCTTGCCGATGCCGCTGTCGCCGGTGACGAGCGTCAGCCCGCCGGCGCCACCGCTGGCTCGGCGCACCGCCGCGGTGACGGCACCGAGCTCGGTGTCCCGGCCGACGAACGGCGGTGGAGCCGCTGGGTCCGGATCGGGCTTCAGCACGTGTGGTGCGGGTGCGACCCGCAGTTCCGCGGCGCCGTCGCGAATCTTCTCGAAGAGGGTTTGGAGGCCTTCACCCGGCCGGGTGCCGACCTCGCGGTCGAGCGTCGTGCAGGCGCGCTCGAACGCCTGAATGGCATCGGCGGTGCGGTTGGACCGGTGCAGAGCCAGCATCAGATGGCCCCACAACCGTTCCTGCAGTGGATGTTCGGCCAGGGCCGCCTCGACCTCGGGTACCAGTTCACCGCCGCCGCCGAGTTGCAGTGCGGCGTCGAAGCGGGCCTCGATGGCGGTGGTGCGCAGGGCTGCGAAGCGGATGGCCTCGGGCGCGGCGAATTCGTGATAGGCGAACTCCCCGAACGGATCTCCGTGCCAGAGCGCCAGCGCTTCGGTCAGCATCTCGACGGCCGCTCCGGCCGAGTGGCGGATCAGCGCCGTCCGGCCTTTGGAGACAAGGCTTTCGAAGCTGACGAGATCGATCGTGTCGCCGTCGAGCAGATTCAGCTGATAGCCGTGGGGGTGGGACGCGAGCCGTTGGCTCTGCGTGTCGCCCCGGCGGGTATCGGGCGGCTGGTCATGCCCGGTGTCGGCGCCCGGGTCGAGGACCCGGCGGAGGTTGGCCACGTACGACCGCACCGAGGCGAGCGCTTTCGGTGGCGGCTCCTCGCCCCAGACGGCGTCGATCAGGCGGTCGATGCTGACCACCGTGCCGTGATTGGCCAGTAGGACGGCCAGTACGCACCGCTGCTTCGGTCCGCCGAGCGCTGCCGGCGTGCCGTCGACTCGGGCGGCTACTGCACCCGAGAGGTAGTACTGGACCATTTCCCCCGATTCACAGCAAATTCGGAACTGGGGAGACGATACATCCGCGCGTGACCTGCGGCAGCCCAGATGAACCTGGCAATCTGCTGGCGGCCCGGTCGGTTCAGAGGAGTTCGGGCCCGCGCCGGCGTCCGGCTCGGCTCACGATGCCGAATCCGGTACCCACCAGCAGGAACGGGACGGCGATGATGCCGAGCAGAGTCGGCAGGAACCACACCTGCCAATAGGTGTTGATGGTGGCGTCGCGCGGGTCGGCCGGGTTGTACCTGACGTCGACGTGCTCGCCGAGTCTGGCCGGTGGCGGATTGCTGCTGATCGAGCTGAGAAAGCGGACGTGGGTCCCTGCGGATGTGGCGAATTCGACGCGCGCCCGGTAGCGCGAGCTGCTGCCACCGCCGCTGGGCACCAGCTCGACGACGGTACCGTCGGCGTGCTTGTCGGACGAATTCGATTGGGCGACAAACGCTGCGCAGACCCCGGCCGCGACGGCCAGGGAGAGGCCGACGGCCAGGAACGCCTTCGCCAGGACCGGCGCGGCGGATTTCCGGGGCGCTTCGGTGCCGAGTTCGGTCGCGCTGGACAGCGCCGGATCGGGAGATGTCGTCCGGGTGCGGTGCTTGCGTAGCAGCGCAACGAGGATCGCGATATCCACGATCACGATGACGGCGATCAGCACCACGATGTACTCGATGCGCATGGCCCCTCCGGAAATGTCGACACGAAGAGGGTAGGACGGCGCGGTTGGAATCCGGTTGGCGTCAGGGCCCGAATACGCCTGTGAGGGTTGCGTACGCGTATCTCGGGTTCCGCGTACACAACCCTCACAGGGATGCGGGGACAGGCTGTGTCGGCCTAGGCTTCCGTCTGTCCCAAGGTCACCTGCACGGAGCGTTCCGCTCCGGAAGGGTCGGCGTAGGTCACGGTGACGTTGTCGCCGGGCGCTTTGGACCGGATGGCTGCGACGAGCGCTTCCGGACTGTCGATCGGCTGGTTGTCGACCTTGGTGATCACGGCGCCCTTGTCCAGGCCGGCTGCGGCGGCGGGACCGTCGGCCACGACGCCGGCCACAGCCGCACCCTGGGCGCTGTTGTTGGCGGCCAGCTTGACGCCCAGCGAGGCGTGCTGCACGGTGCCGGTGGAGATCAGTTGGTCGGCAATGCGTTTGGCCTGATCGACGGGGATGGCGAAGCCCAGGCCGATCGAACCCGGCTGGGAGCCACCGGAATCCGGGCCACCACCGAGCGAGGCGATCGCCGAGTTCACGCCGATCAGGTTGCCGTTCATGTCGACCAGCGCACCACCGGAGTTGCCGGGGTTGATCGCGGCGTCGGTCTGGATGGCGCTCATCACCGACTGCTGGCCGGTCTGCTCGTCACCGGTGCTCACCGGACGGTTCAGCGAGCTGATGATGCCGGTGGTCACGGTGCCCTGTAGGCCCAGCGGTGAGCCGATGGCCACCACGTTCTGTCCGACGCGCAGGTCCTTCGAGGATCCGATGCTGATCGGGGTCAGGTCGGAAACCCCCTGGGCCTTGACCACCGCGATGTCGTCGGCCGGGTCGGCCCCCACCACGGTGAAGGGCACGGTACGGCCGTCGGACAGGGTGACGGTTGCCTTGGTCTGACCGGCGCCGGTCATGCCGCGCGGCAGCCGGCCGCTCGGGCTGAGTCCGCTGGGCAGCGAATCCTGTTCCGCGGCAGTCTGATTGGCCTCCGCGATGACGTGGTTGTTGGTCAGGATCAGGCCGTCCGCGGTGAGGACGATGCCCGACCCCTCGCCACCCTGCTGGCCGGTCTGGACCTGCAGCTTGACGACGCTGGGCAGCACCTTGGCCGACACCGCCTCGACAGAGCCGGCCGGGGCGGCCGGTGCGGCTGCGGGTGCGGAAGCCGTTGGCAGCGCGCGGTTCTGAATGCCGGTGGCCAGCGGTACCTGCGCCGTCGGCGCCATGCTGCCGTAGTGGTCAACGGCAGCCATGGTGCCGGCCGCTCCTGCTGCGATGGCTACCGCCGCGACGCCGAAAGCCAGCAGCCCGGACCGCGAGCGCTTAGCTGGCGCCGGTGGCGCGGGCGGGGCGGGGTACTGCTGCGGCGCCCCGTACGGAGTCCGCAGCGGCTGGGTGTACTCGTCCGAGACGTGGGGGCGCTGGTAACGGTCATTGCTCCACTGGACCAGTTTCTCCTGTTCAGCGGCGTACTGCCGCGACCAGAGGTGCTGGTTGTCCGGGGTCGGCTGTTCTGACGGGTGTCTCATTGGCGTTGACTACTTTCTCGAAACGTCGGTAAGACAGGCGTGCTCGCGCTTGATGTCTCCACCGTGCCGTCGCCAACTGAGGCGTTGCTGAGAAAGAGTTCTGGACAGCCCAAGACTTTTCAGATCACAAAAAGTGTCATCTCGGCCCGTCGGCGCGGATCCAGGTGAGGGTGTTGCCCCGACCGACATAGCTCAACTCCAGTTGTGCCTCGGTCGCTTTCAACGGCACGTAGAACGCGTCGAACGACGGCGCAGGACTGGTCCAGTGCAGCCACAACACACAGATGCCGTCGTCGGGCAGCTGACCGGCACCCGGCGTCTGGCCGATGGGCCGGACGCGCCAGGTGCCCGACTCGTCCCTGGCGCCGCGGGATCGCAGCGCACCGTCGGGCGCCAGCGTCGTGGTGGTCGGATCGTCCGGGCTGGCCCAGGCGCCGACGAACTGTTGTGCCGTGACCGATGTGCCCGGGCAGGCGGGGTCCCCGGGGGCAGCGGCGGCCGAGGGCATGCCGCAGGCGGTCAGCGCCACCACCAGTGCGGTGACCGCAGGTGCGGAATATGGCCATGCGACGCGACTCATGGCTTCAGCGTATGGCGCACAGACCGGACCTCGATGCCGTCTTCGCATGTTCCGGCGTCGTTGATCGCGATTCCGTGAACCCCGGCTGAACTTCGGCCCTGATTCCGGTGTCGGACTCGCCAGATGCTCCGTGCTGGGCCACGATCGACGGGTGCGTCCGACCCGACTGACCGTTGCCGGCGAAATCCCGGACACTGGTATCCCCGACAACTTGTCGACGACCATGACCATCGCCGAGCAATACGACTGGCACCAGCAGTACCTGCGCCGGCACCGCGTATCGCGACGGAATTTCCTGCGCGGATCGGCGGCCGCCGCGGCGGTGGCGGCCCTGGGCCTGGCGCCGTTCGGGCGCCGCGCCTACGCACAGGACGCGCCGCTGAGCGTGGCCAACCGCCGGGTCGGTTTTGGTGGTGACGCGGACAGCCAGCTGCGGCTGGCGGCGCAGTTGTCGCGAAATCCCGGTGGCACCAAGGTGTTCGTCGACCACGGGCCCACCGATCAGTTGGGCGCGACCATCGAGGCCGAGGTGCGCAACCTCGTCACGCAGATCCCGACCAGCGATCGCGGTGTCCTTGCGGCCGAGCAGTTCTACGCCCATGTCCCCGTCGACGGATTGCCCGGTGGCAGCGCGCATTTCTACCGGTGGCGCACCGAGGACGGCTTCGTCAGCGACGTGCGGTCGGCCAAGACGGCGATGCCCAGCGTGCGAAAGACATTGGCGCCGTTCCGGTTCACCATGATGGGTGACCAGGGCACCGATGACATACCGCGCCAGCCTGCCGGGCTCAAACGCGGCGACTACGACGACAGCTATTACAAGCCGGACAACGAGCCCGACGTCCCGCACACCGCCAACGTGTTCAATCAGATCGTCGCGTCCAACCCCGAATTCCATCTGCTGGCCGGGGATATCGCGTATGCCGACCCGTCCGGTGGCGGCAAGCCGTTGTCGTTCGTCCCGTCCGGGGGCAAGGCCGCGCACGGCTTCGACAAGTACAACCCGTTCGTCTGGGACGTCTATCTGGGGTCCATCGAGGCCAGTGCGGCGAGTACGCCGTGGATGTTCGCGACCGGTAACCACGACATGGAGGCCTCGTATCCGAGTCACGGTTACGGCGGTCACCTGGCGCGCATGGACTTTCCGGACAACGGGCCGGCGGCGTGCCCGTCGGTCTATTCGTTCACCTACGGCAACGTCGCGGTGCTGTCACTGGACGCCAACGACGTGAGCTTCGAAATCCGTTCCAACACCGGCTATTCCGATGGCACCCAGAACTCCTGGGTCGAGCGCACCCTGGCCGCCTACCGCGCCGACCCCAATATCGACTTCATCGTGTGCTTCTTCCACCACTGCGCGTACTCGACCACCGACTCGCACGCCAGCGACGGCGGTGTGCGGGCGGCCTGGTGCGAGTTGTTCGACCGGTATCAGGTCGATCTCGTGCTGCAGGGACACAACCACGTCTACGAGCGCACGGACCCGATCCGCGGCGACCGCCCCACCAAGGTCGCCGGGGACAATTCGACCGTCGACGCGGAAACCGACGGCACCGTCTACTACACCGTGGGCTGCGCCGGCCGGCCCCGATACGGTTTCCAGCCCGGTGAGCCCGAGAGCTACCGCGGCCACGAAGCTCCCGACACCTTCGTCCCGAACAGCTATGTCTGGACTGCTGAAGGGAAGAAGAAGGCGGAGGCGGTCGGCTGGTCGCGCGTGCGTTTCCGCAACTACGCCTTCATCCGCGTCGATGTCAGGCCGGGGCAGCTGCTGAGCGAAATGGACGTCACCGCGGTCGACGAACACGGCCGGGAATTCGACAAGGTCACCTATCGCCGCAGGGTGCGCGCGTAACCATTCGCTGGGCAGCGGACGCCGCCGCCTCTTATGGTTAGCCGGTGGAAGGGACACCGTTCGGCCGGTACCGGCTGATTGAGCTGCTCGGTCGTGGCGGCATGGGTGAGGTCTGGAAGGCCTACGACACCACCATGAAGCGCGTCGTCGCGATGAAGGTGCTGCCGCCGACCTTCGCCGACGACGAGCAGTACCAGGTGCGCTTCCGCCGGGAGGCCCACGCCGCGGCCGGGCTCGATGAGCCGCATATCGTGCCGATCCACGACTTCGGTGAGATCGACGACCGGCTGTTCGTGACGATGCGGCTGATCGACGGCAAGACCGTCCAGCAGCTGTTGGCCGACGGCCCACTGGCACCCGACCGCGCGGTCTCGATCGTCGAGCAGATTGCTGCCGCGCTCGGCGCCGCGCATGGCGTGGGGCTGGTGCACCGCGACGTGAAACCCGCCAACATCCTGGTCACGCCAGACGATTTCGCGTACCTCATCGACTTCGGCATCGCCCGCGCTGCAGGCGAAACCAAACTGACCCACACCGGTGCCACCATCGGCACCGTCGCCTACATGGCACCCGAGCGCTTCACCAGCGACCGGTGCGACGCCCGGTCCGACATCTATGCGCTGACGTGCGTCCTGCACGAATGCCTGACTGGAGCACCGCCATTTCCGGGCGACAGCATGGAGCGGCAGATCACCAGCCACCTCTATTCGGATCCGCCACGGCCGTCGACCATGCGGCCGGGGATTTCGGCATACATGGATCAGGTCATCGCCACCGGCATGGCGAAGGACCCCGAATTGCGCTACGCCACAACGAAAGACCTTGCCAACGCCGCGCGTTCCGCGCTGACCGGACCGGCGCAGCCCGCTCAGTTCGGTCAGCCCGCTCAGCAGACACCGCCGGCGTGGGCCGCCCCTTCGGTCCCCTACCCCACGACCGGCCCCGAGTCCTACCCGGCGCACGCGCACACGCAGTACGCGACGCCGGCGCAAGGTCTGGGTGCCGGATCCGCGCAGTGGTCGCCGCCGCAGTTGGCGAACAACCAACCGGCCCAATCATGGTGGCGCAACTCGGCGGTGGTGATCGTCGCGGCCTTGGTCACGATCGTCGTCCTCGGGGGCGCCGGCATCGCGTACGTGATGTGGCCCGACAGCGGTTCGGGCGACCAGCCTCAGGCCACCAATCAGCCCAGCGCACAACTGTTTCCGTCGATGCCCACGGGTCCCGGGGGCACCGCCGGGTACCCGACCGGTTCGATGTCGACTCCCGCCTCCACCGCGGCGTCGATGCCGGCGGGACCGAGTCAGCTGCAGACCGCCGACGGTCTGACCAACCTGATCGGGACCATCAAGGCGAAGTTCGGCGACGCCATGGGATTCAAGCTCGTGGTGTACCCCGATTACGCGGTCATGGATCGCGTCTCCCCCACGAACAAGCACGTCGACCAGAGCTTCATGTATCGCGGCGGCAGCTGGAACAAGTGGGGCTCGGACACCAGCACCAGTTCGTTCGACGTGCTGGCGGACCTCGGCGCGATCAACGCGCAGGCCGTGGCCGCCACCATGCCCGGTGCACCGCAGCAGCTGGGTGCGGAACCCGGCTCGCAGCTGTACCTCATCATCGAGGGCGAAGAGGGTGGCGGTCTGGGGCTCGCGATCCACTCTACGGCGCCCGGAACCGGATACATGCAGGTCAACGCCGACGGGACCATCAAGCAGATCTATCCGCCGTAACCGGCGACACCCCTGCTGCGCAATAACGGAGCGATTGCTCTGTTATGGTGAGCCGGTGCCCCGGCCTCGTGTGTATGACCTCGACTCGGTGCTCGACGCTGCCGAATCGCTAGCCGTCGAGGCCGGGCCGGCCGGTGTCACCACCCGTTCGGTGGCCGCCGCGGCCGGCGTCTCCAACGGCGCGATCTATCACAACTTCGGCTCGCGAACCGAGCTCGTCGCCCGCACCTGGCTGCGCGCCGCACGCCGATTCCTCGACGTACAAACGGAATTGGTCGACGCCGCCCTGGCCGACGCGGCCGCCGACCCCGTGGACGCCGTCGTCGCCGCCGCGCAGGCCCCCGCGGTGTTCTACGAGCGTCAACGGCAGTCGGCCCAACTGGTGTGGCGGGTGCAGCGCGATCAATTGCTCGGACCCGACCTGCCGGCGTCCCTGGCGGCTGAACTCAAAGACCTCGACCGTCAGCTCATCGACCTGATGGTGCGGCTGTCGTCGCACCTCTGGAACCGGCGCGACGGCGCGGCGGTCGATGCCATCACGGTGTGCATCGTCGACCTGCCGACCGCAATCATCTTGTCCCGCAACAGAATCAGCAACAGCTGGGCACGTGAACGGCTGACCGCAGCCGTACGTGCCGTCCTCGCCGACGAACCCACCCCAACCAGGAGGAAACAACCATGAGCATCACCGTCAGCTACCAGGACAAGATCGCCGTTCTCAACCTCGGCGATGACGAGAACCGCTTCTCGCTGGGCTTTCTCGACGACGTCAACGGTGCCATCGACGATCTCGTCGCGGGCGGCGCCCAGGGACTCGTGACCACCGGCGCCGGCAAGTTCTACTCCAACGGCCTGGATCTCGACTGGCTGATGGCGCACGGCGACCAGATGCAGTCCTACGTCGGGCGGGTCCACGCGCTGTTCGCGCGGGTGCTGACGCTGCCGATCCCGACGGCCGCCGCGGTCAACGGACACGCCTTCGGCGCCGGTGCGATGCTCGCCATGGCCCACGACTACCGGACCATGCGCGCTGACCGCGGGTTCTTCTGTTTCCCCGAGGTCGACATCCGGATTCCGTTCACGCCCGGTATGGCCGCGCTGATCCAGGCCAAGCTGACGCCGCAGGCGGCCATCGCGTCGATGACCACCGGCCGGCGCTTCGGTGGCGACGACGCCGCCAAGTACGGCATCGTCGAGCTGGCCACGGCCGAGGACGCGGTCGTCTCCTCCGCCGTGGATCTCGTGATTCCGGTGGCTGGCAAGGATTCCCAGACCATGGCCGCCATCAAGGCGACGATGTTCGCCCCGGCGATCGCGGCGCTGCAGGCCGGGTAACCGCCCCCAGGTGCGGCCTGATAGGCATAAGAGCGTGGGACAGAACGAGCGCAAGAAGATCGTCATGACCGACGACGAAATCGTCGAGTTCATCGATCGCAGCCGGACCGCGACCATGGCCACCGTCCTGGCCGACGGCCGGCCGCACCTGGTGGCCATGTGGTACGCCGTGCTCGACGGCGAAATCTGGTTCGAGACCAAGGCCAAGTCGCAGAAGGCGGTCAACCTGCGTCGGGATCCGACCATCACCGTGATGATCGAGGATGGTGACACCTACGGCACCCTGCGAGGTGTGTCGATCGACGGGACCGCCGAGATCGTCGAGGATCCCGACACCTGTCTGCGCGTCGGCATCAGTGTGTGGGAGCGGTACACCGGCCCCTACACCGACGAGATGCGCCCGTTCGTCGATCAGATGATGAACAACCGCGTCGCGGTCCGGGTCGTGCCGAGCCGCATGCGCAGCTGGGACCACCGCAAACTCGGCATGCCCGACATGCCGATCAGCGGCTCGACCGCGCAGTACCTGAACCAGCAGTGATCTCGGCGCGCCCCGTATCACTCTCCGATACGGAGCGCGCCCAAACCACTCAGGCCCGGTCGACCAGCGGCGCGTACTCGGGATGCTTGGCGATGTACCCGCTGACCATCGAGCATTGCGGCACGATGCGTAACCCTGCGGCACGGGTGGCGTCCAACGCCTCGGCGACGAGGATCGTCGCCAGCCCGCGGCCGCCGTACTCGGGCTGAACTTCGGTGTGCGGGAAGATTCGTCGGCCACCCCGGTCGATGTAATCGATCAGCCCGACCGTCTTGCCTTCGACGGCGATGGTGAATCGTCCGGCTTCGGCGGTGACTGTGGTCGGCGCTCCGGTCTTGTCGGTCGTGCTCGCAGTGGCCATAGAACCCACGGTAACCCTCTTGCGTAGAACCGCCGCCCGCGCTGCCGCCCCCTCAAACGGCAGCGTGGGCAAGCGGGTACTACGCGACTTCGAGGAAGATGCGGCGCTGGCGGCGGACCGGGTAGCCGTTGGCTTCGGCCAGGGACCGCAGCTGCTTCATCGCGAACGTCCGGCCGCGACCCTCCTCGGCCGGGATGACGATGCCGGCCCAGAGGCCTTCGGCGCGGGGCAGTTCGACGGCGTCACGCGCGCAGGCCCAGCGGCGCGGGCACTGGCGGCAGAGGGCCTTGGCCTCGTCGCTGGCGATCGTCGTCCACTGCTCCGGGCTCCGGGTGCACTCACCGAGCGGCAGGCCGTCCATGGCAATTGCGGTCATCGGAGTACTCCTTTGTTGTTGCGCTGCGACTGTTCCGTCGCGGTTGGGAAGAATCTATAGCACCAGACTGCAGTAATGCAACAGTTAAACCGTAGCGTTAGATATATCCGCAGGTCAGCGCGCTGCGAGGGCTCAAAAATCATCCGAATGGTCCGGAATAACATTGGTGAAAGTCGTGCTTTGGGGAGGGTGTACGGTCTAACTGAAGCGCTTGGCGCGAGACCGATACGGTTCAGTGACCGTTAACGCAATAGTTATGCGGGGCCGAACGGGTTAAGCTGTATCGGACTGCCGACGGTGCTCCGGATTTCGTGTTGAGCGCGGGCCGCAAGGGATGGGAGGTGACATCGGGTGCCGAACATCGATCCCGATGACGTCACCGAATACATCGCCCTGCCCGCAGTCGACCCCGGAATGGAGCGCGCCGGTGCGGCCGCCGCCGCCCGGCGGCGCGAGTTGGACATCAGCCAGCGCAGCCTTGCGGCCGACGGCATCATCAACGCCGGAGCGCTGATCTCATTCGAAAAGGGCCGCAGCTGGCCGCGGGAACGAACGCGCCTGCGTCTCGAAGAGGTGTTGCAGTGGCCGCCGGGAACCATCGCCCGGATCCGCAGCGGCGAGCCGGTCCCGACGACGCAGGTGCCGTTGGCGCCTCAGGCACAAGCTGCCCCAGCCCCGCCGTTGACCAACGCGGGCGAGGTTCCGCTGATCGCGCAGGCCGTCGTCGCCGCGGTGAACACGTTGGGAGCCACGGCCGACGCCCTGCCGGCGATCGAGGATTCTGAATTCACGCCGTGGGTCACGCAGATTCTGTCCGACCTGCGGCAACTCGAGGCCGTCGCCGCCAGCGCCGCCCGGCTCGGCCCGGTGTCGCCGCCGCTGATCAAGGCGTTGGGACTGGTGCGCGCCCGCATCGACGAACTGACGTTGCTCGGCGCGAAAGCGCCCACCGCGACGCTCGGGCAGCGGCTGTATGCAGCGCGCCGCAGTGCCAACCTGACCATTCAGGAGACGGCCCTGGCCGCCGGGGTTCCCGAGTCCGTCGTGGTCGGTGCCGAGGCCGAAGCGGCGGTGTCGGACCACGACAAAGAGCTGGTCGAAAAGCTGCTCGTGCAGCTGGTGTAGCCGCCGCGAGCGTCAGGAACGGTCGCGGTGCCGATCGTCACCGGTCGGGAAGTTCGCCGCCAGCGCGGCTGCGATCTCGATGAATTTGCGCCGCGTCGCCGGCGCCATTTCCCGGGTGCCGGCGATGACGCCGCCCGGCCGCAGGTGCGCATCGAACGGTACCTCGACGACGGCCTGCCCCTGCCCGGCGAACTGCTGGGCCAGGACCGAGCGGGTGCGTTTGTCGGCGTGGCCGTCGGAATCGTTGAGTACCACCACAGTTCGCTGCAGGAGACCATTGAGGCCGTGTGCCGCCAGCCAGTCGAGCGTCTGCCCGGCCGCGCCGGCACCGTCGACCCAGGGCGACGACACCACGATGAGCGCATCCAGATCCCGCAGCACCTCCTGCGTGACAGGGCTGTCCATCGTGGAGCTGCAGTCGATGATCGAGATGGTGAAATGGCGGTCCAGCCGCGAGGCGGCCTCGCGGTAGACGGCGGGATCCAGCACCCGGCGGCGGGCCGGGCTCGCCTCACCGGCCAGCACGAACAGCCCGGCGGCATTGCTGCCGACCCGGTTGCGGATGTCGGCGAAACTCTCCAGGTGCTGGTCGGACGCCAACTCCCAGTACGAGCTCAGGGCCTTGGGGTCGACGCGACTGCCGAGCTTGCCGAACGCGGTGTCGGCATCGACGGCCACTACCCGATCGTCCTGCCGGAGCTCGGCGAACAGCGACCCGATCGAGGCCGACACCGTCGTCTTGCCGACGCCGCCCTTGCCCATCACGCCGACCTTGTAGTGACCCGACAGCGCCGACCGGATCCGGTTGATCTGCTGTGCTTCCTGGATCTCGTCGGGTGACGGACCGAGGTTTACCAGCCCGAACGTCGCCTTGAACAGCGTCTTGCGCCAGCCGCGACCGGGCTCGGGCTTGCGGGTCCGGAGCAGGTCGTCGCGGCGGATGGCGTCGGCGTACGACCCGGGTGGCGTGAACTGACCCTGAGGACCGTGCGGCCAGGGTTGGTGCGGGTGCGGTCCCGGCTGCATCGGACCCGGCGGTACGGGACCGGGCTGCGGTGGGTAGCCGGTCCTGCGCTGCAGCGGTTCGGTGTGCTGCATGCCGGTGTTGCCGGCCGGATTTACCCGTGGCCAGGCCGGCGGCGTGTTCACGGGATGGCCGGCGAAAGCGCTTTCCGGGGGGTTGTGCTGCGGTTCGAAGTGGTCAGTCACCGAATACGCGCTTTCTCTCCTCGGTTCGCTCGACGCAGGTGCCAAGACGCAGATGCCATCCCAGTATCGACCACGCCGGCGCCGCCGGCGGGATGGCTGGGCCCAATTTCGTCGGCGCCCGTTCGGCCGACGGTCTGGGCCCCTTGGCTGCGGTGCTGCTGATTGGGTTGTCCACCAACGTTTTTCGCTGCGTGTCGACCGCGTCGACTGAGTGCGCGCCGTCGGTGAATTGGTGCGGATCCGGCGGCGGACCCGCTGGTAGGCTCGATGCGGGTTGTGGGGAAGCGCTGTGGGGGTGGTGTGGGGCCGCCCGCGCAGGTCAGATGCCGTGACTCGCGTAGGAGTTTGGCCATCGGCCTGCCGTCCGTCAGGTGGCGTACCAAGATGGTCACGGAGGACAGCGATGCCCGGCGCCTGGCGCCGGGAACAGGGGGTGGAGCGAGATGCAGCGGGTGGACACATGCGCCGGGCGTGATGCCGGGACGTCTGGGTCGGCTATGGCGCCGGGACGGTTGTCGTGACCGGCCCGTACACCGCGGCCAGCACCGCCTCGGGCGGCATCGACGACGTCATCGCGGTCGAGGTCACCATCGACGGCATGCTGGTCATCGCCGACAAGCTCGAGCTCATGGATTTCCCGATAAGCCTCGGCATCCGGCCGAACATTCCCCAGCTGGACCTTCGGGACCGGGTCTGGGAACAGGTGCGGCGGGATCTGACGGCGCAGGGCGTCCTCGACATCTACGGGAACCCGCATCCGGAAGTCGCCGCGATGGTCGACACCCTCAGCCGCGCCGACCGCACCATCGAGGGCCGCTGGTGGCGCCGCGACGTCGGCGGGAAGATGCTGCGGTTCGTGGTCTGTCGCAAGGGCGAACGCCATGTCGTCGCGGCCCGCGACGGCGAGATGATCGTCATCCAGCGGGTCGCCCCGCAGGTGGGCCTGGCCGGCATGGTGAATGCCGTGCTCGGCTCCGCCAACCCCGCCAACGTCGAGCCTCTGACCGCGTCGACCAGCCGGCTCAGTGACGCCCGCACCCCCGACCAGCTCACCCAGTTCGGCATCAGCCTGAGCTCGGCGCGGACCTATTCCGAACTCATCGCCAATCCCGACTCATGGGTCGAGCTCACCGCCAACGAGCGGCACGAGGGCGGTACGCACAGTGAGGCCGACGTGGCCGCCGGCGTTCTCGACTCCCGGCTGGGCCGCATCGTGTCCCTGCCGCGCAAGGTCAGCGGGGAGCTGTACGGCAGCTTCCTGGCGGGCACCGACGAGAACCTCGAACGCGCCCTGCAAGGGCTGTTGGAGTTCCTGCCGTCGCGGTCCTGGTTCGACACGGCCTCGGCGGGCGCCGCCGGCGACGATTACCAGGACTGACGTTGGCGGCCCACCATGATGACGGGTTCGATGACGAGCCGTCGGGCGACGATCCGGACGACGGCTCGGACGATGATCTCGGCGGCGCACTCGACTACCTCTACGCCGACGACGACGTCGTCCCTCCCGACGCCGGGGTCATCGAGGACGATGCGCCGTCCGCCGATGACGCGCCTGTCCCGTTCGGGTACACGGTCACCAACCCGCCGCAGACGGTGACCGTCACGGCCCTCATGGACGGCCGGATCCACCGCATCCGACTCGCTCCGGGCGTCACCAACATGACGGAAGTCGAACTGGCGGACGAGATCCTCGTCATCGCCGGACTCGCTCGCCAGGACGGCAGGTCGGCGCAATACGACGTCATGTACTCGGGACTGCGGGAACTGGGTCACGACCGCGCAGAGGCGAAGGATTTCCTGTCGCGCAGTCTCGACCTGCCGTCGCCGGAAGAGGCCGCCGCGACGCGTGCCCAGATCTTTGCCACCAGATATTCAGGGGAAGTAGACGCCAATGAGTGACCAACTCGCCGCCATGTTCAACAACGCCGTCGGCATGCTGGACACCGCACCGGCGCGTTCGATGCAGCTGTTCAGTGAGATCACGTCTGTCGACGAGACTGCGTGTGACGCCTGGATCGGGCGCATTCGCTGCGGCGACACCGATCGGACCACGTTGTTCCGCGCTTGGTACTCACGCGGCAACCTCGGCATGCTCGCCGGCCAGGCCGAGGTGTCGCTGGCGCAGGTCAACGCCCGGGTGCGTATCGGCGGCGAGCTCGGCGACATCACCTATCCCGTGAACTCGCCCCTCGCGCTGACGCTGGCGTTCGCCGTCAACGAGGCGGCCGAGGGCAATTACGCCGACGCGCTGGAAGCCGTGGAGGGCGCGGCGGTCGGCGGTTCGGAGCATTTGGTGGCGTGGGTAAAGGCCGTCATCTACACCGGCGGTCAGCGCTGGACCGATGTCATGGAGGTGCTCCGGGGTTCGGAGAGCTGGCCGGACGCCTTCCTGGCCGGTGCCGCCGGCGTGGCCCGTGGCGTCGCGGCAGCCAACCTCGGCCTGTTCACCGAGGCCAAGGACAAGCTGACCGAAGCCAATGAATCGCCGGCCGGAACGGCGTGCGGCCGGCCCATCGCGTGGTACCTGGCAATGACGTTCCGCGAGCAGGGCAACGAAGAGGGTGCCCGTCGCCTGCTGGAATGGCTGCAGGCCAACTTCCCCGAGCCGAAAGTCGCTGAGGCGCTTCGCGATCCGAACTACCGGCTGCAGACCACCACGACAGAGAAGATCGCCGCTCGGTCGGACAAGTGGGATCCGAACAGCGTCGTGGCCGACACCTCGGCGCGCGACAAGATGCTCAGTGACGCGCAGGCCGAACTCGACCGGCAGATCGGCCTGGCCAAGGTCAAGGAGCAGATCGAGACCTACCGCGCCGCAACGCAAATGGCGAAGATCCGGGCCGCGCGTGGCATGAAGGTCGCGCAGCAGTCCAAGCACATGATCTTCACCGGACCGCCGGGAACCGGCAAGACGACCATCGCGCGCGTGGTCGCCAACATCCTCGCCGGTCTCGGGGTCATCGCCGAGCCCAAGCTCATCGAGACGTCCCGCAAGGACTTCGTCGGCGAGTACCTCGGCCATACCGCCGTGAAGACGTCCAAGGTCATCGACCGGGCCCTTGGCGGCGTGCTGTTCATCGACGAGGCCTACACGCTGATCCAGGACGGACTGCAGGGCGGTGACGCCTTCGGCTCGGAAGCCATCGACACCCTGCTGGCCCGTATGGAGAACGACCGCGACCGGCTGGTCGTCATCATCGCGGGCTACAGCTCGGACATCGACCGGCTGCTGGAAGCCAACGACGGTCTCCGCTCCCGCTTCGCCACCCGTATCGAGTTCGAGTCCTACTCCCCCGAGGAGATCGTCGAAATCGCGAAAGTCATTGCCAAGAGCAATGATTCGCTGATCAACGACGAAGCGGCCAAGCAGGTGCTGGAAGCGGCGACCACGCTGTACCAGCACGAGCTGAACGGCAAGCCGGCCATCGACATCGCGGGTAACGGCCGCTATGCGCGCCAGCTGGTCGAGGCCGGTGAGCAGGCCCGCGACATGCGCCTCGCCCGCTCGATGGACATCGAGAGCCTGAGCGTCGAAGCGCTCGGCGAGATCACCGGCGACGACATGGCTTCCGCGATCAGCGGGGTGCATCGGCGCCTGAGTATCGGCGAATAACCGATGGCTGATTTCCGGCTCACCACCAAGGTTCAGGTCAGCGGCTGGCGCTTCCTGCTCCGCCGCGTCGAGCACGCCATCGTGCGGCGCGACACCCGGATGTTCGACGACCCGCTGCAGTTCTACAGCCGGTCGGTGTCCGCAGGCATCGTCGTCGCGGTCATTGTCTGTCTCGGTGCGGCGATGCTGGCGTACTTCAAACCGCAAGGTAAGCGCGGCGGGGACTCGCTGCTCGTCGACCGCAGCACGAACCAGCTGTATGTGGTGATGCCCGGGGGCTCGGGGCAGATCCGTCCGGTCTACAACCTGACGTCGGCGCGGCTGGTTCTCGGCCACACCGGTGAGCCGCAGGTCGTCAAGCCTGCGGAACTGTCCAAGATGCCGAAGGGCCAACCCATCGGCATCCCCGGTGCGCCCTACGCGACGCCGGTGAACGGCACGTCGGGCACCTGGTCGGTGTGCGACACCGTCACCAAGCCCGAGAGCGTCACCCCGACCGTCGAGACCTCGGTGCTCGTCGAACCCGTCGTTCTGGGCGGCGGCGTCGGCCCCATCCGGCCAGATCAGGGCGTGCTGGTCAAGTACCAGGACAAGACCTGGCTCATCACCAAGGACGGACGGCATTCGATCGACCTGGCCGACCGCGCGCTGACCTCTGCCGTGGGAATTCCGGTCGGTTCGAAGTCGGCGCCCATCTCGTCCGGCCTGTTCAACGCGCTGCCGAACGTCGGCCCCTGGGCCCTGGCCCCGATCCCGGCCGCGGGCGCGCCCAACACCGTCGGCCTGCCGCCGAACCTGGTGAACGGCACGGTGTTCCAGACCGTCACCGACAACAGCAAGCAGCAGTACGTGGTGCTGCCGGACGGCGTCGCGAAGGTCAACGACACCACGGCGGCCGCGCTGCGCGCCACGAACTCGTACGGGCTGATCTCGCCGCCGTCGGTGGAATCCAGCGTCGTCGCCAAAATCCCCGAGCAGACCTATACGTCACCGCTGCCGGCGAAGCCCATGACCATGCTGCTGCCGCAGGACGATCCGACGGTGTGCTGGGCGTGGCAGCGCGAAGCCGGTGACCAGGGTGCCAAGACCACGGTGATCGTCGGTCGGCACCTGCCGATCTCGCCGAGCTCGATGGGCAACGGCATCAAGCAGATCAGCGGTGACGCCACCGTCTACATCGACGGCGGTCAGTTCATCCGGCTGCAGTCGCCAGACCCGCGGTACGGCGAGGCCCAGTACTACGTCGACGCCCAGGGCGTCCGATACGGGATAGCCAACGACGACACTGCGAAGGCCCTCGGCCTCAGCGGCGCCACCACGGCACCGTGGCAGGTGGTCGGTCTGCTGATGGAAGGCCCGGTCCTGTCGAAGGAGGCGGCGTTGCTCGAACACGACACGCTGCCGGCTGATCCGAAACCGCGGAAGGTGGGCGGCAGCAACGAGGCCGCGGCGCCGCCGCATCCGGGAGGTGCGTCATGACGACCAAGAAGTTCACCCCGTCGATGAAGCGCGGTCCGCGCCTGACCCCGGGTGAGATCAACGTGACGCCGCCCGACGACCTGGGCATTGAGATCCCCGCGTCGGGCATGCAGAAGGCGATGCCGTACGTCATGGGCGGCGGCATGCTCGGAATGATCGCGATCATGATCTTCACCGGCGTCCGTCAGCTGTCGCCGTACATGCTGATGATGCCGCTGATGATGATCATGGGCACTGTCGGCTACATGGCCAGCGGCGGTGGCGGCGGCAAGAAGGTGCCGGAGATCAACGAGGACCGCAAGGAGTATCTGCGGTACCTGGCCGGCCTGCGGACCCGCGTCACGTCGTCGGCCGACGCGCAGGTGACGTTCTTCAGCTACCACGCACCGCATCCCGAGGACCTGCTGTCCATCGTGGGCACGCAGCGGCAGTGGTCGCGCAGTGTCAGCGGCAACAACGCCGACTTCTTCATGGGTGCCCGCATCGGCATCGGCGCCCAGGCGGCGGTCGACCGGTTGCTCAAGCCGAACATCGGGTCGGACCTCGCGGGCCCGATGGCCGCACCGCAGGCTCATCTGGAGCCGGTCAGCCACATGTGGGTGACCAAGTTCCTGCGCACCCACGGTCTAGTGCACGACTGCCCGAAGCTGGTGATCCTCAAGAGCTACCCGACCATCGCCATCGGTGGTGATCCGGAAGGGTCGCGGGGTCTGCTCGCCGCCATGATCTGCCACCTGGCGGTCTTCCATCCGCCGGACCTGCTGCAGATCCGGGTCCTGATGGACGATCTCGACGATCCCGACTGGGCGTGGCTCAAGTGGCTGCCCCACGTGCAGAGCCAGACCGAGTTCGACGACGCCGGGCCCAGGCGCCTGGTGTTCACCAAGCCGGACGGGCTGGCGGACCTGACGGCGCGCGGTCCGCACAGTGCCGACGCGCCCCCGTCGGGCCCATATGTTCTGGTGGTCGATCTGACGGGCGGCAAGGCCGGCTTCCCGGTCGACGGTCGCGCCGGCGTCACCGTCATCACCAAGGGCAACCACCGGTCGGGCTATCGCATCAAGGTCAATCCCGACGGCTCGTGCGAGGACCGCACGGCGTCCCAGCCATGGCGTGAGGTGACCACCGTGACCGACTCGGTGACCCCGACGTCGGCCGGCCGGTTGGCGCGCAAGCTCGCGGGCTGGTCCATCACCGGCACGATCATCGACAAGGGCACCCGCGTACAGAAGAAGGTGTCGAGCGAGTGGCACCACCTGGTCGGCGCGCGCTCGGTCGAGGAGGTGACGCCGCGGCGGTGGCGGATGTACTCGGATACGGATCAGGACCGGTTGCGCATCCCGTTCGGCCACCAGCTCAAGAATGGCGAGATCATGTATCTCGACATCAAGGAGGGCGCCGAATTCGGTGCCGGTCCGCACGGCATGCTGATCGGTACGACGGGTTCCGGTAAGTCGGAATTCCTTCGTACCCTGATCCTTTCACTGGTGGCGACGCATCATCCGGATCAGATCAACCTGCTGCTGACCGACTTCAAGGGCGGTTCGACATTCCTGGGTATGGAGAAGCTGCCGCACACCGCGGCTGTCGTCACCAACATGGAAGAGGAAGCCGAACTCGTCGGCCGTATGGGTGAGGTGCTCACCGGTGAGCTGGACCGCCGGCAGAACATCCTGCGTCAGGCCGGTATGCAGGTCGGCGCGGCCGGTGCGCTGTCGGGCGTCGCCGAGTACGAGAAGTACCGCGAGCGTGGGGCCGATCTGCCGCCGCTACCAACGCTTTTCGTCGTCGTCGACGAGTTCGCGGAGTTGCTGCAGAACCACCCGGACTTCATCGCGTTGTTCGACCGTATCTGTCGCGTGGGCCGGTCGCTGCGTGTGCACCTGCTGTTGGCGACGCAGTCACTGAACACCGGTGGCGCCCGCATCGACAAACTGGAGCCGAACCTGACGTACCGAATCGCGTTGCGTACCACGAGCTCCGCCGAATCCAAGGCGGTGATCGGTACGCCCGAGGCGCAGTACATCACCAACAAGGAGAGCGGCGTCGGCTTCCTCCGTGTCGGTATGGAGGATCCGGTCAAGTTCAAGAGCATCTACACCGGCGGCACCTATGTGCCGACGGCGGCGGAGAACGACGAAGGTGACGACGCGCCACGAGTGGTGGCGCAGAACAACTTCCGGATTCGGCCGTTCACCGCTGCGCCGATGGCAGATTCGGGAGTCGGACGATGACGAACACCGAACAGCGCGCGTTGCGCGAAGTGGTGCTGAACCAGCTGACGACCGGCGAGAGCCGGGCGTACAAGATGTGGCTGCCGCCGCTGCTGGATCCGATGCCGGTCAACGAGCTGGTGGAGCGCGACCAGCGGGCCCCGCTGCGCTTCGGTCTGGGCATCATGGACGAACCGCGTCGCCACAAGCAGGAAGTGTGGGGCATCGACACGTCGGCGGCCGGTGGCAATATCGCGGTCGGCGGAGCGCCGCAGACCGGGAAGTCGACGTTCCTGCAGACACTGGTGCTGTCGGCGGCCGCGACCCACTCCCCCAGACAGGTGCAGTTCTACTGCGTCGACCTCGGTGGTGGTGGCCTCATGTACCTCGAGGATCTGCCGCACGTCGGTGGCGTCGCCACCCGTTCCGAACCGGACCGAGTACAGCGTGTCGTCGCGGAAATGAAAGCCGTTCTGCGGCAACGTGAATTGACTTTCAAAGAGCTCCGTATCGGGTCGATTGCCAGTTACCGGCAGTTGCGTGAAGATCCGAATCACCCTGCGTCGCAGGATCCGTTCGGTGACGTCTACCTGATCATCGACGGCTGGCCGGCCTTCATCGGTGAGTTCCCGGACCTGGAGCCCGTGGTCCAGGACCTTGCCGGTCAGGGCCTGGCGTTCGGAGTGCACGTCATCATCTCGACGCCGCGCTGGACGGAACTGAAATCCCGTGTCCGTGACTACCTGGGCACGAAGGTCGAATTCCGCCTCGGTGACGTCAACGAGACGCAGATCGACCGCATCACCCGCGAGATTCCGGCGAACCGCCCCGGCCGGGCGGTGTCGATGGAGAAGCACCACCTGATGATCGGCGTGCCCCGGATGGACGGGGTGCACAGCGCAGCCGACCTCGTGCCGGCCATCACCGCTGCCGTCGACCACATCGCGTCGCTGCACACCGACATGGCACCGCGCGTGCGCGTGCTGCCCGAGCGCATCTACCTGCACGAACTCGACCCGAATCCGCCCGGACCGGAGAACGACTACCGCACCCGGTGGACGGTGCCGGTGGGCGTGCGCGAATCCGACCTCTCGGTGGCGTACAACCACATGTACAACACGCCGCACCAGCTCATCTTCGGTGCGCCGAAGTCGGGCAAGACCACCATTGCGCACGCAGTGGCGGAGGCGATCTGCAAGCGCAACAGCCCCGATCAGGTGCGGTTCATGCTCGCCGACTTCCGGTCTGGCCTGCTCGACGCGGTGCCCGAGACACACCTGCTCGCGGCTGGTGCCATCAACCGCAACATCGCTGCACTGGAAGAGTCCATCAAGGCGCTGGCGGTGAACCTGAAGAAGCGGCTGCCGCCACCGGACCTGACGACGTCCCAGCTTCGCTCACGGTCGTGGTGGAGCGGTCCGGACGTGGTGCTGCTGGTCGATGACTGGCACATGATCGTCGCCGCCAGCGGTATGGGGTCGCCGATGGCGCCATTGGCGCCGCTATTGCCCGCCGCTGCCGATATCGGTCTGCACATCATCGTGACATGTCAGATGAGTCAGGCGCACCGGTCCACGATGGACAAGTTCGTCGGTACCGCTTATGGCGCCGGAACGCCGACGATGTTCCTGTCGGGCGAGAAAGCGGAGTTCCCGTCGAGCGAGTTCAAACTCCGTCGTAGGCCCCCTGGCCAGGCGCTTCTGGTGTCACCGGACGGTAAGGAGGTCATCCAGGCGGCCTATGTTGATCCTCCGGCGGAATAAGTGTAGGTGACCCCCCAAAACCCTCGGTAGTATCAGTTTCAGACGTTCAGCAACGCTAAACGCCCGCTGATCGGCCTAGGGGGAACGGGGGTTCCGTGGGGGATCTTCAATTCTTATCTGTGCCGTTCGCACAATTCCATACCGCGATCTTGAATTGGTAAGGAGAAAAGAAATGCAGCCTTTGCAACATGAAGAGGGCGCGATCGGCGTCGGCACGCAGGTTGTCGCCAACGGAGCGCGTGGCGTTGCGACCGGCACCGCCACCATGACGGAGGCCAGCACCCTGGTCCCGGCCGGTGCAGACGAAGTGTCGCTGCAGGCCGCCATGGCATTCGCCGTCGAAGGCGTCGAGGTCATGGGCATCAACGCCTTCGCCCAGGAAGAGCTGGCGCGTGCCGGCGCGGCGTACGTCGAGGCGGGCGCCATGTATGAGGCCACCGACGTGGCTACGTCAGCGACCCTGATCTAGCCACCGCGTACGACGAGCCCACAAAGAGCCTGAGGACAGCACATCATGGGGCTTCCCGCCATGCCGGCGATGTTCTACGGAGCATTCCCGCCGGAGATGAACACCGGCCGACTCATGGCCGGTGCAGGCCCTGCGCCGATGCTGCAAGCAGCTGCAGGGTGGGAAGCGTTGGCCGTTGCGCTGGAGACGCAGGCGGTGGAGCTTGCCGCCAGCTTGGCGGAGCTGAGCGCGAACTGGTCCGGCATGGGCAGTGAACGGGCCGTCACGGCAACCACGCCGATGGTGACGTGGCTACACACCACTGCTGTGCAGGCACAGAAGCGCGCGATGCAGGCATTGGCACAGGCGGAGTCATACAGCTTGGCCTTGGCCACCACTCCGCAGCTGCCGGAAATCGAGATGAACCACGTCACGCACGGTGTACTCGAGGCCACGAATTTCCTGGGTATCAATACGGTGCCCATCGGCTTCAACGAGGCGGACTACGCGCGCATGTGGGCGTTGGCGGGCTCGGTGATGGAGACGTATCAGGCCGAGACCACCATGAACACGTTGTTCGAACCCATTCTGCCGCCAAAGCCCATCGTGATACCTGGAGTCGGCGAGGCGACGGAAGCGGCGATTGTCGCGCGAACCGCGATGGGGGTATCCGAGGCAGTGGCGCGCAATTTGGTCATTTCGCAGGTGGCCAGCCAGGCGGCAATCGAAGACGCGGCGCTGATGGTCGGAAATGCTGCGGCGCAGGCGAATTTCGCGGGACAGCGGGCCCAGGGCCAGGCGTCCAAGGCCGAATCGGCCGCGCAGCGTGCCAGCGAGCAACAGGACAAAGGCCAGCAGGGCGCGCAAATGATGATGCAGGTGGTCTCGCAGGTCGGTTCGCAGGCCGCGCAGCTGCCGCAGCAGCTCGGCCAGCTCATCACGCAGCCGGTTCAGCAGTTGAGCCAGCCGATGCAACAGATGACGCAGATTTTCAGTCAGCTGGGAAGCAGCTTCGGACAGAACAACGGGCCGCAGATCGGCCTCATGGGCGCCAGCCCCTTCTCCAATCACCCGCTGGCGGGTGGTTCGGGCGCGACATCGGGTGCGGGCTTGGTTCGCGCCGCGTCACTGCCGGGCATGGGCGGTTCGGCCCCGCGGACGCCGCTGATGGCCTCGCTGGTCGGTGGCGTCGATAACGCCTCGACCGCTTCGTTGGAGGCCGGCGCGGCAGCGGGTTCTTCCGGCGCCGGAAAGGCGCCGGTGAGCAGTGCCGGCGGTGCCGGGGCCGGAATGGGTCCCGCCGGCAAAGCAGAGAAAGGCGGGGGGACGAGGGAGGCCCTCAAGGCACCCGGGGTTCTGGTACAGGACCTCGACGACGATGACGACGACTGGTGAGTCGTCGCTTAACACACAGGCTTTCCGGCCCAGGGGGGTCGGCAAGGACTCGCCATTCCCGTGGTGAGGACACAGGAAACAGAAAAGGTGATCCAGCATGACGAGCATGAATACAGATGCCGAAGTCCTCGCCTCAGAGGCAGCGAACTTCGATCGCATCGCGGGCGAGCTGACCGGCGTCAAGACCCACGTCGACGCGGTGGCAGGCCAGCTCGCGACGCACATGAAGACACCCGAGGCGGGCATGGCGGCCCAGGCTGCATTGACTCGCTTCGACGAGGCCATGACGCAGCAGCTGAAGGAACTGGCTGACATCTCTACCAACATCCAGACTGCCGGCGTGCAGTACACCGCGGCCGATGCCGACGCCGGGTCGTCGCTGTCGAGCCAGATGCAGATCTAGCCAGACCAACCACTACGTACAACGACTCAGAAGCGGAGAAGACAAATGGCACAGGACTGGAATTTCGCCGGCATCGAGGGCAGCGCTGGCGACTTGGCCGGCGCCGTGAGCACGACACAGGGCTTGCTGGACGAGGGCAAGGCCTCGTTGGCGAAGCTGGCTTCCGTGTGGGGCGGCTCGGGTTCGGAGGCCTACCAGGCCGTCCAGCAGCGGTGGGACAACACCGCGATGGAGCTCAACAACGCGCTGCAGAGCCTCGGGCATGCCGTCAGCGAGGCCGGTGGCCAGATGCAGTCGACCGAGCACGGCGTCACCGGAATGTTCGGCTAGGCGATCCACGCGACGCAACACAGGAGGTGGGCAGGTCGGCGTAGGGTCGACTCTGCCCACCTCATGTGCGTTCCCGGTGTAATCCACACACAATCGAGAGGTACTCATGTCCGCCGACTATGACCGGCTTTTCAACAACTCGCCGGGCCAGGCCGACAACGAGGAAGCCACGCGAACCGTCGACCATGCGACCCTTGCTGCCGCCGCGCAGATGTCTGCCTCCGCGGCCGCTGCCTCGGCTGCAGGGGCCGAATCGCCGTCGGGCCCGCCCGTTGCCGGCCAGCCACAGCAGCCGCCGGGCATGGTCCCGCCGCCGCGGCCGTCTGAAGTGACGACTCAAATGCCGCCTACGCCACCGCAATTCATGCAGAACGGCCTGATGCGCTCGCCGCAGGGCGCGCCGATGGCCGGCGCGCAGTACGAGCAGCCGCAGCACGCCCCGATGATGATGCCGCCCCCACCGCGGCACATGCAGCCGCCGCCACAGCACTACGCCATGGATCCCCAGGCCGACATGCAGTGGACCGAGCAGCACATGCCGGACCAGACGTCGGCCGCCACCATCGGCGACCACCGCGCCATCGACGCGCTGTCTCACGTCGGCGTGCGGGCCGGGGTGAAGATGCCGTCGCAGCGTGGTTGGCGCCACGTGCTGTACCTGCTCACGCGGATCAACCTGGGCCTGTCGCCCGACGAACTGTACGAGTTGGACCTCTACACCCGGATCCGACGTAATGCCCGCGACTCGTACCAGATCGGTGTGCTCGGGCTGAAGGGCGGCGTCGGCAAGACGGCTGTCACGGTCACTCTGGGATCTGTCATGGCGAAAGTCCGCGGTGACCGAATCCTGGCTGTCGACGCCGATCCGGACGGTGGCAACCTGGCCGACCGGGCCGGCCGGCAGTCGGCCGCGACCATCTCGGATCTGTTGTCCGACAAGGAACTTGCGCGCTACAACGACATCCGCGCGTACACCAGCATGAATGCCTCCAACCTCGAGGTGCTGTCGTCGGCCGAGTACAGCGTCGCGCGCCGCGACTTCAACGAAGAGGACTGGTCGGCCGCGGTCAAGATCGTCTCGCAGTACTACAACCTGGTGCTCGCCGACTGCGGCGCGGGTTTGTTCCACCAGGCATCGCGAGCCGTGTTGTCGACCGTGTCCGGTCTGGTGATCGTCGCTAGCGCCTCGATCGACGGTGCCCGCCAGGCAGCGGTGACCATGGACTGGTTGCGCCAGAACGGATATCAGGATCTGCTGGGCCGGGCGTGTGTGGTCATCAACCACGTGACACCGGGCAAGACCAACATCGACGTCGACGACCTGGTGCAGCAGTTCGAGCGGCACGTGCCGGCCGGCCGCGTCGTCGTACTGCCGTGGGACAAGCACATCGCCGCCGGTTCCGACATCCAGTTCGACCTGTTGGGCAAGACCTACCAGCGGCGCATCACCGAACTCGCCGCGGCGCTGTCCGACGACTTCGACAGGCTCGAGCGCCGGTGACCGCATCGGCCGGCCCCGCAACCGCCGCGCCCACCGCGGCAGCTGACAATCCGACAAGGCAGTCGACCACCCGGGTCACCATCCTGACGGGTCGACGCATGACCGATCTGGTCCTGCCGGCGTCGACGCCGATCGAGACCTACATCGACGAGACGGTCAACGTCCTCGCCGATCTGCTCGACGACACCCCGGCCGATGTGTTGGCCGGGTTCGACTTCAAGGCCCAGGGCGTCTGGGCGTTCGCGCGCCCGGGGTCGCCGCCGTTGAAGTCCACCGAGTCGCTCGACGACGCCGGGGTCGTCGACGGTGCCCTGCTGACCTTGGTGTCGGTGAGTCGGACCGAACGCTACCGGCCGCTGGTCGAGGACGTCATCGACGCCATGGCGGTGCTCGAAGAGTCCCCAGAGTTCGACGGCGCCGCGCTGAAACGGCTTGTCGGACTGGCCATCCCAGTCGCGACGCTCGCAGTTGCTGGTGCGTCGTTGTGGTCGTGGTCGCAGTCCGGCCACGGTTGGTGGTGGCCGGTCGCGCTCGGCCTGCTGGGCGCGCTGGTGTTGGGCGGCAGCTTCGTTGCCAAGAGCCGCTACGACAACGTCGATCTGTCCGAGAGTCTTCTCGTGGCCTCGTTGCCGCTGTTGGGTGGCGCGGCCGCATTGGCGGTTCCGCTCCCTCGGGGCATCAACGACATGGGTGCGCCGCAGCTCGCCGGGGCGGCGGCGGTGATTCTGATCGTCGTGCTGGCGACCCGCGGCGGGCCGCGCAAACGTGCTGCGGTGGCAGCTTTCCTGGCGGTCATCGCGGCCGCGGTGACCGGCGCCGCCATCGCTTACGGATATGGCGGAGCTTCGTGGGTTCCCGCCGGTGCCATCGCCCTCGGACTGATCGTCGTGACCAACGCGGCGAAGCTCACGGTCGCGGTGGCGCGGATCGCGCTGCCGCCGATCCCGGCCCCGGGTGAGGTGATCGCGAACGAGGAACTGCTGGATCCGGTTGCCGCGCACAGCAATGTCATCGACGAAGAGTCGGCGACATGGCGCGCGATCATCGATTCGGTGCCTGATTCCGCGGCCCGCCTGACAGAACGCAGCACGCTGGCACGACAGCTGTTGATCGGCTTCCTGAGCGCCGGTGTCACGGTGCTGACCTACGGTGCCATCGCGATCGTGGTGCAGGGACACTTCTTCGTGCACTCGCTGATCGTCGCGGGACTGGTGACGGTCGTCTGCGGCTTCCGGTCGCGGCTCTACGCAGAACGGTGGTGCGGCTGGGCACTGTTGGCGGCGACGGTGGCCATCCCGACCGGGGTGATGATCAAGTTGGTCTCGTGGGATGCCGACAGCGCCTGGCTGGTGATAGTGCTGTACGTCGCCCTTGCGCTGGTGGCGCTGATCACCGTCGGTGCGACGGACGGCGTCGGCCGCGTCTCGCCGGTGACGAAGAGGATCTTGGAGCTGACCGATGGAGCGGCGATTGCCGCGGTGATTCCGTTGCTGCTGTGGATCGCCGGGGTCTACGACAACATCCGGAACATCCGGTTCTGACGGGTCTTTCGGCCGCGCCCGGAGCGCGATACCGCTGCAGGACCGACATGTTGGCGCCCGTACCGTGTCTTGAGTAGTCAATTTTTAGGGAGACCACGATATGTCCGAAAATCACGAGGCCGGCCCGGCGAGTGAGCAGCCGCCGACGGCCGGTGATCTCGAGGAGAAGACCCAGTTCGTCGATCGGTCGGCGTTCCAGTCGCCGAGCGCAGCCTTGCCGGGGACGGGCGACCAGACCCAGGTCGTTCCCTCGACCGCAGCCGCCCCCGAGACGGGTGACCAGACTCAGGTCGTTCCGCCGACCGTCGCGGCCCCGCAGTGGCAGCCGCCGCAGCCTCCCGCCGCGCCGAACCCTTACGGCCAGCAGGTGCCGCCCGCGGCCCCGCAGTGGCAGCCGCCGCAGCCGGGCTATCAGCCGCCGCAGTCGCAGTTCGGCCAGCCCGGAGCACCGGTGCCACCGCAGCCTGAGCAGCCGTGGAACCCCGCGGGTGCGCCCGTGCCGCCGCCGCCCCCGCCCGGGTTCGGCGCTCCGACCTACGGTGCCCCCGGGTTCGGCGCTCCGGGTTTCGGCGCTCCGATCCCGCCGGGATTTGGTCCGGGCGGCGCCCAGCCTGGTTTCGGCGCGCCCCAACCCGGTGGCTACCCCGGCCCGGGTGCACCGCAGTTCGGCGGGCCGGCCGGTCCGCAGCAGACGCCGGTCGACATGGCCAAGTCGCTGCTCACCAAGGGTGATTCGTTCATCTTCCGGTTGATGACGCGCGGTGTCCGCGGCGAACTGATTCAGCAGCCGTGGTTCCAGAACATGCGGAACAACCCGCAGGGTTCCAACCAGTTCGTCTATCTCGGCTATGGCGGAGCGGTGCTGATCGGGCTGTTCCTCAGCCTGTTCGGTGGCATCGGTTCGCTCATCGCCAGTGTGGTCTGGCTCGGGTTGGCCTACTGCTTCCTGGCCCTCGGCACGAAGCTGGCAGCCCAGTTCGTGGCCTACGGGATTTGTGGTGTGGGTGCGGCCGCCAGCCTGCTGGGTCTGTTGATCGGCATCATCGGCCTGGCGGGAGTGAGCAGCAGCCCCTACATCAGCGGTAGCCTCACGGCAATGTTGATACTGGCTGTGGTGATCAACGGTGTCATCGCAGTTGTGCTGGGCTACATCGGAATTCAGGTCCACAAGGGTATTCAGAAGATCGCTGCCGGTCAGTTCTGACAGCCCGACCGATGAACGGTGCACCCTGACATCGGGGTGCACCGTTCGCTGTTCTGAAGCTGCCGGCAGGCCATAGTCTGAATCGAACGTCAGGGGGCACGATGACAGGCGGTTTCGGATTGCGGGTGATACGCGGAACGGCGCTGCGACGTTCGGTGGCGGTATGCGTGGTGACGCTGCTCGCCGGCTGTGCGCCGACCGTCGCCGGCACCGCGGTCTCGCCTGTCAACGACCCCTTCCACGTCGCCGACCTCCCGGCCAAGGATGGCCCGAGTGGGTTGCGCGACAACGCGCCCGCAGCGGTCGGCAAGGTGCAGAACACCAACAACAGCGACGTCGACCGGCTGGCGTTGCAGGCGATCAATGACATCGCCGAGTACTGGCAACACGACTACAGCGCATCGGGTTTGAAGGGCTCATTCAAACCGATCGAGAAATTCCTGTCGTATGACGCCCGCGATCGGAGCAGTCCGGAGGCGTGCGGCGAGGACACCGCCGGCCTGGTGAATGCCTTCTACTGCCCCAGCGAGAAGCTGATGGCGTGGGACCGCGGCATCATGGTGCCGACCGGGCGAAAGTACTTCGGCGACGTCTCAGTCGCGGGTCTGATCGGGCATGAATACGGCCACGCGATCCAGTACATGGCGAAACTGGTGACCCGCAGTACGCCGGTCATCGTCCGTGAACAGCAGGCCGACTGCTTCGCCGGCGCGTATCTGCACTATGTCGCGGCCGGTGATTCCAAGCGGTTCATGATGAGCACCGGTGACGGCCTCAACCATGTGCTCGCCGGATTGATCACCGTCCGGGATCCCACGCTGGGGCCGCACGACGACGACATGCTCACCGACGGCCACGGCACCGCGCTGGACCGGGTCAGCGCGTTCCAGCAGGGCTTCACCGTCGGGCCGCAGGCCTGCGCGGCCATCGATCTGAACGACATCAAGCAGCGCCGCAAGGGTCTGCCGATGGAGCTCGAAGATGAGCCGATGGACGACGATCACCGGTCCGCAGACCTGGCGATCGACAAGGACACGATCGGCACTCTGGTCGAGTTGCTCGGGGTGATCTACTCCCCGAAGCAGCCGCCGAAGTTGACCTACGAGCCGGCGAAATGTGATATCTCACAGGGTGATTCGCCTGCCTCGTACTGTCCGTCGACGAACACGATCTCGGTGAACCTGCCTACCCTGCAACAGATCGGCACACCGGCCGACATGGCCGAAAAGACGCTCATCCAGGGTGACAACACGGCGTTCTCGATCATCGTGTCGAGGTACATGATGGCGCTCGAGAACCAGCGTGGCGTCAAGCTGGACAATCCGACAGCCGCGCTACGCACGGCCTGCCTGACTGCGCAGGCCCAGCGCCAGATGGCCAAGCCGCATGACCTGCCCAGTGGTGCCAGCCTGCAGTTGACCGCAGGTGACCTGGACAAGGCCGTCGCCGGGCTGCTCACCAACGGTTACGTGGCCACGGCGGTCGACGGGCAGGGTGTTCCGGCGGCATTCACCCGGATCGCGGCGTTCCGGGCGGGGCTGGCCACCGACGACGAGGGCTGCTACAAGCGCTACCAGTGAGGAGAGTGCATTCGTGAGCTCCGTCCCGCCGCTGATCGTGACGCTCGGTGGCGCCATGTTCACCTTCCCGCCCGGCAAGGAGGTCACCGTCGGCCGCGGCGAGGCCTCGGACGTCAGGATCCCGGACGCCGGCCCCGGTGCCAAGCATGTGGTATCTCGGTTGCACCTGATCATCCGGGTAGACCCCGGTGTCGGTCAGTGGGTGGCAATCGACAAGTCCCGCAACGGAATCTTCGCCAATCGGATGCGCGTGCCGTCGGCCGTCATCAGTGACGACCTCGTGCTGGCCGTCGGAGCTCCGGACGGGCCGCAGCTCCACTTCCGTACGGCGACCCAGGTCATTCCGGTCGCCAAGTACCGGCAGCCACCGGCGCAGATGGCATCCCCGCGTCCGACGCAGCGGATCCCTCAAGCGCCACGGCCGGTTCCGCCGCAGCCGCCGCCTCCGCCGCCGCGCCCGCCTGCAGCCGCCCCACAACGCTCGTCGGGACCGCCCGCGGGCGCCGTCACCATCGGGCGGCATTCGACAGCGACCATCAGAGTCGACGATTCGCTGGCCTCCCGAATCCACGCCTACCTGATACCCGCCCCGACCGGAACCCAGCTGTACGACAACGGCTCGGGCAACGGTACTTTCGTCAACGGTCACCGCGTCGAGGCGGTCACGCTGCGCCCCGGGGACGTCATCACCGTCGGCAACACCGACCTGGTGTTCACCGGAGGTACCGCGGTCCAGTCGCGGCAGGCGGTCGCGACCGGTGGCATCGAGGTACGCCAGGTCGGCCTCGCCATCGAGGGCCACCAGCTGCTGACCAACGTGTCGTTCGACGCCCGGCCCGGCACTCTCACGGCGGTGATCGGCCCCTCGGGCGCAGGCAAGTCGACGCTGATCAGGCTGCTCGGCGGCGTCACCAAACCCACGTCCGGGCAGGTCACCTTCGACGGACACGACGTGCACGCCCACTATGCGTCGTTGCGGTCGCGGATCGGCATGGTGCCCCAGGACGACGTGGTCCATCGGCAATTGACCGTCAGTCAGGCGCTGAACTATGCCGCCGAACTCCGGTTGCCGCCCGACACGAGCAAGGATGACCGCCACGCTGTGGTGGAACGGGTGCTCGCTGAGCTCGAGCTCGCTGCGCACCGCGACAAGCGGGTGGACAAGCTTTCGGGCGGGCAGCGTAAGCGCGCTTCGGTGGCGCTTGAATTGCTTACCGGCCCATCGCTTTTGATCCTCGACGAGCCCACTTCCGGTTTGGACCCGGCGCTGGACCGACAGGTCATGCAGATGCTGCGCCGCCTGGCCGATGCCGGGCGCACGGTGCTGGTGGTGACGCACTCCCTGACGTACCTGAACATGTGCGATCAGGTGCTGCTGCTGGCGCCCGGCGGCAAGACGGTGTACGCGGGGCCCCCGCAAGCGGTCGGATCAGCGATGGGTACACAAGACTGGGCCGACATCTTCGCCTGGGTTTCGGCCAATCCCGACGCGGCGCATGCGGTGTTCCTGCAGAACAATCCGGCCGCCGACCGACCGGCGGCGCCGCCGGAGCCCGCGGGTCCGCTCGGTGCACCGGCCCGTACCAGCACCCGCCGTCAGCTGCTCACCGTTGCGCGCCGGCAGTTGCGGCTGATCTTCGCCGATCGGATCTACACCACCTTCCTGTTGCTACTGCCGTTCATCCTGGGCGCGATGTCGCTGATCGTGCCGGGGGACACCGGATTTGGGGTGGCGACTGTAGGCCACTCCCCCAACGAACCGAATCAACTGCTCATCGTCGCCAACATCGCGGCAGTGTTCATGGGGACCGCACTGACGATCCGTGATCTGGTCGGCGAGCGCACCATCTTCCGCAGGGAGCAGGCTGTCGGTTTGTCGGCCGCCGCCTACCTTTCCGCCAAAATCGTTGTCTACAGCGCATTTACTGCCATTCAGACAGCAATCGTGGTGGCGATCGTGGTGATCGGCAAAGGTGCACCCACCCAGGGTGCCTTGCTGTTGGGCAGCCCGACTCTCGACTTCTATGTGAGTCTGACTGTGGCAGCAATTGTTTCGGCGATCCTGGGTCTGCTGCTGTCCTCGGTGGCGCGGTCCAGTGAGCAGATTCTGCCGATGCTCGTCGTCGTCATCATGCTGTCGATCGTGTTCTCCGGCGGCATGATTCCTGTCACCGGACGTGTCGGTCTGGATCAGGCATCGTGGTTCCTGCCGGGGCGGTGGGGCTTCGCAGCGTCGGCGAGCGTGGTCGACCTGCTGAAGATTGCTCCGCTCATGTCGGTCGACGATCAGCTGTGGCACCACGAATTACGTTGGTGGGCGCTGGATATCGGGGTGCTGGTGCTGCTGGGCGCGGTTGCCGGATTCGTGGTGTACCGACGGCTGCGGCTGCCGAGCTGCGGCGCCGAATCAGGTGCGCCGAAAGCGGCGCTGATCGTGGGCGCCGTGGTCCTGGCCGCGGGATTTGTGGCCGGCATGACCTACGTGACCCGCGACTCCGGAAACCGGCCGACGCAACCGACGGCACCCACAGCACCACCCAAAGCTGTTGCGCCGCCGGGGCACCGCATCGACCTGGCGACCCTGCTCCCCGACGGCAAGGCGGTGAGCGCCGCCATGCAGTCGCCGCCGATGGCGACCGCGACCATCGTCACCGCGGAAACTCCGCGAGCAGGGACAGCCACTCCCCCGCCGTGCGCCGGTGTCGCGGACGCAGGTGGCGCCACAACCTTCGGCCCGGGGTTCACCGGGATGTCAGGTATGGAACTGCGTAACCCGGCGGACCCGAATACCTGGATGGTTGCTTATGCCGTGGGCTATCCAGGACCGCAAGCAGCGGAACGGATTCCGGCCGCCGCGACATGGTTGGGATGTGCGAATACAGGTGTGACGTTCACGGCCGACGGCCGACCGGCGCGGCAGCTGGCCGTCGGTGGGGTCACATCCGACGACGGCACCCTCACCGCGGAGTTCACCGAACCGGGGCGCAGCTGCCAGCACGTGCTGACCACCAAGGCCGATGTGGTGGTCGACGTGCTGGCGTGCAGCCCGGGCGGCGGCACGCAGGCGGCGGAGCTGGCCAAGCAGATCGCTGACAAAGTCAGCTGACGGAAGGATCAGATGAATCCCTGGCGTACTGGAATGCTCATCGGAGCGGTCGTCGTTGTGGCGGCGGGTTGTTCGGTCACTGACCGGAAAGTGTCGGGTACGGCCACGACGGCCACAGGTGCCGCTTCCCCGGCGACGTCGACATCAGCTGTAGCCAAACCGATCGATGATGCCGGCCTGCCGAGGCTGTTGGGCTCGCCCTCGGAGATCAGCGACCTGGTGGGCGTCGCGATGACGCCGGAGGCGATCTTCAGAAAACCGGATACGAAGCTGCGGGTGGAACCGATCCGCTGTCTCGAAGCGGTCATGCCGGCTCTCGACACCATTGGGTACTACGGCCGAACAGGTTTCGCAGGGCAGCTTCTTCACGGGGATCAGCATGCGCAAGTGGTGCAGGTGGTGGCCGCATTCTCGACGGACGCGGAGGCGGCGGGCTTTCGTGAGGCGACTACCGGACATTGGAGGTCGTGCCAGGACCAGCAGGCGACTGTCACGGGTGGTCGGGTGCCCCTGACGTATGCGTTGGAAAGAGTTGAATCGGTCGATTCCGTCGCGAGCGTTCCGGTGTCGGGGACAGCCAGCGACGGGACCCGGGTTCCATGTCAGCACGCATTGGGTTCGCGCAGGAACGTGATCATTGACGTGCGGGTATGTGCTCCGAACGTGGCAAACAAGGGGCGCGACCTAGTCGCGAAGATCGCCGCCGGCCTGTGAATCAGCGGATGACACTCATCAGCGGAACGAAGTTGGCGTTGAGATACTCGGTAGCCAGGTAGCCGCCGGGATCGGCAAGTGCTGCAACGCTATTAGGGTCATCCACGATGATCATCGATCCGCGGTAGGCGGCCAATTGGTAGGGAAGCCCCGCTGCCCCACCGTTACCGGCGGCTTTGTCGGTGCGGACCACGACCAGTACTTCGCTGTGAATCAAGAACAATTTTCCAAGGTCGGGCATCGAACGGGTTGAACTATTGTCGCCTGGCTTGCGACGCAATTCGGGGTCGTAGTTCAGGCCGAGCGAACTGAGATAGTCGGCCGCGTTGGACGGCGTCAGCGTCTGGCTGACGCCATCGTCCGACACGTGGATCACCTGGACGCTCTTCCCCGCGGCTCTCGGATTCTGATTCTTCAGGTCGGTCTGCTGGGACGACACCTGATCAATGAGGTTGTCGGCGTCCTTGTAGCGGCCGAGAATCTTGCCGATCCATTTGAGCTGGGTCTGCCAGTTCCATGCTCGGCTGGTGTCTTTTGGCTGAGTCACGGTCGGGGCGATCGCGGCGAGGCGCTGGTAGGTCGCGTCATCGATCTCGCCGGTCGCGATGATGACGTCGGGTTTGGCGGCCTGAATGGCGCTGGTGTCGATGAAACCGACGGTGTCCTTGACCGACGGGGTTCCGGTGATCTTGGACTGCAACCATGAGGGCAGGGAAGTGCCTGCGCCGGCAATGGCCACCGGTTGTAGGCCGAGCGACAGCACGGCGTCGGCGTCGCCGGGGCCCAAGGCGGCGACAGCTGTTGGCGCCTTTGTGATTTCGGTGGTGCCGTGGGCGTGCGTGAATGATTGCGCCGTGTACGCCGGGGCGTCGGGCTTGCCGATCAGCATGATGGAGGCGACGACCGCGATGACGGTGATCACGGCGGCGCCGGCGGCACCGATGACTATTCGACGCTTGCGTGGACTCTTTTGTCGAGCAGCCGGAGGTTGGGGTGCCGCCATCTGGCCAGGCAGCGGGCCGGGCGGGTAAGGACCGCTGAACTGTCCGCTCGGATAAGTCAATACGCCATCGGGCGGTGTTGGCTGACGCGGCGGCCATGACTGCGAACCCGGAGGCGGTAGCCGACTGGGCGGCTGTAGCGCAGGGCCCGGGTTCGCGACGGCCGCGGTGGCCGCGGCCGCGAGTTCGCGGGCAGTCTGGTAGCGCGCGTTGGGGTCCTTCGCCATGCCGCGGGCGATGACTTCGTTCAGCGCCCACGGAAGAGTAGGCACCCGATCCGTGACGCGCGGTATCTCTCCTGTCACGTGTGCTGCCGCGATCGCGGCGATGCCACCCGGCAGTCCTCCATACGGTGTCCGGCCGGTGAGTAGCACGAACAGGCTGCAGGCAAGCGAATAGATATCGGCTCGAGAGTCGACGTGCTGCCCACTGAGCGCTTCAGGTGGCGCATAGGCGATGGACGCCATGACCGAGCCGTCGGTGGTCAGGTGCGCAGCGTCATCAAAGGCGCGAGCAATCCCGAAGTCCGCCAGGAAGACTCGTTCGTCATCACCGGGATCTTCGGCGTTGGCCAGCAGAAAGTTGGCGGGCTTGACGTCGCGGTGCATGATGCCCCGCCGATGCGCGTAATCGAGAGCCTTGGCGACCTCGGTGATGATGCGGGCCGCCCGCGCGGGTGACATCCGCCCGGACCGGACTTCCTGGTCGGCGTCGGTGCCCGCGACGTATTGCATGGCGATCCACAGCTGACCCGCCTCGGTTTCGCCACGGGAGTAGACCGCGACGATATTGGGGTGGTCGAGCGTGGCGGCGACATTGGCTTCGCGGAGGAAGCGCTCCCTGAACTGGCCGTCGCCCTGGATGGAAGTGGTGAGAACCTTCAGCGCGTCGCTGCGGGGCAGCTGGGGATTCTTGGCCTTGTACACCACACCCATGCCACCGACACCCAGGACGGATTCGATGGTGTAACCGGCCACGATGTCGCCGGGGTTGAAGGTCGAGGTCATTGTGGTCCGATTATTTCGCAGTCAGCAGCAGATACTGGGACGCCATTCGTTGTGTGGCGTCGAATGGTTGCAATGATGCTGCCGTATAGACCCACCGGTCCAGCGCTGCCGCGCAGGAGTAGACCCGGGCTTTGACGTCAGCGACATCGGTTGCCTGGCACTTCGCTGAGGGCAGGCCGGGCACGGCGGGACCAGGTTCACTTGGGTTCTTGGCGTCAGGCTCGGCGAACTTTTGCGCCAGCTGCGTCGCTGCGGCGGCGTCTTTGGCCCGGTACAGATGGGTGCCGCGTACCGAAACGACGTCAACGCCGGCTGGTGTCAGGGCGGTGCTCGTGAGTAACGGGTCGTCACTGAAATGAAGGATGCCGCGTGGCCCCCATAGGCCCTGATTGCTCTTGTGTTCCTTCGTGGGAACTGTCCGGCTGAGTAGGCCTTCGGGATCGGTTTGCATGGTGGCGAACTGCGCTGGATCGGTTGGCTGGAACTTGTCGATGCGTGAAGTCTGCATATCCAGCACCTTTGCAACGAATTGTGTTGCGGTGTCGCGGTTTACGTCACTCGAAGCGTATTGATACAGCACGTATGGCCCGTGCGGAGTATAGGAGCTGACTGTGAAACTTCGCTCTGACGTGGTGGCTGCGTGCGCGAGCGCCTCGGGATGTCCTGGAATTGATATCGGTTGATTGGGTGAGGCTGGATCTATTGTCGGGGCCTGTGCCGCGAATTGGCGGGCAGCGTCGTTGGCCAGGTCGGCTGTTGGGAATCGCAGTACCAGAATCACTAACTGGTTGTCGTGATCCGCGCCGCGAATGGTGCCACGACCTGAGCCGAACCCGTTGATCAGCTGATGATCTTTGGCGATCTGCTTCATCGGGCCGGGCTCGACGCTGTTTAGGCGGTCGGCGTCGAGAAATACGCCCGTCACGTTCACCCCGATGCTGATCAGGGTGGGATCGACTTCCCACGGTCCGACGACAAATTCGCCAAGCCGTTCGGCATCGATGAGGCGTCCAGATTCGGCGCCTGGTTTCAGCGCGGGCCCGGGCTTGGGTGCCGTCGGATAGTTCCCGGGGTTCAACAGGCTGACGATGGCGTCACCAGGCCTGAACGAGGGGTCTTTCGTCGCGTCGCCGTTCGTTATCGTTGTGCAGGCGGCCAGCAGTGCCACTGCGACCGTCGCTACGGCCAACTTGGCGGTCTTCATGACGTTCCCCATCGTCTCCCGACTGCGCCGGCTCCCCGTTGCGTTGCGCAGTGACTCTCCGCGAACTGTACGCACTCGAGCGCCTGAGTGCCTCAGCCCGCCGCGGCAACGGCCGGACGGCCTGAAGGCGGCCGAACGCGAGTTGAACCAGGTGCCGCTATTTCGCGGTCAGCAGCAGGTATTGGGATGCCATTCGTTGTGTGGCGTCGAACGGCTGCAACGAGGAAGCCACGTACACCCACCTATCGAATGACGCGGTGCAGTCGTAGACAAGCGCTTTCACTTCCGCATAATTGATCGCCCGGCACTTGGCCGCGGGGAGTCCGGGTACGGTCGGGCCAGGTTCGCTGGGGCTGCTACCGCCAGGCTCGGCGAGCTTCTGCGCGAGCTGCGCCGCGGTCGTGGCGTCTTTGGCCCGGTAGAGGTAGGTACCGCGTACCGAGATGACGTCGACGCCGGCTGCCGTCAATGCCGCGGCGGTTTGGACTGGGTCGTCTTCGAAATGAAGGAGGCCGCGTGGCCCCCACAAGCCCTGGTTTGCCTTGTGTTCCTTGGTGGGCACCGTCCTGCTCAACAGTCCTTCTGGATCGGTCTGCATGGTGGCGAACTGACTGGGATCGGTGGGCTTGAAGTTGTCGATTCGACTTGCCTGAAGGTCTAACGACTTGGTCGCCAGTTGCAATGAAACGCCGGGGCTTTCCTGTGCTGTGCCGCTTTGAATCAACACATATGGGCCATGCGGGGAGATGATCGAGGTGGCGAACGTTCCATCAGGCATGGTGACTTGGAGCGCCTGCGATTCCGGATGTCCGGGTATCGGGAGATTGAGTTTCGTCGAGGGATCGTGGATGCCCGGGTGCCGTGTGTAGAAACCAGATGCTGCGGCAGCCGCTTCGTCGGGGCTTGGAAAGCGCAAAACGGTGTTCTGCAGTTTGCGGAGGTGGTCGGCGTCGACGTCCGTGTGGCGGCCGGAGCCGAATCCGTAGATCAAGTGGTGCTGTTGCGCCAGTTGGTCGAGCTCGGGCGACAGGAGCGATACGACACTGAACAACAGACCGGTCGAAGTGAAGCCGACGTGCAGTAGCTGCGGGTCAATCTCCCATGGCCCGACCACGTAGTCACCCATGCGTTCGCCGTCGATAATCCGGCCGCTCTCGGGCCCGGGTTTCATGGCTGGTCCGGGCTTCGGCACCGTCGGGTAGTTGCCCGGGTTCAGCAGGCTGACTATGGCGTCACCCGGCTTGAATGACGGGTCTTTCGTGGCATCGCCGGTCGTCACCGTGGTGCAGCCGGCCAACAGTGCCACGGCCGCGGTCGCCGCGGCCAGCTTGGCGATCTTCATTCAGTGACCGCTACGGCTGGGCGGGCGGATTACCGGCCGTGATCTCGGCGACGAGCTCGTTGAGGCGGGCCCGGTCGGCGTTGATGGACTCGGTGGCCTTCGCCGTCGCGTTGCCCAAGGCCTCGTTGATGCGGGCTTCGACGGTTTCCGCGCCGAGGCGCAGCAGGCCGTCCTCGATGAACAGGTCCGTCAGCCAGTGGTGGCCGTTGAGCGTGACCTCGACGGTCTTGGCCTCGTCGGTCGCGGTGAACGACTCGGTGTTCATCTTGGCGAGCTGCTCGTCCATGACCGACTGCAGACGCTGGGCCTGCTGGAGAACCGCAGCGACCTCGGGGTGCATCTCGATCATTTGGTGTCCTTCTTGTCATCGATCTTGGTGCGACGCCGGTGTCCGATGACGCCGTCGGTGAAGGCCCGGTCCTCCTTGTACAGGACCTCGTCGGGCGACAGGTTCGCGTTGCGCTTCTTCTCCTTGCCGCCTTCGCGGCCAGCGCCGTGGCCGCCCATGCCGCCACCCATGCCGCCACCCATACCGCCGCCGCCGACCGGAGGGCGGCCCGCGGCCTGGCTGGCGCCACCGGCTGCCGCACCACCGGCACCCACCGCGGGCGCGACGGCTGCCGGCTGCATGGGCTGGCCGCCCAGCCCACCGCCACCGCCTCCGGACCCGCCGCCCGCGCCGCCGCCCGCGGACGCCGGGCTCACGCCGGGGCCGTCGGGCAGACTCGGCATCTCCGGCTTGTCGCCGCCCAAGCCGCCGGGCATGCCACCGCTCGGTGAACCCTGTCCGGAGCCGCCTGACGGCGAGCCGCCACCGGAAGGTGAACCGCCAGAGGGTGATCCGCCGCCTGCGGGCTTCTGCTCACCGGCAGAAGCCGGGCTGACGCTCGGCGACTCCGGAATCGATGGCGTCGCACCACTCGGGGTGCCACCGCCGCCACCGGCCGATGGTCCACCTCCACCAGGTCCTTGGGGCGCGCCTGTGCCGTTGCCGTCTTTCTTCGCCACGTCTCCCGGCTTGACGGCCGGCCACGGGCTCGACCCGAAGTTGGGTGGTGGCGGGGTGACGAGGGATCGGATCGTCGCCTGCTGCGCGTACTTGGCTCGTACGGTGTCGGATTCTTGCTGCTTGGTGGCGTGGCCGGTGAAGAAGTCGTATGCCGCCTGACCGACTGTCGCGAGCACGCTGGCGTTCTCGTAGTCCGCCACGTCCTGCATGCTGGGATGCTCGGGTCGCCTGCCGCCATGGATCGTGGATAGTTCGATGGCCTGGACGGCCAGGTTGTTCGCTGCCGCGGTCATCGCCGTCAGCCACGTCGAGTAGTCCTTCAGCGCCGTCTCCGCGGCTTCGGCAGCGTCGCCTTCCCACTCGACGCCCGCCATGTTGAACTTGCCGTTCAGTTCAGCCAGTTTCGCTGCCACTGCAGTCATTTTCGCGCCGAACTCGATCATCGAGGCGCCCTGGTCGCCGCCGTTGATCTGCTTGGCGGCCACCTCCCAGTCCATGCCGGGATTGCTGGGGTGCGATTCGGCTCCGCCAAGCGATTCGAGCATCCAGGGCAAGCTGCCGACCGGGTCTGAAGGGGCTGGTGCCGGGGGCAGGTTGGGCGTGATCGGTGCACCACCGCCAGCGCCCAGCTCGGTGGCATTGATGCCGGATTTCCCGGCTGCGTCGGCAGCGTCGTAAGCCGCGGCGGCCGCCCGTAGGCAGGCCGCCAGTCGCCGATTCTGAGCCCGCCCAGCCTTGAGTGCGGCGTCGAGCTGCTGCAGGTTGTTCTTGAGGAAACCGGTGGCCTCTTGCGCGATGGTCAACTCGCATGGCGCATTGGGCGCCGGCGGCAAGGTCGGCAGGTCTACGTCGACTTCAGCGGCCTTGGCGTTCAGCGTCTCCGAGGAGACTTTCAGTTTTCCAGCCATCTACTTGCTCCCCCTCACTTCTCCAGCGCCATCTGGAACCGGCTCTCCTCGCGCGGGTTGATCAGCTGGATGGGCAGCTGACGGTGGCGCGGGGTATCGATGAAGTTGTGGCGCAACAGAATTCGTGAAATACCCGGGTGTGGACCGAGGTAGGTGGTGGCGTTGGGCCACACCACCTTCGGAACGTTCCCGATCCGGGCGTTGATGAACCCCGCGAATTCCTTGAACTGCGGCGCCAAGGTGACGACGGCCCCTGCCGCCGCCGAGCGGACCACGAACTGGGTGAACACGTGTGCGTCGCCGAGGTTGATCGTCGAGTCCACGTTGTCGAACGGCATGTACACCGGGTAGCGGTCGGCGGTCTCCCCCACGAGGACGCCGGCCGAGCCGATCGGCAGCTCGTAGTGCCGGTCGGTGATCGGGCTCAGCCCCTCCAGCGCGGCGCGTTGGCCACCGAACAGACACGAGAAACCGCGCGGCGTCGTCGGCGTGGCCAGCGTGGTCAGCAGCACGGTCGCCGTCGGCGCTTGACCCGGCTTGACCCGGACGCGGGTGATCGTGTGGTCGGCGCGCGCCGACCACCACATGTTGGGACCGCCGGGTGCCGAGTAGGCCGCGGTAAATGTGCTGCGGCCCTTGATGGTTGACCA
Source organism: Mycolicibacterium sp. TY81 (assembly GCF_018326285.1). Classification (NCBI taxonomy): domain Bacteria; kingdom Bacillati; phylum Actinomycetota; class Actinomycetes; order Mycobacteriales; family Mycobacteriaceae; genus Mycobacterium; species Mycolicibacterium sp. TY81. The sequence goes on from NZ_AP023362.1 coordinate 5,176,783, forward strand.
CGTCTCGCGCTCGAAGCTGATCGCGGTCGCGCGGTCGTACTCCTCGAAGCTGCGGGCGGGGCGGGCGTCGATGCCGTGGCTGGCCAATTGATCGGCGATGCGGGTGGTGGTCGCCACCAGGTAGCTGGCCAGGCCGGAGACCCCGGTGCCGCGGCGCAGGGCCGACCGGCGGGTCTCGTCGGGGTCGGCGCGCAACACGATCCAGGTCCGCCGGTTGGCGGGGGCGGCGTAGGGGCCGACCACCTGCTCGTACAGCGCGACGACACTCGAGGGCGCGGTCTTGCCGACGCGGTAGCCGGCCGAGACGATGTCCGCCTCGAGATCCGGTGCGTGCGCCGCGAGCAGCTGCTCCACCAGTCGGGTGTCGAGGTTGTCGTCGGTGAAGGCCTCGCCGTTGACGATGACGGTCGGGGTGAACGAGCGCGGCACCAGTTCGACAAGCGAGACCAGGTGGTCACCCAGCCAGCGCACCGCGACGTGGTCGCCGGGCATGACCGTCGCGCCGACGGCCGGTTCCGACGGTGCCGGCGGGGCGACCTTGCGTCGGCGCTGCCAGGCGAACATCGCGGCGATCCAGCCTGTCAGCCGCCGCCCGCGGATGGCGAGGACCGAGAACAGCGCGATCAGGACACCGAGGGTGATGCCCAGCCACAGCAGATTGAAATGCATGCACAGCAGCACGACCGCCGGCACCAGCGTTGCCGCCCACAGCAGGTGCCCCGTGGTGAAGCGGAGCCCGAAGTGCCTCATCGGCGCCTCAGCGCACGGCGGGTCACCGCACCCAGGCCGAGCAGCACGATCAGCGCGGCACCGGCCACGACGACCATCGTGATCGGCCCGCGGTCCGGCGGCGGGATGTACACCGGCGGCGGAATGCTCTTGACCTGGTAGGGCGCCTGCTTGGGGCCGGCGGGAACGTCCCACGTCAGCGCCGCCACCGGGTCGATGACACCGGCGCCGACGTAGTTGTCCACTCCCCCACCGGGATGGCGTGCCGTCGCGGTGATGCGGGTGACGATCTGTGCGGCGGTCAGGTCGGGGAAACGCTGCCGCAGCAGGGCCGCCAGGCCCGAGACGTACGCCGCGGCGAACGATGTGCCGTTGATGGGGATGGGGCCGTCCTGTCCGTTCAGCGCGTTGACGGGATTGCCGTCGTAGCCCAGTGCGGTGTCGCCTTCGGCGGGGGCGGCGGCACCGACCCAGGGGCCGGACATCGAGAAGTTGCTGGGCTGGCCCTGCGGCCCGATGCCGCCGACGGTCAGCACCAGCGGCGAGTACCAGGCCGGCGAGACGATGGTCTGCACCTGCTTCCAGCCCCGCGGGTCCGACGGCACACTGACGTCCGGCGGCGGGTTCTGGTTGCAGTCCTGGCCGGTGTTGCCGGCGGCCACGATGACCACGGCGTTCTTGACGTTCACCGCGTAGGCGATGGCGGAACCGACGCCGGTCTCGTTGATGGCCCGGGTCACCTTGTAGCAGGCGGCCTCGGAAATGTTGATGACCTGTGCACCCAGGTTCGCCGCGTGCACGATGGCGCGAGCGAGGCTGCGCAGCGACCCGGCGGTCTGGGTGGTGTTCGGATCGTTGGGATCGCTGCGGGAGTCTTTCGGCTGAAATGCCTCCGAGGTCTGGCGCAGCGATAGGATGCGGGCTTCGGGCGCGACGCCGATGAACGCGTCCGTCGGTGCCGGACGGCCGGCGATGATCGACGCGGTCAGGGTGCCGTGGGCATCGCAGTCCGACAGGCCGTTGCCGCCCTTGTCGACGAAGTCGCCGCCGGGCTCGGCGGGGACCCGCGGCGAGGCGTTCACGCCGGTGTCGATGACGGCGACGGTGACGCCTGCTCCCGTCGCAAACTTCTGTGCCTCGGCGAGGTGCAGATAGTCGGCCGCCCACGGCTTGTCGGCGAAGTTGGTGTTCGGCAGCACGGTCGGTGCGGAGCAGATCTTGCGCTGCTCCATCGGCTGATCGGGGCCGGTGTCGTCGGGCGGGACGGCGCCGGGGTCGATGGCCGGCGGTTCGATGGCGAGTGCGGGCGGGGCGCTGGCGACAGCCAGCAGCAACGCAGCAGCTACGGCGGCTAGACGACGCACGAGCAACCGCCCCCACCATGGGGACGACCGCTCGTGATGTTCCGAGTCCCCCGTGACATTTTTCCCGCTACGACACCGCCGCGAACCGCGATGCCCTCCCCATACGCATGTAGCACGAATTCATACTAGTGGTGCGTAGTGGGGGCTCTGTGCGCTTTCTGTGGCTGCTGGGAGTGACCCCGAGCCGTGCCCGTCAGGCGTCGAGGTCCTGTGCCACCAGGTCAGCGACGGTGGCCAGGGCGGTTTCGTCGTCGGAGGCCACCGTCACCTGCGCTCCGTTGCCTGCCCCGAGCGTCATGATCATCAGTGCCGAGCCGGCGTCCACGGGTTCCCCGCCGTCGACCGCGAGGGTGACCTGGGCACCGGAATTGATGACGGCCTCGGAGATGACGGCCGCCGGACGGGCGTGCAGGCCGATGGCGGATCCGACGGTGACGGTCTTGCTGGGCATTGCTTCTCCTTGTGATTGTTGGGTTTGTTGCTTGATCGGGACGTTCTAGCTGTTGGCCGGCTGCAGGGCCGCGGTGGTGTCGACCGGCGGGAGCGACCGGCCCGCGCTCTTGGCGGCGATCACCGCGAGCGCACTGCAGACAGCGCCGACGACGACGGCCACCACGAACCAGATGAGGTTGCCGATGGCGAAGAAGACGAAGATGCCGCCGTGGGGCGCCTTGGAGGTCACGTCGAAGGTCATGACCAGGGCGCCGGTCACCGCGCCGCCGAACATCATCGACGGGATGACCCGCAGCGGATCGGCGGCGGCGAATGGGATGGCGCCTTCGCTGATGAAGCACGCGCCGAGAAGCCATGCGGCCCGGCCGTTTTCGCGTTCGGGCTCGGTGAACAACCGGGGCCGGACGGCCGAGGCCAACGCCATGGCCAGCGGCGGCACCATTCCGGCGGCCATGACGGCGGCCATGATCCGCAGCGATGCGACGTCGGTGATGTTCAGCCCGGCGGCGGCGAAGGAGTAGGCGGCCTTGTTGACCGGTCCGCCCAGGTCGAAGCACATCATCAGGCCGAGGATGACGCCCAGCAGGATCAGTGAACTGCCGGACATGCTGCCGAGCCAGTGGGTCAGCCCGGAGGTGACGGCGGCCAGCGGACGGCCCAGCAGGAGGAACATCGAAAGGCCGACGATCAGTGAGGCGCCGAGCGGGATCACCACCACCGGCATCAGGCCGCGGAACCACTGGGGCACCTTGAACGAGCTGATCCACAGGGCGGCGAACCCGGCGATGAGACCGCCGACGATACCGCCGATGAATCCGCCGCCCACCGTGACGGCCACCGCGCCCGCGGTGAAACCCGGTGCGATGCCGGGACGGTCGGCGATGGCGAAGGAGATGTACCCGGCGAGCGCGGGAACCAGGAAGCCGAAGGCCAGTCCACCCAAGGTGAAGAGCACGGCGCCGAGGTACTGCATCAGCCCGCCCGCCGGCAGGTTGGTCAGCGAGTTGGTGGTCGCGATGATGTGTGCGAGCGAATCCGATTGCCCGGCAGGCTTGTTGGCGATCTCATATCCCGCGAACAGGAAGCCGAGCGCGATCAGCAGACCGCCGGCCGCCACGAACGGGATCATGTAGCTGACGCCCGTCAGCAGGATCTGGCGCAGCCGGGTGCCCCAGCCCAGCCCGCCGCGAGTATCGGTGGTGGCGGCCCCGGCGGTCTCGCCCTGGACTCGGGGGGCCTGCGGATCCTTCGCCGCGGCAACGGCTTCGGCAATCATGGTGTCGGGTTCGTTGATGGCCCGCTTCACACCGGAGGCGACGACGGGCTTGCCGGCGAAGCGCTGCTTGTCCTTGACCCCGACATCGGTGGCGAAGATGACGGCGTCGGCCGCGGCGATGGTTTCGGGGGACAGTGGGGTGGACCCGGACGAGCCCTGGGTTTCGACGCTGAAGTGCACCCCGGCGCGGTCGGCGGCCAGTTTCAGGGCATCGGCGGCCATGTAGGTGTGGGCGATTCCGGTGGGACAGGCCGTGATCGCGATGATCGAGGCTGTGGGCGCCGGTTCGGCAGCAGGTGCGGCGGGGGTCGGCGCCGGGGGTGTGACCGCGGCTGCCGGTGTCGGGGCGACCACGCCTTCGACGAGTTCGACCACCTCATCGGCGGTGCCCGCGCCCCGCAGCTGTTCGACGAAGTCCTTGCGGACCAGGGCCCGGGCCAGGCTGGACAGCAGCTTCATGTGCTCGGCACCACCGGAGTCCGGGGCGGCGATGAGGAAGGCGAGGTCGGCGGGGCCGTCGGGTGCGCCGAACGGGACCGCGGGCGCCAGCCGGGCAAACCCGATCGTCGGTTCGTCGACGTGGGGCGATCGGCAATGGGGGATGGCGATGCCGCCGGGAAGCCCGGTGGCGGACTGGGCTTCGCGCGCCAGGGCGGCTTCGACGAGTCCGTCTCCGTTGGTGGCGCGACCTGTTTCGGCCATCCGGGCGGCCAGCAGTTCGATCACATTCTGCTTGTCGGGGCCGGCGTCGACGTCGAGTGCGACGAGGTCCGAGGTGATGATCGGCATGGGTGTTCCTTTTGAATAGAACGGATCAGAGGTGGGCGGAGGCGGACGTGACGGCGTGGACCTGAACGGCTTTCACGTCGATCTGGTCCGGGCCGGGCAGTGCGGAACCCGGCAGGGCGGCAGCGGCGCTGCCGTACGCGACGGCGGTCTGGAGCCGCTGCGCGGGTGTTGCGCCGGAGATGGTGGCGGCGAGGTAACCCGCCAGCGACGCGTCACCCGCTCCGACGGTGCTGCGCGGCACGATCGACGGTGCCGTGGCGGCCCAGGTGCCGTCGCGGTCGACCAGGACGGCGCCCGCGCCGCCGAGCGTGACGAGCACGGTGCCGGCCCCGCGGTCGACGAGCTGCCGCGCGGCGGACACCACCGGCATCGGATCACCCTGCGCGACAGCGTCTTCCAGCTCCGATGCGGAGCACCCGGTCAGCCAGGCCAGTTCTTCGGAGTTCGGTTTGATGAGGTCGGGCGCCGCGGATTCGAAGGCTTCTGCCAGGGCGGTGAGCGGACGTTCGGAGGTGTCCACCGCCACGCCGCACGGCAGTGCCGCCAGCCGGGCCGCGATGCCGGCGTACCAGTCGTCGGGCACCCCGGGGGGCAGCGATCCGGACAGCACGACCCAGGTGGCACCCACTGCGTGGTCGCAGACGGCGGCGGTCAGGGTCGCCAGGGCAGCGGCATCCAGGTGGGCCCCCGGCTCGTTGAGTTTGGTTGTGGTGCCGTCTTTTTCGGTGATTGTGAGGTTGCTGCGCACGGTGCCCGGGATGGCGATGTTGTGAAACGGCACGCCGCGCGTCGTCAGCCCCGTCAGGATCGGATCGTGGTCGGCTGCCGGCAGCAGCGCGAGGGTGTCGACACCGTTCTGGGTCAGTGCGCGAGATACGTTGACCCCCTTACCTCCTGGCTCGGTGGAGACGGGGGTGAGGCGGTGTACCGCTCCCCTGGTCAGCGGCTCGTCGAGCGTGACGGTGCGGTCGAGGCTCGGGTTCAGGGTGACGGTGACGATCATGATTCACTCTCCGCGCAGATGACGTCGACGCCGGCGTCGATGAGCTCTTGGCGCTCGTGGGGGCGGATATCGGTGTCGGTGACGACGGTGCGAACCGCCGACAGCGGCGCGAAACTGACGAGGTCTTCCCTGCCGAACTTGCTCGAATCCGCCGTCACCACAACATGGTTGGCGCAGTGGACCATGGCGCGCTTGATGGCGGCCTCGTCGCTGTCCGGGGTGGAGAAACCGTGTCGGACGCTGATGCCGTTGGTGCCGAGGAAGGCGACGTCGACGCGCAGTGAGTCGAGTGTCCGCAGGGCCTGCTCCCCCACCACGGCCTGGGTGAGGCTGCGGACGCGGCCGCCCAGCAATTGCAGGGACACCGTCGGGTTGGATGTCAGCTTTGCGGCGGCGGGAATGGAGTTGGTGATGACGACGAGGTCGCGGTCGGTGGGGATGAGCTCGGCGATGCGCGCGGTGGTGGTGCCGGCGTCGATCAGCACCGTCCCGCCGGTGGCGGGCAGGAAGGCGACGGCTGCGGCCGCGATGGCGGCCTTCTGCTGGGTCTGCGTGGAATCGCGCTGGACGACGCCCTGCTCGACCAGGTGCAGGGTGCGGGCGGGCACCGCTCCCCCGTGCACGCGCCGGATGACGCCGGCCTTGTCGAGGACGTCGAGATCGCGGCGGACGGTTTCGGTGGTGACGTCGTAGGCCTCGGCCAAGTCGTTGACCGAGGCGCGACCGTCGGCGAGGACTCGCGCGGCGATGGCTTGCTGCCGTTCTTCCGCGTACATGACCCTCCAATTGTGTGGGAATCCATCCGGTTCGATCTTTGTATTGTTTGTTTTACGCTTGGATGTGTTGACTTGTCAACGGTTCGGAGTAATCTACATCACATGAGCCAGACATTTGTGAGCCCGTCGCCAAGGGTCGTCGACGTGGAAACCAGCAGTGCACCTGTAGTCCTGCGCGGCGTGCCCGCCGTCGGCGGAGTGCGGTACGCGCCGGTGCTGTGGCCGGGTCCCCGGCCCGCGCCGGAGGCCGATGACGGCGCCGCCGAGCTGGAAGAGCCGGAACGGGCGGGGGAGCGGGAGCGCTTCGCCGCGGCTTCGTCGGCGGTCGCGGACCGGCTCCGCAACCGCGCGGCGCGCGCGACCGGCGCGGCGGCCGAAGTCTTGGCCACGACGGCGACGCTCGCGCAGGACCGGGCCTGGGCGGCGGCGACGGAGAAGCGCATCGCCGACGGCATGTCGGCAGTCCGCGCCGTCGTCGCGACCGCGGACCAGTTCGTCGAGATGTTCACCCGCATGGGTGGATTGATGGCCGAGCGGGTCGCCGACCTCAGGGATATCCGGGATCGGGTGATCGCGGATCTGCGTGGCCTTCCCGAGCCGGGGGTGCCGGTGCCGGATGTGCCGTCGGTGCTGTGTGCCGAGGATCTGGCGCCCGCCGATACCGCCGGCCTGGACCCGAATCTGGTGGTCGCGTTGGTGACCAGCCTGGGTGGGCCGACCAGTCACACCGCGATCATCGCCCGTCAGCTCGGCATTCCGTGCGTCGTGGCCGTTTCCGGGCTGGAGAAGGTGCAGCCGGGAACGATGGTGCTGGTGGACGGCACCAACGGCACCGTGGAGATCGAGCCCGACGCGACCCTGGCCGCCGCGGCCGTGGCCCAGGCGCGCCGCGAGGCCGACCTCGCCGACAGCTGGCGTGGCCCGGGCGTCACTGCTGACGGGCATCGGGTCGCGGTGCTCGCCAATGTGCAGGACGGTGCCGCGGCGCACGCCGCGGCTGAGACGCCTGCGGAGGGCATCGGTCTGTTCCGCACCGAATTGTGCTTCCTGAACCGCGATCTCGAACCGACCGTCGACGAGCAGGCGCAGATCTACGGCGACGTGCTGGCCGCATTCCCGGACCGGAAAGTGGTGGTGCGCACCCTCGACGCGGGTTCGGACAAGCCGCTGCGCTTCGCCGGGCACGCCGATGAGGCCAATCCGGCGCTCGGTGTCCGTGGCATCCGCATCGCCCAGGGCAATCCGGAGCTGCTGACCCGCCAACTGCAGGCCATCGCGGCCGCGGCCGACGCCACCGGCCAGCGTCCGTGGGTGATGGCCCCGATGATCGCGACGCCCGCCGAAGCGAAAGCCTTTGCGGCACAGGTGCGGTCGTTCGGCCTGACGCCCGGCGTGATGATCGAGGTGCCCGCCGCGGCGTTGTTGGCGGATCGGATTCTGCGACACGTCGACTTTCTGTCGATCGGCACCAACGATCTGACGCAGTACACGATGGCGGCGGACCGGATGTCGGCCGACCTGGCCACGCTCAGCGACCCGTGGCAACCGGCGGTGCTGGCGTTGGTGGGTACGGCCGCCAAGGCGGGTGCCGAGCAGGGCAAGCCGGTCGGGGTGTGCGGGGAGGCTGCGGCCGATCCGGCGCTGGCGTGTGTGCTTGTCGGATTGGGCGTGACGTCCCTGTCGACGGCGGCTGCTGCGGTGCGTGCGGTCGGCGCCGCGCTCGCCGGGGTGACGCTCGAGCAGTGCCGGGCGGCCGCGGAAGCGGCGCTGGCCGCCGAGTCGTCGGCGGACGCCCGCAGCGCGGCGCTCGCTGCGCTGGCAAGCCGCTGACCAGCGGTTATCGGATGCGCATAGCACCCGGAATTAATCGGACTGCAGTCCGGTTATAGGTGACATGCCTGCTATCACCGCTGACACGATCAGCTTGCCGCGTATTGCTTCCGCTGCGCCGAGTGACACAGAACGCCCGGTGCGGTCCATCACCACCGGTCCCCGTGGCTATGAGGGCGAGGGCTTCCCGGTGGTCCGAGCCTTCGCCGGGGTCAGCCCGGTGGACCTCGACCCCTTCGTCCACCTGGACCAGATGGGTGAGGTCGAGTACGAACCCGGTGAACCGAGGGGCACCGACTGGCATCCGCACCGCGGGTTCGAGACGGTGACCTACATGATCGACGGCCGCTTCGCACACCAGGATTCCCACGGTGGCGGCGGTCTGATCACCGACGGTGCCACGCAGTGGATGACCGCCGGGTCGGGCATCCTGCACATCGAGACGCCGCCGGCCGAACTGGTCGAGAGCGGCGGACTGTTCCACGGCCTGCAGCTGTGGGTGAACCTGCCCAAGAAGGACAAGTTCGCCGCCCCCAGGTACCAGGCCATCGAGGGCACCGACGTCACCCTGTTGTCGTCGGACGACGGCGGCGCGCTCGTGCGCGTCATCGCCGGCGAGATCGGCGACGCCAAGGGCCCGGGCGGTACGCACACGCCGATCACCATGGCGCACGCGACAATTGCGCCCGGAGCGCGCCTCGACCTGCCGTGGAACCGCAACTTCAACGCGCTCGTCTACATCCTGTCCGGACGTGGCAGCGTGGGACCCGTCGGCCATCCGATCCACCAGGGTCAGTTGGCGGTGCTGGGGCCGGGGGACCGGATCACCATCGCCGCCGATGAGGGCCAGGACTCCAACCGGCCCGCGCTCGAGGTGCTGTTGCTCGGCGGTCAGCCGATCCGGGAACCGGTCTTCCACTACGGCCCGTTCGTGATGAACTCCAAGTCGGAGCTCATCGAGGCGTTCGAGGACTTCCAGTCCGGCAAGTTCGGCACGATTCCGCCGAACGCGTTGAAGCCGCACCGCCCCGGGCACTGATCACGCGGGCGCGGTCTCCGGGTAGAGGAGTTCGAGCTCGCCGAGGCTGGCGGCGACGGTCACCAGAGGCAGCGCGGCCTCGACCGACAAGTTTCCGCCGCCGGTCTCGGCGCGCAGGGCGAGCACGAAATCGTCGCTGATGGGTGTGCGCGCTGCGGCGTCGGCGTCTTCGGTGCCCATGATCCGGGCGCAGATCGACGCGGTGTGCGCTTCGAGGACCTCGCGGGCGGCGCGATACGGCGCCAGGGGCGGTGGCACGACGTCAGCGATGAGGTCGGCCGCCGCCCGCAACCGGACCGTCTGATTGGCGGCCCGGACCACCGGCGCCCGCAGTTCGGTCGCTCCGCTGCTCTCCGAAAGGAAGTGGCGCACCGCATCATCCACGGTGCGGGAGGCCGTCAGTGCGTCGAAGCTCAGGGCGTGCACCCGGTCCGTGGCAGCCTCGGAGGCGCCGCGGGTCACTCGCCGCACGGCCGCGGTCAGATACCGGGTGCCGGCGCCGCGCGCCGCTTCCAGCGTGCGCTGGACGACCGCCGCCGACCCGCGCGGCCACAGCAGCAGCGACACCACGATGCCGACCGCGGCACCCACCAACACGTTCTCGAGCCGGATCAGCCCGACGCGCCAGCCGGCCGGGCTGATCAGGTTGTAGATGGTGAGCACCAGCATGGTGAACATCGCCTGGCCCGCCACGAACGAGAACACGTCGGGCACATAGGCCGAACCGAACGCCACGATGGGCAGGACGAACCACAGCAGGACGGGGTTCGCGCCGATCAGGTGGATCACCACGGTGCCGAGGAGGAATCCGATCGCGGTGCCGCCAACGGCGCGCAACACGCGGGTCCCGGTGGTCAGCGCGCTGCTGCGCAGTACCGACAGCGATGCCATGGCGATCCAGAAACCGTGCTGCAGGGGAAACAGATGGACGACGGCCACCGCAACGGCCAGACCGATGCCGGTACGAAGGCTGTTCTGTACCACCACCGCTCGCGTCGCGACGAATCCCGACGGGATGGCTGACACGGCCTGGGATTCGGACAGCACGCGGTCGAGGTTCCCGGCCGCCGGCAGTCGCCGACCCAGGACGCGGGCCCACACCGGCCGGGCGTCGGCGTCGGCCGCCAGTCCGATGACGCGTCCGGTCGCCCCGATACAGGCCGAGAAAGTGCGCAGCCGCAACAGCTTTCGGCCCGTCGCGACGGCCAGCAGGTCGTCCGGTTCGGCGCGGATCAGCTCGATGTCCTCGCGGTAGCGCCCGCGCGTGGCGGCCCGATGCGCGGTCAGGGCGTCGGCCAGGTCGGCGCGGTAGCGATCGCGGCCTGCGGCCCGCGGCGTGCTCAGCACCCGGGCGCAGTCGTTCAGTACCCGGATGGCCGGCTCACGCGTCTCGGCGAGCAGGGAGCCGGTGGCGTCGGTGGCCCGGTCGCACAGCCAGCGCAGGTCGTCGACGACCCGCACCAGGGCGCGGCTGCCGGCGGTCAGACCGACCGGGCGGAAGTCGGCGCCGAGGAAGTTGTCGCCCAGCACCTCCATCGCATCGAAGAGCTCCTGCGCCGTCGCGGACCCCTCGAGCCGGGCGGCCAGCAGGCGGCACACCTGCGCGGCGTGCTTGCGCAGGTCGTCGTGATGCGTGGGCGGCAGCAGGAACAGTGCGGCCGGGACGGCAATGGCCCAGGCGACGGCCCAGCCGAGCAGTCGATCGGGGACAGGCCCGGCCGGCGTGCAGACCGGCAGCACGAACGTCATCAAGGTGGAGCGCTGACCGGCGGCGATGATCTCGCTGAGGACACCCGAGAACGTCACGAGCAGCCCGATGGCGAACATCGCCGGCACCGCCAGCCACGGATGGGGCGACAGCAGCGTGCCCAGGGTGATCAGAACCGCGCCGTTGAAGCCGAGCCCGGCATAGGCCAGCGCCCGCGCCGGCCGGTTACCGGGAAAATCCACCACCACCAGCAGCGCGACGGCGCCGAAGATGGCGAACATGGTCGTCTGCGACCTGCTCCCGACGGCGGTGCCCACGGCCAGTCCGGCGATCGCGACGACCGGGAGCACCACACCGGCACGGGTCGCTCGCCGGAGGGCGTCGTACTCCGGATCCTTGTCGCGCAGCCGGGTGACAAGCCGCTGCCGGCGCAACGTCGGCGACTCTCGCGACACCACGCCCGTCATGGCGCCCAACATTAATTTGGCTGACGCCGCCATGCGTCGGCAACAACACGCCTGTGGTCGCGGTCTCCCGCGCCCGCCGGCCGCCCCGGGGTCGTTCCTGGCCCGGCTACCGATCGGGACCGGGCGGGGGCCGGGAACCGCGCGCCGCACAGCAATCGGTTGTTGACAGAACTGCAAGTTTGCTGGAAGAGGCGATTTTGACGAGCGTGCGTCGCATACGAGCAGGGTCGGGCCGAGATCTATGGCACAATTTGACGATGCCGTACATCGCCACCCGAGGCCCGGGTCGCCCTCCCGCGGCGAAGGCGGCCGAAACTCGTGAGCGCATCCTGCGCGCCGCACGCGAGGTTTTCAGTGAACTTGGTTATGACGCAGCAACATTCCAAGCCATTGCGATCCGCGCGGATCTGACGCGCCCAGCGATCAATCATTACTTCGCGAACAAGCGCGTGCTCTACGGCGAGGTCCTCGATCAGACCAATGCCATGGTCGTCGCTGCGGGCCGTCGCCGGGCCGAGGAGGAGACCACCTTCATCCGGCGCCTGTCGTCATTTTTCGTCGCCGCCATCCAGGCCGACTCCGAGGACCGGTCGGCCGCGGCGTTCCTGGTGACCTCGATCCTCGAGGCACAGCGACATCCCGAATTGCGCCAGGAGGAGCACGACGCGCTCGTGGCCTCCCGCGACTTCGTGACCTGGGCCGTCACCGACGCCGTCGAACGTGGCGAGCTGGCCGTCGACACCGATGTGTCCACCGTGGTGGAGATGCTCATCGCCGTCATGTGGGGCATGGGTTTCTACGCCGGCTATGTCGGCAGCCACCAGGAGTTGACCGCCGTCATCGAGCGGCTCGAACTCTTGCTGGCCAACAAGCTGTGGCAGGTCACCGAATAGACCGGCATCAGCTGGTACATCTGGTACATGGGCAGCGAGCGCTCCGACGACGACACCTGGGATATCGCTAGCAGTGTGGGCGCGACGGCGGTGATGGTGGCCGCCGCCCGCGCCGGGGAAACCGAACGCGATGACGCGCTGATCCGCGATCCGTTCGCGAAAATCCTGGTGGCCGGCGCCGGAACCGGTGTGTGGGAGACGATCCTCGACGCCGACTTCAACAACCGGATGGCCGGGGCCGACCCCGAGGTGGCCGCGGTCCTCGAGCACATGGGCAACTACCAGGCGGTGCGCACGCACTTCTTCGACGCCTACTTCGCCGATGCCGCGGCGGCCGGCATCCGCCAGGTGGTGATCTTGGCGTCCGGGCTGGATTCGCGCGCCTACCGATTGGACTGGCCGGCCGGCACGACGGTCTTCGAGATCGATCAGCCGAAGGTGCTCGAGTACAAGGACGAGACCCTCAGGGCCCACGGCGCGACGCCGGCGGCAGCACTGCATCAGCTGCCGATCGACCTGCGCAATGACTGGCCGAAAGCGTTGCGGGAAGCGGGATTCGACGATTCGGCACCGACCGCCTGGCTGGCTGAAGGGCTGCTGATGTACCTGCCGGCCGAGGCGCAGGACCGCCTCTTCGAGAACATCACGGCGCTGAGCGCGCCGGGTAGCCGCATCTCGGTCGAGACGGTCGGCGAGCACGCCGCCGAACGCCGCCAGCGGATGCGGGACCGGTTCGACAAGCTCGCCGGGCAGTTCGGCATGGGTCAGGTCATGAACGTGCAGGATTTGATGTACGAGGACCCCGACCGCGCCGATGTGGCCGAGTGGCTGGATTCGCATGGCTGGACGTCGACGTCGGTCACCTCGCAGGAGGAGATGCGCCGGCTGAATCGTTGGGTGCAGGTCGATACCACTGATGACAAGGCGTTTTCCACCTTCGTGACCGCGCACAAGGGCTGATACCGAGGACTTGACCCTTCAAACCAACCGGCTGGTTGGTTAGGATTCCGGTGTTGCCTGGCTCACGTAAGGACGTATGTCATGACCCTTGATTCCGCTGTATCTGTCGGCCACACAGCTGCTGACATCCCGGCGGTTGTCGCCGGACTCCGCAAGACCTACGCGACCGGGCGCACCCGTGACCTGCAGTGGCGCAAGCGCCAGCTACTTGCGCTGGCCCAGGCGATGGAGGAGAACGAGACGGCCATCGCCAAGGCGCTGGAGGCCGATCTCGGCCGCAAGCCATTCGAGGCCTGGCTCGCGGACAGCGTCGGCACCATCGCCGAGGCCAAGGACGCCGCCAAGAACTTGCACAAGTGGGCGAAACGTCGCTACCGCCTGCTGGAGCGCTCGCAGCTGCCCGGCCGCGGCTGGGTCGAGTACGAGCCCTACGGCACGGTGCTGATCATCGGCGCCTGGAACTTCCCGTTCTACCTCACGCTGGGCCCGCTGGTCGGTGCCATCGCCGCGGGAAACACGGTGGTGCTCAAGCCATCTGAGTTCGCCCCGGCCTCGTCGCGGCTGATGGTGGAACTGGTCGAGAAGTACCTGGACACCTCGGCGATCGCGGTGGTCGAGGGCGACGGCATGGTCAGCCAGGAGCTGATCGCGCAGGGCCTGGACCGCATCATGTTCACCGGTGGCACCGAGATCGGCAAGAAGATCATGGCCGCCGCAGCCGAGCACCTGACGCCGGTGACGCTGGAGCTCGGTGGCAAGAGCCCGGTGATCGTCGCGGCCGACGCCGACATCGACGTCGCCGCCAAGCGCATCGCCTTCGCCAAGGTGATCAACTCGGGCCAGATCTGCGTCGCGCCGGATTACGTGGTGGCCGAGAAGCCCATCCGTGACGAGTTGGTCGCCAAGATCCGGGACGCCGTCGTGGCGTTCACCGCCGACGATGCCGACGGTCTGCCGATCGTCACAGAGCGGCAGTTCAACCGGCTCAGTAGCTACCTCGGCACGGGTGGCGAGGTCGTCACCGGTGGCGGCACGAACCCGGCCCGGCTCACCATCCAGCCGACCGTCGTGGTCGACCCGCCGCTCGACGCACCGGTCATGACCGAGGAGATCTTCGGGCCCATCCTGCCGGTGATCACCGTCGACTCGCTCGATGACGCCATCGCGTTCGTCAACGCCCGGCCCAAGCCGCTGGCGGCGTATCTGTTCACCAAGGCCAAGGCCGTCCGCGAGCGGTTCATCCGTGAGGTCCCGGCCGGCGGCATGCTGGTCAACCATCTGATCTTCCAGGTCTCGACGGCGCGCTTGCCGTTCGGCGGCGTCGGACCGTCCGGCATGGGCGCCTACCACGGTCGCTACGGCTTCCTGGAGTTCAGCCACGCGAAGTCGGTCATGACCAAGCCGACGCGGCCCGACCTGGGCAAGCTCATCTACCCGCCGTACACCGACAAGGCGTGGAAGATCGCGCGCAAGTTCTTCTAGAGATCGCAGACCCGGCGGCACGGCGGTCAGCCGGTCGCCGTATACACAAGGGGTGGCCCCACCCGAAAATAGATGGGGCGGGCTGTCCAATTTCTGTTCCATGAGAGGAAACCCATGCCCGGAGTGCAGGATCGCGTCATTGCCGTCACCGGAGCCGGAGGCGGCCTGGGTCGTGAATACGCGCTGACGCTGGCCCGCGAAGGCGCTTGTGTCGTGGTCAACGACCTCGGCGGCGCCCGCGACGGCACCGGCGCCGGCCACAACATGGCCGACCAGGTCGTCGAGGAGATCAAGGCCGCCGGCGGCCGCGCCGTCGCCAACTACGACTCGGTGGCCGAGGCCGAGGGCGCCGAGAACATCGTCAAGACCGCGATCGAGGCGTTCGGCAAGATCGACGGTGTGGTGTCCAACGCGGGCATCCTGCGCGACGGCACCTTCCACAAGATGACCGCCGAGCAGTGGGACATCGTGCTCAAGGTGCACCTCTACGGCGGCTACAACGTCATCCGTGCCGCCTGGCCGCACTTCCGCGAGAACGCCTACGGCCGCGTCGTGGTCGCCACCTCGACCAGTGGTCTGTTCGGCAACTTCGGTCAGGCCAACTACAGCGCCGCCAAGCTGGGCCTGGTCGGCCTGATCAACACGCTGGCCCAGGAAGGCGCCAAGTACAACATCAAGCTCAACGCCGTCGCGCCGATCGCCGCGACCCGCATGACCGAGGACATCGTGCCGCCGGAGGTCTTCGCCAAGCTGTCGCCGGAGTACGTGGCGCCGGTGGTGGCGCAGCTGTGCAGCGAGGAGCTGCCCGAGACGGGCTCGATCTTCATCGTCGGCGGCGGCAAGGTGCAGCGCACCGCGCTGTTCCAGAACGACGGTGTCACCTTCGACCACGTGCCCAGCGTTGACGAGGTGGCCGCCAAGTGGGGCGAGATCACCGACCTGTCGGCCGCCAAGGCTGCTTCGTTCGCGCTCGGCTGATAGGTGAAAGCGCTTGTCGCACAGTCGCTGACGGGTCCATCGGGCCTCGCCTACACCGATGTCGATGACGCCGCAGACCCCTCGGGCAATGCGGTCGTCATCGATGTCGGTGCGGCCGGCGTCTGCTTTCCCGACCTGCTGCTGATCCGCGGCGAGTACCAGCTCAAGCTCCCACCCGGGTTCACCCCCGGCATGGAGGTGGCAGGTACCGTCCGGTCGGCGCCGGAGAGTTCTGGTTTCGTTGCCGGCCAGCGGGTTTCGGCGTTCACCATGATGGGCGGCTACGCCGAGCGCGCGCTGGCGCTGCCGGATTCGGTGATCCCGACGCCCGACGGCTTGGACGACGCCACGGCGGTCTGCCTGCTCGGCAACTACTACACCATGTACTTCGCGCTCGCTCGCCGCGGCAAGCTGCTGGCGGGGGAGACGGTGCTGGTGCTGGGCTCGGCCGGTGGCGTCGGGGTCGCGGCCATCCAGATCGCAAAGGCCATGGGCGCCAAGGTGATCGCCATGGTGCACCGGGTCGAGGCGCTGGACTTCGTGGCCTCTGTCGGTGCCGACGTGGTGCTGCCATTGGCCGACGGCTGGCGCGAAGCCGCGCTGGCGGCGACCGACGGTCGGGGAGTGGACCTGGTGGTCGACCCGGTCGGCGGTGAGGCGTTCGATGAAGCGATTCGGGTGCTGGCGCCCGAGGGTCGCCTGCTGGTGCTGGGTTTCGCTGCCGGACAGGGCATCCCGTCGGTGAAGGTGAACCGGCTGCTGCTGCGCAACATCAGCGTCGTGGGTGTCGGGTACGGCGAGTTCATCCGCCAGGTGCCCGGTTCGGCCGCCGAGGTCGGGGCGGGCCTGGCGAAGCTGGTCGAGGCCGGGTTGCGGCCGCCGGAGCCGATGCGCTTCGCGTTGTCCGACGGTGCCGCCGCCCTGCAGGCGTTGGCAGACGGCAAGATTCACGGCAAGGCTGTCCTGGAGCCGTAAGTGAACACCTTGGGAACAGTGCTGGTGGCGCTGGTCATCGCGATCGGCCTGGTCGGCATCGTGGTGCCGGTACTGCCCGGTGGATTGCTCGTGTTCCTGGCGATCGCGGTGTGGGCGGTGGCCGTCCACACCGCGACGTCATGGGTGGTGCTCGGTGTGGCGGCGGCGTTGTTCCTGGCCGGTGAGGTCATCAAATATCTCTGGCCGATGCGCCGGATGCGTCGCGCCGACGTGTCCACCCGCAGCCTTGTCGTCGGCGGAATCCTCGGCGTCATCGGGTTTTTCGTGATCCCGGTGCTGGGCCTGGCCCTGGGCTTCGTACTGGGCGTCTACCTGTCCGAGTACTCGGCGCTGCGGGACACCAGCCGGGCCTGGACGTCGACCAAGCACGCCATCAAAGGTGTCGCACTGGCCATGGGGGTGGAGTTGACGGCCGCGCTGCTGGCCGCGGCGGCGTGGGTGACGGGATTGGTGGTCGGTAGTTGAGCGCAGAGAGACGGACTTTCGACGCGTCGGCCGGTGAGCTGCTCCTGCACACCGGCGTCACCGGCAGTGCGGCGCGGATGGGACACCGGTTGACCATCGCGATGCGATCGTGGGCGGCGACCGTGGACGTGGACGGAGACGAACCCGTTGCGGTCGAGGTGACCGTCGACCTGGACTCGCTGGACGTGCTGACGGGCGAGGGCGGTATGACGCCGCTGTCGGGTGCCGAGAAGACACTGGTTCGCAACAATGCGCTGAAGACGTTGCAGGCCAAGCGCTTTCCGCGGGCGACGTTCCGCTCGTCGTCGATCGAGCGGGATGGCGACTCGTGGCGGCTTGTCGGGACCCTGGACCTCAGCGGTCAGAGCCGCGAGCAGAGCGTCGTCGTCCACGCGGTGGGGGACGACGCGGACCTGCGGATCACCGGTGAGGCGGTGGTACGGCACAGCGACCATCGCATCAAGCAGTTCTCGATGTTGATGGGCGCGATGAAAGTGGCCGACGAGGTCCGAGTGACACTCACCGCGCAACAGGCGAACCCGACCTAGCCCCTCAGCACCGTCCGCAACCGCCTCACCTGCTCATCGGTAACACCAATGGCGGCAAGGTAATTCGATAGCGAACCATACTCGGCTTCGACGACGGCCAGGGCCGCGTCCAGGTACTCCTCGCGGACGCCGAGCACCTCTTCGGTGAGCCGGGCTTCGGCGAACGTCACGACCTCGGCAGTCTCACCGGCCCGGGTCCGGATGGTCTCGAGGATGCCTTCGCGCAGCTGCGGTACGGCGTCGTTGCTCCGCAGGAAGTCGGTGAGGATCGCGTCACGCTCGATGCCGACGGCCCCCAGCACCGTCGCCACCGTGAAGCCGGTGCGATCCTTGCCGGCGAAGCAGTGCGCGATCACCGGCCGCGAGTCGGCGAGCATCGAAATGACCTGGCGTATCGCAAGATGCGCGCCGGGCAGGGTGGGGAAGCGGCGGTACTCCTCGACCATGAAGCGACCGGCGGCGACGGCGACGTCCTCGTCATCGGGCTTCGCGGTCATCATCTTCTCGAAGGCGTTCTCGTGCGGTGCCTCGGCGGTATCGGTGCCTGCCGCGGCCAGCTCGTGGAACGGCAGCAGGTGGATCGCGACGCCGTCGGGCACCTGGCCTGGGCCGCGGCGCTCGACCTCACGCAGCGACCGGAGGTCGGCTACGTCGGTGATGCCGTAGTGCTGCAACGCTTTACGGCCGTCTTCGACGAGCCCGCTGAGCTCGCTGGAGCGGAACAGCCGGCCGGGGGCGATGCCCGTCTCTTCGGCGACGTCGCGGAAGTTCCAGGCGCCGGCGAGTTCCAGACCAGTGGACCGCATCACTGCCCCAACGCCGCGGCCGCCAGTGCCGATTTCTCGCGACCGAGTTCGGCCCGCGCGATGGTGCGCATGTGCACCTCGTCGGGCCCGTCGAACAGGCGCATGGCGCGGTGCCAGGCATAGAGCCGGGCCAGCGGTACGTCGTCGCAGATACCGGCGGCGCCGTGCACCTGGATGGCGCGGTCGATCACGTCGCACGCGACCTGCGGGGCCACCGACTTGATCTGCGACACCAGCACATGGGCGGCCTTGTTGCCCTGCTGGTCGATGGTCCAGGCGGCCTTCTCGCACAGCAGCCGGGCCTGGTCGATCTCGTTGCGGGACTTGGCAATCGACTCGCGCACCACGCCCTGCTCGGCCAGCGGCTTGCCGAACGCCACGCGCGTGGACACCCGCTCGATCATCAGGGCCAGCGCGCGCTCGGCGGCACCGAGTGCACGCATGCAGTGATGGATGCGACCCGGCCCCAGCCGCGCCTGCGCGATGGCGAAACCGGAACCCTCTTCGTGCAGCAGGTTCTCGGCCGGCACGCGGACGTTGTCGAAGACGATCTCGCAATGCCCGTGTTGGTCCTGCCACCCGAACACCGGCAGCGAGCGCTGGATGTCCACGCCGGGGGTGTCGGCCGGGACCAGGATCATCGACTGCTGTTGGTGCGAGGCCGCGTCAGGGTTGGTGCGGCCCATGACGATCAGGATCTTGCAGCGCGGGTCCGCGGCCCCGGTGATCCACCACTTGCGGCCGTTGATGACGTAGTCGCCACCGTCGCGCAGCATCGTCGTCTCGATGTTGCGGGCATCGGACGACGCCACCGCGGGCTCGGTCATGGCGAAGGCACTGCGGATTTCACCACCCAGCAGCGGATCGAGCCACTGCTTGCGCTGCTGCTCGTTTGCGAACAGGTGCAGGGTCTCCATGTTGCCGGTGTCGGGGGCGGCGCAGTTGATGGCCTCGGGCGCGATCTCCATGCTCCAGCCGGAAATCTCGGCCAGCGGCGCGTACTCCAGGTTGGTCAGCCCCGACTCCGACGGCAGGAACAGATTCCACAGGCCGCGCTTGCGGGCCTCGATCTTGAGTTCCTCGACCACCGGCGGCACCGTGTGGTCCTTCGGGCCCTTCTCCTCGCGGTAGGCGTGGTAGGAGGCCTCGGCCGGCAGCACGCGCTCGGTCATGAACTCGGTGAGCCTGTGCTGGTAATCCTGCGCTTTTGCCGACAACGCGAAGTCCATGACCGCCACGATAAGCCACTTGGTTAGACATGTGGAAGCGCGGCCCACTCCTCGGGAACAACGCGGACGTCACTGAGGTCGATGGCCACCATGAGCTCGTCGGCCAGCGGTCGGCCGGCGGCGTCGCACCGGTAGGCGCGGCGCCGTGTCGGCACCATGATGCCGTCGGCTTCGACGATCTCACTGACATAATGGTGGGCGGCGAACCCGCCGGCGATCTCGACGCGGTAGTCATGGCGCCGGATGAGGAAATCGCTGCCGAAGAAGAAGTCCTCCTCCCGGCTGTGACTGGCGAAGCCATCGGGATAGCGCACCCGCAGGCCGCGCCACCGCTCGCCGTGATCGAGGACGGGTTCGATTTCGGTGACGTCCATGCCCGGCAGTGCCATGAAGAACGGCGTGGTCAGGTACATCCACAACGCGTAGCCGTTGAAGTAGGCCCGCTGTAACGGATTCCACGGTGTGCTCAGCTCGTGGTCGGCGAAAGTTGTTCGCGGATCCGTCTGCACGGCCACCACCCGGCCGTCGAGCTTCTCGATGGCGACGCGAGCCGGGGTGAAGTCGGTGCGCTGATCCGGTGCGCCGAACGGCCGCACCGACGCCCACTGGCGTTGCGTCGCAACGGACATCCGTCGTGGCGCCGGGTCCTGCGGCAGTCCCTTGATGCCGAACAGTTTGCCACCGGTGACGATGGTCGCCTCCACAGAGCTCAGACTGCGCCACCGGTCCAGCCCGCCGTGCGCTTCCAACACCGAGCTCAGCAGATCTGTTGTCATCTGAGGCCTTTCGCCGCCGTTGCCTCCTATGCAACACAACCCGTCGCGGCGTGGCGTCCGCCGAAGGTGGCCCTGTCACTACCAGGAGTCGCGGGGACGGACTGGCGGGCCGTGGGCCGGAATGGTGTCCGGGGTATCCGGCGCTGTGTGAGGCGAAATCTCCCCACCACGGAGCCCGCCGTGCCGCCGAGTGGCAACTGAATTCGATCAGAGGAAAACGAATGTCTACGTATCGCGCCTTTCAGGTGACTGGCCAGGCCCATTTCGAGCTGGTGGAGCGGCCCTTGCTCGAGCCACCTCCGGGTCAGGTGCGCTTCCGCGTACAGAGCTGCGGGGTGTGCCACAGCGACGTCCTCGCCGTCGAGGGCCAGCGGCCCGACCCGCACCTGCCTGTGATACCCGG
The DNA here is from genome assembly GCF_018326285.1 of Mycolicibacterium sp. TY81. Taxonomy (NCBI): domain Bacteria; kingdom Bacillati; phylum Actinomycetota; class Actinomycetes; order Mycobacteriales; family Mycobacteriaceae; genus Mycobacterium; species Mycolicibacterium sp. TY81. The sequence continues at coordinate 5,197,753 of NZ_AP023362.1, forward strand.
TCATGAAGCCGTGGGCGTCATCGACGCCATCGGCGCCGACGTCACCGGTTGGCACGTCGGTGACCGCGTCGGCGTCGGCTTCCTCGGTGGCCACTGCGGCGTCTGTTCATCCTGCCGCCGTGGTGATTTCGTCAACTGCAACGATCAGCCCTGGTTCGGCACCAACACCGACGGTGGCTATGCCGAGGTGGCGTATGCCCGGGCCAGCGGACTGGTCCGCATCCCCGAGGGAATCGACTCCGTGGCCGCCTCGCCGCTGCTGTGCGCCGGCATCACGACCTACAACGCTGTGCAGCTGGTCCATGCGGCGCCGGATTCGCTTGTGGCCGTGCAGGGTATCGGCGGTCTGGGACATCTGGGCGTGCAGTACGCCCGCAAGCTCGGCTACCGGGTTGCGGCCATCGCCCGGGGCACCGACAAGGCCGCGCTGGCCGCCGAGCTCGGCGCCGACCACTACATCGACAGTGCGGCAACCGATCCCGCTGAGGCGTTGCAGGAACTCGGCGGCGCTGAAGCCGTCGTGGCCACGGCGTCGAGCGGCTCGTCGATGGCGCCGCTGCTGGCCGGACTGAAGCCGCGCGGCCAGCTGATCGTCGTGGGTGTCGCCGGAGACCCGATTCCGGTGAACACCGTGGATTTGGTCACCGCCAGCCGATCGATCGTCGGCAGCCTCACCGGCACCCCCGTCGAAAACGAGGACGGCATGAACTTCAGTGCCGCGCACGGGGTTGCCGCGATGACCGAGGTCCTGCCGTTCGACGAAGCACCGAAGGCCTACGCGCGCATGATGTCCGGGGACGCGCGTTTCCGCGTTGTGCTCGATATGCAGGACCGGTAGCGCCTGCGTGCTCAGGCAGCTGTCGCGCGGTCGAGGTACGGCGTGATATTGCGCAGTGCACGGGCGACGTAGTCGTCCTTCTCGCCAACGGGTGCCACGTAGCGCAGGGCTTCGACAGCGGCGTCGACGCCCTCGCTACGGGCGATGAGCCACCCCGCCAGATACGCGGACGACAGGCAGCCGCCGGCCGTCGCGACGTTGCCCTTGGCGAACAGCGGTTGGTCAAGAACGTCCACTCCGGCGGCCTGCACCCAGGGCTTGGTCGTCGAGTCGGTGCACGCCGGAACTCCGTCCAAGAGGCCGAGTTTGGCGAGGACCAACGTGCCCGAGCACTGTGCAGCCAACAGTTGCCGGGACGGGTCCAGTTTCAGGCGCGCCATCAAACACTGGTCGGCGACCACCTCGCGAGTCCGAATGCCACTGCCGACGATGACCGCATCGGCGGTGCACGCCTGTTCCAGATCGATGTGGGATTCGATGACGACGCCGTTCATCGAACCGACTCGAGGGCTTGGGCTGGCGATGGACACGCGCCAGTCCGCCTTGCGGACTCGGTTGAGAACGCCCAGTGCGATCAGCGAATCGAGTTCGTTGTAGCCGTCGAAGGTGAGGATGGCGATGTGCATGATCCGAGCCTAGGGTCGCCAATTCAATACGATCAACAAATTGTCATGCATACAATGCGGGCATGGGTCGGGCTCGGTACAAAGCCGTCGTGGACGCGCTGGCTGCCGACATCCGCGCCGGCGTGATCCCTCCCGGCGCAAGGCTGCCGACCCACCGCGAACTCGCCGCGCGTGAAGGGCTGGCGCTGGTCACCGCGACCCGCGTCTACGCCGAACTCGCCGAGATGGGACTGGTCAGCGGTGAAGCCGGCCGGGGCACTTTCGTCCGGGAATCGTCGCTCCCGCTCCGCGACGACGTTTCGGAGCGGGCATTCGCCGACGATGTCGTGGATCTGAACTTCAACTATCCCTCGGTTCCGGGACAGGCCGACCAGCTGCGAAATGCGTTGCGGGGCCTGGCCTCGTCGGGTGATCTCGACGCCCTGTTGCGGTACCAGCCGCACGCTGGGCGGCTGCACGAGCGGGCCTCGGCCGCACTGCATCTGGAGCGACGCGGCCTGAGCGTCCCGGCCGAACGCGTGTTGATCGTCAGTGGCGCACAGCACGGGCTGGCGGTCACCGCGTTGGCGATGCTGCAACCCGGCGACGTGGTGGCCGTCGATGCCCTGAGTTACCCCGGCTTCAAGGTGCTGGCCCAGGTGCTCCGGCTCGAGATGGCGCCACTTCCTGCCGGGAACGAGGGACCCGATCTCGATGCGTTCGAGGAGCTGTGCCGTACGCGGCCGGTCCGGGCGATCTACACCATGCCGACGCTGCACAACCCGCTCGGCTGGGTGACACCGGCACCGTGCCGCGAGACCCTCGTCGGGATCGCGCGCCGGCACGGTGTGACGATCATCGAGGACGCGTCGTACGCATATCTGGTCGATCGCCCGCCCGCACCGCTGGCGGTACTCGCCCCGGAACTGACCGTCTACGTGTCGGGGCTGTCGAAGAGTGTGGCCACCGGCCTGCGCATCGGATTCGTGGTTCCGCCAGCACAATTCATCGGTGCCTTCGAACGCGCGATCCGGGGGACGACGTGGAACACACCACCGTTGGTCACCGCGATTGCCGCCGGTTGGCTCAATGACGGCACCGTCACCCGGCTGGAAGCGGACAAGCGAGCCGACGCCCGGCATCGGCAGGTGGTCGCGCGCGAAGTGCTGTCCGGACTGGACGTCGTGGGGAATCCGTCTTCGTACTTCCTGTGGCTTCCGCTGCCCGGTGAGGCGCGCGCCGATCAAGTGGCGACCGATCTGCTGCGCGAAACGGTGTCGGTGTCCACCGCAGAACCCTTCGCCATGACCAAGAACCCGCCGCACGCGATCCGGGTGGCGTTGGGTTCGGTGCAGATCGACGTCCTGGCTCGATCACTCGCGACCGTGAAGCATGTCATCGACGCCCACACGTGGTGACAGGTCGGAGTCCGCGAAGTCCAGGATCATCGCCGCGACGGCGTCCGGGAATTCCACATGCAGCCAATGACCGCCGGACTCGATGGTGCGGACGTCTGGCCGACCAAAACGCGAGGCGATGGCGTCGGCAAGCTCGCCGGTGACGAAACCGTCTGCGCCGCCGCGAATCACGAGCACCGCGCCCGGGAATGCGCTGGCGGCGGGCGCGTCGGCCGCGCCGTCGTTCCACACGTCGACGTAATGGCCGGCGACGCCCGGCACCAGGTGCCTGCCGATGTCGGTGAGCCGGTCGAGCTGGGCGTCGGTGAGATGGGGGGAGATCGCCGCCCGCGAGAGGCGCTGCGCGGCACTGTCGCCGTCGATAGCGTGGAACTGCGCGACCACGCCGCCGGGTAAGCGGGTGCCGCCCAACGGAACTGGGGTGAGCAGCACCAAGCCCCAGACCCGATCGGGATGCGCGGCCGCGACCAGCTCGGCGATCTGCGAACCGAGGCTCTGGCCGACCACGATGACCGGTCCGGCGATGCTGTCGATGACGGCGCCCGCCTCGGCGGCGAGCGATTCCAACGTGATGGCGCTTGTGTCCCTGGCGGTTCCGGCGCGACGACCGAACTCCGGCAGGTCGTAGCGCACGGTCGCGACTTTGTCGCCCAGGCCGTCGATCACGCCATCCCACACGGTCAGGTCGTCGAGGAAACCGTGAATGAGAAGTACGGTCGGGGCATTCGGGTCGTGAGCCAACGTCCGGACGACAGGGAACTCGATAGGGCACCTGATCTGCATGTGCGGCGCTCCTTTCGTCTCGCTTCCGGCACAACATCCACGATGACGGCACTCGCCGGAGGTTTGGGTCACCGCGGTGATCCTGGTACCGGCAGGGTCAGCCAGCGAGGGCCGAACTCAGGCTGAAGCGTGAACCGTCAGCTCAGTCACATCGCAGATCAACAGCGGATTCCCTCCCCGCGACGACTTCGGGGAGGGAATCCGGGTTCAGGCGGTCAGCGGCCCTGCAGGGCTGAGACGCGGTAGATGCCGTGGTGCCAGAACACGCCGGGCAGCGGCATGCCGGCGGGCGGAGCCGTGATCGACGGGGTGGCGACGATGGCCGGCGGACGGACATCGGGCCCGAGGGTCGTGGCGCCGGCAGCACCGGCCAGGCCGAGTGCCGAGCCGCCGAGAACGCCGGCGGCGATGATCGAGAGGCCGAAGGTGCGGGCTGTGCTGCTCATGTGAATTCTCCTGTGTCAGTGGGTTTTTCGTGTCTTGCTCCGGTGTGTTCCGGTGATGACTCAAGAGTGCCTGGCTGCGGAGCCCGCGGGTATCGGGTAATCGGCCGAGTTGTCGGAGGATTCCCGTGTCCCCTGATCGGGGGACACGCGGCCGTCAATTTGCGATCGGAGTTACTTTTCGCTGGTTGCCGTGCGACGCTGACGGCATGAACGACGAACGGGTTCGCGTGGTGGTGGGTGACGACCACCCGATGTTTCGCGACGGCGTCGTCCGCGCCCTGACGGCGAGTGGCGCCATCGAGGTGCTGGCCGAAGCCGACGACGGCACGTCGGCGTTGGAGGCCATCCGCACCCACAAGCCTCAGGTCGCCCTCCTGGATTACCGCATGCCCGGCATGGACGGCACCGAGGTGGCGGCAGCGGTGCTGCGCGACGGCCTGCCGACACGGGTGCTGCTGCTCTCCGCGCATGACGAGGCGGAGATCGTCTACCGGGCCCTGCAGGAAGGCGCGGCCGGCTTCCTGCCGAAAGAGTCGACACGTAGCGAGCTGGTCAACGCGATCCTCGAATGCGCGAAGGGCCGCGACGTCGTCGCGCCGAGCCTGGCCGCCGGGCTCGCGGGTGAGATCCGTCGGCGGGCCGAGCCGGACGCCCCGGTGCTGAGCCCGCGCGAACGCGAGGTGCTGCAGCTGATCGCCAAGGGGGCGACCATTCCCGCCATGGCCAAGGAGCTGTACCTGGCGCCGTCGACGGTCAAGACCCATGTGCAGCGGCTCTACGAGAAGCTCGGCGTCGGGGACCGCGCGGCGGCCGTGGCCGAGGCGATGCGTCGAAAGCTACTGGACTGACGTGAGGCCGATGCTCAGCCGGATCGGGGAGTACCTGGCTGCCGAACCAGTGCGGATTTCGGCCGGGCTACGGCTCCCGCTGATCGCGCTGATCGGTGTCCTGGTGTGGATCTGGGAAGTCGACCACTGGCTGCCCGAGCTGTACGCCGTGATCCTGGGCCTGTATGCCGTCGCCGCGGTGATCTGGCTGGTGGCGGTGCTACGCGGACCCGTGCCGCGCTGGGCAGACTGGGCATCGACCGGCATCGACCTGGTGGTGATCCTGGCGCTGTGCCTGGTGTCCGGCGGCGCGACCGCGGCCCTGCTGCCCGTCTTCTTCCTGTTGCCGATCTCGGTGGCGTTCCAGGACCGTCCGCTGATGACCGCGGCGATCGGCACCCTCACTGCCACGGGCTATCTGGCGGTCTGGATCTTCTACTCCAAACACGACGACCGCATGGGCCTGCCGAACATGGTCTACACGCACTTCGGCTTTCTCGTGTGGCTGGCGGTGGCCACCACTGTGTTGTGCTGCGTGTTGGTGCGTCGACAGGAGCGCGTGCAGGCCCTACAAGAGGTGCGTCGCCAATTGGTTTCCGAGGCCATGCAGTCCGACGAGCGGCACAACCGGGAGGTCGCCGAAGGGCTGCACGACGGCCCGTTGCAGACGCTGCTGGCGGCCCGGCTGCAGCTCGATGAGGTCCGGGAGCGGACCCCCGGGCCGGAACTCGACGCGGTCTACGCCGCGCTGGAAGACACGGCGACGGCATTGCGGTCGACGGTCACCGAGTTGCATCCGCAGGTGCTCGCCCAGCTCGGGTTGACGCCGGCGGTGCGGGAACTGGTGCGGCAGTTCGAATCTCGCGGCCGGATCGAGGTGCGGGCCGACCTCGAGGAGGTAGGTATGCCGGATTCGCAGCAGCTGCTGTACCGGGCGGCCCGCGAGCTGCTGACCAACATCGGCAAGCATGCACAGGCCACGACGGTGTCGGTGCGGTTGGGCCGCATAGGCGATCGCGTCGTCCTGACCGTCGCTGACGACGGCGTCGGGTTCGACCCCGGTGTGGTGTCACGGTACGTGGCCGACGGGCACATCGGGCTGGGCTCGCTGCTGGCGCGGCTCGACGCGATGGGCGGCTCGATGCTCGTCGACTCCGCGGTCGGCGGCGGAACTCGGGTGACAGTGACGTCGCCCCCCGAGCGCGAGCTGGGTGGCACTAGATAATTCGTCGCTGGGAGGGGCCCGCGGCGGTAGCGTCACGCCATGAAACTGCGCATCCTGGTCGGTCTGCTGGCCGCAGCGGTGGTGGCCTTGGTCGTCAACGCCGTGGTGGCGGACCACACCGGTCGCGCTGCGGAACCATTCGCCGGGGGCCACGTGCTCACACTCGACGGCCCAGACCTGAACGTCCGCGAGTACGGGCCGCCCGGTGACCGGGCAATCGTTCTGCTGCACGGATATTCGGCGTCCATCGAATGGTGGGAGAAGGTCGCCCCGGCCCTGGCGGCCCATCAGCGGGTGATCGCCGTCGACCTCGTCGGGCATGGTGGCTCCGAGGCGCCGACCGATGCCGCGCCGTATCACGCCGACGGTCAGGCCGCGGCCGTCCATCGCGCGCTCGAGGCGCTGGGTGTCCGGCACGCCGAACTGGTGGGGCATTCGATGGGCGGCGAGGTGGCTGCCGCATTCGCCACCAAGTACCCGGAAATGGTTGAGCGCGTTGCGGTTTCCGATACTCCCGCCGGCGAAGATCTGGTCGAGATGCCGTTGCTCGGCAGGATGCTGTGCTGGCCCGTCATCGGGCCCGCGCTGGACCGCTTCCGCGGCGTCGATGCGATCAGCGAAAGCTCGCTGCAGACCGGGTTTGCCGCCGACTACCCCGTTCCGGCGCTGGCATTCCGGTCCCTGAAACAGCTCAACTACGCGGGGGTGTGCGACTCGAAAGACCCCGGCCGGCCCGTGGTGGAGACGTTGAAGGAGCTGGGCAAGCCGGTGCTGGTGCTGTGGGGCGACAAGGACGTCCTGACGCCGACGGCGTCGAACGTCGCGCGCTACACCGCCGCGGGCCTGCCGCCGCACCTCATTGCGGGTTCCGGCCACAGCCCGATGGTCGAGAAGCCGGACCAGTTCCTCGCGGCGATAGGCGATTTCGTCCGCTGACGAGTGCCCGGCGGCCCGCGCCGGCGCAAGGCGCGAACACAATGTGACGCTGTGAGCTTCGCCGTGTCGCTATTTTGCATCACGGCGCTCACAGCCGCACATTGTGTCCGGCACCGACACGAAAAAGCCTCCAATCCATCGGGATTGGAGGCATTTTCGTGTGTAGCGCTACAGCGCGGCGAGGATGTCGTTGACGCGGTCGCGGGCGTCGCCGAACAGCATCTGGGTGTTCTCACGGAAGAACAGCGGGTTCTGCACGCCGGCGTATCCCGAGGCCATGGAGCGCTTGAACACGATGACGTTGTCGGCGTTCCAGACGGTGAGCACCGGCATGCCGGCGATCGGGCTGCCCGGGTCCTCGGACGCGGCCGGGTTGACGGTGTCGTTGGCGCCGATGACGAGCACGACGGCGGTGTCGTCGAAGTCGTCGTTGATCTCGTCCATTTCCAGGACGATGTCGTAAGGCACCTTGGCCTCGGCGAGCAGCACGTTCATGTGGCCGGGCAGGCGGCCGGCGACGGGGTGGATACCGAAGCGGACGTTGACGCCCTTCTCGCGCAGCTTGCGGGTCAGGTCCGCGACGCCGTACTGGGCCTGGGCGACGGCCATGCCGTAGCCGGGGGTGATGATCACCGAGTCGGCCGAGCTGAGGAGTTCGGCGGCGCCTTCGGCGGTGATCTCGCGGTGCTCGCCGTAGTCCTTGTCCTCGGCGGGGCCGGCCTCGATACCGAAGCCACCGGCGATGACGGAGATGAAGGACCGGTTCATGGCCTTGCACATGATGTAGGACAGGTAGGCACCGGAGGAGCCGACGAGCGCGCCGGTGATGATCAGCAGGTCGTTGGACAGCAGGAAGCCCGAGGCGGCCGCGGCCCAGCCGGAGTAGCTGTTGAGCATCGAGACGACGACGGGCATGTCGCCACCGCCGATGGAGGCGACCAGGTGCCAACCGAGCAGCAGCGCCAGGACGGTGACGCCGACCAGCAGCCACAGGTTCGGGGAGATGACGAACCACACGGTCAGCGCCACGAACAGGACCAGCGAGCCGACGTTGAGGAAGTTCTTGCCGGGCAGCATCAGCGGCGCGGACTTGATCTTGGCCGACAGCTTCAGGTTGGCCACGATCGAACCGGTGAACGTGACGGCACCGATGAACACGCCGATGAAGACCTCGGCGGAGTGGATGCCGAGCATGCCTTCCTTGGCCAGCTCGAGGGCGCCCTGGCCGTCGAGTTCGTGCTCGACGTGCAGGTAGCCGGACCAGCCGACCAGCACGGCGGCCAGACCCACGAAGCTGTGCAGCAGGGCGATCAGCTCGGGCATGCCGGTCATCTCGACGATGCGGGCGCGCCACAGGCCGATGGCGGCACCGATGGCCATGGCGCCGACCAGCAGGGCCAGGCCCAGCGGCTCGATCTTGTTGTTGACGGCCAGCACGATGGTCGCGATCAGGGCGACGCCCATTCCGGCCATACCGAAGGCGTTACCGGCCTTGGAGGTCTCGTGCTTGGACAGCCCAGCCAGAGCGAGGATGAACAACAGGGCGGCGACGACGTAGGCCGCGTTCGCCACGTTGGTGATGGTTTCTGCGTTGAACATGAATCCGTTCCAAAGGTTCTTTAGGTCAGCAGGCTCTAGCTGCGGGAGAACATGGCCAGCATGCGGCGGGTCACCGCGAAGCCACCGAAGACGTTGATGCTGGCGAGCAGAATCGCCACGGCCGCCAGGGCGGTGATCGGGGTGTTGTGATGCCCGATCTGCAGCAGCGCGCCGACCACGATGATTCCGGAGATCGCGTTGGTCACCGACATCAGCGGGGTGTGCAGGGCGTGGTGCACGTGCCCGATCACGTAGTAGCCGATCACGATCGCCAGCGCGAACACCGTCAGGTGGACCTGCAGGGCGGCCGGGGAAGCGGCGATCAGCAAGAACAGCACCGCGGCGGCGGCGAAGGTGATGCCGAGGCGACGCTGCGTCGACATCGGCTCCTTGGCCTGCGAGACGGCGGGCGCTGCGGCGGCAGCGGCGGCGGCCGGCGCGGCGGAGACCTGCACCGGCGGCGGGGGCCAGGTGATCTCGCCATCGCGGACGACGGTCACGCCGCGCTGCACCACGTCGTCGAAGTCCAGGACGACCTGGCCGTCCTTCTCCGGGGTGAGCAGCTTGAGCAGGTTGACCAGGTTGGTGCCGTACAGCTGCGAGGCCTGCGCGGGCAGGCGGCCGGCCAGGTCGGTGTAGCCGATGATCGTCACACCGTTGTCGGTGACGATGGCCTGGTCCTTGACGGTGCCCTCGACGTTGCCGCCGTTGGCCGCGGCCATGTCGACGATCACCGAACCGGGCTTCATGGAGGCGACCATGTCGGCGGTGATGATGCGCGGTGCCGGGCGGCCCGGGATCAGCGCGGTGGTGATGATGATGTCGACGTCTTTGGCCAGCTCGGCGTAGAGCTCGGCTTCGCGGGCCTTGTAGTCGTCGCCCATTTCCTTGGCGTAGCCCGTGGCCGACACTTCACCCGCGTTGGGGTCGACGGACACGTACTCGCCGCCGAGGGAGGCGACCTGATCGGCGACCTCGGGGCGGGGGTCGGTGGCCTTGACGACGGCACCGAGCGAGCCGGCGGCGCCGATGGCGGCCAGACCGGCGACACCGGCACCGACGACGAGAACCTTGGCCGGCGGGACCTTGCCGGCGGCGGTGACCTGGCCGGTGAAGAACCGGCCGAAGGCGTGGGCGGCCTCGACGACGGCGCGATAGCCGGCGATGTTGGCCATCGACGACAGCACGTCCAGGGATTGGGCGCGCGAGATACGCGGCACCGCGTCCATGGCCAGCACCGTGATCGGGCGGGTGGCGAGCTTCTCGAGCAGTTCCGGCTTGAGGGCCGGGGAGATCAGCGAGACCAGGGTGGCGCCGTCCTTGAGGGACGCGATCTCGGCGTCGTCAGGGGCGTTGACCTTGAGCACGATGTCGGCGGCCCAGGGGGAGCCGATGTCGGCGCCGGCCTCTACATAGGCGGCGTCGGAGAAACTGGACGCGGCACCCGCGCCGGACTCAACCACTACCGAATAGCCGAGCTTGATCAGCTGCCCGACAGTTGCAGGAGTGGCGGCAACCCGTGTCTCACCAGCCAGAGACTCGCGGGGAATCCCGATGATCATCGAATCCGATCCGATCTGTGTTGGTTTGCTTGCAAGAGTCTCCCCCATCCACGTAGGGACGGTGCTCTTGCCCCCCTATACCAGTTAGCAATCGCTTATAAATTAGCAGTCGCTCATAATGCGACCAAAAGTCCGGTGCCGGGGCGTTGCCTGGATATGTCTACGTCATCAGCCCGGATTTGGGTACGCAGATTCCGACCGGTGGGATCTCCTGGACGGCAAACGTCCACTCAGTTCCGATGCGGCCGATCTCCGATCAGGGCTGGACGGTCAGGTGAGACGCGTCAACCCGCCGAAGAACTCGATGCTCGGGGCGTAGCGATCTTGGGGCAGGCGGCCTGCAATTTGTCCGTGGCCTCGGCTACTTTTTTGGAATTATCGACGAACCGCTGAAACCGGACGTCCTCGGGGCCTTTCCCGGTATCGCGCGCGATATTGGCGAATTCGTCGAATCCGGTGGCCCATGAAGCCAAATCGGATTTCAGGTCGGGCGCGGATACCGAATTTGCGGCCTGGCGGCTTTTATGTGCAAGAGCAGCCCAACGTTCGGGGTCCTCGGCAGCGCCCGGCTGCATGGCCGCGGCATTGCTGGCTTCGCCTACGGCCCGCCAGTCCTGCGCCACATCGGCCACGACGCCGCAATCGGATGCTGACGGAGTGCCAGCGTCGCGGCGCTGTGAAATCCACAGTGCCGCAGCGATTACCGATCCAACTACCGCGATAGCGACGAGTAGTGCCGCTCGGCGGCGCACGGGCGTGCGTAAAAGGGTTCTCATGGGGCTGACACTCCTGGGCGCTTGGGATTGAGCACTACCTGTCCGCCGCTCGGTGTGGGTACGTACATCGTGAGTCGTGGGTTATCGGCCTGCGCACGGTAGATATCTTTGATATCGATCGGATGCCATTCACCCAAACCGAAATTTGGAGTGAAAAACCCGGTTGAGCTTACGCCGCGACGCACGTGCTCGGCCTCGAAGTTATAGTCGACCCATTTTGCTTGATACCATTTTCCGTCGCGCTGCACCCATCGAGTGTGGTCGGGGGCGCCATTGAACGTTTCGCCCGTCAATCGGAATTTGTAATTCTCTTGCATCCGCCATGACGGGTCGACGCCCCATCCGTTCGGTGTTTTGCCGACGACGTCCTGGTAGCCGGTGGGTCCGCCTTCGATCGGGGGTTTGATGTCGCGGTGCCACGGCTTGGGCGGGGTAAACGGTCCAACCGGCGGTCCGCCGCCCGGCCCGCTCGGGTAGGGCTGCGGGTCGATGTCCCAGCGCCCGCCGCCGGGAGCGGAGTCGGCCGGCGGTGGCGGATCCCACGGATACTGCCACCCCTTGTCATCCATTAGCAGGTCCGGCTTGTTGCCGGGCGAATCGTCGGTCTTGTCGGTCGGCTCCTTGGAGCGGGGTCCTGCTTGCTTCTGCAGCGCTTCGGCGAGGAGGGCGTCGGCGTGGTCGGCTGATTGCCGAATCTTGTCGAGTGACTGCTGGGCGGTGTGCGTCAAATCCTGCACCAGCTTGCGGGTGGCCGCGGGCAGCGAAGACAGATTCGCCGGCGGCACCGCCCGACTGCTCTTTGCGTCGACAGTGATTCCGTACTGCCCCAGCGTCGACCTCAAATCGTTGAGCTGGTTCTTTGTCTGCCGAACTTCGTTGGCGGCGGTTTTGGCGGCCGATGCGACTGCCGCCGCGTCGCGGCTGTGCTGGTCCAGGCCGTCCGCTTCCACGTTGGTCCGCTGCCGCGCAGCGCTGGCGCTTGAGCCTTGCCAACTCTCGAACGCCGACAGATTGCCCAATCGCGAGCTGGCCTGAGACGCTGCGTCTGCCCGAGTTTTGCTCGCTGTGCCGACCGCATCGAGCGAGTCCGGGTTCCACTTATCGATGTCGGCTATCGATAGGCCCACAGGACATCCCCCAACCCCGTCAACTCCGCGGATACAGCCCCCGTTGACCTACCGTAACTCCCGTCGAAGGGCTCGACCTGCGCTAGTTGTTCGTGCGCACACACAATTCCGACCGGTGGGACGCAAGGCGCCAACACACCGGTCGGTGAGGTGAGATGCTCGGGTGGTTGGTTACACCGGGGGGTACGCCGGGGGCGGGTATACGCCGCGCAGGCCCCACGGGACCCAGTTGAAGAAGTACTCGACCTCGTCGCTCGCGTCGTAGTCCGGGCTCGGATCCATCAGGTACCTCCAACCGACAAGCTTGTTACTCGCGAGCTTAGCTGCTGAGGCCCGGATGCGAGTGGCAGATCGGCCGCCGAGATCCCACGGCATAGACTGGCCAACCAGTTGATTGGGTCCCGGGCCGCACGCCCGGCTGCATAGAGTGAGCTGACATGTCCACAGAGTCGTCGACAAAGGGTTCTGCCACGGGATCGCCCGCGGGGGCTTCGGCTGCGTCGAACGGGTCGAACGGCTCGTCGCGCCGTGAGGAGTTGCTGGCGGTGGCCGCGAAGTTGTTCGCGGCCCGCGGCTATCACGGGACCCGCATGGATGACGTCGCAGACGCGGTCGGCCTCAACAAGGCGACCGTGTACCACTACTACGCCAGCAAGTCGCTGATCCTCTGGGACATCTACAAGTCGACCGCCGACTTCACCGTCGATGCCCTGCACGACGACCCGACCGCTTCAGCGCGCGAGACCATCTTCAACTTCACCCGGCGGCTGCTGACCGGCATCGCCACCGACCTCGAATCCGCGGCGGTGTACTTCCAGGAGGGGCCGTACATCACCGAATGGTTCACCGAGGAGCAGGTCGCCTACATCCGCAAGGCGGAGACGACCGTCTATGAGCACGTCCGCGACGTCATCGATCGCGGCATCGCCAGCGGCGAGTTCAACGACTGCGACTCACATGTCCTCGCGCTGGGCTACATCGGGATGACACTGGGCGCCTACCGGTGGCTGCGGCCGCACGGCCGGCGCACGGCCTCCGAGATCGCCGTCGAATTCAGCACGGCACTGCTGCGCGGCCTGATCCGCGACGAAACGATCCGCACCGAGGACCCTCTCGGCGGCGGCGCCTGACACAGACCAGCGCGATCGAGAGGTGACCGAGGTCCGATGAAATCTCTTCTGCTGTCCCGCCGGGACCTCGACTTCCTGCTGTACGAGTGGCTGAAGGTCGACGAACTCACCAGCCGCAAGCGGTTCGCCGATCACTCGCGCGAGACCTTCGACGGGGTACTGGACCTCAGCGAGCAACTGGCCGAACGCTATTTCGCGCCGCACAACAAGAAGAGCGACGCCAACGAGCCGACCTTCGATGGGCAGACCGTCACGATGGTGCCGGAGGTCAAAGAGGCCTGGGATGCGTTCGTCGGCGCCGACCTGATCGGCATGTCGATGGACGAATCGGTGGGTGGCGCGCAGTTGCCCGCCGTCGTCGCGCAGGCGGCGTTCGCGTGGATCGCCGCGGCCAACGTGTCGACGTCGGGTTACCTGATGCTGACCATCGCCAACGCCAATCTGCTGACCAAGTTCGGTACGCCCGAGCAGATCGAGACCTACGTCAAACCCATGCTGGCAGGCCGCTTTTCGGGCACCATGGCGCTCTCGGAGACGCAGGCCGGATCGTCGCTCGCCGACGTGGCCACCCGCGCCGAACCGCGCGACGACGGCACCTACCGGCTGTTCGGGTCGAAGATGTGGATCTCGGGCGCCGAGCACGAGATCACCGACAACATCGTCAACCTGGTGCTGGCCAAGCTGCCCGGCGGACCTCCCGGCACCAAGGGCATCTCGCTGTTCATCGTGCCCAAGTACCTGGTGAACCCCGACGGGTCGATCGGCGAGCGCAACGACGTCGCCATCGCGGGCCTGAACCACAAGATGGGGCAGCGCGGTGTCACCAACACGGTGCTGAATTTCGGTGACACGCAATTCAATCCGGGCGGTGAGAACGGCGCGGTGGGTTACCTCGTGGGCGAGCCGCACCGCGGCATCGTCTACATGTTCCAGATGATGAACGAGGCGCGGATGGCCGTCGGTATGGGTGCGGTCGCGCTCGGCTACACCGGCTACCTGAAATCCGTGCAGTACGCCCGGGAGCGGCCGCAGGGCCGTCCGCTGGACGTCAAGGACCCGACGACGCCGCAGGTGCCGATCGTCGAGCATCCCGATGTGCGACGAATGCTGTTGGCGCAGAAAGCCTATGTCGAAGGCGGCATGGCGCTCGGCCTGTACTGTGCGCGGTTGGTGGACGTGCAGCACAGCGCGGAGTCGGACGACGAAGCCGATGCGGCCGGCCTGCTGATCGACATCCTGACCCCGATTGCCAAGAGCTGGCCTTCGCAGTGGTGCCTGGAAGCCAACAACCTGGCGATCCAGGTGCACGGCGGGTACGGCTACACGCGCGAGTACGACGTCGAGCAGCATTACCGTGACAACCGGCTGAACCCGATCCACGAGGGCACCAACGGCATCCAGAGCCTGGACCTGTTGGGCCGCAAGGTGACTCAGCGAGGCGGGGCAAGCCTGGCGGCGCTGGGGCAGGTCATCGCGGAGACGGTGCGCGCGGCGGGCGAACTGGGTGGCGAGGGCGCTGAGCTGGCGAGCGCCCTGGAGGCGTCGTGGCAGCGGCTGGTCGCCGTCACCGGCGGCATGTTCGGCTCGGGCGACATTCCCGCGGTGATGGCCAACAGTCACGTCTATCTGGAAGCGCTCGGCCACATCGTGGTGGCGTGGCTGTGGCTCGAACAGTTCGTGGCCGCCGCGGGCAAGGACGGCGACTTCTACGACGGCAAGCGGCAGGCGACCCGGTATTTCTTCCGGTTCGAATTGCCCAAGACCGCACCGCAATTGGACCTGCTGGAGTCACTGGACCGCACGACGCTGGAGATGCGGGACTCCTGGTTCTAGCTCAGAACTGCACGATCTGCCGCACCGCGCGGCCGTCGGCGAGGGCGTCCATGCCGGTGTTGATGTCGTCCAGCGAGATGGTGTCGGACACCAGCTTCTCGACCGGCAGCCGACCCGACCGCCACAGCTCGACGAAGCGCGGAATGTCCCGGGCCGGCACGGCCGACCCGAGATAGCTGCCGATCAGTGACCGGCCGTCGGCGACCAATGCCAAGGGCGACACCGAGATTCGCGCGTCGGGGTGCGGTAGTCCGACCGTGATGGTCTTGCCGCCGGGGGCCGTCACGCCGATGGCGGTCTCGAGGGCCGCGGGGTGGCCGGCGGCCTCGATGACCACGTCGGCCTTGAGGTCTCCCGGATCGGTGACGGCATCGTGCGCACCGAGCGCGCGGGCCTGCTCGAGCTTGTCGGGCAGCCGGTCCACGGCGACCACCCGCACGTCGTCGTGCGCCAGCGCCGTGAGCATCGCGGCCATGCCGACGCCGCCCATGCCGACGATGGCCACCGTCTGGCCGGGCTTCGGTTGTCCGGCGTTGAGCACCGCGCCGCCGCCGGTCAGCACCGCGCAGCCGAGAAGCGAGGCGACGACGGGTGGCACATCGGCGTCGACGGGCACCACCGAACGGCGGTCCACCACCGCGTGCGTCGCAAAGGCCGACACCCCCAGGTGATGGAGAACCGTTGTACCGCTTCGGGATAACCGCGTGTCGCCGCCGAGCAACGTGCCCGCGCCGTTGGCGGCGCTGCCGGGAATGCAGGGTGCCAGGCCGTCCGTCGCGCAGGACCGGCACTGGCCGCAGCGTGGCAGGAACGTCATGACGACGCGCTGCCCCACCGCCAAATCCGAAGTGCCGCCGACCTGTTCGACGATTCCGGCCGCTTCGTGACCGAGCAGCATCGGCACCGGGCGGACCCGGTTGCCGTCGACCACAGAAAGATCGGAATGACACAGCCCGGCCGCTTCGATACGCACCAGCAGCTCGCCGTCGCCCGGGGCCTCCAGGTCCAGCTCGCTGATGGTGAGCGGCTTCGATTCGGCGTAGGGGCGGGCGCGCCCGATCTCTTCGAGTACGGCACCGCGAATCAACATGGCACCAGCCTGACAGACTGGCCGACATGGAGCAGGCACTGACCACCGCGGAATTCCCGGTGCACTGGCCCGTGCAGACCCGGTGGACCGACAACGACATGTTCGGGCACCTCAACAACGCGGTCTATTACGAGCTCTTCGACACCGCGATCAACGCGTGGATCAACACCACGCGCGACGTCGACCCGGTGGCCGCGCCGTGGCTCGGGGTCGTCGCCGAATCGGGCTGCCGGTACTTCGCGGAACTGAAGTTCCCGTCGCAGCTGGTCGTCGGGCTCGCGGTGACCCGGCTGGGCAACAGCAGCGTCACCTACCGCACCGGGCTGTGGGCCGACGGTGACAGCACACCCGCGGCAGTCGGCAGCTGGGTGCATGTCTACGTCGACCGCGACACCCGCCGTCCCGTCCCCATCCCGGCGCCGATCCGGGAACTGTTGGAGACCGCCGTCGTCGGCTGACTCTGCACTGATGGCGAACAATCTCGAGTAACGGAGTGCGCCGGCTCAGGGTCAACGGCCGGACGGGCACCGGATGCGTTGAGCCGGTATCCAGGGCGAGAAATGTCGAGAGACATCCGCCGTCAGTTCACGATCAACGGACACACGCGCAAGATGTGCGGGACAGCGGCCTCGATATGCTCTGGGCCATGCCGATCGTGAGCAAGACCGTCGAGGTTGCCGCACCTGCAGCGCAGATCCTGGGGATCGTCGCCGACTTCGAGGCCTACCCGCAGTGGAACGAAGAGGTCACGGGCTGCTGGATCCTGCACCGCTACGACGACGGCCGGCCCAGCCAGCTCCGCCTGGACACCAAGATTCAGGGCATGGACGGCTCGTACATCCAGGCCGTCTACTACCCGGGCGACGGCCAGATTCAGACCGTCATGCAGCAGGGCAACCTGTTCTCCAAGCAGGAGCAGCTGTTCTCCGTGGTCGACCTCGGGTCCAGCGCCCTGCTGACCGTCGACATGGACGTCGAGGTCGACATGCCGGGTATCCCGTCGATGATGATCAAGAAGGTCGTCAACGACGCGCTGGACCACCTGGCCGGCAACCTCAAGACGCGCGCCGAGCAGCTCGCCGCGAACTAGCCGACTAGTCCGAAGAGGGCCACAGCCCGAGTTCGTCGAGCCGTCCGGTCAGCCGTTCGGCAGCATCGTCGAACTGGCGGCGGGTCTGCCGCACGACTTCATCGATATCCCTGTCCCGCAAGGCCGCAACCAATTCGCGGTGGTTGGCCACGGTCGCCGCACCCCACTGCGGGTCGGTGGCGTAGATCCGGACCGGCAGGTACCGGGCGGCGTGGAGCAGGAACCAGGCCAGCTTGGTCCGGCCCGCAGCGCGGTTGAACTCCTTGTGGAACAGGAACTCCGCCAGCGCGATCGCTTCGACGTCACCCGCGGCGACGGCGTCGGCGAGTTCGTCGGTGAGCCGGTCGAGTTCGGCGATCGCGGGTTCGGTGATCCGCCGGGCCGCATTCGCGGCGATCTCGGTGGCGATGGTCGCCTGCAGCCAGAAGATGTCGGCGATGTCGTCGCGGGTGAACGCGGACACCACGTGGCCGCGGTTGGGTTCGAGCTCGACCATGCCCTCACCGCGCAGCGTGCGCAGCGCCTCGCGGACCGGCGTGATGCTGACGCCGAGCGTGGCCGCGGTCTCGTCGAGCCGGACGAAGGTGCCCGGCCGCAGGGTGCCCGACATGATGGCCGCCCGGAGATGGGCCGCCACCTCGTCAGATAGCTGTTCCCGCCGGCGCAGGCCGGGTAGCGGTTTCGCCGAGACGTTCACGGCAGTCCTTCTTGTCGGCGGGGTAGGGGCACCCGGCGGTTGTCCGGATGGTGCGGGCGTCCTATTGTGACGGCGGCAACACTATATTTGATCAAATATCAGCATCGTTTGTCGCGATCACTTCAATTCCGCCGCGATGCCGATCGAGACACAGGAGCAGACCGTGTCATCCGCAGCACTCGAGCAGCCGTATCTGGCCCGCCGGCAGAACTGGACCACCCACCTCGCCCGGCACGCCCTCATGCAGCCGGAGGGGACCGCGCTGCGTTTCGTCGGGCAGACGGTCACCTGGGGTGAGCTGCAGGCACGCGTCACCAAGCTCGCGGGCGCGCTGAGCCGTCGAGGGGTCGGCTTCGGTGACCGTGTGCTGATCCTGATGCTGAACCGCACCGAATACGTCGAGGCGTTCCTGGCCGCCAACGTCCTCGGCGCCATCGCGGTCCCGGTCAACTTCCGCATGACCCCGCCCGAAATCGCCTACCTGGTGCGGGACTGCGACCCGAAAGCCGTGATCACCGAGCAGGTGCTGGCCCCGGTCGCCACCGCGGTGCGGGAGCTGGAACCGTCGCTGGCGACCGTGATCGTCGCCGGCGGCGCCACCGAGGGCAACGTCCTCGGCTACGAGGACGTGCTCGCCGAGGACGGCGCGCCACCCGCGCCTGTCGACATCCCCGAGGACTCCCCGGCGCTGATCATGTACACCTCGGGCACCACGGGATATCCGAAGGGCGCCGTGCTGACGCACGTCAACATCATGGGCCAGGCCATGACGAACCTGTTCACGATCGCGCCGGACATCAACAACGACGTCGGCTTCATCGGCGTCCCGTTCTTCCACATCGCCGGCATCGGAAACATGATCGGCGGCCTGCTGCTGGGTCTGCCGACGGTCATCTATCCGCTGGGCGCGTTCGATCCGGGTGCCCTGCTCGACGTGCTGGAGGCCGAGGGCGTCTCGTCGATCTTCCTGGTCCCGGCGCAGTGGCAGGCCGTGTGCGCGGCCCAGCAGGCGAAGCCGCGCAAGGTGGCTTTGCGCGTCCTTTCGTGGGGTGCGGCGCCCGCGTCGGACACTCTTCTGAGGGAGATGGCGTCGACGTTCCCGGGCACGCAGATCTTTGCTGCGTTCGGTCAGACCGAGATGTCACCGGTGACGTGCATGCTGCTGAGCCAGGACGCGCTGCGCAAGCTCGGGTCGGTCGGCCGGGTCATCCCGACCGTGGCCGCCCGCGTCGTCGACGACAACATGAATGACGTGCCGGTGGGCGAGGTCGGGGAGATCGTCTACCGTGCACCCACCCTCATGGCGGGATATTGGAACAACCCGAAGGCGACGGCCGAGGCATTCGCCGGCGGTTGGTTCCATTCCGGAGACTTGGTTCGCCAAGACGAAGAGGGTTACATCTGGGTCGTCGATCGTAAAAAGGACATGATTATTTCCGGCGGCGAAAATATTTACTGCGCAGAAGTAGAGAACATTCTGGCCGCGCACCCCTCGATTACCGAAGTTGCGGTGATCGGGCGCCCGCATGAAAAGTGGGGCGAGGTCCCGGTGGCCGTCGTTGCTGTGACGCCCAATGCGAACGCCGATGGCGAAAGTGCCCTGACCCTGGCGGATCTCGACGATTTCCTGACCGAACGGCTGGCGCGCTACAAGCACCCGAAAGCGCTGGAAATTGTCGACGCACTCCCGCGAAATCCTTCTGGCAAGGTCCTTAAAACGGAACTCCGCGAGCGGTTCGGTGATACAAGTGTGTCGTAAGCGTGGCAAGTGACGTCGCGCTGAGAAATTCGACCACCTGAGTGGAGGGCGGATGGGCCCATGTCGCGTTTGCTGAAACTGAACGCAATTATCCCTCAGTTGGGTCACGGGGTACGCGGTGTATCGGGTACAGTCCTGTGGTCCGTCTTACTACTCGGGAGTAGCGAGACGGAAATCACTCAGTTTGTGCTAGTGGCTAAGGAGGGGACGTGCCACGCGTGACGCCGCGGAACGGCCGCTTTCCGGAAGGGAAGGCTGGTCTGTGACAGCCTCGGACAACTCCCTGGTCGGGTATCTCAAGGACCAGCTCGACAAGCCATTCACAAAAGTGGGTGGCTTCGTCAAGATGTGCATCCTCACCTTCAAGGCGCTGGTCTCGCGGCCATTCCAGTGGAAGGAGTTCATCCTTCAGTGCTGGTTCCTGATCCGGGTGGCGTTCCTGCCCACCCTGGCCGTCTCGATCCCGCTGACGGTGCTGATCATCTTCACACTGAACATCCTGCTCGGTGAATTCGGTGCGGCCGACGTGTCCGGCGCAGGCGCCGCCCTCGGTGCCGTCACCCAGCTGGGACCGCTGGTGACGGTGCTCGTGGTGGCCGGTGCCGGTTCGACGGCCATCTGCGCCGACCTCGGCGCCCGGACCGTCCGCGAAGAGATCGACGCCATGGAGGTGCTCGGCATCGATCCGATCGAGCGCCTGGTCGTGCCCCGCGTGGTTGCCTCCACGTTCGTGGCCTTCATGCTCAACGGCGCGGTGATCATCATCGGTCTGGTCGGTGGCTACTTCTTCGGTGTGTACATCCAGAACGTCAACGCCGGCGCCTACGTGTCGACGCTGACGCTGCTGACGGGCTTCCCCGAGGTCGTGATCTCGGTTCTCAAGGCCACCGTCTTCGGCCTGATCGCCGGCCTGGTCGGCTGCTACCGGGGGCTCACCGTGGCGGGCGGCTCGAAGGGTGTGGGTACCGCGGTGAACGAAACACTGGTGCTCTGCGTCATCGCCCTGTTCGCGGTCAACGTCGTGCTCACCACCATCGGTATCAAGTTCGGAACGCAGGCCGGGTAGCGACATGAGCACATCGACAGTTCTGCAGGGCCGATTCCCGCGGCTCTTCTCCCGCGTCAGGGAATTCGGCGGCGCCCCGGGCCGCCTGCTCGCCAGCCTCGGCCACGTCGGCGTCTTCGTCGTGACGGCCGTCGGGCACATTCCGCACGCGCTGCGCTTCTACCGCAAAGAGGTCTTACGGCTGATCGCCGAGGTCGGCATGGGCACCGGCGCCATGGCCGTCATCGGCGGCACCGTCGCCATCATCGGCTTCGTCACCCTGGCGGCGGGCTCACTGATCGCCATTCAGGGTTTCGCCTCACTGGGCAACATCGGTGTCGCGGCGTTCACCGGCTTCTTCGCCGCACTCGCCAACATCCGCGTCGTCGCACCGGTCGTCACCGGTACGGCGCTGGCCGCGACCGTCGGCGCCGGCGCCACCGCCGAGCTGGGCGCCATGCGCATCAGTGAAGAGGTCGACGCCCTCGAGGTCATGGGCGTCAAGTCCCTGTCCTTCCTGGTGTCGACCCGCCTGATCGCCGGCATGGTCGTCATCATCCCGCTGTACGCGCTGGCCATCCTGCTGTCGTTCCTGTCGGCGCAGCTGGTCACCACGCTCTTCTACGGCCAGTCGGTCGGTACGTACGAGCACTACTTCCACACGTTCCTGCGGGTCGACGACGTCATGTGGTCGTTCCTCGAGGTCATCATCATGTCGATGGTGGTGCTGCTCAACCACGCGTACTTCGGTTACTACGCCAGCGGCGGTGCGGTCGGCGTGGGCGAGGCCGTGGGCCGCTCGATGCGTACGTCGCTGATCTCGAATGTCGTTGTCGTCCTGCTCTTCTCGTTGGCGCTGTACGGCACCGACCCGAACTTCAACCTGACGGTGTGACGCGATGACGAACCCACAGCCGAAGCCGCCCGTCGCCGAGGGGCAGGTCCACGCGCCGCTCAACACCGACCGCACGCCGCCGTACAAGGTCGTCGGCGTCATCCTTGCGGTGGTCTCCGCCCTCGTCCTGGTGGTGGTCTGGTTCCAGTTCCGCGGTTACTTCGACACCAAGGCCAAGCTGTATGTGGTGTCGCCCCGGTCCGGCCTGTCGATGGACCCGGGCTCGAAGGTCACCTACAACGGGGTCCCCATCGGCCGCGTGAAGGAGATCAACGTCGTCGGCAAGGAAGACGACACGAAGGCCCGTCTGCAGCTCGATGTCGACCCGAAGTACCTCGAACTGCTGCCCAAGAACGTCAACACCAAGCTGTTGGCCACCACGGTCTTCGGCAGCAAGTACGTCTCGTTCACCTCGCCGACCGATCCGGAGCACGCGCGGCTCAAGAGCGGCGACACCATCGACGTCTCCAAGTGCTCGCCCCCGACACCGGCCACGGCCTGCGTCACCACCGAGCTCAACACCCTGTTCGAGACGATCACGGCGATCTCCGAGCAGGTCGACCCGATCAAACTGAACGCCACGCTGACCGCCGCCGCGCAGGCGCTGGACGGGCTCGGTGACAAGTTCGGGCAGTCGCTGGTCAACGGCAACGTCATCCTGGCCGACCTGAACCAGCGCATGCCGACCATCCGGCACGACACCAAGGCCCTCGCCGACCTGTCCGAGGTGTACTCGAAGGCCTCGCCGGATCTGTGGGACGGCCTGAAGAACGCGGTGACCACCGAGCGCACGCTGAACGACCAGCGCGGCACCATCGACCAGGCCCTCATGTCGGCCGTCGGCCTCGGCAACACCGGTGGTGACATCCTCGAGCGCGGTGGCCCCTACCTGGTCCGCGGCGCCGAGGACCTGCTGCCGACCTCCCGGGTGCTCGACAAGTACGCCCCTGAGCTCGACTGCCTGTTCCGCGGATTCGCCGCCGGCGCGCCGGCCGCGGCCAAGGGCCTCGGTGGCAACGGCTACTCGCTGGTGACCCACACCGAGCTCGTCGGTGCGGCCAACCAGTACGTGTACCCGGACAACCTCCCACGGATCAACGCCTCCGGCGGTCCGATGGGACGCCCGGGCTGCTGGACGGTCACCAAGGACATCCTCCCGATGCCCTACATGGTGATGGACACCGGCGCATCGATCGCGCCGTACAACCACTTCGGTCTCGGATCGCCGTTCGCATCGGAGTACGTCTGGGGTCGTCAAGACGGGGAGAACACGATCAACCCATGAGCATCAAGGGCACGGCGATCAAACTCGCCATCTTCTCCGCGGTCCTGCTGGCCTTCACGGCAGGCATCTTCATCGTCTTCGGTCAGTTCCGGTTCAGCCGGACCAACGAGTTCTCGGCGATCTTCACCAACAGCAGCGGTCTGAAGGCCGACCAGTTCGTGCGCGCCAACGGCGTCGAGGTCGGCAAGGTCACCGACGTCGAACTGATCGACGGTGGCAGCAGGTCGCGGGTGCATTTCACCGTCGACAAGTCCCTGTCGCTCTACCAGGGGACCACGGCCCACATCCGTTACCTCGATCTGATCGGCAACCGGTTCCTGGACCTGCGCCGCGGCGACAGCAACCAGGTGCTGCCCCCGGGTGGCACCATCCCGGTCGACCGCACCGAGCCGGCCCTGGACCTGGATGCCCTGGTGGGCGGCTTCCGGCCGCTGTTCCGGTCGCTGGATCCGCAGAAGGTCAACACCATCGCCTCGTCGCTCGTCACGATCTTCCAGGGCGAGGGCGGCACCATCAACAACATCCTCGATCAGACGGCGTCGTTCTCCTCGACCATCGGCGAGCAGGACCAGGCCATCGGTGAGGTGATCAAGAACCTCAACACGGTGCTCGACACCACGGTCAAGCACCAGAAGCAGTTCGACGACACCATCAAGAACTTCGAGTCCCTGGTCACCGGGCTGAAGCAGCGCTCCGATCCGATCGCGGACTCGGTGGCGAACATCAGCAACGCGGCCGGCTCGCTCGCCGACCTGCTGGGCGACAACCGCGAGCTGCTGCACAGCACCCTCGGCTACCTCGAGACCACGCAGCAGTCGCTGGTCGACCAGAAGGAACAGCTCAACGACACATTGCAGAAGGTGCCCCAGGCACTGAAAATCCTGGGTCGTTCCGGTGGTGTCTACGGCGACTTCTTCAACTTCTACGTCTGCGACATCGAGTTGAAGATGAACGGTCTGCAGCCGGGTGGCCCCGTGCGCACAGTCAAGCTCACCAACCAGCCGTCGGGAAGGTGCACGCCGAAGTGAGGTCCATAGAAGGGTCCGATCGGGTCCGCAGAGGCATGATGGGTCTGGCGGCCGTCGTGCTCGTCACGGCCGTGGGTGCGTCAGTCACCCAGGTGCCGATGCTGTTTGCTGCGCCGACGTACTACGGCCAGTTCAGCGATTCCGGTGGCTTGATGGTCGGCGACTACGTCCGCATCGACGGCGTCAACGTCGGCACGGTCAAGAGCATGGACATCGATCGCGACAAGGTGATCATCGGCTTCGACATCGGTACCAACACGATCGGCACGGACAGCCGCGCGCTGATCAAGACCGAGACCATCCTGGGCCGCAAGGCCATCGAGATCGAGGCCAAGGGCACCCACAAGCTGCCGCCGCGCGGCACCTTGCCACTGAGCCAGACCTCGACGCCGTACCAGATCTACGACGCGATCTTCGACGTCACCCGGGCCTCGCAAGGCTGGGACACCAAAGTGGTCAAGGAATCGCTGAACGTGCTGTCCGAGACAGTCGATCAAACGTCGCCGCACCTGACTGCTGCGCTGGAAGGCGTGCAGAAGCTGTCCGAGACCATCGGCAAGCGTGATGACCAGATCCGGTCACTGCTCGGCAACGCCAACAAGATCGCCACCATTCTCGGCGACCGCAGCGGCCAGATCAACGCGTTGCTGGTCAACGCCCAGACCCTGCTGCACTCTCTGAACCAGCGCGGTGAGGCCATCGGCCTGCTGCTGGAGCGGGTCTCGCGGGTGTCGCACCAGCTGAAGGCGACCATCGACGAGAACCCGAACATCAACCACGTCCTGGAGCAGCTGCGGACCATCAGCGACATCCTCGTCGCCCGCAAGCAGGACCTGTCCGACACTCTGGTGTCGGCGGGCAAGTTCGTGGCCTCGCTGTCGGAGGCCGTCGCTTCGGGCCCGTACTTCAAGATCATGGTCGCGAACATCCTGCCGCCGCAGCTGATGCAGCCGTTCGTGGACGCCGCGTTCAAGAAGCGCGGACTGAACCCCGAAGACTTCTGGCGCAGCGCCGGCCTGCCCGAGGCGCAGTGGCCGGACCCCAACGGCACGCGTTTCGCCAACGGTGCGCCGCCGCCGGCCCCGCCGAAGCTCGAAGGCACGCCGGAACACCCCGGTCCCGCGGTGCCTCCCGGATCGCCGTGCTCGTACACGCCGGGAGCCGGTGCCGACCCGACGCCGGCCGATCCGCTGCCGTGCTCGCACCTCAGCGTCGGTCCGTTCGGTGGACCCGACTACGCCCCGCCGAACGTCGTCTCGTCGGCGCCCAACCCGGCCGGGGTTCCCACCGGCCCGGGTGTGCCGTCGGCCGCCTTCCCGGGACAACCGGCGGAGAACGTGCCCGGTACGCCGGTGCCGTTGCCGCCCGCACCCGTCGGTGCCCGGACGGTTCCGCTGACGCCGCAGCCCGGTGACAGCGACATCGCGCCCGGATTCGCTCCGATCCCCGGGCCGCTGATCGCGCCGCCGGCGCCGCCGGGACCAGGTCCCAGCGCCGGTCCGGCCGGCACCGCGCCGCTGCCGGGTAACCCGCCGTTCCTCCCGCCAGGGTCGCAAGGATAGGGCCGCCACGATGTCGACTGTTTTCAATATCCGAAACATCAAGAAGCCGAACCTGTCCAAGGGGACGGTCATCGGTGGTGCGCTCGCGCTCGTGGCGATCGTGCTGCTCGGTTTCTTCGGTCTGCAGCTGTACCGCAAGATGACCACCACCACGGTGACGGCCTACTTCCCTGAGGTACTCGCGCTGTACCCGGGTGACAAGGTTCAGATCATGGGCGTCGAGGTCGGTGCCATCGACACCACCGAGCCGCACGGCGATCAGATGAAGGTCGTCTTCCACTACTCGAATCACTTCAAGGTGCCGCAGAACGCGTCGGCGTCGGTGTTGAACCCGAGCCTCGTCGCGTCCCGCGTAGTTCAGCTCTCTCCGCCGTACACCGGTGGGCCGACGATGGCTGACGGCGCCGTGATTCCGAAGGAACGCACCCAGATTCCGATCGAGTACGACGAGCTGCGCAATCAGCTGACGCGCATCCTCGCCGAACTGGGTCCGACCAAGGAGCAACCGAAGGGCCCGTTCGGCGACATCATCGAGTCGTTCGCCGACGGCTTCGAGGGCAAGGGCGCGCAGTTCAACAAGACCCTCAAGGGTCTGTCGGACGCGGTGAACACCCTGAACCAGGGCCGCGGCGACTTCTTCCAGGTGATCAAGAGTCTGGCGGTGTTCGTCAACGCGCTGCACCAGAGCGATCAGCAGTTCGTGTCGCTGAACAACGACCTGGCGTCGTTCACGAACAAGTTCACCAACACCGACCAGGAGCTGGCGTCGGCGCTCAAGGATTTGAACCAGGTCATGGCGACGACCCGGAGCTTCCTGGACAAGAACGGCAGCGTCCTGGCCCACGACATCAACAACGTGTCCGAGGCGACGACGGCCATCCTGCAGCCGGAGCCGCGGGACGGCCTGGAAAGTGCGTTGCACGCCTACCCGAACTTCCTGGCCAACCTCGAGAACATCTACTCGCCGGCGACCGGCGGTGTGATCGCCTCCGGTGTGCTGCCGGGCGTGACCAGCTTCTCGAACCCGTTGCAGTTCATCTGCAGCTCGATCCAGGCCGGTAGCCGGTTGGGTTACCAGGATTCTGCGGAGCTGTGCGCGCAGTACCTGGCCCCGGTGATGGACGCCATCAAGTTCAACTATCTGCCGTTCGGTATCAACATGGCGACCACCGCCATGACGCTGCCGAAGTTGGTCACGTACTCGGAGCCGCGCCTGCAGCCCCCGGGCGGATACAAGGACACGACCGTGCCGGGCGTGTTCTCGCCTGACACCCCGTGGTCACACGGCCAGCACGAGGCGGGCTGGATCACCGCACCGGGCATGCAGGGACTCAAGGTCGGACAGTCGACCCAGGACCTGCTGACGCCGGAGTCGCTGGACGAGCTCATGGGCGGCCCGGACATCATTCCGCCGACCGGTGGCGTGAACATGTCGGGTCCGCCGAATGCCTACAACGAGAGCAGCCCGCTGCCCCCGCCGTGGTACCCGCAGCCGGGACCGGTCTCGCCGCCGCGACCGGGTAATGATCCGAGCCCGATGAGTGCCATGGCACCTGGGCCCGCCCCAGGACCGGCTCCGGCGCCCGCGCCGGCCGGACCCGCACTTCCTGCCGAAGTTGGAGGCCAATGATGACCGGGTCCATGGGGCCGAAGTCACCCTCGGCATCGCGGCACCGCGGTGGGTGGGCGCGTAACGCCCGCCGGGTCGGTGTGTTGTCGGCGGCGGCGCTGATCCTCAGCTCCTGCGGCTGGCGGGGTATCGCCAACGTGCCGTTGCCCGGTGGTCCGGGCACGGTGGACGGCCACTCGACGATCTACATCCAGATGCCGGAAACGTTGGGCCTCAACGCCAACAGCCGGGTCCGGGTGGCCGACGTGTTCGTCGGCCGGGTGCGTGCGATCGAGCTGAAGAACTGGGTGCCCACCCTCACGGTGGATCTGAACCCCGGTATCAACCTGCCGCGCAACGTGCAGGCCAAGATCGGGCAGACCAGCCTGCTGGGTGCCCAGCACCTCGAGCTGGACCCGCCGGCCGACCCGTCGTCCCAACCGCTGCGCAACGGCGACACCATCGAGTTGAAGAACTCGTCGGCGTACCCGACCATCGAGCGGACGTTGGCCGGTATCTCCGGAATCCTCAACGGCGGCGGTGTGCCCAACGTCGAGAAGATCCAGTCCGAGGTCTACAACATCCTCAACGGGCGCGCGGATCAGATCAAAGAGTTCCTGCACCGGTTGGACACGTTCACCGACGAGATCAATCAGCAGCGCGAGGACATCACGCGGGCCATTCGCTCCAGTGACACATTGCTGAAGGTCGTCGCGGATCGCAACGACACCCTTGATCGGGTGCTGACCGAGACGCCGCCGCTGATCGAGCACTTCAACAAGACCCAGGACCTGTTCTCGAACGCCGTGCTGGCGCTGGGCCGGTTGTCGAAGGCCGCGGACACCACGCTGTCGAACAGCAACGCGAACCTGCACACCAACCTCGCGACGTTGCAGCGGGCGCTCAAGCAGATCGCCAAGACGTCACCGAACCTGGTGCCGGCCATGAAGCTGCTGTTCACGCTGCCGTTCCCGATCGACAACATCCCGAAGGTCATCCGCGGCGACTACATGAACCTCTCGCTGCACCTGGACCTGACGCTGAGTGCCATCGACAACGGCATCCTGACCGGCACCGGTCTGTCGGGGATGGCTCGGGCTCTGGAACAGTCGTGGGGCCGTGACCCGGCGACGATGATCCCGGACGTCCGATTCACCCCGAACCCGGCCAACGCACCGGGCGGCCCGCGAATCGAAAGGGGCGAGTGACCGATGCTTACCCGTTTTCTGAAGATTCAGCTGATCATCTTCAGCATCGTGACCGTGGCGGCTCTCGTCGGGTTGTCCCTGGTGTACCTCAAGCTGCCGACCTACCTCGGTGTGGGTATGCATCGGCTGTACGCCGAACTGCCCAACTCGGGCGGCCTGTACAAGACCGCCAACGTCACCTACCTGGGTAACCAGGTGGGCAAGGTGCTGTCCGTCGAGCCGACGGTAACCGGCGCGCGGGTGACCATGGACGTCAACAACGATGTGGACATCCCGGACAACGTGCAGGCGAACGTGCACTCGGTGTCCGCGGTCGGTGAGCAGTTCATCGATCTGGTGCCGCCGGAGAACCCGTCCAAGCGTTACCTCACGTCTGGTCAGACGATCACCAAGGGCTCCGTCCCCAAGGAGGTCGGTCCGGCTCTCGACGCGACGCAGAACGCGCTCGCCTCGCTGCCGAAGGAGAAGATCGGCGCGCTGCTGGACTACACCGCGGAGGCTGTCGGCGGGCTCGGTCCGTCACTGCAGCACCTTGTCGACGGGACCCAGGCGCTGGCGGGGGACTTCAAGGACAACCTCGGTTCGGTCGACGACATCATCCAGAACTCGGCGCCGATCATCGACAGCCAGGTCAAGTCCGGCGACGCCATTTCACGGTGGGCCCGGAACCTGAACGTGCTGGCCACGCAGTCGGCTCAGCAGGACGCGGCGCTGCGCAACGCCATCCAGCAGGGCGCGCCGACGGCTGACCAGCTCAACGCGGTGTTCGGTGAGGTGCGGGACGCGTTGCCGCAGTCGTTGGCCAACGTCGAGATCGTGCTCGACATGCTGAAGCGCTACAACAAGGGCCTCGAGCAGGTACTCGTGGTGCTGCCGATGGCCGGTCCCCTCGTCGACTCGCTGACCGCGGTGTACGAGAAGGAACTGCCGATCAACGTGGCGCTGGGTATCAACCAGCCGCCGCCATGCCTCACCGGCTTCCTGCCGGCGTCGCAGTGGCGGTCCCCGGCGGACACGTCGACCGCCCCGCTGGAGTCGGGTCTGTACTGCAAGATCCCGAAGGACGCCCAGAACACGGTCCGCGGTTCCCGCAACCTGCCCTGTGTGGACAACCCGGCGAAGCGCGCGGCGAGCCCCATGGAGTGCCGCGACAACAAGCCGTACGAGCCGCTGGGTACCAACCCGTGGTACGGCACGCCGGACCAGATCGTGAACTGCCCGGCTCCCGCCGCACGCTGTGATCAGCCGGTCGACCCGGGCAAGGTGATCCCGGCGCCGTCGATCAACAACGGGATGAACCCGCTGCCGGCCAACATGCTGCCGCCCCCGGAGCGGGCGTCGGCGCCGTCCAGTGACCCGGTCAGTGCACCGGGGCAGGGCACGGTGGAGTGCAGCGGGCAGCAACCCAACAAGTGCCTCTACACTCCGGCAGCAGGACCAGAGGCCACCTACAACCCGCAGAGCGGTCAGGTGGTCGGACCGAATGGTGTGAAGTATTCGGTCAGTAACTCGAGCAACCCAGGAGACGACGGATGGAAGGAGATGCTGGCACCAGCCAGCTGAACCCCACCGATGAGCAGGACGTCACGTCGCAGGACGTGGTGACGACAGAGCCGTCTGCCGAGGAATCGATCGAGGCGCACGCGAAGAGCAGTTCGGGATTGGTGCCGGGCGAAACCGGCGAATCAGAGGGCGCGCAGCGCCCCGCCCGCATCGGGCGGGGCATCGCCCTGACGGTATGCGTGGCGCTCGTGGTGCTGGCCGCCGCGGTCGGTGCGGGCGGCTGGTTCGCGCTCAAGTCGCATCGGGAGAGTCAGGCGCTCGCGGCGAACGAGACGGCCGCCATCGCGGCCGCCAAGGACTGCGTCACGGCCACCCAGGCACCCGACACGACGGCGATGATCGCCGCGCAGACGAAGATCATCGAGTGCGCCACCGGCGCGTACCAGACGCAGGCGTCGTTCATGAGTGGTATCACGCTCGAGGCGTACAAGGCCGCCAACGTGCAGGTGCAGATCTCGCAGATGCGGGCGGCCGTCGAGAAGCACAACGACGACGGATCCATCGACGTCCTGGTGGCGGTGCGCGTGAAGATCAACAACAGCGCCGAGAAGGACAAGGAAGTCGGATACCGGATGCGGGCGCAGATGGCACCGGTGGACGGAAAGTTCAAGGTGGCCAAGCTCGACCAGGTCACCTCGTGACGGTTGGTGAGGAGACGACGAGCGCCGAGGCAGTGAGCACGGGGTCCGAGTCCGAAGCGGCACCGGTGTTGGCCTCGTGGCCGGCGCGGGCCGGCGCTTTCGCGCTCGACGTGCTGCTGGGCCTGGCGATCATCACCGTGATGGCACTGCTGGGCTACGCCGCCCGGGCCGACTGGACGCTGTGGGTGTACGCCGCCCTGGCGACGCTGGCCGCGGCCGCGATCCTGGTGAACCGGTGGCTGCTGCCGTCGATCACCGGGTGGAGCGTGGGCCGGTCGCTGTTCGCCATCCGGGTGGAGCGGGTCCCTGCCGGCGTTCCCGCCGGCATGGGCCGGCTGGTCCTGCGTGACCTCGCGCATCTGTTGGACACCGTCGCGGTGCTGCTGGGCTGGCTGTGGCCGCTCTGGGATCCGCGGCACCGCACCTTCGCAGATCTGTTGCTGCACACCGAAGTTCGCGTTGTCCCGGCTCCCGAGCGGGACCCGTCGCGGCGGGCCGGGCAGGTGCTGGTGGCGGGCGCCCTGGTCTGTCTGGCGGCGGTGGGGCTGAGCTACGGCGTGCAGTTCCGGCATGACCGCGCGGTCGACGAGGCGCGGCACCAGATTTCCGAGCAGGGTCCCAAGATCGTCGAGCACGTCCTGAGCTACGGCATCGACACGTATCAGAACGACTTCAAGACCGCCCAGGCGCTGGTGACCGACGGATACCGCGACCAGCTGATCAAGCAGCAGCAGGCGGTGAGCAAGAAGCCGACGACCAACCAGTACTACGCGGTGAGCAGCGCGATCCTCAGCGCTGGTACAGATCAGGCGACCATGCTGCTCGCGCTGCAGGGACAGCGCGGTGTCGACGCCAACACCCTGCGGTTCATCACCGCCACGGTCCGGGTCGACTTCGTGAAGTCACATGACGGCAAGTGGCAGTTGTCGAATCTGACGGTGCTCAAGAGCCCGCGGGGAGGACGCTGATGAGCCCGCGTCGCAAGATCGATGCCGCCGAGCGCTTCGTCGCCGGTGACTACTTCAAGGCTGTTGCGGCGGCGCCCCGGCGCGTGACTCTGATCGTGATTGCCTGTGTCACAGCGGTTTTGGTGCTCTCCGCCATCGGGGCCAGCACCTATCTGCTGGTCCAGCACGAGAAGGACGTGGCGAGCCAGGCCAAGTCGGCGGCGGTGCTGGGCTATGTCAAAGAGTTCATGAGGGGCTTCACCGCGGTCGACCCGTTTCACGCCAATGCGTACGTCGAGAAGATCGCGGGCCAGTCCACCGGTGATTTCGCCAAGCAGTTCAAGGACAAGCACGACCAGATCCTGATGCAGGTGGCGCGCGCGCAACCGGCGGAGGGGAGCGTCGAGGACGCGGGCGTGCAACGGTGGAACGACGACGGCAGCGCGGACGTGCTGATCGCGATGAAGCTGACGACGACGACGCCGGACGGCAACGCGACCGTGGAAAGTGGCTCGCGTTGGGTGGTAACGGCTACGCAGGAAGGGCAGCAGTGGAAGATCAGCCGCATGAATCCGGTGATGTGACCCCCGGGGAGCCTGTGGCCGATGCTCCGGCCGGTGCCCCGCAGGGCAAGGCCGCCCGGCGCAGGCACCGGCTGCCTCGGCAGAAGACCGTCGACGCCGCGCCGGCTGATGAGCCTGTTGACGAGGCTGCTGACGCTTCGGCCGACGAGGCGGCCATAGCCGAGCCGGAAGATGCTGCCGCTCAGGAAGATTCGGACAGTGAAGCGGTTGACGAGGTAGCCGAGGAGAAGTCCGAGGCGGCGCCCGTGGTGCTGGTGCCCCATCGCCCTGCCGGGCGCAAGCTGTTGATCGCCGGTGTGGTGGCGGCGGCCCTGTTTGTCGGTGCGTCGGCGTTTGCGGGTGCCGCGGTGCAGCCGTATCTGGCGGATCGCGCCCTGGTCCAGAACAAGTTCGAGGTCGCCAAGACCGCCGCCGCGGCGGTGACCACGCTGTGGTCGTACTCGCCCAATGACATGGACAAGCTGGCGGACCGGTCGCAGCAGTATCTGGCCGGCGGCTTCGCCGAGGAGTACCGCAAGTTCGTCGATTCGATCGTCGCCAGCAACAAGCAGGCTCAGGTCACCAACCAGACCAAGGTGATGGGCACAGCGGTGGAAAGTATCAGTGCAAATGAGGCCACCGCGATCGTCTACACCAACTCCGTCGCGACCAGTCCACTGACCAAGGGCATCCCCTCGCTGCGGTACCTGTCGTATCGGCTGACCCTGAAGCGTTCCGGCGCTGATTGGAAGGTCAGTCAGATGAGTGCCCTGACCAAATTGGATCTCACTCCGCAGCTGTAGCGGCAAGCCGCGTTTGGCGGGTTTGCCTGAATTGACGTGTGCTACCTGTCAGCACACTGTGAATCGCCTGACGTGGGTTGCGGCCAAGGGTGGCAGTGGCCTGGCTGGATCCGCCGGCTATGGCGTGAATCACGTCTGGACCTGCGGTGGGTGCGTATCACAGTGACCGCCGGCGTCAATATTTGCGGAGATTCCGCCAGGGTCCAAGCCCGGTCGGCGCGCCCTTCAGCAAACAATTTTCGCATTATGAAAATTAGCTGGCTTCACGGCGTCGGCGGCGTGGAGTGAGCTCTGTTCACCCGGTTGCCAGATTTGGGAAAGCGGCAGGTCAAAGTGCGTGTTGGAGCTGCGATGCATTAATGTTACCGTCCGGTTGATAACCGATTGTGGCGGCTGAGGGGACGGGGCAAATGGCTGTTACGCATCTGGCTGGGCGGGTTCAAGCAAAGCGGGCGGCATTGCTGGGTGCGACTGTCGCAACAGCTACCGCCATGACGGTGACGGCCTCCGTGCCGAACGCGCCGGCGCCGCGGGTGGTGCCGGCGTCGCATTCGGCCGTCAACCTGTCGGCGTTCACCACGCCGTTCCCGAAGCCGGGCGTGCTGCCCGACATCACCTTCGGCGTCGGCAACGCCGCGTACAACCTGGCCCAGGGCGGCGTCGAGGCGCTGCTGCCGCCGCTGGTCCAGGCACTGAGCGCCGCCGGCGGTCTCAGCGGCCTCAATCTCAGCAACCTCATCAACCAGCTGCCGAAGAATCTGCTCAGCCAGATCCTCGATGCGCTGCCGATCAAGCTGACGCCGCTGCTCAACGCGGCGCTGGGCCCGCTCCTCACCGGTGCGCTGGTCCCGCTGCTCAGTGCGCTGGGCATCATGGACGCCCAGGGCAACGTGACCCTCAGCGGCCTGCTGGACGTCCTGGGCATCCGCCTGGACAACATCCTCGATCTGAGCAACCTGGACATCCCCGGCGTCAACATCGTCACCGCCGGACCGGTGTTCACACTGCTGAAGATCGCCGGGCTGGACCTGGGCTGGACCCCGGGCACCGCCAACGCGATCGCCAACGCCATCAACAACACCGACTACCTCGACGTCGGCGCCATGGGCCTGATCAACGAGGTGCTGGACCGGGCCACGAAGCTCGGCGGCCTGGGCCCGCTGATCGGCGCCCTGCAGGTGGTGATCAACACCGTCGGTGACGCCATCGGCCTGGACAAGCTGGACCTGATCGACGTGCGGGTACCGCTGTCCGTCGGCTTCGGTCTCGGCGCGTTCTCCATGGGCCAGGCGTATTCGAAGGTCGTCGCGGATCTGGCGAACCAGCCGGGCGGCGCCAATCATGCGGGCCCGGTCCTCGGCAGCCTGACCGTCCTGCCGATGATCCTGCTGAACAACCTGGGCCGCGCCAACGGCGGTCTGCTGGCGCGCTTCTACCCGATCGGCGACCTGCTGGGCATCAACCTGATCACCCCGGATGTGCACGCCATGAACAGCGGTGGCATCCCGCTGCTGAACACCGGCTTGGGCATCGGCGGCGCCAACCTGCTGCCCATCAAGGTCGACGCCACCCTCGAATACCAGCCGTTCTCGGACCTGGCCGCGTGGCCCAACCCATTCAGCCTGGCCAACAACCTGGTCGCCGGCACCCTGCCGACCTATCTGCTGCGCGGCATCTCGACCGCGACGCTGACCAGCCAGCTGACCAGCCAGCTGGGCGACCTCGCCGGTGGCCTGCTGGGCGGAAACCCGTTGGCCGTCAACATCTATCTGACGATCCCGACCAACACGCTTCCGTTGATGGAACCGATGTACCTCACCGGTGACGTGCTGAACATGGTCAGCTTCGGCACACTGGGCAGCCCCATCTACAAGTTGGCCAACGCTCTCGCGCCGGCCATGACAAGCCTGGTGAACCTGGGCTACACCGACGTGGTTCGCAACCCGGACGGTACCTACAGCCGCACGCTGAATGACCCCGGCACGCCGACGCCGTTCTTCTCGTTCCCGAACGTCAACTGGCAGAAGGTGCCGGCGGACATCATGAACTCGCTGGTGGCCGGCTTCAAGAAGGAATTCTTCAGCGCGAACCCGACCGATGCGCCGGACAACGCTGTCGAAGCGTTGATCAAGCTGATCACCGGCGGCAAGCTGGGCGGCTTCAACCCGCTGGGTGGCCTGGCGGGCACGGTACAGAACCTCCTCAACGGCGTGCTGGGCACGCTGGGCGGCCTCACGCAGGGCGCGACGGTCAACTCGCTGGCGGCGAAGGAAGGCGTCGTCAGCGCGACGGCCGCGACGGACATCCCGTCGACCACGCCGAAGCTGGCGCCGCTGTCGGCCAGCCTCACCGGCCTCACCGGTTCGAAGAAGGACGGCAAGCAGGCCACCGACCAGACGGCCGGCGAGAAGGACAAGACGGCCGAGGACAAGACCGGTACCACGCCGGCCGCCGAGGATCCCAAGACCGACCCGAAGGCCGAGCCCAAGGCGGAGGACACCAAGACCGACCCGAAGGTCGATCCGAAGACCGAGACCAAGACCGATCCGAAGACCGACACCAAGACGGGCACCGAGGAGTCCTCGGGCAAGCACGCCGCACCGGAGGGCACCCCGTCCACGCCGGACAGCGGCCAGAAGCCCAAGCACGCCGCCGACGACGCGAGCAGCACGCCGACCGCGGGCAAGGACAAGAAGGACAAGAAGGCCGACAAGCCTGCGAAGTCCGACAAGGACACCAAGGCGACCAAGGCCGGCACGGACAAGTCCGAGAAGGTCACCAAGGACGCCCCGAAGACCAAGAAGCAGAAGAAGGACGGCGCGGCGAAGTCGACTGCCGCGACCGGCGGGGGCTCAGCCGCCCACTGACACCCGGCAACGAGAACGCCCGACGTGCCTTCACGTCGGGCGTTCTTGTGTCATCGGCCGCGTGCGGTGGCCGATCGCTGTTGTCGCGCAGTCAATGTGGTCCGGCGTCCCCTCCGCACGTCGGGTCTCGTGCAGGTCTGACGAGCAGCGTGCTGCCGACGCACTACGGCGCCGCCCGTCCGACGGTCGCCACCGTGAGTGCGTCGGTTACTCCGAATCCGGTTCCGCTGCAGTTCAACTCGGCCGGTGTCGGCGCCCGGTTGGCGAATGATGGTCAGCAGTCGGCGGGCGGTGACGACCACGCCCACGAGCAGCCGCCCCAGGAGCCACAGGCACAGGCCGAGACAGAC
The DNA here is from genome assembly GCF_018326285.1 of Mycolicibacterium sp. TY81. Taxonomy (NCBI): domain Bacteria; kingdom Bacillati; phylum Actinomycetota; class Actinomycetes; order Mycobacteriales; family Mycobacteriaceae; genus Mycobacterium; species Mycolicibacterium sp. TY81. The sequence continues at coordinate 5,233,860 of NZ_AP023362.1, forward strand.
GCCGATGCCGAGCCCGAGGCAGAAAAGCCCGAGTCCGATGCGAAGGCCGATCTTCAGGCCGATCCGCAGGCACGCGGGGAAGCGTTCGATCTCGAGGCCGGTGACGCGAGGTCGGTGTTGGCGCCGGATGGCGAGGAGCGCGAGCCGCAGCAGGGCGCGGACGGAGACCGGGCGGGTGGGCCCGACGTCGAGAAGGAGCCGAAAAACGTTGGTGCCAAGGCTGATCCCGGTGCCGACAGTGGCACCGGTGGAGGAGCGGCCCGACGCCTGACGCCTCAAGCGAAGCCGAGCCAGCCTGGGAGTGCGCGTTCCCTGGAGTCGCACAGCACTGCCGGGGTGTCGCAGGAACCGCGTGGCGTTCCGGATCCGGCCCAGCGGCCGCCGGTGTCGCGGCGCAGCACGATGGCGGAGGAGCCACCGCCGTCCAGCAGGATGGCGGTGTCACTGCCGAGTCCGCGGAACAGGTCCTGGATCTGGTCGGGGGTGTGGCTGCCGCCCTGGAAGATGTACATCTCGTCGCGGCTTCGCACATAGGCGAGCGCGGTGCGGGCGGCGCTGGGGCCGCCGTCGTTCAGCTGTCCGGTGTCGCCGGGTGCCAGCAGGCCGATGCCGCTGACCGCGACGAACCGGGCGCCCTGATTAACCAGGTTGTTGATCGGGCCCGTCGCGGCGTTGAAATCGCTTGTGCTGCTTGGTGTGATCATGTACGGCGCGCCGTCGGACGGGATGACCATGGTGCTCAGCGCTGTCCACACCTCGTTGCCGCCGGACAGGCCCTGCTTGCCCGCGTAGGGGATGGTGCCGGTGACCGCGGCGTTGGCGCGGCCCTGGCCGCGCGTGTTGTCGACGTAGGCGCCGAGCGGCGAGCTGCAACCCGTCGACGTCCACGAGCCGCCCTGCTGGCCGCGGATGTCGAAGAAGTTGGCGTTGACCGCGATGGTGGGTCGGCCCAGCGCCTGCCACGCCTCCAGCGGGGTGAAGACCTCGGAGGCCTGCAACAGACCTTCGGCGGTACGGGCGCGGGGATCGCGCTCGCAGCGGGACTGGATGCCGCGGTGCGAGTCGACGAGCAAGCGGGGATTCATGCGCTGCGACGCTGCCTTGATGACGAGCAGGTGCCCGCCGTTGCCCGACTCGTACCAGTTGCCCGCGGCGTTGAGCATCGGCGCGGGGTGGTCACCGCCGAAGTTGTAGACCAGGAAGCTGCCGCGGTAGTTGGTGATGGCGTTGACCAGAAGTGAGCGTCCGTCGGCGGCGTCGGCTGCCGGTACGCCGATGGTGCCCACCAGGCCCGCGCACAGCGTCAGAAGCGTTGTGCGCCTGAGGGTTTTCCGCACGCGACGAACGGTGTCGCGTCGGGTAACCGGCCCGAGAAACGACATTGTGGCCCTTCCTCCGGTCCGATACAACGACCTTCAGCGTAGCCACAGCAAACACTCTGTCAACTTTGGTAACGTCTACATCACGGCGCGGTGACGGAGGAATCACCTTGGCGGACAGAGCAATTGGCCCCGCCACCGACCGGAGTCGGGGCGGGGCCGTCGGCGCAGGGTTACGAGCCGAGCAGATCGGCGTGCATTTCCCACACCAGGATCTCGGCCGGCGTGGTGGCGGTGACGCGCTGCCCACCCGAGGCCGTCAGCCGCACGGCGTCGCCTTCCTGCAGTGGCCCGGCACCCTCGAGGGCCACCTCGCCGCGGGCCACGAACAGGTGCAGGTACTTTGCCGTCGGCAGTTCGACGCTGTCGCCGGGCTCGAGGCGGGCGCCGTGCAGCGCCGCATTGCGCTGGCCGATGGTGATGGCGGTGTCATTGGAGTGCTCGGGCCTGCCCGAGGCGATGGTGACCAGCTTGCCGCGCAACAGCTCGTCGTCGATTTCGAGCTGCTGGTAGCCGGGCGTCTTGCCGGACTCGTCGGGCACCACCCACATCTGCACGAAATGCACGGGCTCGCTGTGTGATTCGGCCCCTGTTAGGCGCCAGGAATCGTTCTTCTCCGAATGCAGGATGCCGCGTCCGGCCGACATCCGTTGCGCCAGTCCGGGGTAGATGACGCCCGAGTTGCCGGTCGAGTCCTGGTGTACGAGCGATCCGCGCAGCACCCAGGTGACGATCTCCATGTCACGGTGCGGATGGGTCTCGAATCCTGAACCCGGTGCGACGCGGTCGTCGTTGTTCACCAGCAGCAGGCCGTGGTGGGTGTTAGCCGGGTCGTAGTGACCGCCGAACGAGAACGAATGCTTGGAGTCCAGCCACGCGATGCGGGTGGTGTCGCGGTCGGCGGCGCGACGGATATCAATGAGTTCGGTCGGGCTGTCCGTCATTTCGTCCCCTGTCGTTGTCGGTGAGCTTAGGTGTCGCTACTGGACGGCACAACATAAATGATGTGTCATGTATTCCGTGTGGCTGACCGATGACCAACAGGACCTCTGGCGCGCGTATCTGGCAATGAGCGGCCGCTTGCAGGCAGCGCTCAACCGGCAACTGCAGCGCGATCACGGGTTGTCGCTGGCGGACTACGACGTCCTGGTGGCGCTCAGCGAGCTGCCTGATTGCCGGATGGGTGCGCTCGGTGCCCATCTGGGCTGGGAGCAGAGCCGGGTGTCCCACCAATTGGCGCGCATGCGAACCCGCGGTCTGATCGAGCGATCCGGGGCAGCCGACGACCGGCGCGCCGCCGTCGTCACCCTCACCGCAAGCGGGCGGAGTGCGCTCGAGGCCGCCGCCCCCGGGCATGCCGAGTTGGTGCGCACGACGGTGTTCGACGGCATGAGCCGAGCGCAGGCGGACGCGTTGCGGCGGTGGACTGCGACGGTGCTCGAACGAGTGGACTGACGGAGCCGGGGAGCCGGGGCGAATTCGCGGCTACAGTAGGGGTCGTCGGGTTTGCGGGGAGGATTCACGTGAAACATTCGGTAGCCACCGTTGCGGCAGCGGGCGCGCTGGCCGCTGGGCTGGCGTGGCTGCCGGCCCCGCTGGCTCATGCCGAACGCTGTGTGCCGTTGGACGGCACCCCGATGGTGCTCAAGCGCGAGAAGAGCGTCGGCATCGGCAAGGACCTTCAGATCAACCGGACCTACACCTACGCCGATGGCATGGTGAACTGGACCATCGAGCAGTCCGGCGGCGTCAAATACAACACCGGCTTCGGTTTCGGCGCGCGGATCAACGCCGTCTACATCCCGGAACTGAATTCGAGTGGCTCGGTGCCCGGCGCACCCGGTGAATACGTGAACATCGACAGCTGGCATTTCCACGAGACCGTGCTGGTCTGCCCGCAGTAGTAGCCGTTCGCGGCGTCGCATCACACTTTCACGAACAGTTGACCGAGTTTGGCGCCGAGCCAGGGCTTGCGGCCTGCCGACAGGATCTTGCCCTGCAGAATCGACGCCCACTGGCTGCTCCGGCCATAGCCCACCAAGAGGTAGGCGACGGGGTCGGCTGAAATCCAGCAGTCGACGGCTCCGCCGGCCGGACCCACGGCGGCGGATCCGTCCTCGATCGTGACGCGATAGCGGGGACCGTCCCGGAATCGCAGCTCATAAGCCAGATGCAGCCCGGCGGCCTTCTGCCGGTCGACATAGTAGGGAATCATCGCCATTACGCCGGCTATGACGTACAACGCCTCGGCTCTCGAGATCGTCCAGTCGGCCCCGACAGCGCGGGCGATATCGAGGCCGTGGAGCAGCTGCTCGCCCAGCATCGCACTGGCCATGACCGGAACGGTCATGGCCAAACCGTTGAAGGCCGGCATCGGTTCGTCAGTTGGCCGCCGGTCGGATACCGCGATGAAGTTCTCCGCCGCGCTGATCAGCAGGTCGGCGAGCCGGCGCGGATCCCGTTCCGTGAACTGCTCGAGCATGCGAGCGTTTGCGATCACCCCTCGCTCGGTTGGGGTAGCACGCGGCGGCGCGAGCGCGAGGTACTCCTGAATGTCCGTCTCCCCTGTGACAAGCCCCGCGTAGTGCTGCAAGCCGGTGACCAGATGAGCAGCGGTCTCCGCCACGGTCCAGGAGAGATTCGGGACCGCTGCGGCGGGATCGGTCACGCTGCGTACGAGTGCGGATGTCCGGGACGCTGCGGCCCGCAAGGCTTCCCGGGTCCCTGCCAGATCGATGCCGGACACGACACAGATCCTCGCACCGGGCGGGTCGATGACGAGGTGTTTCAGGCGACCTCCGATTCGGTCGATTCGCCGGGTTCGATCGGCATGATGTCGACGCCGGATGGCCTTTGCGAGGTCCGTCCCGGTGAGCGGACGGCCTCGCATACGCTGTCGGCGTGGATATCAATGGAGCTAGCGCGGTCGTCACCGGCGGCGCGTCAGGAATCGGTGCGGCTGTTGCCCGTCAGTTGGCCGCCAAGGGTGCCCGGGTCGTCATTGCCGACCTCCAGGCCGAAAAGGGCGAGGCGCTCGCCAAGGAGATCGGGGGCGTCTTCGTCACCGTCGACGTCACCAACACCGAGCAGATCATCGACGCGGTCAAGACCGCCGCTGACCTCGGCCCGCTGCGTGCGCTCGTGAACTCGGCCGGTGTCGGCTGGGCCCAGCGCACCATCGGCAAGGACGGCGAGTTCGAGTCGGCGCACAACCTGGACCTGTACAAGAAGGTCCTCGACATCAACCTGGTCGGCACCTTCGACTGCATCCGCATCGCCGCCACCCAGATGAGCAAGAACGACCTCGCCGAGTCCGGTGAGCGTGGCGCCATCGTCAACATGACCAGCGTCGCGGCGTTCGACGGCCAGATCGGCCAGGCCGCGTACTCGTCGTCCAAGGGTGGCGTCGTGGGCCTGACCCTGCCGGTCGCGCGCGACCTGTCGGCAGTCGGCATCCGCGTGAACACCGTGGCCCCCGGCCTGATCGACACCCCGATCTACGGCGAGGGCGAAGCCTCGGAGGCCTTCAAGGCCAAGCTCGGCGAGTCGGTGCTGTTCCCGCACCGCCTCGGCAAGCCCGAGGAGCTGGCCTCCATGGTCATCGAGCTGATCACCAACTCGTACATGAACGCCGAGGTCGTCCGCGTCGACGGCGGCATCCGGATGCCTCCGAAGTAGTTCTTTCGCGAACAGACACGAAACTGCCCCTTGTCTTCGGATGAGGGGCAGTTTTGTTGCGGGGTCGCCCCGCGGGACTGCGCGCGCCGACCCCGCACCGAATGTGCGCAGAGATTGCGGATCCAGCCGTCTTGGCGATCTGGCTGCACATTCGCCGCCGAATTCCTGTGAATCGCTCGGTACGCTCGGATGGCATGACGCGCACGCGGTTCCGGCCGGTCGTATTTCTCGCTCTGTTGATCGCCTCGTTGTGGTTGGTGGCCGGGTGCAGCGGCGGCAACTCGACGCGGCATTCCGAGTCGGCCCCGGCGGCACCGGCGCCGCTCAAGAGTGGCGGGGATTTCAAAGGCGGTGCCCCCGAGGCGCCCGCGCCGCCCGTCGAACAACCGCGGGACATCGTCAAGACCGCGTCGCTGATCCTCGTCACCGCCGACCCGGCGGCCGCCGCGGACAAGGCGACCACGATCGTCGACAAAGCGGGCGGACGCGTCGACGAGCGCTCGGACGACGCCGGGTCGACGTCCGGCCGCGCGAGCGTCCACTTGGTGCTGAGAGTGCCGGCCAACGGGCTCGACGCTGCTTTGGCGTCGCTCAAGGGGCTCGGTACGGTCCAGACCCTCGAGGTCAAGACCGACGACGTCACCGCACGCCGTGTCGACCTCGATGCCCGGATCACCGCGCTGAAGACGTCGGTGGATCGGTTGCTCGGGATCATGCGTGACTCGAAGGACCCCGATGCGTTGATCAAGGCCGAGGAGGCGTTGTCGTCGAGGCAGGCCGAGCTACAGAGCCTGCAGGCGCAGCGCGACACCCTCCGCGACCAGATCACCTACAGCTCGGTCGACGTCCAGATCACCGCCGAGCGTCGCGGTGGCCCAGCCCCGGAGCGCTATCACGGGTTCTTCGGGCAGATCGAACATGGATGGGACACGTTGTGGGCCTTTGGTTCTCACCTCGTACTGGCGTTCGGATTCCTGCTGCCGTGGCTGATTCCGCTCGCGGTCCTCGGCGGGGTGCTCTACGCCTTCGTCAAGTGGACCGGCTCGCGGCACAAGCGCGCCGTGGCGGCAGAGCCCGCGACAGCCGCCTCCGACTCGGAGGAGTAGCTTCCGCACGTCGTGCGAAAGCCCCCGATCTCGAAAGGAATTGAGATCGCGGTTCGCTTTGGTTCAGTCGAGGAGGTCAGCTGTCACTGACCGGCCCAAAAAGTACGGACTGAACGGCAGATGTGCATTCACATTCTGTGGGGCTTTTCAAATATTCAAACCAGGCGAAGTTACTAGAAGGTAGGTTTGCAAAACCAGCCACGGTTTATCTCGGAAGGCCTAGCATTCCGCCGACCGTGTGATCGAAAATGATGTGCCAGTGGGGTTTCCGATGGGGATGAAGCCGTGGGACGGCGACCGCCCGCTTACGCCGCGAATAGTGTTGGAGCGCGAGGATGTTGCGGCGCGCGGGTTGTCGTTCGCCTTCTCCACGGAGCGCATCTCGGCGCCAACGGATTGGTGCAGCTTCAGTGACACGCATCATCTGGTGTACGTATATCGCGGTGGCGCCATGCATTCCATCCAGACCGCGCTGGACTGGGGACCATCGGGCCAGGTGCCGCCGACGGCGGGAGACGTCTGGTGGAAGCCGGCGGGCGTTCAATGTGCGGCGCTGGTCCAAGGCGATGTCGCCGGCATTTGTGAGATTGCCGTCCCGCGCGGGGTGATCGACGACACGGCACTGTTGCCCCGAATCAAGTACCGGGACAGGCTCATTCACCATTTGGTCGAGGAAATTTACAGCGTTGCCGACCGTGACGACGCCATGGCGCGATTACTCACCCACTCGTTGGCTGAAACCACCCGCCTGCTGATTTGCGAGAAGTACACCGCGACGGCACCGAGGAAACCAGGGCATCGGCACCTCGACGCCCAGACTCGTTCCAGGCTCGTCGACTTCCTCAGCGACGGAATGGATTCCGAGATTCATCTGGATGCACTGGCACAGTTGGCGGGGATGCCGGTGCACGCGTTCATCGGCGCGTTCCGGCGGGCCTTTCACACCACGCCGTACCAGTTCCTCCTGGACTTGAGGATCGACCGTGGCAAGATGCTGTTGATGTCCAGCGCGACGAGTATCGCCGAAATTGCCTCATCAGTTGGCTTTTCGACGCCGAACCACTTCGCCACCGCGTTCCGGAAGCGCGTCGGCGTATCGCCCAGTGCGTATCGGAACGCCCGGTGATCGTGACCAGGACACAAAACTGCCCCTTCTCCGCGGAAAAGGGGCAGCTTCGGCTGTTCGCGAGAACAATTACCAGTCGGACTCGTCGAAGGTGACGACACCGCGAATGTTGTTGCCGTCCAACATGTCCTGGTAGCCCTGGTTGATGTCCTCGAGCTTGTAGGTCCGCGTGATCATGTCGTCGATGTTCAGCAGACCGGACTTGTACAGCGCGGCCAGGCGCGGGGTCTCGATGTGCGAGCTGCCGCCACCGAAGATGTTGCCCTTCAACGTCTTCTGCAGCATGGTGAACAGGAACAGGTTGAGCTTGACGTCGGCGTCCATCATCGAGCCCATGCCGGTCACGACGCAGGTGCCGGTCTTGGCCGTCAGGATCATGGCCTCTTCGATGTACTCGCCCTTCATCTCGCCGACGGCGATGATGACCTTGTCGGCCATCAGGCCCCAGGTCAGGTCGATCATCGGCGCGATGGCCTCGGCCATCGACGGGTAGACATGCGTCGCACCGAACTTCATCGCCTGGTCGCGCTTCCACGGATTCGGGTCGATGGCGATGACGTGCTTGGCGCCGGAGATCACCGCACCCTGCAGCGCGCTCATGCCGATGCCGCCGACACCGACGATGGCGACGGTTTCACCGGGCTGGACCTGCGCCACGTTGGTGGCCGAGCCGAAGCCGGTCGGCACGGCGCAACCCATGATGGCCGCGGACTCGAACGGGATGTCCTTGTCGATCTTGACGACGGAATCCTTGTGGACCGTCATGTACGGCGCGAAGGTGCCCAGCAGGTTCATCGCCGCGACCTCTTTGCCGCCGGCGGTGTGGATGCGGTTGGTGCCGTCGGCGATCGACTTGCCACCCAGCAGGACGGCGCCGCGGTCGCACAGCGAGCGGAAGCCCTTCATGCACGGCGGGCAGGAGCCACAGGCCGGGATGAACGCGAGGATGACGTGGTCACCCTCTTCGATGCCGGTGACGTTCTTGCCGACCTTGGTGACGACGCCCGCGCCCTCGTGCCCGCCGAGACAGGGCAGCGGCATCGGGGTCGCGCCCGTGGTCAGGTGGTAGTCGGAGTGGCACATGCCCGCGGCATGCATCTGAATCTGGACTTCGTCGGCAACGGGGTCACCGAGGTCGATCTCCTCGACCTGGAACGGGGAGTTCACTTCCCACAGCAGAGCACCTTTGGTCTTCATGACGAAGATCATAGCCACAAAGTAAGAACACGTTCCAGAATGATGGTATAGAGGCGCCCTGACCTGCGTAGATGATAACTAAGAACCTACTCACCAGTCACTTGCAGACTAGGGTGGCTAGTGCCCTGGGGCCGCGGTTCGTGTGGTCTAACCGCCCGCGAAGTCGGGGCAGAGGTGAGTGGTCGAGGCGCTGACGAACAGCGCGCCCTGATTGAAGGCGTATGCCTTCTCGACGACCGTCATCTCGTCGAGAACCGTCACGCCGCCGCGCAGGTCCTTGCAGACGCCCTGGCCGGCGGCCACCATCTGGTCGGGCGTCTTGCCGGGCAGGGTGGCGCCGTTGATGCTGATCTCCTCCAGGAACGAGCCGGGGCTCGCGGTCGCCGGCGGGGCCGCCAAAACGGCAGAGGCGGCGGTGATCACGGCGGCGCCGAGCAGCACGGTCTTCATGATCGATCCCTTTCGTCAGCAGGTCACGAGGCTGTGCCACTGAACGTATCGGCGATCGACAGGTGGAGATATAAGGGAGATCCCTACCGTTTCGGTGGCCCTCAGAGGTGGGCCGGCAGTCCGAACTTCTCGAACAGCGTCGGGTCCATGAACGCGACGACGTGCGAGATGCCGTCGGGCTTGATGTCCAGCACGTGCAGCTGGAACGCCTCGTGCTGGCCGGTCTCGGCATTGCGCATGTACATGCCCGCGGCGGACTGCCCGTTGGCGGTGGTGGCGACGAACCGCATGTCGCCCGGGTGCTCGGCGGGGCACTTGAAACGGGACAGCTCGACGATGTCCCGCGGGCCGGAGTACCAGGTGTCGAACGGGGGCATCTCCCACACCGAGTCGGCGGTGAACAGCTTGACCAGCGCGTCCATGTCGTAGGACTCGAAGGCGTTGACGTACTTGGCCAGCAGGTCCTTGGCTTCGTCGGACTCCGGAGCGACCAGGACGTCGTCCTGGCTGGGGCCGACGGCATCGAGCTGGGCGCGGGCCCGTTGCAACAGGCTGTTGACGGCCGCGGTGGACGTGCCGACGGCCTCGCCGACCTCGGCGGCCTTCCACTGCAGCACGTCGCGCAGCACCAGCACCGCGCGCTGGCGAGGCGAAAGATGTTGCAGCGCAGCGATGAACGCCAGCCGCACCGACTCGCGTGAGCCGACGATGGTCTGCGGATCACCCGGTGCGTCGTGCACGTCGGGCAGCGGCTCGAGCCAGGCGGTCTCGGTGCGCTCGGTGATCTCGGCCTGCGGGTCGGCCGCCGGCTGGCCCAGCCCCGACGGCAACGGCCGGCGTTGACGGCCTTCCAGTGAGGTCAGGCAGGTGTTGGTGGCGATGCGGTACAGCCAGGTCCGCACCGACGACTTGCCCTCGAAGTTGTCGTAGGCCTTCCAGGCGCGCAGGTAGGTCTCCTGCACCAGGTCCTCGGCGTCGTGCAGAGAACCGGTCATGCGGTAACAGTGGGCCAGCAGCTCGCGCCGGTGCCGTTGGGCGTCGGCCAGGAACGCGTCCCTGGACTGTGCCGGTGTGGCTGCCGCGTCTTCTCTGAGGACACTCACGTGACCCAGGGTACGCAGGGGGTGTGACATCCGGCGGGAGTCGCGGCGGCGACGGACGCGCCGTGGGCCGACCCCAGATATTGTCTCTCCATGGCCACGACCCGCAGCGAACGCAGCTTCGACGGTATCGGTGGCACCAGGATCGTCTACGACGTCTGGGTGCCCGAGACCGATCCGACGGGCGTGGTGGTGCTGTCCCACGGTTTCGGCGAGCACGCCCGTCGCTATGACCATGTCGCGCAACGCTTCGGTGAGGCGGGGTTGATCACCTTCGCTCTCGATCACCGCGGCCATGGCCGCTCGGGTGGCAAGCGCGTGGTGGTCCGTGACATCTCCGAGTACACCGGGGACTTCCATCATCTGGTCGGCCTCGCGACCGCCGAATATCCCGAGCTGCCACGGGTCGTGCTCGGCCACAGCATGGGTGGCGGCATCGTGTTCGCGTACTGCGTCGAGCATCCCGACGACTACAAGCTGATGGTGCTGTCCGGCCCGGCGGTCGACGCTCGTTCCCAGGTCAGCCTGCCGTTGGCGCTGGCGGCGAAGGTGCTGGGTTCCATCCTTCCCGGGTTGCCCGCGGAGAGCCTGCCGTTCGACGCGGTGTCGCGTGATCCCGAGGTGGTCGCGGCCTACAACGCCGACCCGCTCGTGTACCACGGCAAGGTGCCCGCAGGGGTGGGCAAGGCGCTGATCGAGGTCGGCGAGACCATGCCGCAGCGCGCCGCCGCCCTCACCGCGCCGCTGTTGGTGGTGCACGGCGAGGACGACAAGCTGGTCCCGGTGGCCGGCAGCCGCAAGCTGGTGGAGTGCGTCGGCTCGTCCGACGTGGCGCTGAAGGTCTATCCGAAGCTGTACCACGAGGTGTTCAACGAGCCCGAGAAGGCAGTGGTGCTCGACGACGTCGTGAGCTGGATCGAAGTGCGGCTGTGACTGGGGTGCTCGCGTGAAATGGGCTGTGCGCCTGTTGGTTTGGCTGGCGGTGCTGGCGGTGGCGGCGTGCGGTTCGGACAAGCCGGGCGGTGGCAGCGACTGGGTCGATGAGGACGTCAGCTTCGTCGCCGACGGCCTGACCATCCACGGCAGCTACCGCCATGTGCCCGGAGCTGCCGCGGCGCCGTCGGTGTTGCTGATCTCCGAGAGCGGCCAGACCGACCGCAACGGTGACAACGCCGTCGCCGGCAAGGTCGGCAACATGCGGCAGCTCGCCGAGTACCTGTCCGACAAGAAGGTCGACAGCCTGCGGTACGACAAGGTCGGCACCGGCAAGACCGGGCTCGGGCCGCACGCCCAGAACCTGCGTGATGTGGGCAGCGCGGTGTATACCGCCGGCGCCAAGGCGGCCGTGAAGTTCCTGGCCGCGCAGAAGGGCACCGACACCGCGCGCATCTCGGTCTACGGGTTGGGCGAGGGCACCGTCCACGCGCTGGCGCTCGCCACCGACACCGGCCCGGATGCCCCGAAGATCCACTCCCTCGCGCTGCTGCAGCCGCTGGCCGGCCGGTATCTCGATGTCATCACCAACCGCGTGCGCGCCTCGGTCGACGCCGACGTGAAAGCCGGCGCCAAGACCCGGCAACAGGCCGACCAGGTGCTGGCGGACTGGGCAGCGGCCGTCGCGTCGACGCGCGCCACCGGCACGCCGCCGGCCAAACTGCCCGAAGGTCTGAGCGCGATCCTCAACCCCGCCAACGCCAAGGCGGTGCTGGAGGCAGACGCCATCGACCCGCTGGCGCTGGCCGCGAAGCTGCCGAACGGCATGCCGGTGCTGCTGACCTGCTCGGATTCGGACGTTCAGGCCTTCTGCGAGGCGGAGCAGCCGCTGATCGCCGCGCTGGCGCACACCGCGCTCACCGTGGTTCCGCTCAAGGGTGTCAGCCACGTGCTGCGCGACGATCCGACCGACAACGTCGCCAACTACGCGAACAAGGCGCCGCTGTCCCCGCAGCTGACGGGCGCGCTGGACGGCTTCGTCGGCAAGTAGTCACCACGGTTCGGGTTGGGCCGACTCAGGCGGCCGGCGGGGACCAGTGCACCACTTTCATCGCCGTCATCTCATCGAGCAGCTCAGGGCCGAAACCGAATCCGTTGCCGCTGGCGCGGCGCGGTTCGGCCGCACCACCCGGCGCGCCGCCGAACACCGAATTGATCTTCACAGTTCCCACCGGCAGCGCCCGCCAGGCCTCCTGGGCATGTCCCATGTCACCGGTCAACACCGTGGCGGCCAGGCCGTACCGGTCGTCGGCTGCCTCGGCCAGTGCCGTGTCGAAGTCGGGCACGCTGCGCACAGCGGCGACGGGCCCGAAGGTCTCCTCGCTGAACACGAGCATGTCCGGCGTACAGCCGGTCAGAACGGTCGGCGGGTAGAACGTGCCCGGCCCGTCCAGTGGTTCGCCGCCGATGAGTACACGCGCACCGCGCGAGACGGCGTCGGTGACGTGCTGGTGCACGTGAGTGCGGTGCCGCTCGTCGACGAGCGGCCCGATCCGGTGGGACCATTCGCGCGCTTCACCGAGCAGCGCCTCGACGAATGCCTCGAGCTGCGACTCCACCACGTAGATGCGTTCCACTGACACGCAGATCTGGCCGGCGTTGGCAAAGGCGCCCAGCGCTGCCTGCTGGGCGGCCCAGTCGGTCTGCACTCCCGCGTCGACGATCAGCGCGTCGTTGCCGCCGTTTTCCAGCAGTGCCTTGGCACCCCGCTCGGCGCAGGCCCGCGCGATCGACCTGCCGGTGGCGCTACTCCCGACATGCGCGACGACGTCAACCGCCTCGGCCGACGCCAACCGCGCACCCGTCGACCCATCTCCGTCGACGATTTCGAGGACGCCCTCGGGCAGGTGGCCCGCCAGTAGTTCGGCGAACCACCGGCCTGTGCCCGGGCACCGCTCACTCGGCTTGTGCACCACCGTGTTTCCGGTGGCCAGCGCAGCGCCCAGCAAGCCCGCCGCCACGGCCACCGGATCGTTCCACGGTGTCAGCACCGCGACGACTCCCCGCGGCTGCGGAATCATGAGATCGGTTGCGGCCCAATTTCCCTGCAAGCTGTGGCCGCGGTGAAGCGGTCCCAGCTGGGCGTATTGCAGCAGTGTGCCGATGCCGGCTTGTACGCCACCCAACGCATCGGGTGCGGGCTTGCCGGTCTCGCGTTCGTTCAGTTCGGCCAATCCGTCGGCGGCGTCGCGGATCGCAGCCGCCGCGGACTCCAGGCAGGCGGCCCGGTCGGCCGCCGGCGTGCGGGCCCACGCGGGATGGCTTTCGCGGGCCCGTTCGACTGCGCTGTCGCATTCCGGCGGGCCCGCGATCGGCACCCGCGACACGGTGTCGCCGGTGCGGGGATCCAGAACCGTCAATTCCATGGTTTGCACGCAACCTCGCTTACCCCGCCGAGCCCTGATCGAACCCGTCGGGAGCAGGAGGAGGTGTCCAACCTTCAGCGGTGGGTATATCGGCATCACGACCGACGAACAGGACGGACTGCCATGGACAAGGATGATCCCGGCTCCCGGGGCACATACACCGACGCCGACGTCGAGACCGGCGAGGCCAAGCGACCACTCAGTGCCGACGACGAACTTCGCCGCGCCAGCGCCACCGGCCGTGACGAGACGCCCGATGTCGACCAGGAATCGGGCGAAGCGCAGGAGCCGCCCGACTGACGACAGTTGCGGCGACGGCCACGACCCGTCGCGCGCGCGGAAACGTCGTACGCGTCCCATAATGTCGCGAGCATGAGTGACGACAAGATGCTCGCCCGGATCGCGGCGCTGCTGCGGCAGGCCGAGAACACCGACAACCCGCATGAGGCCGAGGCGTTCATGGCGACGGCCCAGCGCCTGGCCACCACGACGTCGATCGATCTGGCGGTGGCCCGGGCGCATTCGGCGACCCGGACCGCGGCCCAGGAGCCGGTGCAGCGCACGGTGACCATCGGGGAGGCAGGTACCCGGGGTCTGCGCACGTTCGTGCAGTTGTTCGTGCTGATCGCGCGGGCCAACGACGTGAAATGCGATATCGCGTCCAACTCGACTTTCGTCTATGCCTACGGGTTCGCCGAGGACATCGACGCCACCCACGCCCTGTATGCCAGCGTGGTGGTGCAGATGGTCAAGTCGTCGGACGCCTACATCTCGACGGGTGCGCACCGGCCGACGCCGACCATCACTGCCCGGCTCAACTTCCAGCTGGCATTCGGCGCCCGCGTCGGGCAGCGGCTGATCGACGCCCGCGAGGAGGCCCGGCAGGCGGCGACCGCCGAACGCGCCGACCAACCGGGGACCGCGCTTGCGTTGCGCAACAAGGACCTTGAGTTGGTGTCGTTCTACAAGAAGACGTCGCAGGCGCGGGGGAGTTGGCGGGCGACGAGTGCGTCGGCCGGCTATTCGTCGGCGGCGCGACGGGCCGGGGACCGGGCCGGGCGCCGGGCGCGGCTGGGGCCGAGCCCCGAACTATCCAGTGCGCGTACGGCTCTGGAGCGATGACCCGGGACGTTCAACGATCCGCGGTGTACGCCGCCGAGCAGTTCGTGCGCACGTTGTTCGACCGCGCCGGGGAACGCGGCAACCGGGCGGTCGAATTCTTCGGGACACAGTTGACGTTGCCGCCCGAGGCGCGCTTCGGGTCCGTCGACGCGGTGCGAAGCTACGTCGACCAGGTGCTGACCATGCCGGCAGTGGCGGCGCGGTGGCCCGATGCCGGCGCGGTGGCCGTGCGGGCGCGGCGAGGCATGACGGCCGCGCACTACGAATCCGGTGACGGCGGCGCGGTCATTGCGGTGCCCGAACGCCAATCCACCTGGGCCCTGAGGGAATTGGTGGTCCTGCACGAGGTGGCGCACCACCTGTCCGCTGCGGTACCGCCGCACGGTCCGGCGTTCACCGCGGCGTTCTGCGAGCTGGCCGACATCGTGATGGGACCGGAGGTGGGCCACGTCCTGCGGGTCGTCTACGCCAAGGAAGGCGTGCGCTAACTACACCCTTTCCCGCGTGCGCTGCCCCCTTTCCCGCGAGCGGCCGTGTTTGTACATGGACACGCCGCGTTCGGTGTGTATTACGCGCACGCTCGCGGCCGGCGAGCGTGCGTTTCCAGTGCTGTCCTAATGCGGCGGACCCAGATACGGGAAGACCTGCAGGGTGTCGGTGTGCGGGCTCAGGCCGGACGGTGGGCAATCGCCCTTGGTCAGCGAGGCCAGCCGGTAGTCGATCACGTCGTCGGTGAACACCCGCCCGTTCGGGTACTTGGCCGGCAGTGATGGGTTGAACGTCAGCATGTCGGGCAGGATGCCCTCAGCGTCGACGGCGGCGACGGCCTCCTCGTCGGTGTAACCGCCCGTGTGCCCCAGCAGGTGGACGAACATCGGCATCCAGCGGTCGCGGTCGTGGACCGGCTCGCTGGCGTTGTACTCCTCCTTGGTGTCGTCGGTGTTGAAGAAGCTGCTGACCGACGGATGCCCGGCCCGGTCGACGTGCAGCAGCGCACCGTCCCGGCGGACGCTGCAGCGGCCCCATATCCGGATGTCGGGCGCGGCTCCCAGGAGCGCGGTCGGCAGCTCCAGGACCATCGAGCACACATTGGCCTGCGTGTTGGAATCCACACCGGTCCAGGGGAATTCGCCACTGAGGTGCAGCGCGGTGAAGTTGCGGCCGCCCCTGATGTCGAACAGGTTCTTGATGCCGTCGAAATCGAAGAAGAAGGCATCGCTGCGGGCCCCGGCGAAGAACCGGTAACCATTGGACTCAGCGATCACCGGCTCCTTGCCGAACGACACTTCGACGCCCTCGAAGATCTTGTCGCCCACGGCTTCCGGTGACTCGGCGGCCTCGCCGGTGGCCAGGTACACATCGACGGTCTGGCGCCCGTCCACCGGCTCGGAGAACACGTAACTGAAGGCGATGTCGTTGCGGAGATCGCCGTCGTTGTCGATGGCGAGGCGGTAGATCGCATCGGGATGCAGGGCGTCGGCGTTCGGGTTGGCGTTGAGGATCAGCACCGTGCGGGCCGGGTCGGCCGGCGATTGGAAGGCGTACAGATCGCAGAGGTCCAGGCGCTGGTCGCCCAGCGGCGGGCCGAGGCTGAGGCCCGTGAAGTGATTTGACATAGCCGTCATTCAAGTGGCCGACGGGCCGCGCTGACGGCGAATCGGTCAATCTGGGCACCGGATTTTCGCGCGCTAGCCTGGGGCCATGACGCAACCCGAGCCGCAGGCAGTCGACGAGATGTTCAACCGGGTGTTGCACACCGAGGACGAGGCGCTGGCCGCCGCGCGCCAGTCCGCGGTGACGGCGGGCATGCCGGCCATCGAGGTCTCGGCGCAGCACGGAAAGCTGTTGTCGCTGTTGGCGACCATCAGCGGCGCCACCCGGGTGCTGGAGATCGGCACGCTGGCGGGCTACAGCACCATCAACCTCGCCCGCGGTATCGGAGCGGAGGGCCGCGTGACGACGTTGGAGTACTCCCCGGAACATGCCGCAGTCGCCCGGACCAACTTCGAGCGGGCCGGTGTCGCGGACCGCGTCGAGGTGCTGGTCGGCGCGGCGCTCGACACGTTGCCGCAGCTGGCGGAGCGGGGCGAGCAGTTCGACTTCTTCTTCATCGACGCGGACAAGGAGAACAACAGTGCCTACGTCGACTGGGCGGTGCGGCTGGCGGCGCCGGGCGCGGTGATCGTCGTCGACAACGTCACGCGCATGGGCCGGGTGCTCGATCCGGCCGCCGACGACCTGCAGGCGCAAGGTGTGCGCAACATGCTGGAGCTGGTGGGCAATCATCCGCGCCTGGAGGCCGCCGCCATCCAGACCGTCGGCGCCAAGGGCTGGGACGGTTTCGCAGTGGCGCGGGTGGCGACGTAGTGCTGCGCGTCGCCGCGGCGGGACTCGTGTTGGCCGTCGGCATGGCACCGACAGCCTGGGCTGACCCGACGGCACTGCCGGAGGTGCCGGTCTCGCCGGGAACGACGTTCGTCGACGATCCGGCGATCGTCGACCCCCACCCGCTGGCGGCGGAGTCCTGGAGCCGGCTGGACCCCGAACCTGCTGTGGCGCTGAATATTTCGCTCGGATCGCCGGACTGCTACGGAGTGCACGCCACGGTCCAGGAGACCGACCAGGCCGTGACGGTCACCTTGACGGCCGGCCGCAGGTCCGATCGCGAACGCATGGTCTGCACCATGATGATCATGCCGGGCAAGATCGTGGTGCCGTTGGCCAATCCTGTCGGGGCTCGGGCGGTGCTGACGGCCGAGTAGGCCCGCAACTCGAATTTGACGCAGCCGCTGATTCCCGGTGTTACGTTTCGGTGGGGCGTCGAGGCGTGAGGAGTTGCGGTGACAGCTTTGGCCGAGGTCCGACATTTTCGCCGCGGTGACGCGAGCTATGACGAGGCACGCTGCGCGACGGTGTGGAATGCGCTTGTGCCGCAGCGCTTTCCGGACGTCATCGTGCAGGCGTCGTGCACTGCCGATGTGGTGGTGGCAGTCCGCTACGCCCGCGCGAACAAGTTGGCCGTCGGTATCCGATCCGGCGGGCACAGTTGGTCGGCCAACCACCTGCGCGACGGCGGCCTGCTGCTCGACGTGAGCCGGCTCGATACGTGCCGGGTGGATCGCGACGCGATGACCGCCGTCGTCGGGCCCGGAAAAGGTGGCAGCGTGCTGGCCGCCGAACTGGAGCAGCAGGGCCTGTTCTTCCCGTCGGGACACTGCCGTGGCGTGCGACTCGGCGGGTATCTGCTGCAGGGCGGCTACGGGTGGAACAGCCGCGTGCTGGGGCCGGCGTGCGAAAGCGTGCTGGCGCTCGACGTGGTCACCGCCGATGGTGAGCAGATTCGGTGCGACGCCGAGCATCACTCCGATTTGTATTGGGCGGCACGGGGATCCGGCCCGGGATTCTTCGGCGTCGTGACGGCGTTCCACCTACGCCTCTATCCGCAGCCGTCGGTCTGCGGCAGCAGCCTGTACGTCTACCCTTTCGAGGCCGCCGACGAGATCTATACGTGGGCCCGCGCGATCAGCGCCGACGTGGACCGCCGGGTGGAGCTGCAGATCGTCGCTTCGCGGGCCATGCCGAGCTCGGGTCTGGATACGCCGGGCATCGTGCTGGCCTCCCCAGTGTTCGCCGACAGCGACGACGAAGCGAAAGCTGCAGTCGCACTGCTGGATACGTGTCCGGCGCGGCCCCATGCCCTGATGGCCGTGCCGTTCGCACCGACGAATCTGCCCACCTGGTACGACGCCGTGATGAGCAACTATCTCAGCGACCACCGCTACGCCGCGGACAACATGTGGACGTCGGCGTCGACGGCCGAGTTGTTGCCGGGCGTGCGCAACATCCTCGAGACCATGCCACCGCATCCGTCGCATTTCCTGTGGCTGAACTGGGGGCCGTCGCCCGCCCGTCAGGACATGGCTTACAGCCTGGAAGACGAGGTGTACCTGGCGCTCTACGCCGGCTGGCAGGACGCAGCCGATGACGAAAAATACGGCGATTGGGCCCGATCGAACATGGCGGCGATGTCCCACCTGGCCACCGGGATACAGCTGGCCGACGAGAACCTCGGTGCCCGGCCGGCCCGGTTCGCCACCGACGCGGCCATGGCGCGACTGGATGCGGTGCGCGCACAATATGACCCGGAGGGTCGCTTCTACGCCTGGATGGGACGGACATGAGCTACCTGGGTTACCGCGGTGACGACGCGGACACACCGTTCGGCAGGTTCTTCAATCCGGAGATGGCGGCGCTGCCACGCCATGTGGTGGAGGCGCTCGAGCACGGGCCGCAGGCCGGCCCGGTGCTGCCGGACTTCGACGAACCGCTCGCCGCCGACGGTTATCAGCAGACCGAGAACGGCTACGGCACCCTGTCGGACGGCGGGTACACCGTTGCCGTGCGCACCGACATGCCGGGCGTGACGCCGCAGATGTGGGACTGGTGGTTCGGCTGGCACGGCTGCGACGCGCGCCGCTACAAGCTGTGGCATCCGCGGGCGCATGTATCGGCGCAGTGGCGCGACGGCCGTGACGACGTGGCCTATGTCGGTCGGACCTCGCTGGTCGAGGAGTATCTCGGCTCGGCGCTCAGTTCGGTGGCGATCCAGTTCGTCGACCCCGAGTCACAAGGGCACGCGGGGCTGGCCATCGTCGCCCGCCTCGGCTCGCCGGACATCCCGGTCGACATCGGTTGGCTTGTTCATCAGGTGCGGCCGACACCCGACGGCGCCGAGATGCGCTCCCGATTCTGGATGGGCGGGCAGCACGTCAGCTTCCGTGCCGGTAAGTCGTTGGCGGACCATGCTTTTCGGGTTCTTGCCGCGCGTCAGCTGCCGCACCCGCAGGATCTGCTGGTGCACTGCGCGCAGGAGATGAACCACCTGGCCGGCTTCTTGCCGGAGCTCCACGCGCAGTTCGGTTAGCCCGCGAGCGAGGAGTCTCCGCAGTCCGAGTGGCTGACGCCACTCTCGATTAACTATCACTTAGGCTACGATCGTGGAATGAATGATAGTTCTGCCATCGGTCGTCACCGTCCTGCCTGGGTGCGTCGCACGCTGATCGCATGGGGTTGTGTCGTCGCGGTCGTGGTTCCGGCGGGCGGCTGGGTGCTGTACGCCAACGACTTCGCCATTCGCGAGCAGCGCGTCACCATCCCTGCGCCGGCGCAGCCCCTTGACGGTGTGCTGGCCCTGCCCAAGACGGGGAAGGGACCGTTCGGCCTGGTGGTGTTCGTGCACGGCGACGGGCCCGCCGATGCCAGCCGCGACGCGTTCTACCGGCCCATCTGGGAGTCCTTCGCCGAGGCCGGCTATGCGTCGTTGTCGTGGAACAAGCCCGGCGTCGACGGCGCGCCCGGCAACTGGCTGAACCAGAGCCTGGCCGACCGGGCCGACGAGACGAGCGCCGCGATCGACTGGGCCCGCACCCGGGCCGACATCGATCCGCACCGCATCGGCATCTGGGCCATCAGTCAGGGCGGCTGGGTGGCGCCCGAGGTGGCAGTGCGCAAACCCGACCTGCAGTTCATGATTCTCGTTGGGCCGGCGATCAATTGGATGCGGCAGGGTGAGTACAACCTGCGGGCCGAGCTGCGGGCACGCGCGGCGCCGCAGTCGGAACTGGCAGCGGCCCTGGCCCGACGGGAGCGGACGAATCAGCTGCTGCGCAATGGCGCGACCTATCACGAGTACCGCATGGCGGACATCGACGCGTCGCCGATGTCCGCGGACCGCTGGGGATTCGTCGCGCGAAACTACCGTGCGGACGTCAGCGCGACGTTGCCGCGTCTCGCGGTCCCGGTGCTGCTGGAGCTCGGCGAGGACGACCGGAACGTCGACGTGGCCGAAACCGAACGCGTCTATCGCGCGCTGGTGCGACCCGATCTGCTCACGGTCCAGACCTATCCCCACGCTTCGCACAGCCTCGCCAAGGAGGACCTGGAAAGCAATCCTGACAGCGTAAAAGCCTATGTGATAGGAACTTTCGCGCCCCGGCAGATCTATGCGCCCAGCTACCTCGACAATCTGCGGCGCTACGTTCAGGAACTGCCCGCCGCCAAGGAGGCCCGATGAGGATCCTCGCGTTGGGTGGCCCCGGCGCGATGGGTGCCGTAGCTGTCCGGCTCGCCGCGCGGCTGCCCGGGGTCGACGAGATCGTCATCGCCGACCGGGACGGTGCCGCCGCACACCGCCTGTGCGGACAACTCGCCGAGGCGCCGGTGCGGGTCAGTGCCGCCCAGGTTGACGTCACGGATGAGGTGGCCCTGTGCCGGCTCCTGGACCAGGCGGATCTCGTCGTCAACACCGTCGGGCCGTACTACCGCTTCGGAGTCCCGGTGCTGCGCGCCGCGATCGCGACGGGCACGCACTACGTCGACATCTGCGACGACTGGGAACCGACGGTGCAGATGCTCGAACTCGACGAAACCGCCCGTGCCGCAGACGTTTGCGCTGTCATCGGAATGGGGGCCAGCCCGGGTGTGAGCAACCTGCTCGTCGCCACGGCGGCCGCCGAACTCGACACGGTGCGCGACGCCTACACCGCATGGCCGGTCGACGTGTCCGGGACGGGCGGCGATGGGGGCGAGGTGCTGTTGGGCCCAGACGGCCGGCCGTCGGCCGCGGCCGTGCACTGGATGCTGCAGAGCAGCGGCAAAATCTGCACCGTCCGGGGTGGACAGCTGACGTTCGAGCGTCCGCTGCGCGCGGTCGGGTTGACCCTGCCGGGTGGCCGTCGCGGCACCGCGTACACGGTGGGCCATCCCGAGCCCATCACGTTGCGGCGCACGCTCGGACTCACCGGCGAGGCCGTCAACCTCATGGTGATGCGGCCGCAGACCCTGGCCTACCTCGATGTGCTGCGTCGCGACACCGACCGGCGCCGACTGACCCACGAGACGGCAGCACTGCAGTTCGCGAAACCGAACCTGTTGCACTACTTACGATCTGTGCCGTTGTCGTGGCGAAGCAAAGGTCCGGGCACGCTACCGCCGTTCTTCGCCGCGGTGTCCGGCACCCGCGCCGGACGCGACCGCACGGTGCTGACCCACCTCGACCTGTCCGGGAGCGCGGCTGGATTGTTCGGGGACATGGCCCGGGCCACGGGCATCCCGCTGGTGTTGGGGCTGGCGCAGATCGTCGACGGCACCGCGCGGCGCCCGGGAGTGCACCCGCCCGACGCCGTCATCGACGCGCCGCGATTCTTCGCCGACCTGGCTAACCAACTCGATCAGCCCGACGGCCGGCCGCTCGTCATCGTCGAACAGGACGAGCGTGCCTAGACTTGGGTGCCCCGCGCGTCGTACCGCCGGCACAAGGAGCTGACCGTTGGACGCACCCATCGAAGTGCCGACCCGCACTCTCGTCGAGAGCATGCTGCGGGACGACGCCACCATCGACGCCGGTGCGCTGTACGACGTCGCGGGCGAACTCGGGATGACGGACCAGCAGGTGCGGTTGTGCATCAAGCGACTGGTCGCCGACGGGCAGTTCGTCCAAGACGGACGCGGGCGGAAAGCGGTGCTGCGGGCGACCGATGAGCTGCGCAGCAGCATCACCCCGGACCTCGACTACCTCCGGCTCATGTACGCCCAGGACCGGGGCGACGCCCCGTGGGACGGGCGCTGGCACGTCGTGGCGTTCGCCGTTCCGGAGTCGATCCGGTCGGCGCGTGACGCCATGCGTGACGCGATCGTGCGCCTCGGTGGCGCCGCGATTCAAGGTGGTCTGTACGTCTCCCCGAACGACTGGGACAGCGAGATAGCTGCCGCGGCAGAACAATTGGCGATCACCGATCACGTCACCACGCTCACGACCGCGGATTTGGCCGTCGGAGGCACCGATGAGCCGCGAGCCGTCGCGGGCCTCCTGTGGCCCCTGGACGACATCGCCGAACGTCACCGGCGACTGCTCTCCGTCGCCGAACGCGCACTGTCCGCCTTGCCGGGCGCCGCCCCGACCGCGCAGCTCACCACTGCCATCGAGCTGGCCGCCGAATTCAGTCGCGCGCTCGAGCCCGACCCGCTGCTGCCGCCAGAGTTGTTGCCACAGCCGTGGATCGGCGTCGCAGCCCGCGCGAAGGTCGCGGAATGCTGGGCAGAACTGCTCAAAAGCGATGCCCCGCAACGCATCAAGCTGTTTCAGTGGTACTCGGAAGTGGTGTCCGAAGTCGCGGCGCGCAGCAGTTCCGCCGCCTCCGTCTGATAGGCGTGCTCGGCCCACTGCAACGGCGTCGAGCCGAACCGTCCGTCGGTGATGGACGGTTCGGCGCCCGCCTCCAGCAGCCGCCGGATCAGCGACAGATCGCCCTCCCACGCGGCGTGGTGCAGCGGCGTCGCGCCCTCATCGTCACGGGCGTTGGGATCATCCGGAAAGGTCGGCGCGACGAGTTCGACGCCCGACACGTCGATGCCGTGCCGGGCGAGCAGGTCGAGACGATCACGGAACCCGTGCTCGGCGGCCCAGCGAATCTGCCGCTGCCACAGCTGCTCTCGGGTCTCCATCGCCTCGCCCAGCCGTCGCTCCCACGGGCTGGGCCCGGCGTCGGCGAGACCGTGGGCGAACAGCAGCTCCAGGTGCGAATCGTCCGGGCGGAACATCCGGTTGTAGAGCGTCTGCTGATCAAGCGGATGGGCCCCGCGGCGCAGGAGCAGGGCTAAGTCCCCTGGGGTGGTGGGAATTCGGGGACGGGGCTGAGGTGGGCGGAGATGTTCAGGCCGTGTCGGTGCCGGTGTTGGGGTGGGCCATCGCGTAGTGGTCAGTGAGTTACGTACCAAAGTGACTCACCGAAGGAAACCGCGCGATGACCCTTGACCATTCTGCCCTGCTCGCTCAGCTCGATGCACTGAAGTCCGCTGACTCGGGTGCGGTGTTCGCCGAGTTGATCCGTTCCGGGTTGCAGCAGCTCATCGAGGCCGAGGCCACCGCGGCGATCGGCGCGGGCCGTTACGAACGCAGCGACGGCCGCACGGTGCACCGCAACGGGCACCGCCCCAAGACCGTCTCCACGACCGCCGGGGACATCGAGGTGCAGATCCCCAAGCTACGGGCGGGATCGTTCTTCCCGTCGCTGCTGGAACCCCGCCGGCGTATCGACAAGGCGCTGCACGCGGTCATCATGGAGGCCTACGTGCACGGGGTGTCCACCCGCAGCGTCGATGACCTGGTGACGGCGATGGGCGTGCAGACCGGGGTGTCCAAGTCGGAGGTGTCGCGGATCTGCGCCGGCCTGGACCGCGAGATCACAGCGTTTCGGGAACGCTCGCTGACCCACACCAGCTTCCCCTACGTGTTCTGCGATGCCACCTTCTGCAAGGTCCGCGTGGGGGGGCGCACGTGGTCTCCCAGGCCCTGGTGGTCGCGACCGGCGTGTCGATCGACGGCACCCGTGAGGTGCTGGGCACCGCGGTCGGTGACAGCGAGTCGTTCGAGTTCTGGCGCGAGTTCCTCGCCTCGCTTAAGGCGCGCGGCCTATCGGGGGGTGCACCTGGTCATCTCCGATGCGCACGCTGGGTTGAAAGTCGCTGTGGCACAGCAGTTCACGAACTCATCGTGGCAGCGGTGCCGGGTGCATTTCATGCGGAACCTGCATACCGCGGTATCGGCCAAACACGCCCCGGCGGTTACCGCGGCGGTCAAGACCATCTTCGCTCACACCGAACCCGACGAGGTCGCCGCGCAGTGGGACCGGGTCGCCGACACCCTGGCCGCGTCGTTCCCGAAGGTGGCCGCGATGATGGGCGAGGCCAAGACCGACGTGTTGGCGTTCACTGCGTTCCCGAAGGCGCATTGGCAGAAGATCTGGTCGAATAATCCGATAGAGCGTCTGAATAAAGAGATCAAGCGTCGGGCCGATGTCGTGGAGATCTTCCCCAATCCGGCGGCGTTCCTTCGCCTGGCCACCGCGGTGGTCATCGAATCCCACGACGAGTGGCAGGTCACCCGCCGCTACCTCTCCGATGTCTCCATGGACGAACTACGCGCCGTGATCGCCGCCAAACACGCCGCGGCAGCACTTGCCAAACAACACCAAATCGCCTAGCGTTCACCATGACTCGTTGATCACAACGCGTGAACCACGCCAGATCCGAAGTCCACCACTCCCCGGGACGCTATCCAGGAGCAGCGTCGCGAGCTCGGTGGCATGCGGATGCCGGGGCTGCCGTCGCGGCCCTTGCTCGCCTTCGCCGAACACCCCTGTCAACAGCGTGAACGGCGTCGACATGCCGCACCACAGGTAACCGCCGTTCGGATCGGCTCCGGCGTCGAGCAGGAGCGTCGCGGCGGCCAGGACGTCATTTATGCTGCGGCCCAAGGGAATCCGCGAGTAGCAGAGGTACATCATGGGCACCCAGCCGAACGGACCGCCGCCGGTGCCGGCCAGTGTCGGGCGACGGGCGAGATGCTCCGCGAGCGCGACCGGATCACTGGCCGCGGCCGCGGCCCAGACACTGCGGGAAACCACATCAGGTTCGGCGGCGAGCAGCTCGACAGCGGACTGCCGGCGCGGCGGGGCGTCGGATTCGTCGTACCGCAACACCGCCCACGAACAGAACCGGTCAGCGGGGTCGAGGGCGTTTTCGTCGACGGCGCCCGGGTCGACGCTCAGATCCGCGGCCAGCCGCAGGTAGTGCACCAGTGCGGGCCAGCCGGTGAAGCCATACCGACGGGCGACGGCGAGCTGGGCGGCGTGTAGCGCGATGCCGTTCGCCCGCTGCAGCGTGCGTGCTTCGACGCGCAGTTTGTCCAGGGACGGATTGGTGGGCAGTGTGCTGGCCATGACGGCCTCCTCTCATGCGCCCGCGTCCGCGAATCGGGCCGAGAAGAGGTCGGTCACAAGGTGAAGCAATCAGCAGGGAGGCTGAGCCTCTTCGAGCGGACGTCGGGCGGTCCTGCGCGCCCGACCTCACGCTATCACCGAGCCCGCCCACCGGGTGTTTTGTGCACGATTTTCCGCGCCTACCGCGGAAAATCGTGCACAAATCCCGGCTAGGTGCAGACGGCGCCGACGGCGGCGGACTGGACCAGCTTGGTGTACTTGGCCAGCACGCCAGTCTTGTAGCGCGGCGGCAGCGGCTCGAAACCTTCACGGCGCGAAGCCAATTCGGCCTCGTCGACGAGCAGGTCCAGCTTGCCGTTGGCGACGTCGAGGCGGATGCGGTCACCGTCGCGCACGAACGCGATGGGGCCGCCGTCGACGGCCTCCGGCGCGATGTGCCCGACGCACAGGCCCGTCGTCCCACCCGAGAAGCGGCCGTCGGTCATCAGCAGCACGTCCTTGCCCAGGCCGGCGCCCTTGATGGCGCCGGTGATGGCCAGCATCTCGCGCATACCCGGGCCGCCCTTGGGGCCCTCATAGCGGATGACGACGACGTCGCCGTGCGTGATGGTGCCGTCCTCCAGCGCGTCGAGGGCGGCCCGCTCGCGCTCGAAAACCCTTGCGGTGCCCTCGAAAACGTCGGACTCGAAGCCGGCCGACTTCACGACGGCGCCCTCGGGGGCCAGCGAGCCGTGCAGGATGGTGATGCCGCCCGTCGGGTGGATCGGGTTGTTCATCGCGCGCAGCACCTTGCCGTCCGGGTCGGGCGGCGCGATGTGGGCGAGGTTCTCGGCCATGGTCTTGCCGGTGACGGTGAGGCAATCACCGTGCAGCAGACCGGCATCCAGCAGGGCGCGCATGACGACGGGCACGCCGCCGATCTCGTCGACGTCCTTCATCACGTGGCGGCCGAAGGGTTTCACGTCGGCCAGGTGCGGCACCTTGTTGCCGATGCGGGTGAAGTCGGCGAGGGTCAGTTCGACCTCGGCCTCGCGGGCGATGGCCAGCAGGTGCAGCACCGCGTTGGTGGAGCCGCCGAACGCCATGACGACGGCGATGGCGTTCTCGAACGCCTCCTTGGTCAGGATGTCGCGCGCGGTGATGCCGCGGCGCAGCATCTCGACGACGGCCTCGCCGGACTTGCGGGCGAACTCGTCGCGGCGCTTGTCGATGGCGACGGGAGAAGCGCTGCCCGGCAACGACATACCGAGGGCCTCGGCCGCCGACGCCATGGTGTTGGCGGTGTACATACCGCCACAGGCGCCCTCGCCCGGACAGATGGCGCGTTCGATGATGTCGACGTCCTCGCGGGACATCAGCCCGCGGGCGCACGCACCGACCGCCTCGAAGGCGTCGATGATGGTGACTTCCTTCTCGGTGCCGTCGGTCAGCTTCGCGACGCCCGGCATGATCGAGCCGTTGTAGAAGAAGACGCTCGCGAGATTCAGCCGGGCGGCCGCCATCAGCATGCCGGGGATCGACTTGTCGCAACCGGCGAGCAGCACCGAGCCGTCCAGGCGCTCGGCCTGCATGACCGTCTCGACGCTGTCGGCGATGACCTCGCGCGACACCAGCGAGAAGTGCATGCCCTCATGGCCCATCGAGATGCCGTCGGAGACGGAGATGGTGCCGAACTCCAGCGGGTAACCGCCGGCGGCGTGCACGCCCTCCTTGACCGACTGCGCCAGCCGCTGCAGCGACATGTTGCAGGGGGTGATCTCGTTCCACGACGACCCGACGCCGATCTGCGGCTTGCCCCAGTCGTCGTCACCCATGCCTACCGCGCGCAGCATGCCGCGGGCTGCGGTTTTCTCGAGACCGTCGGTGACGTCGCGACTGCGGGGCTTGATATCGGGCTGATCAGCAGACATGCAGGTAAGTATGCCCGCCGCCACCAAGCGAAATTGCATTGGATACCCCTAAGGGGTATGCGGTACGCTGGGGTTATGACGGCAGACGAGTCGGACGTTGCGGTGGCGGGTCACCCTGAGGCCCAACACGGCTATTCGCCGAACAAGGACAACTACGCCAAGCGGCTGCGGCGCGTCGAGGGACAGGTCCGCGGCATCGCCAAGATGATCGACGAGGACAAGTACTGCATCGATGTGTTGACGCAGATCAGCGCGGTGAACAGCGCGCTGCAGTCGGTCGCGCTGGCGCTGCTCGATGAGCACCTGGGGCACTGCGTGAGCCACGCGGTGGCTGTCGGCGGCGACGAGGCCGAGCAGAAGCTGGCCGAGGCCTCCGCGGCGATCGCGCGGCTCGTCCGGTCCTGACGCAATGTGACTCCACGAGCGTTGTCATGGAGTCATTTGCGATGGCGCCGCTGTCAGGGGCACATTGTGATCGCGCCGTCTCCTAGTGCCCGGCGACGACGTCCGACTCGTCGACCGTGACCGGTTGATCGGCGCCGGGTAACCGCGAGTACGCGGCGCACACCAGGCCGAAGAACAGATAGCCCAGGGCGACCTGTGGATTGGCCGCCCACGCCACCTCGGGTGCGTGGATCAGACCGATGAAGGACAACGCCGCACCGACGACCGACGCAATGGCCGCGTAGAGGAACTTCTTCTCCAGGATGAAGGTCACCATGGTGCCCAGGATCAGGCCGACCAGCACCGCGCCCTCGCCGAGCGTCTGGAGCCCCTGGTAGACCACGCCCGCGCCGTTGAGTTTGTCCAGACCCACCGCCGCGGCCGACGTGCCGGCGGCGTTGAGCGCGTTGTCGACGAGGCCGCCGGCCCATTGCGCGAGGTTGGGCAGCAGCGCCGCGACGACAGCGACGGCATGCAGGCGCGGCACGGCCTGGAAGGCCTGCGCGCCGATCAGCAGACCGATGTAGAGCAGGATCGGCACGATCGCGGGCACCGGCAACAGCGCGTCGAGCACGCCGAACAGGCCCAGGAAGCAGAAGGCCCCGATCAGCACGCCACTGGCCAGCGAATACCCGGCCCGGCCGCCGGCGTCCTTCCAGCCGGGGTGGCCGATGTAGACGGCAGGCGGGAACGGCGAGCCGAAGGCCGAGCCGATCACCGCGCCCGCGCCGTCGGCCAGCAGCACGCTGCGCAGGTTGTAGTTGTCGCCGGCGGCGGACGCGCTCTCGACGTTGCTCATCGCCTCGGTGAAGTTGTAGACGCCGAGCGGTATGGCGGTCCCCAGCAGCGGGGCCAGATGCGACAGGCCCGAGAGCAGCATGCCGATCCGCAGGTCGGGGAGCCCGATCGCGACGTCGGACACCGCCTTGGCGACATCGGGCGCCGACATGAACCCGCCGATCCAGCCGATGGCGGTACCGACGAGCAGTGCCGCAAGTCCGGTCGGGATGCCGAACGGCAGCTTCACGTCGGTGAAGAACCCGATCAGGATGATCGCCAGCACCGGCAGTCCGATCCAGGCCGCCTCCCACATCTGGGCCGCCGGCCGCATCGAGATGAACGTGATGGAGATGCCGGCCAGCGTCCCGAGCATGGCCGCCCGCGGTGTCAGTTTGCGGATGTAGGGGCCGACGAACGCACCGATCATCACGATGATGCCGATCATGAAGGCCCACGCCAGCCCCGCCTGCCAGGCCCGCATCGCATCCTTGGTGTGCAGGTAGACCGGCAGCATCACCACGAACACCACGATGAACATGTGCGGCACGCTCGGGCCGTACGGCAAAGCCGTGACGTCCGTGCGGTTTTCGCGCCGCGCGAGGCGGCGGGCCAGGAACGTGTAGTAGAGGTTGCCGAGGATCAGCGCCACCCCGAGCGCGGGCAGGATCGTGCCGAGTACGTCACCGGCGGGGACCTTGACGACGCCGATCATGAGACCCGTCAGCGTCAGGACGTTGACCAGGATGTTGAACCCCAGCCCGAAGAACGCGTTGGTGTCGCCACGCGTCCACCACGGAATGGACAGGGCCGGCTTTGGGGTGCCGGCGGCCGGGGGATCGGAGACGTCGGTGGACATGGGCAGGTCCTCTCTAGACCGCAGAAGGTGACGGGGCGCCGAGTTGTTGCAGCGCGGGAATGACCGCCGCGGTGTCCGCGACCCAGCCGAAAATGCCGCCCTGCGCGGCGATCATCTCCAGGCCCACCCGCTGGAACTCCGGGAAATATGAACCGACGCAATCGGATACGACCAGGCACTCGTAGCCGCGGTCATTGGCTTCGCGGGTGGTGGTGTGCACGCACACCTCGGTGGTGACGCCGGTGACGAGCAGTTGCGTGATGCCCGCAGCGGTCAGCGCGTCCTGCAGCCCGGTGGCGTAGAACGCGCCCTTGCCCGGCTTGTCGATCACCAACTCGCCGTCGATCGGGGCCAGCTCGTCGACGATGTCGTGGCCGTACTCACCGCGGATCAGGATGCGGCCGTACTTGCCGGGATCCCCGATCCGTTTCGACGGCGCACCGCGATTGAGCTTGGCGGGCGGGCAGTCCGACAGGTCTGGTTCGTGGCCCTCGCGGGTGTGGATGACCATGACCCCGGCGGCACGGGCCGCGGCGAGCAACGCCGCCAGCGGTGGCACCACCTTGAGCAGCTGGTCGACGTCGTTGCCGAGGCTCTCGCCGAAGCCGCCGGGCAGCAGGAAATCGCGTTGCATGTCGATGACGATCAGCGCCGTCTGACCCGCGATGAGCGTGAACGGAGTCGGTGCGGCCGGTACCGCGACAGTCGTCATGCGAGCTCCGTGACGGGCGCCGCGGCGACCTCGGTTGTCGTGCGGGGCTCGTCGAGGATGCGCGCGGCCAGCGTCAGCGCGGTGTCGTCCGACAGGGCGTTGCCCAGCAGCATCGCGCTGTACGGACGGCCGTCACCGGTCACGCCGAGCGGGACCGCGACGCCCAGGAGATCGAGCAGATTGCCGAAGTGCGTGTAGTGGCCCAGCATCGTGTTGCAATCGATCGGGTTGGCCTGCACCTGCTCGACGGTGAAGGTGGTCCCGATGGTCGGCACCACCAGGATGTCCATGGACTGCCAGAGTCGTCCCACCTCGGCCTTGAGCTCTTGCAGCTTCTGCAGGGCGGCGAACGCGTCCACCGCGGTGTAGTTCAGGCCGCTGCGGAAGATGTCGCGCACCACGGGGTGGATCGAATCAGGTTGTCGGGCAAGGAAATCACCGAACTCGACGAGCCGCTCGGCCACCCACGGGCCCTGATAGAGCAGGGCTCCCGCGGCGAGGAACGGCGCCAGTGACACCTCGACGATGACGGCCAGGCGCTCGAGGTGTTCGCGGAAACTCAGATGCGCTGCGCGCATGGCGTCGTCGCCGAAGAATTCCAGTTCGGCGATCGGCGGTAGGCCGACCCGGATCGGCCCGCCGCCGCGGCGCGGTCCCCGGTCGCGCGACCACGCGTCGGCGTCGTCGCGGCCGGCCATCACGTCGAACACCCGGTCCACGTCGTCGATGCAGCCCGCCATCACGCTGAGGCAGTCCAGCGACTTGCACGCCGGTACCAGTCCGACAGTGCTGATCAGTCCGCGGGACGGTTTGAAACCGACCACGCCGTTGAGGGCGGCGGGGACCCGGCCGGACCCGGCTGTGTCGGTGGCCACCGCGAACGGCACCTGGCCCAGCGCGACCGCCAGCGCGGAGCCCGAACTGGACCCGCCCGAGATGAGACCACCGCCGTAGACGCTGCGCGGCACCGTATAGGGCGTCCGGGTGCCGTTGAGACCCGTCGCGAACTGGTCGAGGTTGGTCTTGCCGACATAGAGCGCGCCCGCGTCGAGCAGGCGTTGCACGGCCGGTGCGGTTCGCTCGGCGACGTACGCGTAGTCGGGGCAGGACAGGGTCGTGGGCACGCCGGCGACGTCGATGCTGTCCTTCACACCGAACGGCACGCCGTACAGCGGCAGTGTGCGGGCGCCGGGCCGGTTCTCGATCTCCGCCGCGGCCGCCAACAGCTCCTCGCGCGGCACGACGGACAGCCAGGTGCCGTCATCCCCGCGGGCGGCGATGGCGTCGGCCACGCGGGCCGCGGTCTTGACCGGAGAGCCGGTGCCGGCGGCGTGCGAATCGAGGATTTCGGCCACCGACGGGCCGATGGTCGGACCAGCGGCGAACCCGTGCACATCAGAACCCATGCCTGACCATTGTCGGCAGCATGATGGCGCCGGCAGTACGGGCGTGTGTCGATCGTGTTAGGGGTCGACGGCCGCGTTGCGGCTACGTGCCGAGTTCGTCCTCGATGCGCTGGACCTTCGCGGTCAGCTGGCCGGTGTAGCCGGGCCGGATGTCGGCCTTGAGGACCAGGCTGACCCGCGGGGACACCGCAGCCACGGCGTCCACGGCCCGCTTGACGACGGCCATCACCTCGTCCCACTCACCTTCGATGTTCGTGAACATCGCGTTGGTCTCGTTGGGCAGGCCGGACTCGCGCACCACCCGCACGGCTGCGGCGACGGCCGCGGCGACGCCGCCGGACTCGTCACCACCCATCGGGCTGACGCTGAAGGCAACAATCACATGGTCGATTGTGCGCGGATTCCGCGGCTTCGACAGCCGTCCGCCGTGTTTCCCGGGTGTCGCGTGTGACCGGTGAGAGTAACGCTCGACATATCTGAGGCGATCAACTGTGCAGTTCAGCCGCCTTCGACGGGGCCGAAATCGCGGTACGACGGGCTTTCGCGGCAGGGGCCGGTCAGCGCGCTATGAGAGACTGGGGACGTTGTGAACTGGAGGTGGCGGATGCCGCAGTGGAACAAGAGCAAGCTTCTGACCGCGGTCGTGGCGGCCGGACTGGTCGCCGGAATGACCGTCGCAACCCCGTCGGCACTGGCCGACCCGGATGCGCCGGACCCCGATGTGGCGGCGGCGCCCATCGATCCGGGTCTTCCCACTGAGGCACCCTTGCCACCGCCGATCCCGCCGGCTGCTGAACCGGTGCCGGCGCCTGCGCCCGTCATCCCGGGCGCCCCGATCCCCGGCGAACCCCAGCCGATCCCGCCAGGTACTCCGGCAGGCCAGAACCCGACCCCGTTCGTCGGTCAGCCGCCGTTCAACCCGCCGACCTTCAACCCGGTGAATGGGTCCATGGTGGGTGTGGCCAAGCCGATCTACATCAACTTCCCGCGGCCCATCGCCAACAAGCAGATGGCGCAGGACGCCGTGCACATCTCGTCGAACCCGCCGGTGCCCGGCATGTTCTATTGGGTGACCGACACCCAGCTGCGCTGGCGGCCCATCGCCTTCTGGCCGGCCAACACCGTCGTCAACATCGACGCCGCGGGCACCAAGTCCAGCTTCCGCACCGGTGACGCGCTGGTCGCCACCGCCGACAACGCGACGCACCAGATGACCATCAGCCGTAACGGCAAGGTCGAGAAGACGTTCCCGATGTCCATGGGCAAGACCGGCGACGAGACCAAGAACGGCACCTACTACGTGCTGGAGAAGTTCCCGGACATCGTGATGGACTCGTCGACCTACGGCGTCCCCGTCAACTCCCCCGAGGGCTACAAGCTGAAGGTGCAGTGGGCCGTCCGCATCGACAACAGCGGCGCGTTCGTGCACAGCGCCCCGTGGTCGGTGTCCGACCAGGGCAAGCGCAACGTCAGCCACGGCTGCATCAACCTGGCGCCCGACAACGCCAAGTGGTTCTACGACCAGTTCGGCAGCGGTGACCCGATCGTCGTGAAGAACTCGGTCGGTCTCTACAACTACTCCGACGGCGCGGGCGACTGGCAGTGGGGCATGCAGACCCCGGCCGCGACGCCGACCACGGGCAGCGGCTCGGGTTCGGGTTCGGGCGCCGGCACGCGCTGATCCGTCGAACAACACGAAAACCCCCTATTTCCAACGAAATAGGGGGTTTTCGCGTGGTATGGCTAATTCCAGATGCGCACGCGCTCGGCGGGGTCCAGGTACAGCTCGTCGGTCGTGGTGACGTCGAACGCCTCGTAGAACGAGTCGATGTTCCGGATCACGCCGTTGCACCGGAACTCCGGCGGCGAATGCGGGTCGACGGCCAGGCGCCGAATGGCTTCCGCGTCACGGGATTTGGTGCGCCACACCTGCGCCCAGCCGAAGTAGACGCGCTGGACACCGGTCAGCCCGTCGATGACGGGCGCCTCCTTGCCGCCCAGTGACAGCTCGTAGGCCAGCAGCGCGATGGACAGCCCACCCAGATCGCCGATGTTCTCGCCGACGGTGAAGGCACCGTTGACGTGGTGGCCCGCGTCCAGCGCCCGCGGCGTGAAGGCCTCGTACTGCTCGATGAGAGCCTTTGTCCGCAAACCGAATTCGGCGCGGTCGGAGTCGGTCCACCAGTCGACGAGGTTGCCGTCGCCGTCGTACTTGGCGCCCTGGTCGTCGAAGCCGTGCCCGATCTCGTGCCCGATCACCGCGCCGATACCGCCGTAGTTGGCGGCGTCGTCGGCCTCGGCGTCGAAGAACGGCGGCTGCAGAATGGCCGCGGGGAAGACGATCTCGTTCATGCCCGGGTTGTAGTAGGCGTTCACCGTCTGCGGCGTCATGAACCACTCGTCGCGGTCCACTTCGCTGCCCAGCTTGGCCAGCTCGCGATCGTGCTCGACGGCCTGGCCCCGCAGGTAGTTGCCGTACAGGTCGCCGGCGTCGATCACCAGATTCGAGTAGTCCCGCCAGCGTGCCGGGTAGCCGATCTTCGGGGTGAACTTGTCCAGCTTGGCCAGCGCGCGCTGCCGGGTCTCGGGCGTCATCCACTCGAGGTTGGTGATGCTGACGCGGTAGGCCTCGCGCAGATTGGCCACCAGCTCATCCATCCGCGCCTTGTGGGACGGCGGGAAGTGCCGGTCCACGTAGAGCTTGCCGACGGCGTCACCCATCAGGCTCTCGACCAGGCCGACGCCGCGC
Organism: Mycolicibacterium sp. TY81; assembly: GCF_018326285.1. NCBI lineage: Bacteria > Bacillati > Actinomycetota > Actinomycetes > Mycobacteriales > Mycobacteriaceae > Mycobacterium > Mycolicibacterium sp. TY81. The sequence goes on from NZ_AP023362.1 coordinate 5,268,012, forward strand.
TTCCAGCGGTCCCGGATCGCCTCGGTGCCCGACAGGGTGCGGCCGTAGAAGTCGAAGTTCTCCGCCACCAGGTCGTCGGTCAGGATCGGGGCGCGGCCGCTGATCACGCGCCAGCTCAACCACGCCTTCCAGTCCTCGAGCGGCTCGGACGCCCACAGCGCCGCGAAGGCGACGAGGAAATCGGGTTGCCGCACCACGACTTCGGTGACCACATCGGCCGACGCGCCGACCGCCGCCAGCCAGCCGTCCCAGTCGAAACCGGGCGCTTCGTCGGCCAGATCGGCGAACCGCCGCAGGTTGTAGCTCAGGTCCGCGTCGCGGCGCTTGACCACATCCCAGTGCGCCGCGGCCAGCTTGGTCTCCAGCGCGACGATGCGGGCCGCGGTCTCGGTCTGGTCGCCGCCGAAGACCAGGCTCAGCATGCGGGCGATGTGCTGCGGGTAGGCCGCCAGCACCGCCGCGTGTGCCGGCTCGCGGTAGTAGGACTCGTCGGGCAGGCCGAGCCCGGACTGCGTGAAGTGCAGCAGGTACCGCGTCGAATCCTTGGAGTCGGTGTCGACGTACGCGCCGGCGCCCCCGCCGACGCCGGTGCGCTGCAGCCCGCCGAGCACGGTGGCCAGCGCTTCTGGGGTAGCAGCGTCGGCGATGAGAGCCAGCTCGGCCCGCAGCGGCGCCAGGCCCACGGCGGCCACCCGCTCGGTGTCCATGAAGCTCGCGTAGAGGTCGCCGATGCGCTGTGCATCGGTGTTCGGCGCGCCGGATGCGTTGGTGATGATGTCGCGCACCTGCTCCTCGGCACGGTCGGCCAGCAGGCGGAAGGCGCCGTCGGTGGCGCGGTCGGCCGGGATGTCGTAGTCGGTGAGCCAGCGGCCGTTGACGTGACCGAACAGGTCGTCCTGCGGGCGGGCGTCGGGGTCGAGGTAGCTCAGGTCGATACCGGATCGGGGCGAGGTAGCTTCGAGAGTCACCTCGCCATCCTGCCATCGCCGCTGCAGTGCCGGTGGGCGCTGCGGGTAGCCTCACGCCCATGCCCGACGAGCGCAGCGGAGACTCCGCCGAAAAAGACGCTGCGAAAGACACAGCGAAAGACACCGGATCAGCCGGCGCGGCCACCGCCGCCAAGCCCGCCGCCAAGGCTGCCGCGCCGAGCGATCAGGCTGAGGGAATCTTCAGCCGCTACGGCATCGTCTCCGCGGTGCTGGGTGTCGTCGCGGCCGTCGCCGTCGTCGTCGCGACGTGGGTCTACCTGGGGCACCGGGCCGACGACAAGGAACGCGTGCACGAGGCGCAGGCCATGAAGGCCGCCGCCGAGTGGGCCGGCCTGCTGATCAACATGACCAAGGACAACGTCGCCGTCAACGTGCCGAAGCTGCACGAGGGCACCGTCGGCCAGCTCAACGCCGATTTCGATGCCACCGTCGCGCCGTTCACCCAGCTGGTGCAGAAGCTGCAGAGCCAGACCACGGGGCAGATCGAGTCCGTCGCGCTGGAGACGCTGCACCACGCACCGCCGGGCGAGCAGGGCAAACCGGCCGTCCAGCCCGAGCTGGCGGCCATCTCCTCGGATACGACGACGGTGCTCGTGATCGCGACGTCCGTGAGCCAGAACGCCGGCGCCAAGCCGCAGACCGTGCGCTGGCGGTTGCGCCTCGGAGTGTCCGACATCGGCGGCAAGTTGCTGATCTCGCGATTGGAGACGCTGCGATGAGGAACGCGTGGCGGGTACTGGTCTTCGACATCCTGGCGCCGCTCGCGGTGCTGGCGAGCCTCGTCTACATCGGGCTGGCCCTGGAGCGGCCGCTGTGGTGGGTCGTGGTGGGCACCATCATCGGGCTGCTGGTGCTGCAGGCGTCGATCGTCAACTTCGTGCTGTTCCGCCGTGACGGCGTCACCATGGGCACCGATGACGACGCGCCCAGGTTGCGGCTCGCGGTCGTCGGGCTGACGACGGTCGCCGTGGTCGCGGCCGCCATCGTCGGCTACACCAAGTGGACGGTGCCGGATCGCACCACGAGCGCCGACATGTCCATGGTGGTCGGCATCGCCAGCAGCGTCGCGGAGGCGTCGGCGACCTTCACGCCCGGCGCGCCGAACGTGTCGATCGACCGCGCCACGGCGTTGATGGCGCCGCAGCGCGCGGAGGCCTACCGCAACGAGTTCAACGCGGTCGCCAAGGATCTGACCAGCCGTGGGGTGGCCGGGCAGGCCAGCACCATCTCGGCCGGTATCGAGACCATCGGCCCCAATTTCGCCAGTGTCGCCGTGGTCATGCGCGCCACGCAGAACACCCCGAACAAACCCGCGCGGGCGACGGTGTTGGGGCTGCGGGTCACGCTGACGAAGCAGGACGGACGCTGGCTGGTCATGGACGTCACCCCGATCGCGTCGCGGTAGGGGTGGTAGGGCCGCTCGAGAGGGACCAAATGGTCGTCTCGGCGCGCGAGAAGCGACCATTTGGTCCTTCTCGGCGGGTGGCTACGAGCGGGCGGAACGCATCCGGGCGAACCGGTCGGAGAGCCGGCGCATGCGCACCAGCAGCGCGGCCGACGGGCTGGTGGTGCCGGCGGTGTAGGCCGAAAGTTCTTGTGCGCCAACGCCGATGCGGGACGCGAACTCGGTCTCGCTGAGACCGGAACGCTCCATCAGCAGCCGGATCTGGCGGGCCACCTCGGCGCATTCGTTGGCTTCGAGCTGCGTGCGGGCGCGGGCCAGCACCTCGGCCAGCGCCTTGGAGATGCCGTACGGGTTGCTCGTGGCCAGAATCTCTTCGACCTGACGGGCGGTGCGGCCGAAGGGGTCGCGCTTGATGGCGACGACGATGCGCTGCCACACCGCGAGGTCGTCGTTCTCCAGCGCGGCGCGGATGGCGGACGTCGACCAGAACTCGACGGGCTTCTCGCCGGGGGCCTGTGCCGGGAACGCGACGGTGGGCGCCCCGTTGGTGCCGGCGGCGGTGGACTTACCGGGACCGTCGGCACCAGAAGGGGTGTCCCTCACTTCGGATGTCAACGTCACCTCGCCTCCTCCAACATGGCCACCGCCACCGCCAGACAACGCTGTTTGACGTCGGGCCAATCTGCCGATTCGTGGTCGTCGAACGGGTGCGGGTCGGCCAACCTGCGGACCAACTGGGTGGCCACCCACTGGTTCTTCGACCGTTCTCCACAGTAATACCCGTCAATTCCGGCCAGAACCGCGGCTGCGGTCCGGATATCCATGCAGGAGACCAAATCGACGAAGTCGGTGTAGTCCTGGACGCTGTTGCGCGACATGATCAGGTAGCCCTTCAGTCGCAGCGTCTCGGCGCCCGTCGGGATCTCGAGCCGGTCGCCGGTGGGCAACAGCACCGTCGTCGTCTCCACGGGGCTGCGGCGCTCGATGGCGGGGCCGTCGGTCTCGTCGAGCGACAGGGCGTCGAGCGCGACCGACAGCCGGCCGCCCCACATGGTGACGGGGTGCACGTCGGGGTTGTCCGACGCGGACCGGGACTGGCCGTGCGCGCGCCGCCGCAGCAGCGCCAGCCCGGTGCGCGAGCGGTCCGTGCGTGGGGGCGCCGCCGCGATCCGGCGGGGCACGGCGCGTGGCACGTACTGCTGCTCGCCGGGCTCGCAGCCGCTGAACGCCAGCGGATCGGCGACGGTGACCGTCTGTGCGGCAAGGTTTTTCAGCTTGGCCGCCGACTTGACGACGCTGCGCAGTTCGGCGCCGGACGGGCCCAGTGCGGAGATGTCGTCGGGGATGATGACGAGGCTGCCGGTATCGGTGGCGGGCAACGGCTTCTCGAAATCCACCGACGGCAGCAGGCGGTCCAGCCACTTGGGCAGCCACCAGTTCCACTGGTCGAACATCGCCATCAGCGCCGGCACCAGGACCAGCCGCACCACCGTGGCGTCGACCGCGATGGCCACGGCGCAGGCCACACCCATCTGGGCCACCAGCGGCATGCCGGCGAACGCGAACCCGATGAACACCGCGATCATGATCAGCGCGGCGCTCGTGATGGTGCGGGCGCTGGTGCTGACGCCGTATGCGACGGCGTCGCGGGTGTTGCCGGTCTGCAGGAAGCGTTCCCGGATACGCGTCAGCAGGAAGATCTCGTAGTCCATGGACAGGCCGAACGTCATCGCCAGGACCAGCGGCGGAATGGTGGTGTCCAGCGACTCCAGGGGCTTGAACCCGAGCGCCTTGAACCAGCCCCATTCGAAGACGATCACGAGGCTGCCGTAGGCCGCGGCCACCGACAGCACCGTCATCAGGACGCCCTTGAGCGCCAGCACCACCGAGCGGATCGAGATCAGCAGCATCACGAACGCGATGAGCGACACGAAGACGAACACCAGCACCTCGGTGTTCGCGACGCGATGGTCGAAGTCCATGATCAGCGCCGTCGGCCCGCCCACCGCGATGGCGACGTTCGGGCCGGCGACCCCCGGCAGATGTTGTCGCAGCCACGTGATCGAGTCCCGCGCGACGAGATCTTCGGGGTCGACCGACAGCACGACCGTGAACAGGGCGCTGCGGTTGTCGTTGCTGAACACCGGCGGCGCCACCTGGGCCACGTCCGGCGCCTGCGTCATGGTCTGGTGCAGCGCGTCGAGCGTGGCGGTGTTCTGGGCGTCGGAGGCCGTCGCATCGGGGAACGTCGCCAGCACCCGGAGGGGGCCGAGCGCACCGGGGCCCAGCGCTTCCGCCGCGGCGGCCACGCCGCTGCGGATCTCGTGGGTCGGGGAGAACTGGCGCAGCATGCTGTTGCCCAGTTGCATGCCGAACGACGGCGCCGCCAGCAGGACCAGGAAGACGGTGGCCAGCAGCGCCGACAGCCACGGACAGCGCATGGTGCGTTCGGTCCACTGGGTCCAGAACGGCGACTGCGCGGCGTCGGAGCGGCGCGAGACGTGCAGCCACGACGAGCGCTTGGCGACCCGCTTGCCGAACGTGGCCAGCACCGCCGGGATCAGGGTGGTCGACGTCAGCACCGCGATGGCGACAGCCAGGATGGCGCCGGTGGCCATCGACGACAGCACCGGCGTGCCGATGAGATAGATGCCGGTGATCGAGGCGATCACGGTGAGCCCGGACAGCACGACCGCCAGGCCCGACGTCGCCATCGACGCGTCGACGGCCTGTTCCGGGTCGCGGCCGGCGCGCAGTTCCTCGCGGAAACGCATGAGGATGAACAACGAATAGTCGACGGCCAGCGCGATACCGAACATCGACAGCGTCGTCGTCGCGAAGACGCTCATGGTGACCCAGATGGACAGGAGGTAGACCACTCCCATCGTCACGATCACCGTGCAGGCGCCGAGCAGCATCGGCATGGCCGCGGCGGCCAGGGAGCCGAACACCGCCAGCAGCACGATCAGCACGATCGGCAGGTTCCACTTCTCGGCCTCGGCGACGTCGTGCTTGGTGGTCTCACTGGCGGCTGCGCCGAGTGCGCCCTGCCCGATGACGTACAGCCGGACCTTGCCGTCGGCGGTCTGGCCGGGCTTGCCGTCCTTGATGCCGATCGCGGTGCGGAGCTTCTTGGCGATGTCGACGGCGCCGCTGTTGTTGAAGTCGAGGCGCAACGTCACGACGTAGGGTTTGCCGGCCTGCGGCTCGGCCTGCGTGGGGTCGGGGACGACCTTGACGCTGGAGACGCCGGCCGCGATGCGTTTGAGCTCGTCGACGGCGGCCGTCATGTCTTCCTGCGTGGCGTTGGCGTTGGGGGCCGCGACCAGGGCCAGCGGCGAGGCGCCCTCGTCGGGGAAATGGTCCTCGAGTTCGCGCTGGACGTGCAGCGATTGGGAGCCGGCGACCTCGAAGCCGCCGCCGCTGAGGTTGCTGGACTGGGTCGCCGCGAGATACAGGGACGGCACCATGAGCAACAGCCAGGTGGCGAAGACCACCCAGCGCCAGCGCCGCAGCAGACCGCTCAGCCGCATCATCAACTGCTGGATGGCGAACCCTCTTCCTGCGGTCGTCCCGGTTGCCACCGGAGTGTTTTGATCGGCGTTTCGTGCCGCCGACCCTACCCCAGTATGGGGTAGGGTGACCGGCTCGCGAGCGGCGATGAGGCGCCTGACGGGAACCTTGATCCAACTGCAACCGGGCCACTGCCGGCCCCGCCGGCAACGGTGTCGGAGGCCGATGGCGGGCTGCGACGCCAGGTTTGAACACCGCAGTGACCTGGATGTTTGCTGTGTGGATTGGTCACCGGCCGCGCCGCGATGGCAAGATGGCGGGAGCCGAATCCCGGATGAGGCCGGCGCTGCCATTGACGCCACCCCGGGAAAACAGTGTTTGCCGAGTGTTTACATGGCCGTCTCTGGTCCGTAAACCGGTGAGGAGATTTGCCATGAAGACGACCAGTGTGGCGGTTCGCCGCGGACTTGCCGGGGCGTTCGCTGTAACTGCAGTCGGCGGCGTGATGGTGACGTCGTTCGGGGCTCCGTCGGCCGGTGCGGGCCAGGATCCGTGCGCGGCCAGCCAGGTCGCCAAGACCATCGGCATGGTGGCCACCTCGACGGGCACCTACCTGGATGCGCACCCCACCGCGAACCAGACGCTGACGAACATCTCGCAGCAGCAGCCCGGCCCGCAGTCGCTGGCAGCGCTGAAGACCTACTTCGATGCCAACCCGCAGGAGGGCGCCGCGCTGCAGAACCTGCAGGCGCCGCTGGTGACGTTGTCGTCGCAGTGCAAGCTGCCGCTGACCCTGCCGCAGCTGATGGGCCTGATGCAGTCGGCGCAGCAGGGTGGCGGACTGCCCGCCACGTTGCCCGCGATGCCGAGCGTGCCCGGCGCCGTGCCGTTCACGCCCACCCTGCCTGGCGTGACGACGGCGACGGGGTCTGTGCCCGCGGCTCAGGCGGTGTCGGCGCCCGCCGCGCGGTAGTTCCGGCCGCGCCCGGAGCTCCTTATCCGGCACCCCGCGAAAGTCGTCGCACTTTCTGATTAGCTTCCAGTGTCGGCATCGGTACTGGTCGCCGACATCGGAGCTCTCGACGAAGGGGTTTGACCACATGATGCTTTCCGCTCTGGCCAAGCGACGCGTTGTTGCCGGTTTCATCGGTGCCGGCGCGGTCGCCGGCAGCATGTTGTTCGGTGCCGTGCCGTCGGCCCTCGCCGACGACCTGCCGCCCAACTGCACCTCTGCGGACATCGCCGGCGTCAAGTCGGGCGTCGAGGCCTCGACCTCCGCCTACCTGTTCACCCACCCCGACGTGAACGACTTCTTCACCAGCCTCCGGGGCCTGTCGAAGGACCAGGCGCACGCCAAGGTCAAGCAGTACCTGGCCGCCAACCCGCAGACCAAGGCGGAGCTGCAGGGCATCCGGCAGCCGCTCAAGGACATCCGCGACCGCTGCGGCATCCCCGGCCCCGCCGCCCGCTAACCCGGGATTTGTGCACGAAAATCCGCGGTAGGCGCGGATTTTCGTGCACAAATCACTTGCGGAGGCGAGCCAGGCCGCGCCAGCCGAGCAGGAAGACGGCGGTGACGGTCGAGGCGACGATCACGAAACTCACCGCGACGCCCTGAGCCGAGGCCTTGCGCAGCAGCATGCCGATCACGATGGTGCTGACCCAGACCACCAACCCGGTCGGGTTCAGCGCGGTTGGGCGGCGCCAGCCCCGCGCCAGCGCCCAGCCCGCCACGGTTCCGGTCAGGAACGGCCAGCTGGTGTGCGCCACACCGGCCAGCGTGATGCCCTCGGCGTGGCTGCGCCGGCCGATGGAGCAGAAGATCACCACCAACACCACGTCGGTGAGGAAAGCCAGTGCGGCACTGCGATTTCCGGTGGTCTGCTCAGTTGTCATAGGTCATCACGTCCAGATTCAGTGGGCTGACATTGTTTTCGGCGCGGGCGGTGAAGCCGGGTTCCGGACGCGCGGGACCGCCGGCCTCCAGCGCGTCGACGGCTGCCATGTTGGCCAGTCGGTCGGTGAGCCGGAACGAGCGGAACACGAACGGCAGGCCGTCCGCGCGCAGTGGATCGGGTGCGCTCATCACGTGGAAATGCAGGTGCGGCGCACTGGAATTGCCGGTGTTGCCGACGTTGCCCAGCACCTGCCCGGTGGTCAGCCGGTCACCCGGCTTGACCTTGACGCTGCCGGTCTTCAGATGCGCGTAGAAGGCGAAGTTTCCGTTCCCGATGTCCTGGACGACGTGATTGCCGCCGTACTGCGCCAGCGTGAGGCCGGTCGGGTCGACACCCGGCACCTGCTCGGGCAGGCCGTCGAGAACCGCCACCACCGGGCCGTCGGCGACCGCGTGCACGTCCGAGCCGAAGTAGAGGTAGCTGTCCGTTTTCGCGCGGTCCCCGCTGAACAGCTGCCCGTCGGCCCGTAGCTGCTCGTAGTCGATGGCGAATCGCTCTGCGGCCCAGAGTTTTCCATCGATCGGGTTGAGGGCCATGCGGTGCGGCGTCATGTCGCAACAGCCGTTGGCGTCGAGCCAGCCGGAGCCGCGCAGCGGCGGGTCGAGTACGACGGGCTTGTGGTCGGACACCGTCACGGGTGCGACGTTCTCGGTCACCACCGGTGGCACGAGCGGCGGCATCGGCTTGGGTACCTTGACCACCACCCGGTGTGAAAGTTGCTGGGGCGCAGCGCCACCCGCGTCCAGTTTGACGTCCAGCCAGACGATCGACCGTTGTCCGGGCGCCAGATCGTTGCTGCTGATGCGGGTGCCCATGGTCCGCGTCCAGTAGGCGAGGCCGGCGCCGGACAGTTGCAGCAGGGGCCCGGCGGGTCCCAGGACGGCGATCGAATCCACGGTCACGGGTTCGGGGGAGGTGTTGGTCAGCAGCAGCTCGTATGCGAGATGCACCTTCCCGTCGGTCGCCGGAACGGGCACGGGTTCGGCCACGACGTCGACGAGGACGGGCGTGACGATCGGCTCGGCGCCTATGGAAGTCGTTGCGGGAGTAGAAGACTGGACCGATTTCGGTGCCGTCGTGCAGGACGTCAGCGCGGCGGCGAGCAGCAGTGCCGCCGCCGGCCGGCTACCCGGGATCATGCGAGGTCTCGGGGTCGGCGGGCGGCACACCCGGTGCGGGGGAAGGGGTTTCGGGCGCATCCGGGTCGAAGTCCTTCTCCGTGCGGAACAGGAAGAAGAACACCACCCAGCCGATGGCCGAGATGAAGATCCAGCTGACCAGTCGATAGATCAGCATCGTCGAGATGGCCGCCGCGAGCGTCATGCCGCTGGACACCAGGCCGGGCACCAGCACCGCCTCGACCACGAGCAGCCCGCCGGGCATCAGGGGAATCGCGCCGACGGCGCGGGCCGCGGCATACGCGACAGTCAGGCCGGCCAGCGACGGATGCCCGCCGGTGGCGTACGCCGCGCAGGCCAGGCACGCGACGTCGGCGATCCAGTTGAACAGCGACCAGCTGAATGCGACGGTCAGGGTCCGGCGGCTCAGGCTCACCGACTCCAGCTGGTTCAGGGTGCGGCGCCAGCCTTCCAGCCCGGTGTCGGCGGGCTTACCGCGCAGCGAGTTGAACCACGACAGCAGCCGCACGCCGATGCCGTCGATCTGCTGCGGATTGGCGGCGACGGTCTGGGCCAGTAGCAGCAGCGCCACGAAACCGCCGATCGTGAAGATCAGCGACAGCGGGTTCTTGCTCGCGCCGAGCAGGAACGCGCCGCCCAGGCCCAGCAGGGCCAACCCGACCACCTGCAGGGCCCCGGACATCACCAGCTGCCACGAGGCCACCAATGGCGAGGCGCCCCACAGCCGCTGCTGGCGGTAGACGAAGGTGGCCGAGAGCACTGGGCCGCCCGGCAGGGTGGTGGACAGCGCGTTGCCCGCGTAGAACGCGGCCTCGGACCGCCACTGCTTGACCTGGACACCGGCGGACCGGAGCAGGGTGCGCTGAATCTGCGCGAAGCTGTGCATCGAGGCCAGGGCCGCGACGGCCGCGGCGGCGACCCACCACCACGTCGCCGACAACAGGCTGCGCCACGCCTTGGCGAGCTGCTCCCAGACCATCACGACCTCGACGGTCAGCACGACGACGGCGATACCGATCAGAACCCAGCGCAACCACCAGTACTTGCCGCGGGGCCGGGCCGGTGCCGAACGGGCATCGGCGCGCCGGCACGCCGCCCAGAGGCCGCGACGGCGGGCCGTCAAAGACCCGGGGGCAGCCTCGTGTGACACCGCTACAGCGTATCCGGCGTGTCGCGGGCGGCTCGCCGTACGCGGCCCGCATGGCGCAACGACCCCGCGGTGTCATCGGGCGGCGCTACGCTGGCGCCCATGTCACAAGCCGACGAAGCGGTAGATCCGGTGGTACGCAAGGCCGCAGCCTGGTCGTGGCGGTTCTTGGCGATCTTCGGCGCGGTGCTCGCCGTGCTGTGGATCGTCATCAAGCTCGAGGTCATCGTGGTGCCCGTGCTGCTGGCCATGTTGGCCACGGCCTTCCTGCTGCCGGCCGTGGACCTGCTGACCCGGCGCGGTCTGCCGCGCGGCGCGGCCGTCGCGGTGATGCTGCTGAGTTCCATCGTGGTGATGGGCGGCATCCTGACGTTCGTCGTCTTCCAATTCATCGACGGCGCACCGGCTTTGGTGGAGCAGGTCACCAAGAGCATCGACGGCGCCCGCAAGTGGCTGACCGAGGGCCCGATCCTGCACCTGAGCGCCGACCAGATCAACAGCGTCGGCCAGACCGCCATCGATGCCCTCAAGAACAACCAGTCCAAGCTCACCAGCGGGGTCTTCTCCACCGCCGGCGCGCTGACCGAGATCGTCACCGGCCTGCTGCTGACCCTCTTCACCCTGATCTTCCTGCTGCACGGCGGGCGGGACATCTATGCGTTCGTCACCAAGATCATCCCGTCGTCCGTGCGGGACCGGGTGCGCGAGGCCGGCCGGGCCGGATTCGGCTCCCTGATCGGATACGTCCGCGCCACGTTCGTGGTGGCGATGGTCGACGCCGTCGGTATCGGCACCGGTTTGGCGATCATGGGGGTGCCGCTCGCGCTGCCGCTGGCGTCGCTGGTGTTCCTCGGCGCGTTCGTCCCGCTGGTCGGTGCGGTCGTGACCGGTTTCGTGGCCGTGGTGGTGGCACTGATCGCCAAGGGCTGGATCTACGCGCTGATCGCGCTCGGCCTGATCATCGCCGTGCAGCAGCTGGAGGCGCACGTGCTGCAGCCGATCGTCATGGGCCGTGCGGTGTCGGTCCACCCGCTCGCCGTCGTGCTGGCGATCGCCGGCGGCAGCGTCACCGCAGGCGTCATCGGCGCGTTGATCGCCGTGCCCATCGTCGCATTCCTCAACAGCGCCATCCGGGTGCTGACCGCTGACAATCCACGCGCCACCGAGGCCGAGGTACTCGCCGAGGCCGGTTCGGTCGCGGCCGCGGCGGTGTCGCCGGGGGACACGCCGCCAGCTACAGACGGCCCTCCCGGCGCAGCAGATCCGCAGCGCTGACCCCGCCGCCGGTGCCGCGACGCTGAGTTTCGGCGGTATCGATCTTCTCGGTGGCGTCAGGGGTGTCGGCCGGCTGGGCGCGGAACGCCGTGGTCGGCTCGTTGCCCTGGTCGCCGGGTGCGTCTGACGGCGTCTGAATCTGCGGCCCGGAGGCGCTGATGTTGCCGCGCAGCTGCCCGAGCCACGACTCGATCTCCCGGTTGCCCGGACCGCCCTGACCCTGGCCCGGCTCGGCGGGACGGCCCGCTCCCGGCGCGCGGAACGCCGTGGTGGCGGGCTCGGAGGCCGGACCGAAGGCGGTGGTCGCCGGGTCGCCGATCGCGGTGGTCGGCGGCGTCGGGTCCCCGTTCTGCGGGGTGACGGCGCGGGTCACGTTCGACACCACGTTGCGGAAGGCGCCCTTGGCGGCGCTGAACCGCGTGGTCGCGGGTTCAGCAGACGAGGGTGCGGGCGGGGCCTGCGGTGCCGGGGGCTGCGGCGGAGCGCTCGGCATCCGGTTGGTGGGTGCCTGGCTCGGCGGCTGCGGCTGCCCCGGGGTGATCCGGGTCGGGACGGCGCGCTGGCCGGGGGCCGGATGCGTGGGATCGTGCGGCGGGCGGACCGGGGCACCGGAACCGACCAGCGCACGGGGATCCTCGGGTTCGCGGACCGCGGGACGCTTGCGCTCGTCGGGCAGCTCGGTCTCGCCGAGACCCAGCTTCTGCTGAACGCGCTTCATCCACAGCGGCGCCCACCAGCAGTCGTCGCCCAGCAGCTTCATGACGGCCGGCACCAGGAACATGCGGATGACGGTGGCGTCGAGCAGCAGCGCCATCAGCAGACCGAATGCCAGGTACTTCATCATCACCAGGTCGGAGAACGCGAAGGCGCCGACGACGACGGCCAGCACCAGCGCGGCGCCGGTGATCAGGCGGCCCGTGGTGGCGGTACCGATCCGGATGGCCTCGGCGGTGGACATGCCGCGCTCGCGGGCCTCCACCATGCGGGACACCAGGAACACCTCGTAGTCGGTCGACAGACCCCAGATGACCGCGATGATCAGGCCGATCATCGGCGCCATCAGCGGCTGCGCGGTGTAGTTCATCAACCCGGAGCCGTGCCCGTTCTCGACGAACATCCAGGTCAGGATGCCCATGGTCGAGCCGAGGGTGAGGGCGCTCATCAGGGCGGCCTTGATGGGCAGCACCAGTGAGCCGAACGCCAGGAACATCAGGACGGTCGTGGTGATCACCAGGATCGCCACCATCAGCGGCAGTTTCTCGAACAGCGTGCTGATGCTGTCCTGTTCGAGCGCTGGGGTGCCGCCGACCATCACCTGGACGCCGTGCGGTTCCTGCAGGGCGCGCAGTTCGTTGATCTTCTCGCCGGCGTCACCGCTGTTGATGAGGCCGTTGGACAGCACCCGGACGGACGGGTCCTTGCTGCCGCCCTCCTGGTACGTCCGCTCGGCCCACATCTTCGACTTGTCGTTGCCGTCCGGCGTCACGAAGCCGCTGATGGTGCCGGCGTTGGCCCGCACCTGGGCGATCTGCTGATCGGTGACGGGCTGGCCGTTGTCGCTCTTGATGACGAGGGTCAGGGCGTTGGTGCGGAAGCCGGGGAAGAGCTGGTCGAACTCCTCCTGCGCGGTACGGACCGAGTTGTCCGGCGGCAGGTACTTCTCGCTCATACCGGCGAGGGCCAGCTGTCCCAGTGGGATGACCAGCAGGATCATGCCGATGGTGATCGGCACGGCGAATGCCAGTGGCCGTTTCATCACGACGTTGACCAACTTGCCCCAGAAGCCCTTCTCGACCTCTTCGCGGGTCTTGGTCTTCTGCGTCTTCTCGGCGAACCAGTCGATGATCTTGCGCGAGAACGGCCAGTTGGCCAGGAACGGCACCTTCAACAGGGTGCGCACACCGAGCGCGTCGACGTTGGAACCCAGGATGCCCAGCACTGCGGGCAGCACGGTGTTCGACAGGAACGCGGCCAGCAGCACCGACGCGATGATCGCGTAGGTGATGGACCGCAGGAAGCCCAGCGGGATCAGCAGCAGGGGCAGCGACGACGCGACGATGATCACCGCGGAGAACGCGACGGTCCGGCCCGAGGTCATGACGGATCTTCGGACGGCCGCTTCGACGTCGTAGCCCTCGGCCAGTTCTTCTCGGAACCGGCTCACGATGAACAGGCCGTAGTCGATCGCGATACCGAAGCCCATCATGGTCACGACCGGCTGGGCGAAGAAGTGCACGGGCCCGAACTCGGCGGTGAACCGCAGGATGCCGAGCGCGCCACCGATGGTCAGGCCACCGATGATGGCGGGCAGCGCGGCGGCGACCGCGCCACCGAACACGAAGAACAGGACGACCGCGACGAGCGGCACGATCGCGATCTCGGCGCGTTTCTGGTCGGTGCCGATGGTGCCGGTCAGCTCGCTCGCGAGCGGCTCCAGACCGGCCAGCTTGATGTTGCCGCCGTTGACCTTGTACAGGTCAGGGGCGACGGACTGGTAGTTCTTCAGGATCGCGTCGTCGTTGTCGCCCTTGAGCGGAACGGTGATGAAGGTGTGGCGCAGGTCCTGCGTCGTCATCTTCTTCAGCCCGTCGCTGGGCGCTTTCAGCCAGCCGACCCAGGCGACCACCTTGTCCTTGTGGTCGTTGACGAAGGTGTCCAGCTCGCCGCTGACCTTCTTCTGCCAGGCCGGGTCGGTGATCTTCTTGTCGTCGGGTGGCGTCAGGATGGCCACCACGAGGCTGGTCCGGTCGCGGCCGTAGACCTCGTCACCGAGCACCGAGGCGGCGACGGACTCGCTGCCTTCGTTGTAGAAGCCACTCTGCGTGACATGCTCGCCGAGACTGGACCCGTACACGGCGCCACCAAGGCACAGTGCGACCATGACACCGATCACTATGTATCGGAATCGGTACACCGTTCGACCCCACCAGGCGAACACGTCAGCTCCTCACGATTATCTGCATAAATTTGAGCTCAAAGGCACCCTCTAAGAGGTTGCCATTTTCAGCCACCGCACACGTCATCTGTAGTTTTTCCTAAACGCGCGAGCTCAGCAGCGCGGACAACGGCCGGAAGGGCTGCAGCCAGGCGCCCTGTTCAGGCAGCGAATCCAGGCCGATTCGCGGCAGCGGCTCCCGGAAGACACCAGGGATGTCTTCCAGGTCGACGAAGTCCAAGGTATCCGACGCTAACGCCCAACTGGCATGTTCGCGAAATCCGACCACGGTCGCGGGAGTGCCGTCGTGGGCGATGTCCTCGAGCGGTTGGCGGAACGCCTGGCCGTCGGCCGAGGCCACATAAATGCCGGCCAGACCCTCGCTGCGGCGCAGCGCGATGTGGGCCAGCATGTCGCTGTCGACGTCGCTGTCCTCGTCGGTCTTCGGCTTGGCGAACACCGCGAAACCGACGTTCCGCAGGGCCTCCACCCAGGGGCGCACGACGTCGGCGCTACCGGGTGCGATGTTGGTGAAGACGGTCGCCTCGGGCTCCAGGGACACCGGCGGCTGGTCCGGTCGCCGGCCGTTCGCGATCTCGTTGGTGCGGGCCAGTAGCCAGCGGCCCAGCGCGTCGAAGCGGGGCCGGTGGGCGGCCGTCGGCCGGCCGCCGAGGATCGACCCGAGGCCCATGTCGAGGTTCGGTGCGTCCCAGACCAGCAGCACCCGGTGCGGCCGGGGTCCCGGCGGCGGGGTGGGCGGGTAGGGCTTCACCTGTGGAATGGCCTCGGTGATCGTCACTCGGGCTTCTCCCAGATGAGTTCGGTGATGGGGCTGCCCATCCGCATGCCGCGCGCCTCATATTTGGTCGTGGGGCGTCGCACCGAGATCGGCAGGTCGGCATCGGCCGACGTGCGCTTCAGGGTCGGCTCGGCGTCGCCGACTTCGGCGATCTGCACGGCGTAGTCGGCGTGGTCGGTGGCCGCGTGCAGGATGCCGCCGGGCTTGAGGCGGCTGGAGATCAGCGCCACCGTCTCGGCCTGCAGGAGCCGGCGCTTGTGGTGGCGGGCCTTGGGCCAGGGATCCGGGAAGAACACGCGCACGGCGGTCAGGGTGCCCGGCGCGATCATGTGTTCCAGCACATCGACGCCGTCGCCGCGGACGAATCTCACATTCGTCAGGCCGGCCCGGTCGACGCCGCCGAGCAGCTGCGCCAGGCCCTTGCGGTAGACCTCGACCGCGATGACGTCGAGGTGTGGTTCCTCCTGCGCCATGGCCAGGGTCGAGATGCCGGTGCCGCTGCCGATTTCCAACACCACCGGCGCGGTGCGGCCGAACCAGGCGGCGGTGTCGATGAGGCCCGCCGCGGTGCCATCTTCGGAGCGGGCGACTTTGCCCAGCTCAGGCCAGCGCCGGTCCCACGTGCTCTGCTGTCCGGTGGACAGGGTCGACCGGCGGGACCGGAAGCTGGTCACGCGGCGATGCTGGTGGGTGGGTGCGGCGGTGGTTTCGGTGGCCGGCTCGTTTTCGGCCGCCGAGGCGCCGGCCGACGAGGCAGCGTCGTCCTCGCGCTGGGCATACATTCGTCCATCGTCTCTCATCCGGCTGTGAGAGCCCGCATCGTGGTGCAGATTGATACCCAACAGTTGCCTGGAAAACGGCGTCGGCCGGACCCGCGCCGAGGTGCGACGATGGCATCCGGGGGTAGGTGGTGTCAGGGGATCTTTGGCAGCGGTTCACCGCGGAGCTGCAGCGGTTGACGAACGACGTGCCGGGCCTGGCGCATGTTGTCGCGGGCCCCGAACCGGACGACGCCGCCGGCCGGTACCGGTCGATATGTGCAGTGCTGAGTGAAATCGCCTGGACGGCAAACGAATTGGATGACGATCGGGTGCACCGGTGGTTGGCCTCCGATGCGATGGCGGCCCTGCGTACGGCCGCGGCGACGGCAGCGCTGACAGCCGACGGCCTGGTTGTCGAGGCCGCCATGGACCCCGACGCCCAGCTGCGGCGGGCGCTGCACTGGCGCCGTCACGGCCGTCGCACCACCACCGACCTGCACCGACGCTGCGCCGCGGACCTCACGCGCGGGTCATTGCGGCTACTCGCACGTGCGGGAGTGCGACGCGTGACGTCTCGACTGGAACTTCAGCGCATCCGGCTGGAGCTGCTTCGCGAGTCCCGCCGGCAGTACGGCGACCTGCACGCCGAACTGCTCACTCGGGTGCCGTCCCGGCGGCTCGCGACCGGGAATTTCGAAGCCCGCGTCCGCGAGCGGCTGGTGGAGCAAGCTGCGCGGATTCGCGACGAGACCACGTTCGCGCTCGGCGCTCCCAAGGCCGACGGCCGGTGGCCGGCACCCGGCATCCCGGGGCCGGTGCTGGCCCAGCGCCCGGACGAGGTGTGGTTGGGCCTCGTGCTGGGCGCGGGTTTCGGCCTGGGCGCGGCATTGGGGCTGGCCAGGGTGATGACTGGGCTGGCCGGCGTGCCCGACGGCATCGGCGGCGGCGTGGGGCTGGTGCTCGGTCTCGCGCTGACGGCGGCGGTCATCGCGGGCCGCGCCCGGCTGCATCGGCGGGCGGTGCTGGACCGGTGGGTCGGGACGGCCGTCGCGGCGGCACGGCAGGCGAGTGAAGAGGAACTGGCGTACCGGTTACTGGAGGCGCAGGCGGTGATGGCGTCCGCACATCACAAAACGAAAAATTGACCGCTTTACGAATTGTGCCCACCGAAGCGCTCGCGCTACTGACGGGTAACCGGCAGTTGGCGCCCTCAAACGCGTTACCTGCGGGTTCGGGACCCGTGATTGGGCTTTCTGAATCGTTCTTGTGAGAGATCGGACAGCAGCCCGATTGTCCACTTGTATGTCACTCACGTTAACCTCTAAAGAGGTATAGCTGCGATTTGCGAGCAGGAGAATTTGATGACCTCAGCGACCATTCCCGGTCTCGACGCCGCACCGACCAATCACGCCGGGCTACTCGCCTGGGTTCGTGAAGTTGCGGAGCTGACTCAGCCCGACCGGGTGATGTTCGCCGACGGCTCGGCCGAGGAGTACGACCGTCTCGCCGCTCAGCTCGTCGAGGCCGGCACCTTCCAGAAGCTGAACCCGGAGAAGCAGCCGAATTCCTATCTCGCACTGTCGGATCCGTCGGACGTTGCTCGCGTCGAGTCGCGGACCTTCATCTGCTCGCAGCGCGAAGAGGACGCCGGGCCCACCAACAACTGGATGGATCCCGCCGAGATGCGCGGCATCATGACCGACCTCTACCGCGGCTGCATGCGCGGCCGCACCATGTGGGTCGTGCCCTTCTGCATGGGCCCGCTGGACGCCGAGGATCCCAAGCTCGGCGTCGAGATCACCGACTCGGAGTACGTCGTCGTCTCGATGCGCACCATGACGCGCATGGGTGCCAAGGCGCTGGCCAAGCTCGGCGACGACGGCTTCTTCGTCAAGGCGCTGCACTCGCTCGGTGCACCGCTGGAGCCCGGCCAGAAGGACGTGCCGTGGCCGTGCAATGACACCAAGTACATCACCCACTTCCCCGAGACCCGCGAGATCTGGAGCTACGGCTCGGGCTATGGCGGCAACGCGCTGCTGGGCAAGAAGTGCTACTCGCTGCGTATCGCCTCGGCCATGGCGCACGACGAGGGTTGGCTCGCCGAGCACATGCTGATCCTCAAGCTCATCTCGCCGGAGAACAAGGCGTACTACATTGCCGCGGCGTTCCCGTCGGCCTGCGGCAAGACCAACCTCGCGATGTTGCAGCCCACCATTCCGGGCTGGCGCGCCGAGACCGTCGGCGACGACATCGCCTGGATGCGTTTCGGCAAGGACGGCCGGCTGTACGCCGTCAACCCCGAGTTCGGCTTCTTCGGCGTCGCGCCGGGCACCAACTGGTCGTCGAACCCGAACGCCATGAAGACCATCGCCGCCGGCAACACCGTCTTCACCAACGTCGCCAAGACCGACGACGGTGACGTCTGGTGGGAAGGCCTCGAGGGCGAGCCGGAGCACCTCATCGACTGGAAGGGCCAGGACTGGATCCTGCGGGAAACGGAGACCAAGGCGGCGCACCCGAACTCGCGCTACTGCACCCCGATCTCGCAGTGCCCGTCGGTCGCCCCCGAGTGGGACGACCCGCAGGGTGTGCCGATCTCGGCGATCCTGTTCGGCGGCCGCCGCAAGACGACGGTGCCGCTGATCACGCAGGCCCGCGACTGGCAGCACGGCGTCTTCATCGGCGCCACCCTGGGCTCCGAGCAGACCGCCGCCGCCGAGGGCAAGGTCGGCACCGTGCGCCGCGACCCGATGGCCATGCTGCCGTTCCTCGGCTACCACGTCGGTGACTACTTCCAGCACTGGATCAACATCGGCAAGAACGCCGACGAGTCCAAGATGCCGAAGATCTTCTTCGTCAACTGGTTCCGCCGCGGCGACGACGGCCGCTTCCTGTGGCCGGGCTTCGGTGAGAACAGCCGCGTGCTGAAGTGGGCCATCGAGCGCATCGAGCACCAGGCCGAGGGCAAGAGCACCCCGATCGGCATCGTGCCGACCGCCGCTGACCTGGACCTGGAGGGTCTGGACGTGTCGGCTGCCGACGTCGACGAGGCGCTGGCCGTGCGTGTCGACGAGTGGCAGAACGAGCTGCCGCTGATCGAAGAGTGGTTCGAGTTCGTCGGCGAGAAGCTGCCGACCGGCATCAAGGACGAGTTCGACGCCCTCAAGCACCGCTTGGCTGAAGAGGCCTAAGAGCTCCCTCGCACAAACACACGACCCCCGGTCTCCCAGGAGATCGGGGGTCGTGGGTTTTGGGGCGATCCACCGCGAATGTGCGTCCAGATCGCGGATCGGGTGGCGGAGACGCGCTACGTGCACACTCGCGGCGTAACAGGCGAATATCTGCCTGCGACGCGACGGCTTTCCCGCTCGTCCGCGAGGTCGAATCCGGTCCGGGGCGCAGCAGCGAAGTACCTAGCGTCAATCATGGCCTGCAGAACTGCCGGTGATTGAAGCCAAGTACTTTCTCCGGGCGCTAGCGGTCCCTTAGTTCAATCGACACCGGCAATGGCGGTCATGATTGAAGCCACGTACTTTGCCTCGGGACCCGGCACTGACGCCGGTCCTGAAGGCAACCAGGGGTCCAGGCTGGGTCGATGACTGTCAGGTTCGGCGCCGTGAATGGCTCGTTGAGGACTCGACGGCTTCCCGCCACAAATGATCTTGATTAGCCACACAATCGAGTTAGGGTAACCGAACTCAAAACGTCCAGCACGCTGACCAGCAAATTCAGCGTCACAAGCCGAACCAATTCGTAGCAACGCTAAGTTGCTGGAACGGTTTTGGGCGGCTAGCGTCAGCGGCGTGACCAGCACCCGATCCGCCGGCCCGACCACGCGTCGGCCGCTTGCGCGATCCCTGCTGCTGGCCGCTGCGTTCGTTCTCCCGGCGGTGGCGCTGCGTCTCGCGGGCGTCCACCCGAACCCCGTCGTCTCGCTGTTGGCATTCGGCGCGGCTGTCGTCGCCGCCAGCTTCGTGCTGGCCTGGGCGGCCGAAGCAGCGCAGGTCGACGTGTCCGGTGGCCTCGCCATCGCCGTTCTGGCCCTGATCGCGGTGCTGCCCGAATACGCCGTCGACCTCTACTACGCCTACGTCGCCGGCCACAACGCCGAGTACGTGCAATACGCCGCCGCCAACATGACCGGCTCCAACCGGCTGCTCATGGGTATCGGCTGGCCGGTCGTGGTGATCGTCGGTCTGTACGTCGCGCAGCGGATGTCGGCCGGCAAGAGCAGCAAACCGATGTTGTCGCTGGAACCCGGCAACCGCGTCGAGCTGGGCTTCCTGCTCATCGCCGGACTCGTCGCGTTCATCATCCCGACGACCGGCCGCATCCACCTGGTGCTCGGCGTGGCACTGCTGGCCTGGTTCGGCTTCTACCTCTACAAACTGACGCGCGGGGAGCCGGAGGAGCCCGAGCTCGTCGGTACTGCCGCGGCCATCGGCGCGCTGCCCGACCGGGCTCGCCGCATCACCGTCGTGACGTTGTTCGCGGTATCGGGTGCGGTCATCCTGATGTGTGCGGAGCCGTTCGCGAACAGCCTGGTCGACGCGGGCACCGAGCTGGGTGTCGACCGCTTCCTGCTGGTGCAGTGGCTCGCGCCGCTGGCCTCGGAGGCCCCGGAGTTCATCATCGCGACCATCTTCGCCGCGCGAGGGAAGAGCACCGCGGCCATCGCGACCCTCATCTCATCCAAGGTCAATCAGTGGACGCTGCTGATGGGCTCGCTGCCCATCGCCTACCTCGCCGGCGGTGGCGGCACCGAGCTGGTTCTCGACGGCCGGCAGGTCGAGGAGGTGCTGCTGACGGCCACCCAGACCATGATGGGCGTCGCGCTGATCCTGTCGCTGCGGTTCCACCGGGCGACGGCGTGGCTGCTGCTGGCGCTGTTCGTGGTGCAGTTCCCGATCACCTCGACCACCGGCCGCCTGGTGCTGTGCGGCGTCTACGGCGCGCTGACGGTGGTGGGCCTGATCATCAACCGTCGTCACATCGTCGCGACGCTGCGGGCGCCGTTCAGCGCCGGCGACAACGACGTCGACGGGGTGCGGTTCGACGGCCGGGAGTTGTCGATCGTCGGTCGCTGACCGCGGTGACGAGCGGCGCGAACCGGCGAGTCCAGGATGAGGTCCGCGGCGCGCGCGGCCATCGCCATGGCAGGCGCATTTGTGTTGCCGGACAACATGATCGGCATGATCGACAGGTCGCCGACCCGTAGGCCGTCGATGCCGCGGACCCGCAACTGGTCATCGACGATGTCGTCGTCGTCCGGTCCCATGCCGCAGGTGCCGATCGCGTGGAAACCCGTCAGCCCCTGCGTCATCGCGGCGTGCAGGAGTTCATCGTCGGATTGGGTGTCGGGGCCGGGCGTCAGCTCCGTGGCGATGAGGTCGGCAATGGGCGACTGCTGGAACACCTCGCGCATGGCGCGCAGGACCCCGATGGCGGCGGTCCGGTCGTGGGCGGTGGCCAGATAGTTGGGGTCGATCATCAAAGGGTCGCCGGGGTCGGGTGAGCTGATCCAGACGCTGCCCTCCGACGTCGGGCGCAGAATCTCACCCATACAGGACACGCCGGGCAGACGCTCGACGGTGCCGCCGGCGCCGGCCAGTGTCAGCGCGGTCACGAGCATCTGACCGTCGACGCGGGGCTGGTCGGGGGCGGTCTTGAAGAACGCGAGCACGTCGCCGGTCGGTGCGGCCAGTGGTCCCCGGCCGGTGGCGGCGTATCTGACGGTGGACCGGACCTTGCCGCACGTCGTCGACAGGTGGCGGTTGTGCCCGATGTTCCGATTGAGCCGGTAGGTGTTCACCAGGGTCCGGTGGTCGCGCATGCGCCGCCCGACGTTCGAGCGTTCCAGGTAGCGCGGCACGCCGGCGGCCGCGAGTACTTCGCTGGGCCCGATTCCGGAGAGCTGCAACAGTTTTGGTGATCCGAGCGCGCCCAGCGTGAGGATCACTTCGCGATTCGCCCGCACCACCGTCGTGAGTCCGTCCATCCGGAGCCTCACCCCCGTGGCGCGGCCCCGGGTGAACTCCAGTCGCTCTGCCGTGGCGCCGGTGAGCACCTGCAGGTTGGGGCGGGCGCGCACCGGGTCCAGGAATGCGGTGGCGGCGCTGACCCGTCTGCCGTTGTAAATGGTTGCGGGCGAAAGCCCGATGCGCGGCTCGTCTGTTTCGTTCAGGTCGCAGAGGGGCCGCAGGCCCAGGCGGGTACCGGCGGCGATCGTCGTCAGCGCGAGCGGGTCGGGGTCGCGGACGACGCTGATCGCCAGTTCGCCGCCGAACCCGCGCGTGGACGACTGACCGATGGTGTTGTGTTCGAAGCTTCGGTACGCGGCGAGGATGTGGTCCCAGCCCCAGCCGGGATTGCCCAGCTGTTCGAGCTCGTCGAAGTCGGCTTTCTGGCCGCGGTTGTAGACCATGCCGTTGACCGAGCTGGACCCGCCGAGGACCTTGCCGCGTGGCCACAGTTCGGTGGTGCCGTGCGGTCCGAGGGGAATGGTCTGGTGCTGCCAGATGTACCGCGGGTCGCCGAACAAGCGGCTGCCGAGTTTGGGGACGCGAAGGTAGGGGCTACGCGCACGGCCGCCGGCCTCGATGAGGAGTACCCGGTTGCGGGGATCGGCGGACAGGCGATTGGCCAGCACGCACCCCGCCGTCCCGGCGCCCACCACGAGGTAATCGAATGTGGCCATCGCGACCTCCGGTCGGCGTCATCAAAACTTTGCCAAAACTACAGTCGCAAGCTCACGACATCGACAGATAGTCGCATAGATCTGCAAAATATGTCGATTCAATCTACTTCTGGCGATTAGCTGAGAGTTTGCCAAAATTGCAGGGATGGCAGAATATCGGCCGTCCGCCGAGCGTTGCCGACCGCCGTCAGGTGGTTGTCGACGCCGCAGAATTCGGCACACCCACCTTCTTGACAGGTGTCAAGTCACCTGTCGTAGAGTGCCGTCATGCAGATTCGCCAGCACGTGGGCAGCGGGAAACCGGCCGTGATCTTGCACCCGTCCGGCACGGTGGTGACGTTCGACGAGTTGGAGGCCCGAGCCAACCGGCTGGCGCATCACTTCCGGGCCAACGGGCTCGCCGAGGGTGACGTCGTTGCCATCCTGATGGAAAACAACGAGCACATGCATGCGGCGATGTGGGGCGCGCGGCGCAGTGGCCTGTACTACGTGCCGATCAACATTCACCTGACACCCGCTGAAGCCGCCTACATCATCGAGAACAGTGGCGCCGCCGCGGTGATCGGTTCCGCGGCCCTCAGTGACACGTGTGCCGGCTTGGCCGAGCACCTGAAGGGTGGGCTGCCCAAGCTGCTCATGATCGCCGACGGTGAGCTGCCAGGCTGGGATCGCTACCCGGAATGCGTTGCGGCCTATCCCGATACGCCGATCGACGACGAGATCGAAGGCGACCTGCTGCAGTACTCGTCGGGCACGACGGGGCGCCCGAAGGGCATCAAGCGCGAGCTGACGCATCTGCCGCCGGCCGAGGTGCCCGGGCTCATGAAGATGCTGATGAGCTTCTGGCTCCCCAAGGATGCCGTCTACCTGAGCCCGGCGCCGCTGTACCACACCGCGCCCTCGGTGTGGTCGATGCAGATTCAGGCCGAGGGCGTCACCACGGTCGTGATGGAGAAGTTCGACGCCGAGGGCTGTCTGGACGCCATCGCGCGCTACGGCATCACGCACGGCCAGTTCGTGCCCGTGATGTTCACCCGGATGCTGAAACTGCCGCAGTCCGTGCGGGATTCGTACGACCTGTCGTCGCTCAAGCGCGTCATGCACGCCGCTGCCCCGTGCCCGGTGGAGATCAAGAAGCAGATGATCGACTGGTGGGGCCCGATCGTCGACGAGTACTACGCGTCGTCCGAGGCCATCGGCTCCACGCTGATCACGGCCGAGGACTGGCTGATCCACCCCGGGTCGGTCGGCAAGCCCATGCTGGGCGTCCTGCACATCCTCGACGAGGACGGCAACGAGCAGCCGCAGGGCGTACCGGGCGAGATCTATTTCGAGGGCGGGAACACCTTCGAGTACCTGGACGACGCCGAAAAGACCGCGGCTTCAAGGGATGCGCACGGCTGGGCGACCGTCGGCGACATCGGCTACCTCGACGAGGACGGCTACCTCTACCTCACCGACCGCCGGCATCACATGATCATCAGTGGCGGTGTGAACATCTATCCGCAGGAAGCGGAGAACGTCCTCGTCACGCATCCCAAGGTGATGGACGCCGCGGTGTTCGGTATTCCGGATGCCGAGATGGGCCAGAGCGTGAAAGCGGTTGTGCAGACCGTGGATCCGGCCGACGGCACCGAGGAGTTCGGTGCGGAGCTGCTGACCTGGTTGCGGGACCGGCTGACGCACTACAAGTGCCCGCGGTCCATCTCCTTCGAAGCGCAATTACCGCGGACCGACACGGGCAAGCTGTACAAGCAATCGCTGATCGAGAAGTACTCTGTGTGACGTGCCCACTGGCGGACCGTTTTTCGAGGACCTCAGCATAGGTCAGGTCTTCGACTGGGCGCCCGGCATGACGCTCACCGACGGTGCGGCGGCGGTACACCAGGCCATCGTCGGTGACCGGATGCGGCTGCCGTTGGACGCCGCTCTGGCCGCCGCGGTCACCGGATCACCGCGGGCGCTGGCGCACCCCGCGCTGGTGTGCGACATCGCGATCGGTCAGTCGACGCTGGTGACCCGACGAGTCAAGGCGAATCTGTTCTACCGCGGGCTGCGGTTCCACCGCTTCCCGCACATCGGCGACACCATCACCACCCGCACCGAAGTCGTTGGGCTCAAACAGAATTCAGTCAAGCCGGGCCGGCCGCGTACGGGGCTGGCGGCGCTGCGCATGATCACCATCGACCAGGACGGCCGCACGGTGCTCGACTTCCACCGGTGCGCCATGCTGCCCCTGCGCGACGACGCCGACGACACCGGCCACGCCGACGACCTCAGCACCATCGGCAGTGCCACGCCCGGGCTCCCGGACCCGACTTCGGAGTGGAATGCCGACGCGTGGCGCTCGGGGGCGCCCGGCGAGAATTTCGATCCGGAGCTCGCCGGCCAGGTGTTCACCAGCACGGCCGACGTCGTCAGCAGCGCCCCGGAACTGGCCCGCCTGACCCTCAACGTCGCTGCCACGCATCATGATTCGCGCGTGGCCGGCACTCGGCTGGTGTACGGCGGGCACACCATCGGCCTGGCGCTTGCCCAGGCCACCCGGCTCCTGCCGAACATCGTCACCGTCCTGGGCTGGGAGTCCTGCGACCACACCGGCCCCGTGCACGAGGGCGACACTCTCTACAGCGAGTTGCACGTCGAGGCCGCGCACGAGACGCCGGGCCGCGGCGGGACACTCGATCTGCGGTCCGTGGTGTTCGCGGTCGACGCCGACGGACCCGACCGGCAGGTACTGGACTGGCGGTTCAGCGTCCTGCAGTTCTGAGCATTGTCAGAATGGCGGCGTGAGCGCGTTGCGGTTGTCCGATCTGGGCAGTGACCCGGAGTCGGTGCTGCGGCTGGTCCGGTTTTTCGACGACCTCGATGCCTCGGGTGTCGACGGGGTGCTGGAGGCGGCGCAGGTCGTCGCCGGGTGTCCCGTCCACGTGCGGTGGGACGGCTCGGCACCAGAGGTCTGGCTGGAGCGCGACGCCCCGGCCCACCCGTTGGACGGCGTCCTGCTCGACCGGGTGCGGCACACGCTGGGTGACATCGGCGCCCGGGTGCCGCCGAGCTTCGGTGACCCGGCGCTGGTCGAGGTGGTGCTGTCGAGCCGGGAGCGCCCGGAGGACCGGGCGCGGGCGATCAGGCTGCTGGGGCTCGACGAGTCCCGCGAGGTCAGGGTGCTGGCGGTGTCGGCACAGTCGTCGCCGGAAGCCCTGCGAGTCATCACGTCGGCCCTGACCGCGGTGTCGGTGCGGACCGCGGACCTGGGCACCGCGACGGCGGTGGTGTGCCAGGGCCGGACCGACACGCGTGCGCTGTCCGACGAACTGGACCAGGCGATCGTCACGGCATTCCCGGCGCCGTTACCGGTCGGCGCCGACCGGGGGCCGTGGGTCGGTCTCGGGGCGGCTGGCGGCGTGTTCGCGGCGCCGACCTCGTGGTCCCAGGCGCTGCGGGCGCTGCGCTTCGCGTCGTCGACCGGTTTCGGGCGGCGTGCCGTCGCCTACGAGCGGTTGAGCGCGCTCGAGCTGCTGGCCGAGCTGCCGCCCGAGGCCACGCGCGGCAGTCACGCGCTGGCCCGCATCAACGAGATCGCGGCGACACCCACCGGCCGGCTGCAGGTCGAGACGGCCGAGGCGTTCTGCGTGTTCGGTTCGCTGCGGCGGACGGCCGAGGAGCTGCACGTGCACCACAGCACCGTGGCCGCGCGGCTCGCGCACATCGAATCCCAGTTGGGCTGGGATATGGACGATCCGCTGGACCGGTTCTCGGCGACCCTCGTGCTGATGATCCGCCGGATCGCGCTGTCGTCGGCGGAGCTGACGGACTGAGCCCGGTCAGCCCGCAAGCGGAACGATCATGAACGTGGCAGTGGACCGGGCCAACACCCGCTCCGCGGCGTCGACAATCGAGCATTCGCAGCTCAGCAGCCGGCGTCCGACATTCACCACCTGGGCTTCGGCGACCAGCGGGCCGCCGTGCGGCTGCCGGTAGTACCGGACATGCATGTCGGTGGTGACGGGGATTTCTGATCCGAGGTCGAAGAGTCCTTCGAGGCAAAAGCCGGACGCGGCGTCTGCGAGCGTCGCCAGCATCCCGCCGTGGATGCCGCCGGGCGTGATCCCTTCGAGGTCCGGCGCGAGCGGCATCGACAGGATCGCGACACCCTGCTCCTGCCAGACCACGCTGAGCTGCAGGTGTCGGTGAACGGGAGACCGCCGCAGATCTTGGGTCGCTTCGAGCGGATCGCGGAACGCGTGCGCCATGGCCGGGCACCTCCTGTCGCGCGGGAGATCCGCATGTTATCGCCCTCAGCAACGGCCGGCACTGATTAGCCGTATCCGACGATCGTCGGGAAATATCCCGGTAAGACGCGACGTATGTCGGATGACCGCGCGCGTCCGGGTTCGTGATGATGGCCACACAAGCGTGAACAGTCCACGCTCAGCCACAGACCCGAGGAGTACCCACATGGCCGTCATCGACCCCACCAAGACCTGGGAACTGGTGGAGGAACGACTGTCGCGCACGACGAACGAGCGCCATCGCCAGGTCCTGGGCATCGTGCTCGAACACATGAAGGCGGAGGCCGTGCCGGACATGGATCGTCTGATGGCCACGTTGTCCCCGAACCCGGATTACCACTTCTGGTACGCCAACACCGACATGGGCCCGAAGACCACCGAAGGCGTGCGCGCCTATTACGAGGCGTTCGTGGCCAGCGGCGCGAATCATCTCGTCTTCGAGGTCGATCGCCTCGCCGTCGACGATGATCTGGTGATGACCGAAGGCTGGATGAAGATGATCTACCCGGGCGCGTCCGCGCAGGCCATCGGCGTCGACGTCGACGACCCGAACGGCGACTACCTGCTGGTGTTCCGTCAGCTGATCAACTGGCCGATCGACGCCGACGGCCTGATCATCGGCGAGGACGCGTATCAGACCGGCCCGGTCAGCGTCACCAAGCTCGGTGTGGCAGACCTGCCGCAGGCGTACATCGACCAGAAGGCCGCCGCCGCCAATGCCTGAGCGCCGCGAGGACATCGCAGCCCTGCTGCTCGACCGCCTCGGCGACGAGCGGCTGGGGCTGCGGACCCGGGACCAGGACTGGACCTGGGACGAGGTGGTCCGCGAGTCCGCTGCCCGCGGCGCGTACGCCGCCGAACTGCGGGCTGACGGGCCGTTTCACATCGGCGTCCTGCTGGACAACGTGCCCGACTTCATCTTCTGGTTGGGCGGCGCCGCGCTGTCCGGGGCGACGATCGTCGGCATCAACCCGACGCGCGGCAACACGGAACTGGCCGGCGAGGTCCGCCATGCGGACTGTCAGCTGATCGTCACGGATTCGGCTGGGCGGGAACGGCTTACGGGCCTCGACCTCGGGCTGACGCCCGACCGCATGCTCGTCGTCGACGACCCCGCCTACCAAGAAGCGATTTGTGCACGAAAATCCGCGGCCGGCGCGGAAAATCGTGCACAAATCGCTGTGGCAGACGGCGTTGGCGCCGAAACGCTGATGCTGCTGCTGTTCACCTCCGGCACGACGGGCGCGTCGAAGGCCGTCAAGTGCAGCCAGGGTCGGCTGGCGTGGATCGCCTACTCGGCGGTGGACAAGTTCAACCACGTCCGCGACGACGTCGACTACTGCTGCATGCCGCTGTTCCACGGCAACGCCATCATGGCGCTGTGGGCCCCGGCGCTGGCCGTCGGCGCGACCGTCTGCCTGACCCCGAGCTTCTCGGCGTCCGGCTTCCTGCCCGACGTGCGCTATTTCGGCGCGACGTTCTTCACCTACGTCGGCAAGGCACTCGGCTATCTGCTGGCCACCCCGGAACTGCCCGACGATGCCGACAACCCGCTCAACCGCGGGTTCGGCACCGAGGCCTCACCGGAGGACCAGGCCTACTTCAAGCGCCGGTTCGGCGCGGAGCTGTACGAGGGGTACGGCTCCAGCGAGGGCGGCGGCGCCGTCGTACTCGACCCGAACCAGCCCGAGGGGGCACTCGGCCGTCCCGCCCATCCGGGTGTCGCGATCGTCAACCCAGAAACGATGATCGAGTGTGTCCCAGCGGTTTTGGACCGACACGGCCGCATCCTCAATCCGGACGAAGCTGTCGGTGAGATCGTCGACAAGCTCGGCACCAAGAAGTTCGAGGGCTACTACAAGAACGACTCCGCCGACGCCGACCGCATCCGAAACGGCTGGTACTGGACCGGCGACCTGGGTTACCTCGACGAGAACGGCTTCATCTACTTCGCCGGCCGGCGCGGCGACTGGATCCGGGTCGACGGCGAGAACACGTCGGCCCTGTCGATCGAGCGTGTGCTGCGGCGCCATCCCGAGGTGATCGCCGCCGGGGTGTACGCGGTGCCGGACCCCCGCTCGGGCGATCAGGTGATGGCAGCCATCGAGGTCGCCGACCCTATCCTGTTCGACGTCGACAAGTTCGTGCAGTACCTGAACGACCAGGACGACCTCGGCAAGAAGGGCATGCCGCGGTTCCTGCGGATTTCGGATTCGTTGCCGGTCACCGGCTCCAACAAGGTGCTCAAGCGCGAACTGCAGGCGGACAAGTGGCACACCGACGAACTGGTGTACCGCTGGGTGGGTCGGGGCGTACCGGTTTACGGCCTGATGTCCGACGATGCCAAGCGCGCGTTGGACGATGAGTTCACGCAGTACGGACGGCAGCGATACCTATAGGGAGTTTGGGCATGACGGACTGGGACTCGACGGTTGACGTGCTGGTGGCGGGCTCTGGTGGCGGTGGCGTCACCGGCGCCTACACCGCCGCGCGTGAGGGGCTCGAGGTGCTGCTGGTCGAGGCCACCGACAAGTTCGGCGGCACCACTGCCTACTCCGGGGGCGGTGGCGTGTGGTTCCCGTGCAACCCCGTGCTGCAGCGGGCCGGCACCGACGACACCATCGAGGACGCACTCGAGTACTACCACGCCGTCGTCGGCTACCGGACGCCGCGCGAGCTGCAGGACACCTACGTCCGCGGCGGCGCGCCGCTGATGGAGTACCTGGAAGCCGATCCCAACATCAAGTTCGACATGCTGCCCTGGCCCGACTACTTCGGGAAGATGCCCAAGGCCCGGCTGGACGGTCAGCGGCACGTTGCGGCCCGTCCGCTGAAGATCGAAAAGGCGCCTGAATTCAAGGAATTGGTGCGCGGCCCGCTCGACAACGACCGGCTCGGCGTCCCGCAGCCCGACGACTACTTCATCGGCGGCCGGGCGCTGATCGCCCGCTTTCTGGTGGCGCTGAAGCAATATCACTCGGCGACAACACAACTCAACACCGCGCTGGTCGAGCTGGTCACCGAGGACGGTGCCGTCGTCGGTGCTGTCGTCGAGACCGACGGGGTCCGCAAGGCGATCAGGGCACGCAAGGGCGTGTTGCTCGCGGCCGGCGGCTTCGAGGGCAACGACGAGCTGCGGCGCAAGTACGGCGTGCCCGGCGAAGCGCGAGACACCATGGGGCCCTGGGGAAATCTGGGTCAGGCGCATGAGGCGGGCATCGCCGTCGGCGCGGACACCGACCTGATGGAGCAGGCCTGGTGGTCGCCCGGCCTGACGCATCCGGACGGTCGCAGCGCGTTCGCGCTGTGGTTCACCGGCGGCATCTTCGTCGACCAGGACGGCAAGCGGTTCGTCAACGAATCCGCGGCGTACGACCGCATCGGCCGCGTCGTCGTGGACCGGCTGGCCAAGGGCGAGATGACGTTGCCGTTCTGGATGATCTACGACGACGGCGAAGGCGGAGCCGCCGGCGTTGTTCCTCCAATAAAGGCGACCAACGTGTCGATGGTCGAGACCGAGAAGTACGTCGATGCCGGGCTGTGGCACACCGCGGACACCCTGGACGAGCTGGCCGTCAAGATCGGTGTCCCGGCCGAGCAGCTCGCCGCGACCGTCAAACAGTTCAACGAATACGCCGACGCGGGCTCCGACCCCGACTTCGGCCGCGGCGACGAGGCCTACGACCGTGCCTTCTCCGGCGGCGCCTGCCCGATGGTCCGGATCGACAAGGCGCCGTTCCACGCTGCCAAGTTCGGCATCTCCGACCTGGGCACCAAGGGCGGCCTGCGCACCGACACCACCGGTCAGGTGCTCGACACCGCCGGCAACCCGATTCCCGGGCTGTACGCGGCGGGCAACACCATGGCCGCGCCGAGCGGCTACGCCTACCCGGGCGGTGGCAACCCGATCGGCACCAGCATGGTGTTCTCCCACCTGGCGGTGCTCGATATGGTCAAACGAGAGGCTTCGTAAGGGTCCTGGTTCCAGGGCTCGGCGAATTCGAAAGGGGCACAAGATGACTGAGGCCGAGGTCCGGCATATCGATGCCGGCGTCGAGATGACGCGGTTTGCGCGCGGCTGGCACTGCATCGGGCTGGCCGAGTCGTTCCGGGACGGAAAGCCGCACTCGGTGCAGGCGTTCGGGACCAAGCTCGTGGTGTTCGCCGACTCCAACGGCGCCATCAAGGTGCTCGACGGGTACTGCCGCCACATGGGTGGTGACCTGTCGCAGGGCACCGTGAAAGGCGACGCGGTGGCGTGCCCGTTCCATGACTGGCGTTGGGGCGGCGACGGCAAGTGTCAGTTGGTGCCGTACGCCAAGCGCACGCCGCGGCTGGCCCGCACCCGGGCCTGGCAGACCACCGAGGTCAACGGGCAGCTGCTCCTCTGGCACGACCCCGAGGGTTCGACGCCCGGGCCGGAGCTGACCCCGCCGACCATCGAGGGTTACGAGGAGGGCCAGTGGTCGCCGTGGCAGTGGAACTCGCTGCTGATCGAGGGGTCGCACTGCCGCGAGATCGTCGACAACAACGTCGACATGGCGCACTTCTTCTACATCCACCACGCCTACCCGACGTACTTCAAGAACGTCATCGAGGGCCACACCGCCAGCCAGTTCATGGAGTCCAAGTCGCGCCCGGACTACGCGACCCGTGAGCTGTGGGACGGCACGTATCTGCGTTCGGAGGCCACGTACTTCGGGCCCGCGTACATGATCAACTGGCTGCACAACGATCTCGCCCCGAACTTCACAGTCGAGATCGCCCTGATCAACTGCCACTACCCGGTGACGCACGACTCGTTCGTGCTGCAGTGGGGGGTTGCGGTGCAGAACAATCCGGCGCTGCCGCCGGCCAAGACCGAGAAGCTGGCGGCGTCGTTGAGCCGCAGTTTCGGCGACGGCTTCATGGAAGACGTCGAGATCTGGAAGAACAAGACGCGCATCGAGAACCCGCTGCTGACCGAGGAAGACGGTCCGGTCTACCAGCACCGCCGTTGGTACGAGCAGTTCTATGTCGACGTCGCCGACATCAAGCCCGACATCGTCGCCCGCTTCGAGCAGGAGGTCGACACCACGCACGCCAACGACCTGTGGCGCGAAGAGGTCGCCAAGAATCTGGTCAACCGCACTCCGGTCGGCAAGGCACACGCCGTCCAGTAGTCGCCGAAAAGCACTGAGCCGCTCTCGTTTTCGAGGGCGGCTCAGTGGTCAGATCGGGGTGTCGGACTCAGCGGGCGGGGCTCAGCGGGCCGGGTGCGCCTGCGGGCTCTGCACGATGGCGGCCAGCTGGCCCAGGTTCTGCAGCTTGTCCATGTCCGGAGCGGACGGGACGGGGACCGCGGAGAACGCGGGCAGCACCGGGTCGGCCGGCTTGTCCTGCAGCATGCCGAGGGCCATGTAGCCGGCCACGCCCAGACCTGCTGCCGTCAGCACCACCACAGCGGTGGAACGCCGGAACAGCTGCCGCAGGGGGCCGATGTTTTCGGTCGTCTGATGGGTCAGGGTGGTCATTGCCGTGCCTCTTCTCGGTGAAGATCACGACCGAGGTGGTCGTTGGTCTGTTCAACAACCATGCGCCCCGAAATGCTTCCCCGCAAGGGTTTATTTGATCGACTAATATTTTAAAAACCACGCATGACCTGCATAAACATCAATTAGATAGTATAATCTAAGTAACGAAGATCACGTTCGCGCGGCAGCTGGCGGGCGGGATCGTCAGTGCCGCAGCGGGTTGCGGCAGCCGCATCGGCGGTGCCGGCGCGCGATGAGTTAGCCGTCGGGGCTAGCCGACGACCGCCGGGTTCAGCAGCGGCCGCAGGAACTCGACCTGGCTGGCAAAGAACGCCCGGGCCACCTGGGTCTTGGCGGCGACGCCGTCGAACCCGTGATAAGCGCCCGGCACCACTTCCAGTTCGCACGGCACGCCCGCCGCCCGCAGCCGCTCGGCGTACTCGACATCCTCGTCGTGGAAGACATCGAAGGTCCCGACCCCGACCCAGGCCGGCGGGAGACCGGACAGATCGGCGCGCCGGGCGGGGACGGCCACCGCGGGGTCGGCGCCGCCGAGATACGCGCGCCAGCCGAAGCGGTTCGACTTCTGGGTCCACAGCCGGTGCCCCGGATGGTCCAGCCCGGGCCGGCTGCCCGACCGGTCGTCGATCATCGGATACACCAAAAGCTGTGCTGACAGGGGTATTTCACCGCGGTCATGCGCCAGCTGGGCCAACGCCGCGCTCATGCCGCCGCCGGCGCTGGCGCCGCCGACCGCCACCCGTGCCGGGTCGACGGCCGGTAGGTTGACCAGCCAGCGCAGCGCCGTGTAGCAGTCCTCCAGCCCGGCCGGATACGGATTGTCGGGCGCCAGCCGGTATTTGACCGCGGCCACGGTGATGCCCAGGGCGTCCGCGAAACGCCGGCACAGCGCGTCGTCCTGCGCCGGGCTGCCGATGACGTAGCCGCCGCCGTGAATCCACAGCAGGGCGCCGCCCCGGTCCGCGCCGGTGGACGGGCGGTGCAGCCGGATCCCGACGCCCGACGGCAGCGTCAGCACCTCGACGTTGTCGGGAGTGCGGCGTTCCTGCAGGTCGGACAGCAGGCGGACGAAGCGGAGGTTCCACGGCGTGATGGGGCTGCGCGGCATGAACCGTGCGGCCCGCGCCAGCTCGGGGTGGAAGTCGACTGTTTGCGAGAGGCCCGGCATTCAACCGACATTACTGATCCGCGCGCGTCAGGGCGGGACACGCTTGCAGTTCACACACAGGAAACTCGTTGTCCTGCGCGAAGCTGAGCATCAGTGTTCACTGAAACGCTATGACTTCCACGCCGCACAAGCATGCCGAGCCACCCGGTCTGACGGCCGAGGACGCGGGCTACCACCACACCCTCAAACCGCGTCAGCTGCAGATGATCGCGATCGGCGGTGCCATCGGCACCGGCCTGTTCCTGGGTGCCGGTGGCCGGCTGCACAACGCGGGGCCGGGGCTGTTCCTCGTCTACCTGATCTGCGGCGGGTTCGTCTTCCTGATCCTGCGGGCCCTGGGCGAGCTGGTGCTGCACCGGCCGTCGTCGGGGTCGTTCGTGTCGTACGCGCGGGAGTTCCTCGGGGAGAAGGCGGCTTATGTCGCCGGCTGGATGTACTTCCTGAACTGGGCCATGACGTCGATCGTCGACTCGACCGCCATCGCCACCTACTTCCACTACTGGTCGGCGTTCGACGCTATCCCGCAGTGGCTGATCGCGCTGATCGCCCTGGCCATCGTGCTGAGCATGAACCTGATCTCGGTGACGCTGTTCGGCGAGCTCGAGTTCTGGGCGGCCCTGATCAAAGTCGTGGCGCTGGTGACCTTCCTGGTCGTCGGCACGGTGTTCCTGGCGGGCCGCTTCAAGGTCGACGGTCAGTCCACCGGCTTCAGCGTCATCGCGGACCACGGCGGCCTGTTCCCGACCGGCCTGCTACCACTGGTGGTGGTGACCTCGGGCGTCGTCTTCGCTTATGCCGCAGTCGAACTCGTCGGCACCGCGGCGGGTGAGACGGCAGAACCGCACAAGATCATGCCGCGCGCCATCAACTCGGTGATCTTCCGCATCGCGCTCTTCTACGTCGGCTCGCTGGTGCTGCTCGGGCTGCTGCTGCCGTACTCGGCATACAAGCCGGGGGAGAGCCCGTTCGTCACGTTCTTCTCGAAGATCGGTTTCGAGGGCGCCGGCACCCTGATGAACGTCGTCGTGCTCACGGCCGCGTTCTCCAGCCTGAACGCCGGGCTGTACTCGACCGGCCGCATCCTGCGCTCCATGGCGATGAACGGCAGCGCCCCGAAGTTCACCGGCGTCATGTCGAAACGTGGTGTGCCCTATGGCGGTATCTGTCTGACCGCCAGCATCGGCCTGCTCGGTGTCGTGCTCAACGGCGTCGTGCCGGCGCAGGCCTTCGAGATCGTGCTGAACATGGCGGCGCTGGGCATCATCGCGTCGTGGGCCACCATCGTGATCTGTCAGCTGCAACTGTTCCGCTGGTCGCAGCGCGGTGAGATCGCCAGGCCGGCGTTCCGGATGTGGGGCGCGCCGTACACCGGATACGCCACGCTGGCGTTCCTGGCCGCGGTGCTGGTGCTGATGGCGTTCGACAAGCCGGTCGGCACCTGGACGGTGGCGACGCTGGTGCTCATCATCCCGGCACTGATCCTGGGCTGGTACGCGGCGCGGGGCCGGGTCCTGGCGATCGCCAAGGAGCGCGAGGGCTTCACCGGCCAGTTCCCGGTGGTCGCCAACCCGCCGCCACCGGGCGAACGTCAACCTTGACGCGTTGAGGTTTACCGCCGGCCGATTAGGGGTTTACTTGGCTGGTGGAGATCATGTCGCCGACCGATGCCATGTTCCTGCTCGGCGAGTCGCGGGAACACCCGATGCACGTCGGCGGACTGCAGCTGTTCACCCCGCCGGAGGGCGCCGGGCCCGAGTTCATCCATGACCTGCACCGGGACATGTTGGCGCACACCAACTTCAACCCCACCTACCGCAAGCGCCCGGCGCGGATTCTCGGCGGCATCGCCAGCTTCGGCTGGACGTATGACGACGACATCGACGTCGACTACCACCTGCGTCGCTCCGCGCTGCCCACGCCGGGACGGATTCGTGAGCTGCTCGACCTGTGCGGGCGGCTGCACACCAGCCTGCTGGACCGGCACCGCCCGCTGTGGGAGACATACCTCGTCGAGGGCCTCGACGACGGCCGGTTCGCGATCTACTCGAAGGCCCACCACGCGCTGCTGGACGGGGTTTCCGCTCTCCGGATGGCGATGCGCACGCTGTCCGACGACCCGTCCGAGCAGGAGGTCCGGGTGCCGTGGGACCTACCGTCCCGCAAGCGTGCGCCGAAGCAGAGCCCGTCCCTGATCGGTTCGGCGGTGGGCACCGTCGGCGCGGCGGCCGGTCTGGCGCCATCGGCGTTCCGGGTGGCTCGCGCGGTGTTGTTGGAGCAGAACCTGACCCGGACGTTCAGTGCGCCGAAGACGATGTTCAACGTCAAGATCGGTGGCGCCCGGCGGGTGGCGGCGCAGTCCTGGCCGATCGCCCGGATCAAGGCCGTCAAGCAGGCCGCCGGCGGCGTCACCGTCAACGACGTCGTACTGGCCATGTGCGCCGGTGCGCTGCGGGCCTACCTGCTCGAGCAGAACGCCCTGCCCGACGCGCCGCTGATCGCGATGGTCCCCGTGAGCCTGCGGTCCGAGGCCGACGCGGCTGCAGACCATTGCCGACTCGATGCGCGGCAACAAGCAGGTGTTCTCGGGGCTGTCGAAGACGGAGTCCATGGCCCTGTCGGCGCTGCTGCTGTCCCCGATCGCGCTGTCCGCCGTGCCGGGTTTCGTCGACGCCACCCCGCCGCCGTTCAACATCGTCATCTCGAACGTGCCGGGGCCGCGGGTGCCGATGTACTGGAAGGGCGCCCGCCTCGACGGGAACTATCCGCTGTCGATCGCGCTCGACGGGCAGGCGCTCAACATCACGCTGGTCAACAACGGCGACAACCTCGACTTCGGGTTGGTCGGTTGCCGGCACAGCGTGCCGCACCTGCAGCGGCTGCTGGGCCACCTCGAAGACTCGCTGGCGGACCTGGAGGCGGCGGTCCGCTAGGGGCGCCACGCGCGCGGCCGCCGTCGCATCTTCGCGGTACTGACCGGCTGGCGGAAAACCTGCCTGGAAATCGCGTGTGGTCAGTCTCGGCGCGCGCCTTACAGCGGCGGCGGGGCCCAGGGCAGGGTGATCGGGGCCAGGCCCGGGATCTCGAGCACGTGCGACGGCGGTGCCGGCTCGGCGGGAGCTGCCGGCTCGGCCGGGGGCGCCAGCGGCGGATGCGCCGGGTTGTCGACGGGCGAGGCCGGCGGCGCCGGCGGCACGGTCGTGTCGGTGACCGCCGGACTCGGTGCCTCGGCGGTATGGGTCACCGCCGACGAGGACGACGACGAGGACGACGACGAAGACGACGACGGCGCCACCGCTTCGGCACTCGGCGCGACTACCGGAGCCGCGGCGGTGGTCGGGGTGTTGCTCGTCGGGGCGACGGTCGTCGCGGTGGTGACGGGCGCCTGTGCCACCGGGCGCGGGGCCACCGGAGCCGGTACCGCGGTCGCGCCGCCGGGGGCCTTGATGCTGCCGGTCATCGGGCCGGGTGTCCGTGGTGCCAACGCGCAGAGCACCTGGTGGCTGCCGGCGGACCAGCTGGCCGGCCCGATGGGCCGGTGGTTGACGGTCAATGCGCTGGCGGACAAGGTCTTTGGTGCCAGATACGCGGCGGCCATCGTGAGGCAGGCGGGCCGCAGTACATCCTCCTGGTCGGCGTCCGAGGGCGGCGGGCCGTCGTGGAAGTGCGCGCCGAGGTCGATGGGCCCGACGACCTCGACCGAGTGCGGCTCGGCGCAGTCCACGGGTACGAGGCCCGTCTGACCGCCCTTCATGTCGGCGCCCAGGCAGGTGCCCGGCGGCCACACCCGGGACTGGTCCTGCTCGGCGACCAGCCCGCGGAACGGCAGCTGCTCGCCATTCGGGCCGGGCAGCTGCAATCCGCACAAGGAGATGTGTGATCCGGAACCCTCGGCACCCACCGAGCGCAGCAGGCCGTACGCGAACCGGCCGTTGGGGTCGTAGCGCGGTCCGAGGTACCGGCGGCCCGACACGGCGCAGGATTCCTGGTCGCCGTCGCCCTGGACCGAGTTGACGACCTCGAACAGGTGCGGGCTGCTGCACTGGACGAAGGCGGGGCGCTGTGGCGGCTCCGGTTGCCAGGTCAGGCAGCTGCCGGCATGCGCGCTGCGGAAGACGGCGTCGGTATGGTCGGCTTCGGTCGCGCCGCCGGCGGACGGGCCGACAGCGGCCACGGTGACCACGCCGGCGATCAGCTGGGCGCACAGCAAAGCCGCTAGCAAAGCGCGGCGTGGCGCCCAGAACTTGACCGATAGCACACTCATCGGTGCCTAGCGTGACATATTCGGCCGATCTACGCAGCTTGGCGGATCGATCTCCACCGAGTCTCTACCGTCTCGTGACGGGCGGAGGACTACTTGAGCAAAGGGTCGCGGGGCAGTCCGAGAATGCGTTCGGCGATGGTGTTCCGGGTGATCTCCGAGGTACCGCCGGCGATGGTCATGGCGCGGTAGCCCAGGTAGGCCTGGGTGAGTGTGGGAGTTTGCCCGGTCACGGCCGCGGGACCGGCCAGCTTCATGCCCAGCTCCGTCTGCCGCTGGCCCTGTTCCGCGACCACCAGTTTGGTGACATTGCCCTCGGGTCCCGGACCGGTGCCGGCGATCGCTCGGCTGATCCGTCGCAGATTCAGCAGCCGCAGGGTGTGTCCCTCGGCGATCACCGCGCCGGCGCGGTCGCGGAGCCCGGCCGCCTGCTCCGGCGGTGCCGCGTCCAACAGGGCGATCAGGTCGTCCGCACTGAAGCCGGATTGCGCGCCGGAGCCGCCGCCGATCGACAGGCGCTCGTTCCCCAGCGTGGCTCGCGCCACCAGCCAGCCCTTGTTGACGTCACCGATGACGTCGGCGTCCGGGACGAACACCTCGTCGAAGAACACCTCGTTGAAGTGGGCGTTGCCGGTCAGGCCCTTGAGGGGGTTGACGGTCACGCCGGGCGCCTTCATGTCGATCGCCATCATCGTGACGCCGGCGTGCTTGGGGGCATCGGGATCGGTGCGCACCGTGGCCAGACCCCACTGGCAGTACTGGGCCAGGCTGGTCCATACCTTCTGGCCGGTCACCAGCCAGCCGCCGTCGACCTTCTTGGCGCTGGTGCGCACGGCGGCCGCGTCCGAGCCGGCCTCGGGCTCGGAGAACAGCTGGCACCACATGATCTCGCCGCGCAGTACCGGGTACACCCAGCGCTCACGCTGGTCGTCGGTGCCGGCCTGGGCGATGGTCAGCGTCACCCAGCCGGTGATGCCGAGGTCGGGCCGCTCGACGTCGCGGAACTCCTCCTCGATGGCCAGCTGCTCCAGCACGCCCGCGTCCCGGCCCCACGGCTTGGGCCAGTGCGGCACCAGATAGCCGGAATCGACAAGGAAGTCCCGCTGCTCGTCCTCGGGCAGCGACCGCAGCGTGGCGACGGCATCGCGGGCGGCGGTGCGGTATTCGGCCGCTTCCTCGGGGAGGGCGAACGACGCGCCGTGGGCCCGGCCGGTGCGTTGTCCGTCGACCACATCGGCCAGCGGGTCGGCGCCGTCCGCGGTCAGCGCGGACAGCGTGAGGGCACGGCGCAGATACAGGTGTGCGTCGTGTTCCCAGGTGAAGCCGATGCCGCCGTGCAGCTGAATGTTGTTCTCGGCGTTGAAGACCTGGCTGTGGATCGCCTGGGTGGCGGCCACCGCGGCGCCGAACCAGGCGTCGTCCAGATCGTCGGCGCGGGCCGCATCCCACGCTGCGGCGGTGGTGAGTTCGGCCGCCACCAGCATGTTGGCGGCGTGGTGCTTGACGGCCTGGAAGGTGCCGATGGTGCGGCCGAACTGCTCCCGCACCTTGGCGTATTCGACGGCCATTTCCAGTGCCGCCCAACTGATCCCGACGGCCTCGGCAGCGGCCAGGATGCGAAAAGCGGTGTGCGCCTTGGTCGCCGCATCGCGGATGACGGCGATCGCCTCGGCCTGGTCCAGCGTCACCGAGCCGATGCTGCGCGTGGTGTCCGTGCTGTCGAGAGGGCTGACGGTGACGCCGGTGGCCTGCGCGTCGACGACCACCACGTCGTCACCGGCGACCAGGACCAGCAGCGCGGCATCAGGGGCGCCGAGCACCGTCGGGCTCTCGCCGAACACGGTGTGGGCAGTGCTGTGAACGTGGCCCGACAATCCCAGCGCGGCCACGGTGCTGCCATCGGCCATCCCGGGCAGCAGCGCGGCGCGCAGTTCGTCGGTTCCGCACCGGTCGATGACGACGGCGGCGGCGACGGTCGGCAGGAACGGCCCAGGACAGAGGTCGCGGCCTTGCGCCTCGAGTACGACCGCCAGCTCGGGCAGCCCGAACCCGGACCCGCCGAACTCCTCGGGGATGGCCAGGCCCTGCCAGCCCAGATCGGCGGCGGCTGTCCAGAAACCGGCCGGATGCGACGGTCCGCCCTCGAGCGTGGCGCGGGCGGCGGCCCGGCTGCCGAGCCGCCGCAGCAGTCCCGTCGCCGAGTCCGCGAGGTCGTTGTGGTCGTCGGTGATCGCCAGCGCAGAGGCACCCATGGCTCGACTGTAAGCACGACGGTACGGCTTCGAATAGGTCCTGACCAGCTGTGATGCACTTCACAAACGAACAGTCGCCGAACTGTGACCGCGAATGTGCTGTGGCCCCGAAACCCCGTGGTCAGGCCGGTGTACGCTCGCGAAATGACGGCTCGACCGAACAATGATGTTCACAGCCCTTCCTTGGCCACCCGGCTGCGCTGGTTCATGGCTGCCAAGCCCTCCGATCACCTGTTGGCGATGGCCACGGCCGCCGCGTCGCTGCCCGTGATCGGCAAGAGCCTCGAGCCGCTCGGCGGCGCCACTGCGATGACCCTCTGGGGCATGCGGCACGTGCCCAGCTTCTGGGCGTCCACGTCGAAGGCTCTGTTCACTCCCAGCGTTGCCGAGATCCGCCGCGCCGAGCGGGACTGCACCAACGAGGTCGTCCGGGCCGCGCTGACGGGCGTCGTGCCCCCGGCCGAACTCGACATCGAGTGGCCGGCGCCGGAGCGCACGCCGCCGTTCTGGCGGGCACGCGAACACCGGCGCCAGGTGCACCGCACCTCGGTGCGCTACGGCGACAGCCCGTCGCAGCTGCTGGATGTCTGGCGCGCCGACGACCTGCCCGCCGAGCCGGCCCCGGTTCTGATCTACCTGCCCGGCGGGGCCTGGGTGCACGGCAGCCGGCTGCTGCAGGGCTACGCCCTGATGAGCCATCTGGCCCAGCAGGGCTGGGTCTGTCTGTCCATCGACTACCGCGTGGCCCCGAATCACCGTTGGCCGCAACACATCACCGACGTCAAGACCGCGATCGCCTGGGCCCGGGCCAACATCGACAAGTTCGGCGGCGACCGCAATTTCATCGCGATCTCCGGCGGCTCGGCCGGTGGGCACCTCGCCGCGCTGGCCGGCCTGACCGCCAACGACCCCGAACTGCAGACCGAGCTGCCCGAGGGCGCCGACACCTCGGTCGACGCCGTCGTCGGTATCTACGGCCGATACGACTGGGAGGACCGGTCGACCAAGGAACGCGAGGAATTCGTCGACTTCCTGGAGCGCGTCGTGGTCCGGCGCCGCATCGACAAGCATCCCGAGATCTACCGGCAGGCTTCGCCGATCGCGCGCGTGCACCGCGACGCACCGCCGTTCCTGGTCATTCACGGCAGCGGCGACAGCGTCATTCCGGTGGCGCAGGCGCGGGACTTCGTACACGAGCTGCGCGCGGTGTCCGCTTCGACGGTCAGCTATATCGAATTGCCCGGTGCCGGACACGGTTTCGACATGACGGACGGTGCCCGCACGGGATCGATGGCCACTGCCATAGGGTTGTTCCTCGATGAGGTTCGCCGGAACCAGAACCAGCACTGCGTCGAAGAGGTCGTCTAGACCGATCGACCGGCCGAGGTTCTGACCCGAAGCGCAGGAGAGGTCGAGTGAAACGACTGAGTGGGTGGGACGCGTTCCTGCTGTATTCGGAAACGCCCAACGTGCACATGCACACCCTCAAGATTGCCGTCATCGACCTCGCCGGCCTGGGCGACCGCACGTTCGGCATCGACGAGTTCCGCCGCGTGCTCCGCGAACGCCTGCACAAGCTGGAGCCTTTCGGCTATCAACTCGTCGACATCCCGTTCAAGTTCCACCACCCCATGTGGCGGGAGCATGCCGAGGTCGACCTCGAGTATCACGTCCGGCCGTGGCGGGTGGCCGCCCCCGGTGGCCGCCGTGAACTCGACGAGGCGATCGGCGAAATCGCCAGTACCCCACTGGATCGCAGCCGTCCGCTGTGGGAGATGTACCTCGTCGAAGGCCTGGCCAACGGGCGGGTCGCCGTGGTCGGCAAGATCCATCACGCATTGGCCGACGGGGTGGCCTCGGCCAACCTGCTGGCGCTCGGCATGGACATCACCGAGGGTCCGCAGCGGGACAACGATCTGTACGTGACGGATCCGGCACCGTCGCGCGGCCAGCTCGTCCGGTCCGCGTTCGCGGATCACCTCCGGCAGATCGCGCGGTTCCCCGGCGTCGTGAAGTACACCGCCGACGGCATGGCGCGGGTACGCAAGAGCAGCCGCAAGCTGTCGCCCGAACTGACCCGGCCGTTCACGCCGCCCCCGAGCTTCATGAACC
Source organism: Mycolicibacterium sp. TY81 (assembly GCF_018326285.1). Classification (NCBI taxonomy): domain Bacteria; kingdom Bacillati; phylum Actinomycetota; class Actinomycetes; order Mycobacteriales; family Mycobacteriaceae; genus Mycobacterium; species Mycolicibacterium sp. TY81. The sequence goes on from NZ_AP023362.1 coordinate 5,310,249, forward strand.
ACGTCATCACACCCCAACGGCGTTTCGCCACAGCGACTTTGGCGCTCGCGGACGTCAAGGAGACCAGCAAGAAGCTCGGTGTCACCATCAACGACCTGGTGCTGGCGATGTCGTCGGGGGCGCTGCGCGAGCTGCTGCTGAAATACGACGGCAAGGCCGACCACGCGCTGCTGGCGTCGGTGCCGATGAGCTACGATTTTTCACCGGATCGTATCTCCGGCAACCGATTCAGTGGTGTGCTGATCGCGTTGCCCGTCGACGTCGACGATGCCGCGCAGCGCGTCCAGCAGGCCCGCGAGGCCGCCTTGCTGGCCAAGGAGAGTCATCAGCTGGTCGGCCCGGAGCTGGTCGCCCGGTGGGCGGCCTACATGCCGCCGGCGCCGATGGAATCGATGTTCCGCCGCCTGTCCAACAAGGACGGGCAGAACAAGGTGCTGAACCTCAACATCTCCAACGTGCCGGGGCCCCGCGAACGCGGCAAGGTCGGCGGCGCGACCGTCACCGAGATCTACTCTGTCGGACCGCTCACCGCGGGCAGCGGGCTGAACATCACGGTGTGGAGCTACGTCGACCAGCTCAACATCTCGGTGCTCGCCGACGGTGCCACCACCGACGATCCGCATGAGGTGACGGCCGGCATGGTCGCCGACTTCAAGCAGATCCGCAGGGCCGCAGGGCTTTCCGAGGAGCTGACGGTCGTCGAGACCGCCATGGCGCAGTAGATTTGCGCCCGGTGGTGCGTCAGTCCGCCGGGCGGTTGCGGAATCGTTTGTGGAGCACCTGGCGTGACACGCCCATGATCCGACCGATCTCGGCCCAGGTCCATCCGTTGGCGCGGGCCTGGCGGACGGCCTGCTCGTATTGCGTTTTGGCGCTGACGAGGTCGTCGCGAGCCTGAGCCAGCGCTCGTCGGCTGATGCCGCCGAATACATCCGCGGCTATTGGATCGGGTTCTGCGGGTTCGTCATCAAATGACCAATCGTCGTCGTCATCATCGACGTCAAGGCCATGTGCTTTTCGGAAGGCATCGCCGGCGGCATCGATCTCTTCGCGCGTCGGACGGCGTTGTTGTGGTTCCCACCAGGGCCGCTCGGTTGGGTAGGTCATGGCTGTACCTTCCGGGGTCGATCACTGGGGAAAGTATGTGCCGACGGACCGACACGTTTCGTGTGACCGAGACCGGTGCGACCCGTCTCCAAGTGTGTTCGGGCTGGGAGCCGTCACCTTGGGCTGACAGTGTCAACCCAAGGTGACGATGTCAGCCGTTGGTGACGGATCCAGATCGGACATGTCCATGACAGCGGCGCGGTCACGTACCGCGCCGGCCGGCCGGACCGCCCGCTAGCCGACACTCTCGGAGTCGGCGACCTTCGCCTTCTCCGCCCGCACCCACTCCAGGAACCGCGTGATCGCCTCGGCGGTGTAGCGGCCGTGCGCCGAGCCGAAGACGTCGAATGCGTGCTGCGCGTTGGGGATCTCGGCGTACGCCACCGGCGCCGGTGACTGCTCGCGCAGCGCTGCGACGAAGTCCCGTCCCTCCTGGACGTCGATCAACGTGTCGTTGGTGCCGTGCAGCACGAAGAACGGTGGCGCGTCGGGTCCGATCCGCTTGATGGGCGAAGCGTCGAGGAACACCTGCGAGTCGTTGGCGTACCGCTTCTTGATGATCAGCTGCTCGAGGGCACGCATCATCTCGGCGCGGCCGGGGCCTTCGAAGCCGAACCAGTCGTACCGGCCGTACACCGGGACTGCGGCCACCACCGAGGTGTCGGCATCTTCGAAACCGGGCTGCCACTGGGGATCTCCGGGAGTCAGGGCTGCGAGCGAGGACAGGTGACCGCCCGCCGAGCCGCCACTGATCGCGACGAAATCCGGATCGCCGCCGTACTCGGCGATGTGCTCCTTGACCCAGGCCAGGGCCTGCTTCACGTCGATGATGTGCGCCGGCCACTGATGTTTCGGGCTGACGCGGTAGCCGATGGACACGCAGATCCAGCCGCGGTCGGCCAGGGCGCCCATCAGTGGGTACGCCTGCGGCCGGCGATCGCCGAGCATCCAGCCACCACCCGGAACCTGAAGCAGCACAGGGGCTTTACCGTCACGCGGCAGGTCCGGGCGGCGCCAGATGTCGGCCAGGTTGGCGCGGTGCGGGCCGTACTTGACGGTGTCCTTGTTGTACTTGCGGCGCGACAGCATGGTGCGCCCGATGCCGGGCAGGCGCGGGACGCCGGGATCGGCCGGGTTGCGCGGACCGATCACGTCATCCAGCGGCTCCTCGAACGCGGGCCGCGAGCTCCGGCTGCGGGTGAGGATGTAACCCAGGATGGCCCAGGTGATCGCGTTGATGGCCAACGCGATTCGGCCGCTGGTGCCCGAGAAGGCGCCATGCCGGCCCCGGCGGATCGCGGACAGTATTGAGGAACTGAGCACGAAGCCGGCTGCTTCACTGGACGGCCAGCCGTACGCGAACGCGACGATGCCGGGGTTCCCGGACCGGGCCAGCGGGCTGGCCGCGTTGGTGGCGTTGACGAGACCGAGGACAGCCCGTAGCAGGGTCACCGTTTTACGCGCCATCGGCCAGCGCCTTCAGCTCGCGGCGGTCGATCTTGCCGGTACTGTTGCGCGGCAGCTCCGTGAGCACCGTGATCGACCGTGGCACTTTGTAATTGGCGAGGTTGTCGCGCACGTGCTGCTTGAGGACGTCCTCGGTGGCCGTTGCCCCGTCGGCCAGCACGACGAACGCGGCCAGGCGCTGGCCGTACTGCTCGTCGTCGACGCCCAGTACCGTGGCCTCGGCGACGTCCGGGTGGGTGGACAGCGTCTTCTCCACCTCGATGGGGTAGACGTTCTCGCCGCCCGACACGATCATCTCGTCGTCGCGGCCCACCACGAACAGGCGGCCCGCGGCATCGAGATAGCCGACGTCACCCGAGGACATGTAGTCCTGGTGGAAATCCTTTGTGGCGCCGGAGGTATAGCCGTCGAACTGGGTCGAGTTGCGCACGTAGATGGTGCCCACCTCGCCTGTCGGCAACTCGTTGAAGTCGGCGTCCAGGATCTTGATCTCGGTGCCCTCGGCCGGGCGGCCGGCGGTGTCGGGGGCGGCGCGCAGGTCGGCCGGCGTCGCGGTGGCGATCATGCCGGCCTCGGTGGCGTTGTAGTTGTTGTAGATGACGTCACCGAACTGGTCCATGAACGAGGTGACGACGTCGGGGCGCATCCGTGAGCCGGAGGCCGCGGCGAACCGCAGCGAGCGGCCGCTGTAGCGGTTGCGGATGTGGTCGGGCAGTTCCATGATGCGGTCGAACATCACTGGGACGACGCACAATCCGGTTGCCTGGTACTTGTCGACCAACGCCAGCGTGGCCTGTGGGTCGAACTTGCGGCGCGTGACGACGGTGCAGGCCATCGATGCCGCGAAAACCAGTTGCGAGAAGCCCCAGGCGTGGAACATCGGTGCGACGACGACGGTCGTCTCCTCCGTGCGCCACGGCGTCCGATCCAGGATGGCCTTCAGTGCGTCCAGCCCACCGCCGGAATGCTTGGCGCCCTTGGGAGTTCCGGTGGTTCCGGAGGTCAGCAGGATCACCCGGCTCTTCTCGCCGGTGCGTCGCGGCTGCAGCCCCAGGTGGTCGATGATGAGCGACTCGACGGTCAGCGGGTGGTCGTCGGTATCGGTCCACGCCACGATTCGCGTGGTGCCGGTCCGGCCCTCGAGCGCACGATCGACCGTCGCCGTGAACTCTTCGTCGTAGATGATGACGTCGACGTTCTCGCGGGCCACGACCTCGGCCATCGCCGGGCCGGCGAAGGAAGTGTTGAGCAGCAACACATCTGCGCCGATGCGGTTGGCCGCGATCAGGGAGTCGACGAAGCCGCGGTGGTTGCGTGCCATGATGCCCACGACCTTGGCCGAGGGCAGCGTCTGCAGGGCGGCGGCGAAGGCGTCGCCGCGCTTGTCGAGCTCACTGAAGGTCAGCGTGCCCAGCTCGTCGATGAGGCCGGGGCGGTTCCCGCAGCGTTGCGCGGAACTCGCGAAACCCGAAGTGACGCTCATGTTTTCGCGCGCCATGGCACCGGCGATCCGCACGTACTTGTCCGGGCGGAGCGGGGCGATGACACCGGCCCGCACCATGGTGTTGACCAGGCCCGCTGTCGCGGTCAGCTTGTCGGTGATTCCCACGGCAGGTCAGCCTATTACCGGGAAGCGGCGCTCTTCGGCGAGTTCGTCGAGAGCGTCCTGCATGACCTTGCGGACGTGCGCGTCGACGGCATCGACGTCGGGCTCATCGCCGGAGGCGAAGGCGATCGCCGTGGGATCGACGGGCGGCAGCACCTGCATGACGATCTTCGACGGAAGCGGCAGGTTCAGCGGCAGCACGGCGGACAGCCCGAACGGCAGCCCGATGGACAGCGGCACCACCTTGGCGCGCGCGGCGCGGGCGATGGGACCGAGCGCCTTGGCGATCTTCTCGCCGCGGGTCAGGAACAGCTGGGTCTCCTGGCCGCCGATGCCGACCATCGGCACGATCGGGACGCCGGCGTTGATCGCGGCCTTCACGTAACCCTTGCGGCCGTCGAAGTCGATCTTGTTGGCGTCGGTCGACGGCCGGTAGACGTCGTAGTCCCCGCCGGGGAACACCACGACGAGGCCGCCGGAGCGCAGTGCCTCGTCGGCGTTCTCGTGGCTCGCCAGGATGTAGCCGGTCTTCTTGAAGAAGTCCGCGGTCGGGCCGACCATCAGCATGGCGTGGCTGAGGGTGTAGACGGGGCGGTCGTAGCCGTATTTCTCGTAGAAGTGCGACGAGAAGATCGGCACGTCCATGGGCAGCATGCCGCCCGAGTGGTTGCTCACCACGAGTGCGCCGCCGAGGGGAATGTTCTCCAATCCGCGGACCTCGGACCGGTGATAGACCTTCAGCAGCGGTCGGAGAATCCCCATGACCTTCTCGGTCAGCTCCGGGTCGAATTTGGTGATTTCGGGCAGCTTGGCCACGGTTTCTCCTCTGACTGCGGCAAAAACTAGAACATGTTCTAATTTTCGATTATTCACTGGTTGACCGCCGGACGCCAATCCCCTGTGGCTAGCATCACCGTCGTGACCGAAGAAGCCACCAGCGAAGATGCTGTCCTCGTCGAACAGCGCGACCGCATACTGATCATCACCATCAATCGGCCCCAGGCCAAGAACGCTGTCAACTCAGCGGTCAGCAAGGGCTTGGCGGCCGCCGCGGACCGCCTCGACGAAGACCCGGGACTGTCCGTCGCGGTGCTGACGGGAGCCGGCGGCTCGTTCTGTGCGGGCATGGATCTGAAGGCCTTCGCCAAAGGCGAGAACATCCTCTCGGATCGCGGCCTCGGCTTCACCCAGCGTCCGCCGGCCAAGCCGCTGATCGCTGCTGTCGAGGGCTACGCCCTGGCGGGTGGCACCGAGCTGGCGCTGTCGGCCGACCTGATCGTCGCGTCCAACGCGGCGGCCTTCGGCATCCCCGAGGTCAAGCGCGGCCTGGTCGCCGGCGCCGGCGGGTTGCTGCGGCTGCCGCAGCGCATCCCGTACGCCATCGCCATGGAACTCGCCCTCACCGGTGACAACCTGACCGCGACGCGGGCGCACGAACTGGGCCTGGTCAACGAGCTGACCGAGCCCGGTGGCGCACTCGATGCCGCGCTCGCGCTGGCCGAGCGGATCACCGCGAACGGGCCGCTCGCGGTCGCCGCGACCAAGCGCATCATCGTCGAGTCGTCCGACTGGTCCGACGCCGAGAAGTGGGAGAAGCAGGGCGCCATTCTGGGGCCGGTCTTCATGTCGAAGGATGCGCGCGAGGGCGCGGTGGCCTTCGCCGAAAAGCGCGCGCCGCAGTGGACCGGTAGCTGAGGCTGCCGACCATCGGCTCAGCCGATGCTGCTACCTCGGTTTCTTTTCCGGCTGCTGCACGGGGCACTGCTGCTCAACCCAGTTGTTGAGCGTGCGGCTGAACTGGCTGCGGTCGGGATCGCTGCTGTGCAGGCCGTTGGTCTTGACGAAATGCGTCACGGCGGCCTGCACATCGGCCGGCGGGTGGAAACCGTTGATGGTGTCCCCGGCTGCCTTCGAGTCCTCGGGGGACGCGCCGGACATCAGGTTCACCACCGCGCCGGTGAGTTGCAGGCACGTCCCGCCGTCGAGCTGACGGCTGGTGGGTGACGGCGGCGCTTCCGCCGCGGGCGTGCTCGGGGCGGCCGAGGAACTCTGCGCCGGAGCGCTCGATGCCGAGGTGGTCGGCTGCGCCGGCTGCTTGTCACCCGAACATCCGGCCAGCAGCAGAGCGGCTGCCAGCACGGCGGTCTGACCGCCGATGAGTCGCCGCGACGTCATGTTCTCCCGGTAGCGCATGTGTTTGTTCTACCGGGAGACGGCTGTCGTCGGCCAGTGGGGTCAGACCGAGGCGACGAAGTCGCTGCTGTAGAACTCGGCCGGGCTCTGCGAATGCGGCTGGGGCAGATCGACCGCGACCCAGACGCCGGTGGTGCCGGGGGCGACGGGCAGCTGGACGGTGGCGCTGCCGTTGCCCCAGCCGTCGGTGCTCAGCGGGGCGGTGCCGATGCTCGGGTCGCCCGGCAGGCAGCCGAGGGTGGCATGCGGTGCCGGGATCACGCGGACCGTGTACTGCGCGTTGCGCGCGCCGTCGAGCATCTCGACGTGGGCGGTGGCGGTGCGCCCGTCGGAGGTGATCTCCGCCGTCGGGACGGCCGGGAAGCGGAACTTCATGTAGTTGATCGGCTGCCGATCGCAGGTGTAGGCCCGCGACATCAGGGTCTGACGGGCCGTGCCCGCGGCCTGGGCGGGCGCCGCGACGAGGGTCGCGGCGGGCAGGGCGGCACAGACGGCCAACGCGGCGAAAGCGCCACTCTTCTTGGACATGTGTCGAGTTTTTACCGAGACCGCCGGTAACGCAGTGGTGGCCGTCACAAGCGGACGGAACGCACTTTCCGCGCGGATGTTGACTTAGATCACAACGGGTTTCCGGTGCGGCCCACCGTCACATCCCAGGCGTCCGTCGTCGCCGTGCGGTCGGCCAGTCGCCGGGCGTGCCGGCCGGTGCTACCGAACTCATCGGCCCAACTGCGTGCGCGCAGGGTGGCGCGCCACAGCGGATGTTCCGCCGTGGTGCCGATGGCGCCGTGCAGCTGATGGGCGATGGTCGTCACCGGAGCGACGGCCCGGCCGACGGCCACCTTGGCCACCGTGGTGGCGTAGGCGGTGCGGTCGTCGCCGAAGCCGTACCGAGCGGCGGCGGTGATCGCCAGAATGGTTGCCGCTCTGGCACGCTCGATCTCCCCGAGCATCGTGGCCAGCGAGTGTTGCACGGCCTGGAACGCCGCGAGCGGGCGGCCGAACTGTATGCGCGTCTCGGTGTGCGCGACGGTCAGTTGTGCGGCCGCATCGAAGGCGCCGACAATCTGCACGCAGCGGCACCAGGCGCCGCGGATGGTCAGTTCGTCGGCGACCGCGAGCGGCAGCTGAACGACATCGGCTGCCGCGGTGTCGAATTCGACGATGGCGCGGGGCTCGCCGGCGAGATTGTGTCCGTCTTCGACGAGTGTCGGTGCGTCGCGCAGTGCGACGTACAGGGCGTCGGCACCTCGAGTGGCCACAACAATGGGCCCGCATTGTGGCCAGGTGGCGACGCCGTCCACCGCGAGTGTGAGCGGCCCCGATTCCGGTATCGGCAGGCCGGCTTCGGCGGCCAACCATGTTGCCAGCACATCGGTTTCGGCGATCGGTACCGCGGCCCCGTGGCGGGCCAGAGCGCCCAGCACGACGGCCGTGGCGGCGGGCCCGGCGTCGGGCTCACTGCTCAGCCGGGTCAGCCCTGAACCCTCGGCGGTGCGCCACAACGCGTCGTCGAACGTCAGCGGCAATGTCCGCGCGGGCGCGGCCGTCTGGCCGATCTGCTCGGCCAGTTCGCGCAATTCCGCATACTCGTCCGAAGGCTGTTCGGCAGCAGCCTGTTTGGTCCAGTTCTTGGCGACGATGCCGCGCAGGACCTCATTCGTGCCGCCGCGCAGCGTGAACAGCGGGGCGTGCACGCGGGCGGTGTCCAGCATCGTCTGCAGCCGCCGGCGGTCGGGGCCGTCGTACCGGTCCAGCAGCTCCGCGGCGATCTCGACGGAATCCTGTTCGAAGCGGGTGCCGAGGTCCTTCACCAGCGCGGCGGACACCGCGGCGTCCTGGCCGGCCGTCAGGGCCCGGGCGACCGATATCGAGAGTTGGCGCAACGAAATCATCCGTGCCATCAGGTCGCCGACGTCGGCGCGGGGTTCGTCCCGCAGTGCCTCGACGAGGGCGAAAAGCAGTGTGGCCGTGGACAGGAAGCGCTCCGGCCCGCTGCGTTCGAAACCCAGTTCGGAGGTCACCTGATGCCAGCCGGCGCCGACCGTGCCCAGCAGGTCGGCGTCGGTCAGCGCGACGTCGTCGAACAGCACCTCGTTGAAATGGTGCTCACCGTTCATCTGGACGATGGGCTCGATGGTGACGCCCGGAGCGTCGGTGGGGACGATGAACTGACTGAATCCCGCGTGCCGATGTTTCGGGTCCAGGGGGCTGGTGCGGGCGAGCACCACGATCTGGTGGGCCAGATGCGCACCGCTGGTCCATACCTTGCTGCCGCTCAGCAGCCAGCCGCCGTCGGTGCGGGTGGCCCTGGTGGTGACGGCGGCCAGGTCGGAACCAGCCTCATGCTCACTCATGCCGATGGCCGAATACAAAGTGCCGGAAGCAATTCGGGGCAGGAGCCGGCGCCGTTGTTCCTCGCTGCCGTAGCTGAGGAGGGCCGGCGCCACCTGTCGGTCGGCGATCCAGTGCGCGGCCACTGGGGCGCCGTGGGCCAGGAGCTCCTCGGTGACGACGTACCGGTGCATGTGGCTGCGCCCGCGGCCGCCGTACTCGACGGGGATGGTCAGCCCGACGAAGCCGGCCACCGCCAGCCGCCTGCTGAAGTCGGCGTCCCACTTCGACAGCCAGCAGTCGACACCGGGCTGCCAGCCGAACTGCGCCGCGTCCTCGGCCAGGAACCGGCGCAGGTCGTCGCGCAGTTCCGCCAGGTCACCATCGTCGGCGCGGAGCGCGTCGAAATCGTCCATCGGGCAACAGTAATCATGGCGCCGCAGATTGTCGGTGGGTCACGGCATACTCGGCGAGATGGCGACCATCTACTACAGCGCATCCAGCTTGGACGGCTTCATCGTCGATTCTGCGGGCAGCCTCGACTGGCTGCTCTCGCGTGACATCGACGTCGACGGGCCGTTCGGCTACAAGGCGTTCGAGAAGTCCGTCGGTGCGCTGGTCCTGGGGTCGACGACGTACCAGTGGGTCGTCGAGCACGAGCCGGGCGACTGGCCGTATCCCCAGCCGACGTGGGTGCTCACGTCCCGGCCCGGCATCATCGTCGACGGCCATCCGGTGCAGGCGGTGAGCGGTGATGTGGCGCAACTGCATCCGACGCTGGTCGAGGCGGCGGGCGACCGCGACGTGTGGATTCTCGGAGGCGGGGACGTTGCGGCGCAGTTCGTGAAGGCCGGCCTGGTCGATGAACTGGTGGTGTCGTACGCGCCGTGCTCGCTGGGCGAGGGCGCGCCGGTGCTGCCGGTGCGCTCGGAGTGGCGGCTGGTGGAATCCGCCGTCAACAGGGACTTCGTGTGTGCACGCTGGGCTCGCGCGGAAGGCTAACTGCCGGCGGTCGGCAGGCCGTTGTTCTTGACGAAAGCCTTTGCCTTGATCAGGAATTCGAGCTGAGTGGCAACATCGTGCAACGGCTCGACGCTGCGTGACGAGCGGCTCAGGATCACGGCGCCCTCGAGCGCGGCCAGGCAGGTGACGGCCAGGGTTGACGCGTCGGTGTCGCTGAAGCCTTCGGCGGTGAAGGCGTGTCCGAGCGCGGTGCGCCACCGGTCGAAGATCCCGGCGGCGATGGGGGTCAGGGTCGGCGCTTCGTCGCCCGACCCGACCGCCGCGGCGACCACCGGACACCCGGCGGTGAAGTCACTGTCGGCGAGGATGCGATCCCAGAACGTGACGAATCCGCGGACGAGGGCGATGCCGCCGTAGGCGGCGGAACCGTCGATATGGGCGGCAATCGCATCGCCGGCGAACTGCAGGGCCTCGATCAGCAGCTGGCTGCGGCCCTCGGGAAAGTGGTGGTAGACCGAGCCGCGCGGGGCACCGCTACGGACCAACACCTCGTCGATGGTCAGGCCCGCGGCGCCGCGTTCACGCAGCACGGCGGCGGCGCTGCGCACCATCCGTTCCCGCGTGGCGCCCCGCTTGTTGACCGTCTTGGTGACGGGCTCAGCTGACGTCAATGCGTGACCCGGTTCCGCAGCTGCGTCATCCGGTCCTGCACGCCCCGCGCCGCTTCACGCAGCCGCTCGTTGGCACCCAGGACGGTGTGCGTGAAGCGATGGCCCTTCACGTTGACCTCGACGACCCACATGGCGCCCTCCTTGATATGGGTCTCAGCATAAAACGTCGGACACATCGGGCCAAAGAATGTATTCCAGGTCACTATTGGGCGGCCGCAGCGGCCAAATGGCGTCGAAATTATGGCTGGTTACATAGTTCTGTGATCAAGAATTCACTTCTGGGTGGACGTCCGAACTCGATGTGCAGACCGTCATCAGGGGTCTTCCGCAGGGGCGTTGTGGGTTCGCCTCCGAGCGTGCGCTCAGATCGGGGATCTGGCCTGCAGGACGATCTGTCCGCACATTGGCGAAGATGTACGGCCGCGTTGATCACGAGCGTGCAGCCAGATCGAAGATCGGGCGAGAGGTGCGATCTGAGTGCACCCTCGTGGCGGGCAACGAGACGAGCAGACACAAAACTGCCCCCACTCCGAGGAGTAGGGGCAGTTTTGTGTCTGCTCGCGGAGAAAATTAGCCGGCGTTCTCCAGCGCGACGAGCGCGGCCGCGACGGCGAAGTACTTGTTGGAGCCGAGCTGGCGCACGGTCTTGATGTTGAATGCCGCGGCGAGGTGCTCGGCGTCGGAGTCACTGACCCCGGCCAGCGCGGCGGGCGATGCGTCGAGGATGTCCTTGAGGGACTTGTCCTCATATGCCTTGTCGAGCGACTTGTCGAGATCCACAGAGACAGCCATACGTTTCCTCCCAGATTGTTTGCCAGACCTTCGGACGGGCGTGACGCTATCAGCGTTCGCTGGGCGCCGCCTGGGATAAAACACCTGTGCTGAAAAGCCGAATGGCCACCCGGCCGAGTCCCCCGAGGGGCGAAGGACAAGGCGCGGATGGCCATCCGGACGAAGGCAGTACTGCTTACTCCGGGGTGTAGCCGAACGGCATGAGCACGCTCTTGGCCTGGCAGTAGGCCTCGATGCCCTCGGGGCCGTTCTCGCGGCCGATGCCCGAGTTCTTGTAGCCGCCGAACGGCGCGCCCGGATCGAAGGCGTACATGTTGACCGCGTAGGTGCCGGTGCGAATCTGCGAGGCGATCTTCATGGCCCGCGGGATGTCGGTGGTGTAGACGCTGCCGGCCAGACCGTAGGCCGAGTCGTTGGCGATCCGGATGGCGTCCTCTTCGGTGTCGAAGGGGATGATCGCCAGCACCGGGCCGAAGATCTCCTCCTGGGCGATGGTCATCGAGTTGTCGACGTCGGCGAACACCGTCGGCTGCACGAACCAACCGGAGTCCAGGCCCTCGGGACGGCCGCCGCCGGTGGCGATGCGGGCGCCTTCTTCGACGCCCTTCTTGATGTAGCTCTCGACGCGCTCGCGCTGCTTCTCGCTGATCAGCGGGCCGATCATCGCGGCCGGGTTGTCCGGCAGGCCGACCTGCATGGCGGCCGCGCCGGCGGCCACCTTCTCGACGACCTCGTCGTACCGCGATCGCGGGGCCAGGATGCGGGTCTGTCCGACGCAGGCCTGGCCGGTGTTCATCAGGCCCGAGAACAGCAGCATCGGGAGGGTGGAGTCCAGGTCGGCGTCTTCGAGGATGATCGCCGCGGACTTGCCGCCGAGTTCCAGGGTGCAGGGCTTGAGCCGCTCGGCGGCGACCTTGCCGATCTCCTTGCCGACGGCCGAGCTGCCGGTGAAGGTGAACTTGTCGATCTCGGGGTTGGCGGTCAGCGCGCGGCCGGTCTCGGGGCCGCCGGGCACGATCGACAGCACGCCCTCGGGCAGGCCGGCGTCGGCGAAGGCCTGCGCCATGGCGAAGACCGACAACGGCGTCTCGGCGGCGGGCTTGAGCACGACGGTGCAGCCGGCCAGCAGTGCCGGGCCCAGCTTGTTGGCGGCCAGGAAGAACGGCACGTTCCACGCGGCGACGGCGGCGACGACGCCGATGGGCTCGCGGGTCACCAGGGTCTGGCCGTAGATGCCATCGCGGATGTCGCTCCACTGGAATTTGTCCGCGGCACCGGCGTAGTAGTTGAACGACGACATGGCCGCGCCGTACTGCATCATGTCGACGATGCTCGGCGGCTGGCCGGTCTCGGCGGAGAGCAGGAACTTCAGCTCGTCGGCGCGCTCGGTCATGATGCGCGACGCCTCGGCGATCACCGCGGCGCGCTCGGCCGGGGACATCTTGGGCCACGGGCCCTCGTCGAACGCCTTGCGTGCGGCGGCACAAGCGGCATCCACGTCGGCCTTCGAGGCCAGCGGCACCTTGCCGACGAGCTCGCCGGTGGCCGGGGAGTGCACCTCGATGACGTCCGACGTCGAGGGTGCGGTCCACTGACCGCCGATGAACAGCTGATCCCACTCGGTTTTGAATGCCGTGCTCTGTGTCATGGCCGTCACACTACCCAGTTTTCGGCCAAACGAGAACATGTTCCAATTAGGTCATTCAGCTGGGCTGGAGCACCAACACCAGGTTGCTCGTCAAGAACTCCTGTAACACCGGTACAGAAGTCGCACGCCAGGCCCATCGCGGGTGGTAGCGGGGAAATGCGGCGACCAGCGCCCCAGTGCTGCGCGCCCACTCCAGGCCAGCCGCGGCCGATACCGCGAACAACGACGATCCGTAGTCGTTCTTCGGCCGGTGGCCGTGTTTGCGGGTGTACATCTCGGCGGCCCGCCGGCCGCCGAGGTAGTGCGTCAGCCCCATCTCGTGGCCGCCGAAGGGACCCAGCCACACCGTGTACGACAGGATCACCAGCCCGCCCGGCCGGGTCACCCGCAACATCTCCCGGCCCATCAGCCACGGTTCGCGGACATGCTCGGCGACGTTCGACGACAGGCAGACGTCGACGCTGCCGTCGGCGAACGGCAGGGCCATGCCCGAGGCCCGCACGAAGGTGCCGGCGCCGTCGGGTTGGGCGGCCGGGCCGGCATGCATCTCCCGGGGGTCGGGCTCGACACCGATGTATGTCATTCCGGCGCTGGAGAATTCGGTGGCGAAGTAGCCGGGACCGCCGCCGACGTCGAGCACCGTGGCGCCGTCGGGTGCGGCTCCGTTGAGATCGCGCCACAGGCCGTCCACCAGGGCGACGGTGTCCCGGGCGAGGCCGCCGTAGAAGCGGGCCGGGTCGCTCTGCTCGAAACGGAACTCGCTGAGCAGGCGGATCGAGCGGGCGAGGGTGGCCCGCTCACGCGTGATGACCAGTCGTTTGGCTGCCCAGCGATTCACTCCGCAACCCTACTGACCGGTACCCTTCATTCGATGCCAGACCACCCCCAGCAACCCGCTGGATCTCCTGACGAGATCCGGTCGGTGCTGCTGCTCTGCTGGCGGGACACCGGCCATCCCCAGGGCGGCGGTAGCGAGACGTATCTGCAGCGCATCGGCGCGCAACTGGCCGAGTCCGGGGTGCGGGTGACGCTGCGGACGGCGCGCTATCGCGGGGCGTCGCGCACCGAGGTCGTCGACGGCATTCGGATCAGTCGCGGCGGCGGCCGGCTGTCGGTCTACATCTGGGCCGGGCTGGCCATGGTGCTGGCCCGTGTCGGGCTGGGTCCGCTGCGCGGCGTCCGGCCGGATGTGGTGATCGATTCGCAGAACGGCATCCCCTTCCTGGCTCGCTTGGCCTACGGCCGGCGCGCGATGGTGCTGGTGCATCACTGCCACCGCGACCAGTGGCCGGTAGCTGGGCGGTTCATGAGCAAGTTCGGCTGGTTCGTGGAGTCGCGGCTCTCGCCCCGGCTGCACCGCAACAACCAGTACGTGACGGTGTCACTGCCGTCGGCCCGGGACCTGGTGGACCTGGGTGTCGACGCTTCGCGGATCGCCGTCGTCCGCAACGGGGTCGACCTCGCTCCGGCGGCGTCCCTCGCGCTGCCCCGCGCTGCCGAGCCGCGCATCGTGGTGCTGTCGAGACTGGTGCCGCACAAGCAGATCGAGGACGTGCTCGACGCCGTCGCGCTGCTGGCGCCGGTGGTGCCGGGACTGCGCCTGGACGTCGTCGGCGGCGGCTGGTGGGACGAGCGGCTGGTCGCCCACGCTCGCCGGCTCGGTATCAGCTCGGCGGTCACGTTCCACGGCCAGGTCGACGAGGCCACCAAACACGAAGTGCTGCAACAGGCTTGGGTCCACGCGCTGCCGTCGCGCAAGGAAGGCTGGGCGCTGGCCGTCATCGAGGCCGCCCAGCACGGTGTGCCGACGGTCGGCTACCGGTCCTCGGGCGGCCTGACCGACTCGATCGTCGATGGGGTGACGGGCCTGCTGGTCGATGACCATCGCGGTCTGGTCACGGCGCTCGAGACTCTGCTGACCGACGCCGTCCTGCGCGACGAGCTGGGTGCCAAGGCGCAGGTGCGGGCGGCCGAATTCTCGTGGCCGCAAAGCGCTTCCGCGTTGCGGACCGTTGCCGAAGCGGTCCGGGACGGCAAGTTCGTCAACGGGATCGTCTGACGTCGCATCCGGGCCGCGCAGTACTGCCGCCGGGCGTCCACGCCCACCCCGGAAATTCTGCGTGACGGCCAGCCAAATCTGCCGTTTTGCTGTTGGACACCGCCGGGCCGCATAAACTGACGGCCAAGTCAAATTTAATAGCAATGAGGGCCGCCCTTCGGGTTCCGGCTTTCGGGTGTCCCTCGAATTTTGCGGATCCAGGCAACTGGGCCCGGTGATGCAGTGCGTTCGAACTCCGTTCTCATTCAATGTAATTGGATATTCCGCTCCATCGATGTCCCACCAGGTCTGAGGAGTTGAGCATGTGGAGTTGCCGATGACGCTTTCGACGTTCGGGCTCACCCGGCTTCCGAGTTCACGCACGGTCTGGCAGCCGCATTACGCGCGTCGCGTGCTGATCACCGATGCCGTGGCCATCGTCCTCGCGATGCTGTTCGCGCAATGGGTCCGATTCGGCGGAGCGGGTTACGGCCCTTCGGCCTCCATGCTCTATACCGGGTACTCGCTGGTGCTGGCCTGCCTGTGGCTGGGCGTCCTGAACTTGCATCACGCCCGCTCCGCGTCGATCCTCGGCTGTGGCATCGAGGAGTATCGCCGCGTGGTCGCCGCGTCCTTCTGGACGTTCGGCGTGATCGCGATCGTGGCCCTGCTGGCGCGGCTCGAGATCGCACGCGGTTACCTGGCCTTGGCCTTCCCGCTGGGCACCATCGGGCTGCTCATCGGCCGCAAGCTGTGGCGGCGCCGGGTTCGTGCCCGCCGGCATGCGGGCGAATGCCTGACATCTGTTCTCGCCATTGGTGATCGGGACGCCATCGCGGTCCTCGCGACCGAGCTCATGAACGATCCCGGCGACGGTTACGTGGTGGTCGGCGCCGGCATCCCGGGCGACCCGGGCGCGCGCGGTGACGTCATCAGGATCGGGGACCGGGTGATCCCGATCTTCGGCGACGAGAACGACGCCCTCGGCGCGCTCGGCGACCGCTGCGCCGCCGACACCGTGGCGCTGACCGACGCCGAACATTTCGGTGTCGCCGGAATCCAGCGGCTCACCTGGCGCCTCGAGGCGTCCGACGTCGACCTGGTGGTGTCGCCCGGCCTGCTCGACGTGGCGGGCGCGCGGCTGGCGATGCGGCCGGTGGCCGGCATGCCGCTGCTGCACGTGGAGAAGCCGCAGTACCACGGTGCCAAGAGCTTCCTGAAGAAGGCGTTCGACTTCGGATTCGCGCTGGCGGCGCTGATCGGGACGGCGCCGCTGCTCGTGCTCACGGCCATCGCCATCAAGATGACGAGCCGCGGTCCGGTGTTCTACCGGTCGGAACGCATCGGGTTGGACGGTGAGCCGTTCACCATGATCAAGTTCCGCAGCATGGTGGTCGACGCGGAGGAGCGGCTCGACGACCTGCTCCCGTCGAACGAGATGGCCGGCGGCGTCATGTTCAAGATGCGCGACGATCCGCGGGTGACACTGATCGGAAAGGTGTTGCGCCGCTACAGCATCGACGAGCTTCCGCAGTTCATCAACGTGCTCAAGCAGGACATGAGCGTCGTCGGACCCCGGCCGCCGCTGCGCCGGGAGGTCGAGACCTACAACGGCGACATCAGGCGCAAGCTGCTCGTCAAACCGGGCGTGACAGGGCTCTGGCAGATCAGCGGCCGGTCCGACCTCACGTGGGACAAGGCTGTGCGCCTTGACCTTTCGTACGTCGACAACTGGTCGATGCTCACCGACGTCGGGATCATCCTCAAGACGTTGACGGTGGTGGCACGCGGCGACGGGGCGTACTGAGTCCCCGCCACCGCTGAACGGCCATCGCGGCCAGGGCGCCGATCAGCATGCCCAACCACACCACGTGCGCGGCGACCAGCAGCGCCCGACCAGACGCCGCGGGCGTCGTCCCGCCCACGCGGTACAACGCAATGTCGTTGTCCCGGTAGGCAATCGGTAGCGAAAGCGGGGGAGCCGAGCCCTCCACGACCACCCAGCCAACCCCAGCCGCGGCCAACTGGTGCACGTCGGCGCCCCGCAACAGCAGGTCCTGGACGCGCCGAGCCCGCACGCCTTCGCCCGGCACGGTCCGTCCGCCGATCACGAGGTCCCCGGTCGCCAGCACGTCGGCGGAAACCCAGCGGGGCAGCGGGTCCAGCACCGCGGCGGGGCCGGCCCAGGGGAACTGCCGGATGACGTCGGGCGGCAGCACCGCAACGGGTTTGGGGTCGGAATTGATCTGTGCTGCAACCGAATACCAGCCGGCTGGGTATTGCACCGACCGCAGCTGGCCGCCGACGCCCCAGACCAGGTCGGGCAGTGCCGCCAGCACCACCACGCAGCAGCCCGCGGCAGCGAAAGCCGTTGGCAGCCAGCGTCGCAGCACCGCCACCGCGGCGGCTCCGGCCAGGGCATAGCCCGGCATCGCCAGCGCCACCCACTTCTGGCCGTCGCGCAGCACACCGGTGCTGGGCGCGGTCCGGATCAGCCAGTCGAGGAATGCCGACCCGGGATCGGTCGCCAGCAGCGCGGGCACCACCACGGCGACGACCGCGAGCACCAGCAGCGGCCGCGCCGCGGCCACGGACCACGCCTTCCGCGCGCCACAGGCCACCACGGCCAGCAGCGCGACGGTCCCGACCAGGGCCCACAGCGTCGTGCGGGACGCCGGTATCGCGCCCGCGTTCCAGATGCCACCGAGCCCGGCCAGGCTGCCCAGCGTCCCGAGTCCCGGCTCTGCCCGCGCCGCGAACGCCGGCACCCCGGCGCTCGCCACCGGCAGCACCGAGCGGGCGACGACCGTCGCCACCAGCCAGGGCAGCGCGGCTCCGACCGACGCGGCCAACGCCACCCACACACCGCGCCAGGTCCGCGAACACACCAGCGCCACGACCAGCGCCAGCAGCAGACCCGTCGGCGTCAGCCCGGCCAGCGCCACCCAAAACACCAGGCCCCAGGGATTTGTGCACGATTTTCCGCGCTCACCGCGGAAAATCGTGCACAAATCACTGGAGAGGGCGACCCACGGCAGGCAGCCGTAACCGACCAGCAGGCTCCAGTGCCCCTGCAACAGGCGCTCGGCGACGTAGGGGTTCCACACAGCGACGGTGACGGCCACCAGCTGTCCGCCGAGACCGGCGTCCAGCACCGCGGCGGCCAGCTTCGCCGCGCCCCAGCCGGCGAACCACAAGCCGAGGATCGTCAGCGCCTTGACCAGCACGCCGCCGTCGACGACGGGCGAGAGAACGGCCAGGAAGAAGTCCTGCGGCAGGGCCCGGGGTGCGGCCTCGGACAGGCCCAGGGCAGCGTCGGACAGGTAGGACCGCGGCGTCGAGACCGCGTCACGCAGCAGCAGATAACCGGGCGCCAGCAGTGGCGCGGTGACAGCGAGCGTCAGCCCCAGCGCGTACAGCGCCGGCAGGGCACGACGAAAAGCGATCAGATCCGGTCCGGTGGCAGGTCGGTCGGCCGCTGGGTGGGCAGCTTCTCGGTCATGGCCTCAGCGGCGGGCATCGGTCCGGAATCGGTGTCGCGCCGGCCGAAGAAGCCATGCCCGGCGGCGTCGAGGCCCGGATCGATCAGCGCGGCCTGCGACCGCAGGCTGTAGCCGGCCAGCAGCACGCCACCGACCAGGAACACCAGTCCCAGACCACCGAAGGTGATGGGCAGGATGCGGTCCCACAGGGCCAGCTTGTCGCGCTCGTCGTGGGCGGCGGCGACCTGAGATTCGACCGTCTGCTCGTTGGAGGTGACGGTGTAGTCGGCGAACGTCACCTCGGGCTTGAGGGCGTCGCGCGAGTAGTAGTGGAAGCCGCGGTCCTTCTCCTTGACGATGGTGCCGGAGACCGGGTCCACCCAGAAGGTGCGCGCAGCCGCGTAGTAGCGCTGCATGGTGATCGGGTCGGTCGGCTCGGCGGACTGCACGCCCCACAGTTCGGCGCGGGCGGTCACGGAGCCGTCTTCGTCCTTGTCGTACAGCGACGAGTACTTGATGGGCTCGACCAGCTTGCCATCGGCGTCGAAGCCGACGTTCTGGGTGAACTTGTAGACCGAGAGGCCGTTGACGTCTTCTTCGCCCTCGTAGTTGGCGTCGTACGCCTTCTGCGCGATCGGGTCGAACACCTGGTAGGTCTTCTTCTCCGTGCTGAACGGGAAGCGGTAGCTCAGCCCGGTGTGGGGCAGCGCGATGTTGGTCGGCGGGTTCTGGTCCTCGATGGTGCGCGGCTTCTGTACCGAGCCGGCCGCACCCGTCACCGCGGCGGCGGTGGTGCGGTTGAGCGTCACGGTGTCGACGAGTGCGAGCAGCAGGCCGTTGTCCTGTTGCTTGTCGGTGCGGCGCACGGTGTTACCGACCTGCAGCGTCACCACGTCGGCGTTCGCCGGGTTCTCGACGCTGATCTGGCGCTGCAGCACCAGCGGCACGTTCTTGTTGACGACGAACTTCTCGCCCAGCAGCGACGCGGGGTCCAGCGCGGTCCCGGTGCCGTTGCTGACCAGCGTGGTGTCGATGTCGAGCGGAATCTTGGCGATCTTGCCCGACGTATAAGTAGTCAACAGCAGAGCAGCAATCAGCAGGGCAGCGCCGAGCCCCATCAACACGCATGCCGCGATTCGCAACCCCACAGCGCGGTTCAACCCGTGCTCCTTACTTTGTCTGCCAGCCACACAGCAACCCGACTGACCCTAACAGCCCTTACTAAGGCACACCCTCAGAGTGGTGTGCGGGTCAGCGTGAGATTCGCCGACGAGACCGGGCACCCGGCACACTGGGGTCGTGGGCGACCAGGGACACGACACCGCGGACAGTGCTGAGGTGAGCGGCACCCGCAGTTTCCTGCCCGCAGTCGAGGGCATGCGCGCCTGTGCCGCCATGGGGGTCGTCCTCACGCACGTGGCGTTCCAGACCGCCAACAGCAGCGGCTGGTACGGCCGGCTGTTCACCCGTTTCGACCTGGCCGTCGCGGTGTTCTTCGCGCTGTCGGGCTTCCTGTTGTGGCGCGGCCACGCCGCCGCCGCGCGGGGTCTGCGGCACCGGCCGCCGACGGGCCACTACCTGCGCTCACGCATCGTCCGCATCATGCCGGGCTACCTCGGGGCCGTCGTGGTGATCCTGGCATTGCTGCCCGACGCCCACGCCGACCTCACGGTGTGGCTCGCCAACCTCACGCTCACCCAGGTCTATGTGCCCCTGACGCTGACCGCCGGGCTGACGCAGATGTGGAGCCTGGCCGTCGAGGTCTCCTTCTATCTCGTCTTGCCGCTGCTGGCACTGCTGGCGCGCCGGCTGCCGGTGGACTGGCGCGTGCCCGCGATCGCGGCGCTGGCGGTGGCGAGCTTCGCGTGGCCCGCGCTGCCGTGGCACCTGCCCTTCGGCGTCAACCAGATGAACTGGCTGCCGGCGCTGTTCTCGTGGTTCGCCGCCGGCATGCTGCTGGCGGAGCTGACGGTCATGCCTGTCGGCCGCATGCATCAGTTGGCCCGGCGCCGCTGGGTGATGGCGGCCATTGCCGGCGTGGCGTTCGTCATCGCGGCGACGCCGCTGGCCGGCAACATCGGACTCGCGCCGGGCACCGTCGGCCAGGTCGTGGTCAAGACCGCGATGGGCGCCGTGGTCGCCGGGGCACTGCTGGCACCGCTGGTGCTGGACGCACCCGGGACGCCGCACCGCATCCTCGGCAGCACCACGATGGTGACGCTCGGCCGCTGGTCCTACGGCTTGTTCATCTGGCATCTCGCGGCGCTGGCCATGGTGTTCCCGGTGATCGGCGAGTTCCCGTTCAACGGCCACATGCCGATCGTGCTGATCCTGACGTGGATTTTCGGTTTCGCGATCGCCGCCGTCAGCTACGGGCTGATCGAGTCGCCTTGCCGCGAGCTGCTGCGCCGCTGGGAATCCCGGCACGCCCCGTCACCGCGCGACAGCGCGATCACCGACGCTCCGGAGCCCGCCGCGGTCGGATAGCCGCGCTTCTACGCACCACCGGAGCGCGTCTGGTGGCGGAGGTGCCGGCGCACGACGGTGCGGACCACGCGGCGTCGGGTGCGGGCCACCGGGCCGGTCGCGCGGATCTTGTGTGCGAATCGTTCGCCCGACTCCTTGAGTCGGTCTTTGACCATGTCGACGTCGGTGTCGACCAGGGCATGCTGGCGCTTGCGCCAGGTGCCGGCGATCATGACTGCCTCGATGTTGGCGATGCCGGCCTGCAACGCCGCGGCAATCGGGTCGTGCGCGGGCCACAGGTTCAACGCTCGGGCGTCGATGACGACCAGATCGGCCTGCATGCCCGGGGCCAGGTGGCCGACCCGGTCGGACAATCCCAGGGCGCGCGCACCGTGGACGGTCGCCCAGGACAGCGCCTGCTTACTGGTGGGCGCCGCGGTCGCTGCGCTGAGGCCGGTTCGGAGCAATTCCAGGTCGTGGATCAGTCCGCGTTGGCGGGCCAGGGTGATCCGGGCGGCGGTCAGAACCTCGCCGGAGACTGCGGTTTCGGTGTCCGTGCCCAGCGACGGCGCCGCGTGCGCACGCAGCAGTTGTTCGGTGATCGACGTGCAATGTCCTTGCCCCAGTTCGTTTTCCGGGGTGGACGTGAAGGTGGCCCCGGCGTCGACGAGACGCTTGACCCAATCGTCGGTCAGGCCGGTGCCGTGCACGATGTTGGCATGTGGCCCCCATAGGCCGGCAGCGCCGACGGCTCCCCAGCCCTTGGTGGGGGCGCCCGCGCTCTGGTGCATCGAGGCGATCACGCCGCGGTCGAGGGCGGCCCGCAGGTCCGCGATCGCCACGTCGGGTGTCGACAATTGCGGACTCTTGATGGCCATTCCCAGCGTGAGCAGTGTGCTGTTGGCGATGGGCCCGTCGAGGAGCCGGTCAACCTCGCGCACGTCATGCGGTTTGGTCGGGCCACCGTGCGGGGTGCCGTGCAAGAAGACCGCGCGGATACCGGCGGCGTTCAGTGCGTCGAGACCCGCGTCGGTGTGTGCCGGAGTCAGGCAGTTGTGGCACCAGTCGCCCAACGTGGTTGTCCCGCAATTGATCTGGTTCAAGGCGCCGACCAGCGTGTCGATGTACATGTCCTCGGGGCGGTATCGGCGGGCGACGTGGCCGTGGGTGTGGGCCAGGTACTCCAGCAACGACCAGTCCGCGCCGGCGAACCGTAGCGCGGTCTGCCAGGTGTGCAGGTGGGCGTTGACGAGCCCTGGGATGACGATGCGGTCGGTGAGGTCGACGACGTCGGCGCCGGTGGCGTCGAGGCGGTCACCCATCATGGCGATGCGGCTGCCCTCGATGAGGATGTCGATGCGCTCGGTGTCGGGCCGATTGGGAGCCATGGTCACTACGTGCGCGCCGCGCAACAGAATTCGGGTCACTGGTTGTCTCCTGTACGGCCTGCGCGGGGCGCCGTCGGCGCTGGTCTGATCGGTGCCTCAGCGTGATTGGCGCGTGCCGCTGATAACCGCGAAATTAATAACGGTTACAGTGTGTCCGATAATTCCGTGAGGTGTCAACAAGCAATTGCCACTGGAGTGCGGTCAGGGCTCAATTGCCTTGGTGCGCAACCTGGCTCAAGCCGTTGATGAGGAGTCGCAGGCCGAAGGTGAATTCCTGCTCCAGCGGCACGGGCAGATGATCGGCGACGCTGACGGTGGCCGGATATGCCTGTGGGTCGAGCGTCTGCCAGACCTCGTCGTGGTCCGCGGCGCCCGCATCGGGCGGGGACAGCTGGGTCGCGAATCCCAGCACGTAGCGCGCCAGCGTGGCGCAAGCCTGTGCGGCCAGGGGTGCCGTGAAGCCCGATTTGAGCAGTAGCGCGATCGTCTGTTCGCGCTGGGCCATCGCGTTGGGCCCGGTCGGAATTCTCTCGACCAGCAGCGGCGCGACGTGCGGGTGGCGCCGGAACACGTCGAACAGGCTGTGCGCCAGCACTTCACAGGCTTGCTGCCATGTCACGGCGTCGAGTGCGTCGTCGTCCACGTGCGCCTCGGCCAACACGCTGTCGATCACGTGGGCGACCAGTTGGGCCCGGCCGGTGAAATGCCGATACAACGTCGCGGTACCCGAGTCCAGGCGTTGGGCCAGGTTGCGCATCGACAGCGCGTCGGCGCCTTCCTCGTCCAGGAGTGAAACAGCCGTCGCGATGATGCGGTCCAGCGGCACCGGTGGTCGGCCCCGGGACCGCCGCGGGCTCTGCTCCAGCTCGGCGCTGGTACGTGACGTGCTCACGCGGCCCAGTATGCCGACCCTTGACAGCAATCGCAATAACGGCAACACTGTATCCATTATGAACTCTCGCGATATCGATGTGCACGCGAACTCGCGGTTCGCCACCGTCGACGGCATGCGGATTCACTACCGGCGGTCGGGCAAAGGCCCGACGGTGGTGCTCCTGCACGGCAGTGCGTCGTCGCTGTACGGGGTGGAGGCGCTCGCCCAACGGCTGTGGGCGTCCTTCGACGTCATTCGCCTCGATCTGCCCGGTTTCGGCGTGACGGGGCCGCGCCCCGACCGCGACTACCGCGTCACCACCTACGCCGGGACGCTCGCCCGCTTCCTGGCCACCGTCGGCGTCGAGCGATGCGCCGTGGTGGGTAACTCGTTGGGCGGCAACATCGCCTGGAACCTTGCCCTCGATCATCCCGAGCACCTGCACCTGACCGGTTTGGTGTTGATCAATGCCACCGGCTACCCCGACAAAGAACTGCCGGCCGCGATGGCACTGGCGCGCAATCCCGTTGTGGGGCAGCTGCTGCGGCGGTTCATGCCGCGCCGCGCTGTCGAACGCAGTCTGCGCCAGGCAGTCGGCCCCGACTCCGACATCGTCGATGCCGCGATGGTCGAGCGCGCACACCGGCTGTGGAACCGGCCCGGTAACCGCGCGGCGTTCGTCGACTTCCTCTGCACCGACCAGCCCGACCGCAGCGCCGAAATCCCCGACATCGACGTGCCCACCCTGGTGCTGCGCAGTGCGGGCATGGACGGCCAGCATTTCACCCGCGACATCGCCGGCAGCGTCGAAAAGGTCCATCCCGACGGCGGGCACCTGCTCCCCGAGGAAGACCCAGCCTGGGTGGCCGATGCGATCACCGAATACCTGCGATCCCTCCAACCGGGGAACGCCAGATGAAGTACTTCGTCGCGGCCGGAGAAGACCGGCAACTCGATGCCGCCGCACGGGGTGGCCTTCGCGGTAGCTACATCCAATTGTCAGACGGCGTGACACATTACGAGCTGGCAGGGCCTGCCGGCCGCGACGTCGTCGTCCTGACCGGTGGGCTGACCATCCCGTTGTTCTACTGGGACGAACTGGCTGTCGAGCTCCATGCCCGCGGCCTGCGGACCCTCGCCTACAGCGGCTACGGGCGCGGCTACTCCGACCGCGTCGTCGCCCGTTACGACGAGGCGCTGTTCGTCCGCCAACTCCGTGAGCTCGTCGAGTACCTCGACCTGCCCGCCACGCGCCACATGGTGGGCACGTCGATGGGAGCGCTTATTGCCATGGCGTACGTGGGTCAGCACGCCGGCAGCATGGCCACGTTGACGCTGGTGGGTCCTGCCGGGCTGAGCCGTCAACCTCTTGCACAGAAGCTGTTGGTGGGCAACGACATCACGGCCGGTTTCATCGCCAAGCGATTCGGGCGGCGTGTCCTCGATCGGCATCTGGGACACAATGTGGCAGACCCCTACCGCGCCGCCGCGCTGGCGGCGATGGTCGGCGACGCCGCGCGGTACGAAGGATCCATCTACGCGCTTTTCGAGACGCTGCAACACTTTCCGCTATTCGACCGCGCCGAGCTCTACCGGCGCACGGGCACGCTTGATCTGCCCACCCAGCTGATCTGGGGCCGTGAGGACCACGTCACGCCGATCAGCAGCCTGGACCGGGTCCGCGAACTGCTTCGGCCCAGCCAATGCCACGTCATCGATGACTGCGGCCACATGGCTCCTTTCGAACGTCCCCTCGTCGTCGCCGACCAATTGGCGACCTTCTACAGATCGGCTTGACCCATGACCACAACAAGCAGCACCACCGACGTCTTGATCATCGGCGCCGGACCCGCGGGCACCGCGCTCGCGATCGACCTCGCCCGCCGCGGCGTGGCGGTACGCCTCATCGACAAGGCACCACACGCCTTCGACGGTTCGCGTGCCAAAGGCGTCCAACCGCGCACCCTCGAGGTCCTCGAGGACTTGGGTGCACTACCCGACGTCCTCAATCAGGGCACCCTGTACCCGCCGATGGGCATCCACCTCGGCCCCCTCACCATCCCGTACCGCGCGATGGCCAAAGGCAAGCGCAGTGCCGACGTCCCCTACCCCGACACCTGGCTGATCCCCCAGCACCAAACCGACCGCGCACTGCATGCCCGGTTCGAAACCCTGGGTGGCCGTGTCGAATTCGGAACCGAGTTGACGGAATTCACCGACCACGGCACGCATGTCACCGCGCGCGTCACGACCGCCGATGGTGGCGAGGACATCACCGCGCGCTACCTCGTCGGCGCTGACGGCGGCGCCAGCCGGGTCCGCAAGATCGTCGGCGTCGAATTCAGCGGTTCCACCGACGAGGCCGACCGCATCCTCATCGTCGACGCCGCGGTCTCCGGTGGGCTGTCGCGCAAGTACTGGCACGTCTGGCCTGGCGTCAAGGGTCGCTTCGTGGGCGCCTGCCCGCTGCCGCACAGCGACACCTTCCAGTGGATGATCCGACTTGCGCCCGACGAGCAACCGCCGCAAGACCTGGCTCAGATCAACGCGCGCATCCAGGCGCATACCCGCAACAAGCAGCTCGCGCTGCGAGACATCCAGTGGCAGTCGGTTTTTCGGCCCAACATCCGGCTGGCCGAGAACTACCGACGCGGCCGCGTCCTGCTGGTCGGTGATGCCGCGCATGTGCACACCCCCGCCGGCGCCCAGGGCCTCAACACCGGGATCGGCGACGCCTACAACCTGGGCTGGAAACTCGGCCAGGTCCTGGCCGGAGCCGACGATCGGCTCCTCGACACCTATGAACAGGAACGCCGGCCCATTGCTGCCGGCGTGCTCGGGCTCTCCACGAAGAAGTACGAGGGGATCGCCAAGCTCGACCCATCGAGCCTGCGGCGCGGAAAGGACGAGAAACAACTCGCCCTGACCTACCGCGGCGGGCCGCTGGCGCCGCCGGCCGCCGACGACACCGCGACGCTGCGCGTCGGTGACCGCGCGCCGGACGCCGACCTCGTCACCGCGGACGGGCGCCGCGTGCGACTGTTCGACGCTTACCGCGGATCGCATTTCACCGCGCTGGCCTACGGTCGGCACGCCGCCGCCGCGCTGGCAGCACTCGAGTGGCCCACCGCGGGCGCGTCACTCGACCGCCTCGTCGTCGATGCAGGCCGCGGCGGCCCCGACGGCGTGTTCGGCGACCCGACCGGAGAATTCGCCAAGATCTACGGCTTGACGCGGGACACGCTGGTGCTCGTCCGCCCCGACGGTTACATCGGCCACATCGCCGTCCACGACCTCGCCGGAACAACGCGGGCCGCCGTGCAGGCCATGACTCCGCTGTCCTCCGTATCAGCGCCGTCGAAGCAGTTATGACGGTCGGCGCCGAGGCACGCACGTCGAGCAGTCGAAACCGAAGGGCCAGTGGCCCAGTGGCCACCGGGCTGCTGGCGTACGCGTTCGCCGTGATCATGGCCGGCACGACATTGCCCACCCCGATGTATGCGCTCTACGCCGACACCATGGGCTTCACCGTTCTCACCGGCACGGTGATCTACGCGGCCTACGCCGGTGGGGTGCTGGCGGCGCTGATGCTGTTCGGACGCTGGTCCGACGCCATCGGTCGACGACCGGTCCTGCTCGCCGGGGTCGCCCTCGCGGTCGCCAGCGCCGCGACGTTCCTGATGGCCGGCGATGTGACGACCCTGGTGGCCGCTCGGGTGCTGTCGGGACTGTCCGCCGGCATCTTCACCGGCACGGCCACCGCAGCGATCATCGAAGCCGCACCACCGAAATGGCGTACCAGGGCCGCCGCCATCGCAACCGTCGCCAACATCGGCGGCCTGGGTGCGGGTCCCTTCCTGGCCGGTGTTCTCGTCCAATACTGCCCGGCACCGCTGCAGCTGGCGTTCGCGCTGCACATCGTGCTGGCGGTGGCGGCGGGCCTTGCGGTCGTCGCGATTCCCGAAACATCAGCCAGGACTGGGCAACTTGGTATACAACGGCTGCAGCTTCCCGCGGAGGTACGCGGCACTTTCACCCTCGCCGCGATCGGGACGTTCGCGGGATTCGCCTGCATGGGGCTGTTCGCCGCGCTGGCACCGTCGTTCCTGTCCACCATGATCGGCATTCACAACCACGCCGCGGCCGGGCTGGTCGCCAGCTGCACCTTCCTCGCCTCGGCGATCGCCCAGGTGGCGGCCAACCAGACGCAGCCGCACCGCGCGATGGCCGTGGGTTGCGCGATGCTGGTGCTCGGCATGATCGCCTTGGTGGCGGCGCTGATCACCAGCTCACTGGCCGGAGTCGTCGCTGCCGCCGTCATTTCCGGTGCGGGACAAGGCATCAGCTTCAGCCGCGGCCTGGCCGCCATCACCGAGGCCACACCAATCGAGCGGCGCGCTGAAGTCAGCTCGACGCTGTTCGTGGTGGCCTACCTGGCCATCTCGCTGCCCGTCATCGGCGAAGGCCTGGCCGCACAGCACTGGGGGCTGCGCAGCGCCGGCATCGGTTTCGCCATCGGAGTCGGCGTGCTCGCGGCCACCTGCCTGATCGCGTTACCGGCCCTGCGCCGCCGGCGCTGACGGCTATCCGCTTTTCGCCTGCGGCGCGTCCCACAACGACGCCGCCAGCGCGGCCACCGAGACCAGCGCCAGGAACTGCACCCACGGCGAATGCCCGACGTAGCCGTCCACCGACCGCCACGGGTACGCGCTGAGCACCGCGCCGGCACCGATGAGGCCACTCGCCGAGGCGATGACGGTCCAGCCGTCCAGCCACCGCTCCCGCGACCTCAGCAGGAACCGGATGCCGATGGCTGCCGCGACGGTCGCCAGACCCGCGAATCCGGCCACCAGGACACCGAACCCGGCAAGAGCCACGCCGACCACCGCGGGACCCGGCTGCCAGGTCGGCGTCGGCTCGTCGTCGACGCGGCGCCGCATCGGCAGCAGCGCCAAGAGCGCCAGGATCGGGAGCAGTGCGAGCCCGCCGAACAACCCGATGCGGTACGGGGTGTTCAGCCCGAATGTCAGTGTGACGATGCCCGCGGTGCCGGCCGGCAGCACCCAGCCCTGCTGCCAGCCGTTGATGGTCACCGGCGTGAGGACGGCGCCGTTGGCGGTGTGGGCGGTCCAGCCGGGGTTGACGCTCTCGGGCACGACGAGCACCCGCTGCACCGGAGACGGCGTCACGTCCACCTCGCGGTGATCGGAGGTCCATGTCTTCAGCTGCGCGGGAGTTGTTGGGGCACTGTGGATGTGGGCGGCGAGCGGGCCCGTCAGGCGGGCGCCGACGACGGTGAAGAACGGGCCGGGGCTGATCAGCAGCTCCTGTTTCCCGGCGGGCAGTTGCAGCGGCGCGGATTGGCAGGGCTGGGCCGCGATGGGCTCGCTGTCCAGGAGCGCGCCGACGGTGGTGTGCACCGAGGTCTGCAGGAACTGGCCGGCGATCGCGACGATCGGTCCGCGGCCACACGGCAGCGTGATGGCGCGGCGTCGGTTGGCGGCCGCGTCGGCGGGGGCGATCGGCGCGCCGCGGTCGTCGAGGGCGGTGACCTCGGCGAGGCCGGGCGGCTTCACCTGGTCGAATCCCAGTGACGTGCGGTCGATCAGGTCGTGCCAGTCGAGGATCGACAGCTTGATGGTGTCGGTCTTCGTGGGGTTGAGCTTGATGGTCTGCGGGCCGTCGCCGATGCGTCGCACCTGCGGTCCGTTGCCGAGGTCGACGGCGACGACGGTCGGATGCGCCGGCAGCTCGGAGGCGCTGGGCGTGAGTCGCAGGGCGCTGACGGTCGTCGGCGCCGGCAGGTGCACGGTCAGGTTGGCACCGTTGCGGAACTGGACGATGCCCTGCGGCGCGACCCAGGCGGTCCGCGGATCGCCGTCGGTGGCGGCGTAGGCCGATCCCGCGACGTCGATGACGTCCGAGTCGCCGGACGCCCGGGTGGTGCCGGGCTGGCTCACCAGGTCGGCCAGGTGCGGTCCCTGCCGGGCCTGCACCCAGATCGTCGGGACGACGGCCGTCGGCGTCGGCACGGTGAGGGTGCGGCTCATGTTGACGGGTTCTTCGGGCGACTGCGCCATGGTGGCGGCGCACCGGACCCCGTTCGGGCCCTCGGCGCAGCCGGGCCGGCCCAGCTGATCATTGCCCAAATCCCATTGCGCGACAGCCGATCCCGCCGGCGGGCCGGGCACGTCGACGGTGTGCCGCAAGCTCACGGCGTGGGCGAAGCCGGACGCGTCGTACTGCGTCACAGAGAAGTCGGTGATGCCGAACTGCACGCCGGGCGAGCCGTCGTCGGTGCCGGTCGCGGTGAACCGGACCCAGGACGTCTCGCCGTAGGGCAAGGCGGCGGTCAATGGCTTGCCGGGCTGATCGAAGCGAATTGTGCTGGTGCCGTTGGCGGTTGCGACTTCGATACGACGCACCTGGGCGCCGACGGCGGTGGCGCTGGGCGTCAGGGTGATGGTCGCGTTGGTCACCGGATGGTCGAAGTCGACCTGAAGCCATTGCCCCACAGCGGTTTGCAGCGAGCTCGACACCCAGCTGGTCGAGGTGTCGCCGTCGATCGCGGCGGCCGGCCCGGCCGCTGTCGCCACGTTGGGCAGCGCGGTCGAATCGGACGACGAACTCGACGTGGTGATCCGTCCACCCGGCCACTGGCCGTAGGCCGTGGTGGCGCCGGGGCTCGGGTAGTCCATGACGCGGTTGTAGGTGCGCCGCGGATCGTCGGGGGCCCGGACTGCCGACGAGTGGTCGTCGACGCGTCCGTAGTCGGTCTCGCGGGCCAGCGGGGTATCGGTGGCGGTCACCTCTGGCACCGGCAGCCCGGCGCGTTGCGCATCGGACGTCAAGATCATGGGGCCCAACGGGTTTCGCCCCATCAGGCGGCGGCGCTCGTCGATGCGCAGCAGCGATTCGGGTCCGCCGTCGACGCGCGGCATGGTGTCGGTGGCGGCGAGGTACGGCTGGGTGGACACGGTGCCCGTCACGCGGTAGATCTCGACGGCTGGGTAGCGCGGCCGCAGGCCACTGTCGGAGACGAACCCGTCCAGCGTGCCCGGGCCGACGGGATCGCCGAACTGCGCGACTTTCGTGAGCCCCCGGGAACCTTCCAAGGCCCGGTGCACCAGCAGCGGTCGCGCCGACCGCGAGTTGTCGGGGTCCAGGTCGTTGCGCACTACGACGAACGAAATGCCTTGGCGGGCCAGGGTATCGGCCAATCCGGCGGACGGCCGCCCGGTGGCGAACAGGCGTTGCACGGAGTCCAGCGCCCGGATGGTCTCGGGCGGCGTCAGCGGAATCGAATCCCGCACACCCCACGCGCCGCGCTCGAGGACCTGCAGCGGCTCGTCGTGCGTATTGCCCCAGACCTGGTTGGCGAACGGCGCGCCCGGCGCGACGAGCACGCGGCCCGGGGTCTCGGCGTTGTGCGCGTCGAGCCAGTCCGCGGTCTGGTGCCAGTACTGCGGGATGGCGCGGTAGGCACCCGGCGCGGCGAGCCGGCCCGTCCACGCCAACGACGTCCCGGCGACCAGTGCCGTCAGCAGCACGACGGCCACGGCCATCCGCTTGTCCCGCTCGAGGTGCGCGAACGCGTTGATCCACTCCCGCCGCGGCGCGGTGCCCGGCAGGGGAATCCGGCCCAGCACGTGGGCCAGGCCCAGCGCCAGCGGCAGCCGCAGCACCGGCTCGAGCTTGTGCACGTTGCGCAGCGGGGTGCCGCCGGCATCGAGGAAGGCCCGCACCTGGTGCGCGATGGGCGAGCCCAGCCCGCCCGCGTACGCGACCGCGAGCAGCAGCAGCCCGAACAGCAGCATCGAGATGAGCCGCCCGCGGGCCGGCATGCTGCGCATCGCCAGGCCCGCCATGCCGCCGGCGGCCACGAGCGTCGTCGCCAGTACCGCGACCGAACCGGTCACCAGCGACGAACCGGCCGTCGCGTTGGTCGCGACGAACGCCGTCCAGCCGTAGGTGCCGCGCAGCACCTCGGTCAGTGACAGCCACTGCGTCGTGACGCCCGACGATTCGATGAAGTCCAGGAACGGCGGGCTGATCCGGCCCAGCAGCAGCAGCGCCACGGCCCACCACAGGATCGCGAGCAGCGTGCAGCCGAACCACCACGCCGTGAAGCGCCACCAGCGCCGGTTGGGCCGGTGCGCGGCCCACCAGATGATCGCGGCCAGGCAGCCCGTCAGCGTCGCGACGGCGTTCACCGCGCCCATCAGCGCGACGGCGACGGCCGAGCGGGCGGCCAACTGCCGGATTCCAGGCGTGATTTGTGCACGATTTTCCGCGCTCACCGCGGAAAATCGTGCACAAATCCCCGAGTCACCGCGCAGCGCCAGGATCACCGGCAGCAGCACCCACGGCGCCAGCATCATCGGCAGGGTCTCGGAGGAGATGGCGCCCAGCGTCGTCAGCGCCCGCGGGGACAGCGCGAACGCCACGGCGGCGAGCACGCGCGACGACCGGCTCCCGATGCCGAGCGCCTCGGCGACCCTGATGACGCCCCAGAAGCCGACGACGAGCAGCAACGCCCACCACAGCCGCTGCGTCACCCAGCCGGGCAGGCCGATGACATCACCGGCGAGGAAGAACGTGCCGTGCGGGAACAGGTAGCCGTAGGCCTGGTTCTGCGACTGGCCGAAGGGGAGGTCGCTGCTCCACAGATTCGCCGCCCGCGCCAGGAAGCGTGCGGGGTTGGCGGTGAGATCGAGTTTGGTGTCGGGCGAGACCCGGCCCGGTGACTGGGCGAACGTCAGGACCAGTGCGGCCGCGCTGACGACCCATAGGCAGCGCCGGGAGAGCGGCGCTGCGGGATCAGCTGCGGTTGCCGTATTCGACCCGGTTGAGCACCGATGACGCTGGATCGCCCGATTGCAGCGTCGGCTTGGTGTCCTGCTCCAGCATCAGCGTGGTGCCGAAGACCGCTGCGGCGCCGAGCAACAGACCGACCACGATGCTGGCTCCGGCGGGCACGAGGAAGCGGTCCATGGCGCCCAAACTAGCATGGCGACCTGCCTGGGCCCCGTTTCGGCGGCCGTCTCACGGGGTCCCGGGGGACCGCGACCGGAACCGTTAGGCTCGAAACCCATGTCCCTGACCCGAACCCTCGGCGCGCTGGCACTGGTGTCCGGATTGGTCGCCGGTTGCTCGTCGTCGTCCGACCGTCCGGCCGCGTCCAGTACGTCCAGCCAGGCCTCCAGCACCGCGTCGTCGAGCAAGCCGATGGACGCGCCCGCACCGACCTCACCGCCGTGCGATCCGCACGCGCTGCTCAGCACGCTCACCCTGCGCCAGAAGCTGGCCCAGCTGCTCATGGTGGGTGTCAAGGACGCCGCCGACGCCCGCGCCGCGGTGACGCAGCAGCAGGTCGGCGGCATCTTCATCGGCAGCTGGACGGATCTGTCGATGCTGTCGGACGGTTCGATCCCGGCGCTGCAGGCCGCATCCGGCGCGCTGCCGCTGGCGGTCAGCATCGACGAGGAGGGCGGCCGGGTGTCCCGGCTGAAGAAGCTGATCGGCCCGCAGGAGTCGGCGCGCGTGCTGGCGGCGACCAAGACCCCGGCCGAGGTTCAGGCCATCGCCAAGGACCGCGGGCAGCAGATGAAGGACAAGTTCGGCATCACCGTCGACTTCGCGCCCGACGCCGACGTCACCGAGGAGGCCGACGACGAGGTCATCGGCGACCGCTCGTTCGGCGCGGACCCGCAGAAGGTGACCGAGTACGCCGGTGCGTACGCCGCGGGGCTGCGTGAGGCGGGGCTCGTCCCGGTGCTCAAGCACTTCCCGGGGCACGGGCACGGCTCGGGCGACTCGCACACGGGCGGGGTGAAGACGCCGCCGCTGGAGGCGCTCAAAGACAACGACCTGGTGCCGTACCGGACGCTGACGACGCAGCAGCCCGTCGCTGTGATGGTCGGCCACCTGCAGGTGCCGGGACTGACGCAGGGCGACGACCCGGCCAGCCTGAGCAAGCCGGCCTACGACCTGCTGCGCAGCGGCGAGTACGGCGGCCCGCCGTTCGACGGCGTGGTGTTCACCGACGACCTGACCGGCATGGCCGCCATCACCCAGCACTTCGGCGTGGCCGACGCGGCGCTCAAGGCGCTGCAGGCCGGCGCGGACGTCGCGCTGTGGATCACCACCGACGGCGTCCCGGACGTGCTCGACAAGCTGGAGGCGGCGGTGCAGGCCGGGCAGCTGGACCAGGCGCAGGTCGACAAGTCGGTGCTGCGGGTGGCGGGCATGAAGGGGCCGGGCGCGAAATGCGTGAAGTAGGCCGCTCGTTGCATACCCTGATCTGATGGCAGGTGGAACCAAGCGGCTGCCGCGGGCCGTCCGCGAACAGCAGATGCTCGACGCCGCCGTGCAGATGTTCTCGGTGAACGGCTATCACGAGACCTCGATGGACGCGATCGCCGCGCAGGCCGAGATCTCCAAGCCGATGCTGTACCTCTACTACGGCTCCAAGGAAGAGCTGTTCGCAGCCTGCCTGGACCGGGAGCTGACGCGCTTCGTCGACACCGTCCGTGCGGACATCAACTTCGCGCAGAGCCCGCGCGACCTGCTGCGCAACGCCGTGCTGTCGTTCATGACGTACATCGACCGCAACCGGGCGTCGTGGATCGTGCTCTACACGCAGGCCACCAGCTCGCAGGCGTTCGCCCACACCGTGCGTGAGGGTCGCGAGAAGATCATCGACCTGGTGGCGCGGCTGCTCAGCGCGGGTACCCGAAACCCGGAGCCGGACAGTGACTTCGAGATGATGGCCGTGGCCCTGGTGGGTGCGGGTGAGGCCATCGCGTCCCGTGTCAGCGCGGGCGACACGGACGTCAACGACGCCACCGAGCTGATGATCAACCTCTTCTGGCGTGGCCTGAAGGGCAAGCGCGCCGAGTCGTAGGTTTCTCGCGCTCCCGCGGCGCCGCGACGGTGCACACAGATCGCCCTCCCAGCGATTCTGGCGGTCTGGTCGCACATTCGCGGACCGTCGGCGCGTCCGGGGCTCTCACGCCGGCGCGGCCCCGCCGCGGCGCTGGTATGGTCCGATTCGAGCCAGTCGAACCCAACGCGGTTGGGTCAGGGAATCCGGTGCGAAACCGGAACTGACGCGCAGCGGTAAGGAGGACAGGCGGAGCAACGGCCACTGGCCCCACGCGGGCTGGGAAGGCGCTCCGGCCTGGATGATCCCGAGTCCGAAGACCTGCTGGCTCGGGCTCTCGCGGCCTGGCGGCGCGAGGACCCGCCCACGCATGGACTCCGCGACCCGAGTCCCGGATCGGAAGGCGCCGCCGTGTCTCTACGTACCATTGTGCTTGTCGCACTGGTCGTTTCGCTCGTCTGCTCATGTGGCGGACCGCGGGCGACCGGAACTGTCAACGCCGCAGCCGCCGGCTATCCCGTCACGCTGGAGAACTGCGGACGTACGGTGACGGTGAAATCGCCGCCGCAGCGCGCGGTTTCGATCAATCAGCCGGCCAGCGAGCTGCTCCTGGCCCTCGGGCTCGCCGACCGGATGGCCGGTACCTCGTCCTGGAGCGACGACGTCCGGCCGGACCTTGCCGCCGACAACGCCAAAGTGCCTGTGCTGAGCCGCGATTTCCCGTCATTCGAGCGGGTGCTGAAAGAGAAACCCGACTTCGTGTACGCGACGTTCGACTGGTCGTTCACCGATCAGGGTGTCGCCCCGCGCGATCGGTTCGAGCGGCTGGGAGTGCCGACCTACCAGTCCTCCAGCGAGTGCGGCGGTCAGGACGCGGCGCAACAACGCGCGCTGACGCTCGACGACATGTACGCCGAAATCGGTGATGTTGCCAAGGTTTTCGGTGTTGCCGAGCGTGGTGACAAGCTGGTGTCGACGCTGCGGGCGCGCATGGCGACCGCGACGAGCGGCCTCGAGGCCGGCGATACCTCCCTGATGTGGTGGTACGCCGGTACCAGAACGCCGTACATCGCGGGTTGCTGCGGAGCGCCGGGCATCATCACCACGGCGGTGGGGGCGCGCAACGTGTTCGCCGACAACCGGCAGCTGTGGCCGGAGATCTCGTGGGAAGCGATCCTGCAGCGCGATCCGGACGTGCTGGTGCTCGCTGAT
Source organism: Mycolicibacterium sp. TY81 (assembly GCF_018326285.1). Classification (NCBI taxonomy): domain Bacteria; kingdom Bacillati; phylum Actinomycetota; class Actinomycetes; order Mycobacteriales; family Mycobacteriaceae; genus Mycobacterium; species Mycolicibacterium sp. TY81. The sequence continues at coordinate 5,345,375 of NZ_AP023362.1, forward strand.
CTCACCCGCGGCAAGGATGGCGACAGCGTCGCCGACAAGATCAAGTTCCTCGAAACCGACCCGGCAGCAAGCAAGTTGAAGGCCGTGCGGCAGAAGCGGTGGATTGTCTTGCCGGCCAGCGCGATGGATCCGTCGCTGCGCAACGTCGACGCTGTCGAGACCGTCGCGTCCGGGCTGCGTTCATTCGGGCTGGGCGGGAAGTCCTGACGGCCGTGCGTACGGCTGCTATGACGACGTTCGGCCTGGTGGTCCTGGCGCTGTCGATCGCGGCGGCTATGATCATCGGGCCGGCCGACCTCGGCTTCGTCGACGTGTATGCCGTCGTCGCGCAACATGTTTGGGGCCGCCCGGCGGATGTCGCGCCGATCGACGACGGCATCGTCTGGGAGCTGCGGCTGCCACGCGCGCTGTTGGCCGCGATCTGTGGTGCGGGCCTGGGCATCTGCGGCGCGATCCTACAGTCGCTGATGCGCAATCCGCTGGCCGACCCGTTCATGCTGGGCATCTCGTCCGGCGCGTCGACGGGAGCCGTGCTGGTCGTGGTCACGGGTATCGGCGGTGCACTGACGCTGTCGGGTGGTGCGTTCGTCGGTGCGGTGATCGCCTTCGTTCTGGTGCTGGCCCTCGCCGCGGTGTCCGGCGGCGGGCAGGACCGCGTGCTGCTGGCCGGTGTCGCTGGCACCCAGCTCTTTTCCGCGGCCACGGCAATGGTGGTGTTCTCGTCGGCCGACACGCAACAGACGCGCGGGGTGCTGTTCTGGTTGCTCGGCTCGCTGGCGGGGGCCGGCTGGTCTCAGGTGGCGCTGTGCGGTGCCGTGTGCGCGGCCTGCCTGGCGATCTGCTGGCTGCAGTCAGATGCCTTGGACGCGTTCGCCTTCGGTCGTGATGCGGCCGCCGCGTTGGGTGTCTCGGTGCGGCGCGTCCGCGCCGTCTTGTTGGCGACGACGGCGCTCCTGACGGCCGTGCTGGTGAGTGCCGCCGGCGCCATCGGATTCGTCGGGCTGGTGTTGCCGCACGCGGCGCGGATGATCGTCGGGCCATCGCACCGGCGGCTGCTACCGGTCACGGCGGTCGCCGGCGCGATCTTCCTGGTGTGGGTCGACGCGGCGGCCCGCACGGTGTTTGCGCCGCAGGAATTGCCGGTCGGCGTGGTGACCGCGCTCGTCGGTGTGCCGATCTTCATGTGGATTCTCGCTCGGCGCAGGAGGATTCGATGACGGGCGCGCTCACCGCGGAGTCCGTCTGCTGGACGGCCGGCGGGCGGCTCGTCATCGACGGGGTCTCGCTGGCCGTGGCGGACGGCGAGACGCTGGGGCTGCTCGGGCCCAACGGCGCCGGCAAGTCGTCGCTGTTGCGCCTGCTCGCCGGATTGCGGCAGCCCGACGCCGGCGCCGTGCTGCTCGACGGCCGACGGCTCGCCGATCTTCGTCGTCGTGCGGTGGCGCAACGCGTCGCGGTGGTCGAACAGCAGGTCAGCACCGAGCTGGACCTGACCGTCGAACAGATCGTGCGCCTGGGCCGAATTCCGCACCGTGGCATCTGGTCTGGCGACACCGCGGCCGACGGCCACGCCGTCGAGCGTGCCCTGGCACAGACCGAGACGACCGCCATGCGCGACCGGGATTGGCGCACGCTGTCCGGTGGCGAACAGCAGCGGGTACAGATCGCCCGGGCCCTCGCGCAGGAGCCCCGCGAACTGCTGCTCGACGAACCCACCAATCACCTCGACATCCGGCACCAGTTCGAGCTGTTGGCACTCATCCGCGCGCTGCCCGTGACAGCGGTGGTGACGCTGCACGACCTGACGCTGGCGGCACTGTTCTGCGACCGGCTCGTCGTGCTCGACGAGGGGCGGGTCGTCGCGGCAGGGACCCCCGCCGAAGTCCTCACCGCCGAACTGATTTCGGCGGTCTACGGCGTCGCGGCGCGGGTCACGGTCGATGACACCGGCCGCCCGTCGATCCAGCTGCTCCCGCCTTAACTCGCGAGCTGCTCGCGGAAGTTGCCGCCGTGACGCCGAGCGTCTGGTCGCGCCGAACGTGAAGTGGATAGCCGGATTTCGATCTCAAAGTCAATCGATTAGTGCAACGTGGCTAGGCGGCTTGGTTCAAGAGCGCGGCTAGGCGTTGGGCTGGGGTGTCCAGATCGAGAGTGGGTCGGGGACGCTTGTTGAGGGTGTCCTGGATACGGGTGAGGTCGGCTTTGGTGTGCACGCTCAGGTCGGTGCCTTTTTCGAACCAGAACCGCAGCAGCCGGTTGGTGTTCTCGTTGCTCCCGCGCTGCCAGGGTGAGTGCGGATCGCAGAAGTAGACCGGCGCCTTGAGCGCCAGTTTGATGTCACGCCAGTTCGCCATCTCGCTGCCGCGGTCCCAGGTGATGCTGCGGCGCAGGTGTTCGGGCAGCTCACTCATCGCCGCGATCATCGCCGCGGCCACCGAGTCGGCGGTGTGATCGTCGGGTAGGTGCAACAAGATGGTGAACCGGGTGCTGCGTTCGACCAGGGTGCCGATCGCGCTGCCGCCGCGAGTACCCAGGATCAGGTCGCCTTCCCAATGTCCCGGCACGGCACGGTCATTGGCCTCGGCTGGCCGGTCACTGATGGTGAACACATCGGTGAACTTGCCGCGGCGTTCGGTGTGGTCGCGGGGCTTGCGGGCGGCCCGTTTGGTGGACAGGCACTTGTTCAGATCAGCGCGCAGTTGGCCACGGCCCTGCACGTAAAGGCACTGGTAGATGGTTTCGTGGCTCACGCGTTTGAGCCTGTCATGCGGGTGATCGCGGGCCAACATCTCGGCGATCAGTTTCGGGCTCCACCCGTCATCCATCCACGTTTCGATGGCGGCGCACAGCGCGGTGTCGTTGAGTTTGAACGCTTTTGGTCGGTGTGACCTCTGCGCCGCCCGCCCGTGTGCCATCCGGGCGTGGTAGTCGCCGTCGGCATTGCTGTTGCGCCGCACCTCACGCCAGATGACGCTGCGGTGGCGGCCGATCTGCGTACCGATCTGCTCATAAGTCAGGCCAGCATCGCGGCCCCGCATGATCGCGATGCGCTCATCGAGACTGAGCCGATGCCCCCGTCCACCGGGCCGATCGGGAACGCCGGCCTCGGCCAGCCCGTGCATGCCGCTGCCCATGATCAGTTTCATCGCACCAGCGTTGCGCCACCACACCCACGCCGAGGTCGTCGACACACCCATCGCCTTGGCCGTCTCGATTAATGGAGCGCCCTGACACACCCGGTCAAACAACTCCCGCCGGGTCTGCTTCGAATGCGGATACCCACTGGGCACGACAACCTCCCAAATCAATGGATGTTGTCTTGACCGTATGAATCTGCCGATGGAATCTCGCCATCAACTTCACGTTCGGCGCATTGGTGGCCTCTGTCTGCCGACCAACATGTCTCGCCTGGAGCCGTCAACTTTCCCTGACAGTCAAGGAAAGTCGACGGCTCCAAATCGCAAGTGCCACAGGAGAGCCGACACGCCCGGGCGCCTGAAGCGCCCGCGTCGAGCTACAGCTCGGTGACCGTCGCCGTCAGGTGCGGGTAGCCCTTCGACAGGTTGCGCAGCGCCAGCTCCCAGCCGCCCTCAATCGGTTCGACGTACAGCCCCACCTTGGCGGGCAGCAGCACCGGCTTGCCGAACTTGACCGAATACTTGACCGCATCCGGCAACTGGCCCTCGATGTTGGCCAGAACCGCTGCGGCACTGAACATCCCGTGCGCGATGGCGGTCGGGAAGCCGAACAGCTTGGCGCCGATCGAGCTGGTGTGGATCGGGTTGTGGTCGCCACCGACATCGGCGTAGTGCCGAATCTGGCCCGGTGTGATGCTGATGACCGCGTTGGGCGGCGGCAGCTTCGGCTGCTTCACCGGCTCCGGCTTCGGCTCACCCGACAGGCTGGTCCGCTGCTGGTGCAGGAACGTGGTGATCTGGTTCCACACCAGGTCATTGCCGACCTTGACGTCCGTGATGATGTCGACCAGCAGGCCCTTGCGGTGCTCGCGCAGGTTCTCCGCGCGCACCGCGATGTCCAGTTCGTCGGTCACCTTGATGGGCCGGTGCTGGGTGATGTGGTTCTCGATGTGCACCGAACCCATTGCGGCGAACGGGAAATCGAACCCGGTGACCAGCGACATCATGGTCGGGAAGGTCAGCGCGAACGGGTACGTCAGCGGCACGGTGTCGCCGAACCGCAGCCCGGTCACCGCGGCGTACTCGGCGACATTCTTCGGGTCGATGGTCAGGCCCGACACCGTCACGGTGCGGGCCGGCAAGGTGGAACCCCGCGACACGAACGGCAGCGCACCCGCCACCGCCCGCGCCATGTTCAACAATCCGTTCGGTTGCGCCATGACTACTGCCTCCTGTTCTTCGCGCAAGCGCTCATCACGCGCCCAACAGGGCCTGGCCGCAGACCCGAATCGTGTTGCCGGTCACGGCATTCGAGGCGGGGCTGGCGAAGTAGGCGATCAGCTCGGCGACGTCGACCGGCAGGCCGCCCTGGAACAGCGAGTTGAGGCGGCGGCCCACCTCGCGGGTGGCCAGCGGGATGGCGTCGGTCATCTTGGTCTCGATGAAGCCCGGCGCGACGGCGTTGATGGTGACGCCCTTCTCGCCGAACACCGGGGCGAACGCGTCGGTCATGCCGATCATGCCGGCCTTGGTGGCGGCGTAGTTGGTCTGGCCGCGGTTACCGGCGATACCGGCCATCGACGACAGGCCCACGATGCGTCCGCCCTCGCCGATGGTGCCGTTCTCCACCAGCCCCTGCGCAAGACGTTGCGGCGCAAGCAGGTTCACGGCGATGACCGAGTCCCAGCGGGCGTCGTCCATGTTGGCGAGCAGCTTGTCGCGGGTGATGCCGGCGTTGTTGACGAGGACGTCGGCCTTGCCACCGTGGTGCTCGGTGAGATGCGCGACGATCTGGGCGACGGCGTCGTCGGCCGTCACGTCCAGGGCCAGCGCGGTGCCACCGACCGCGGCGGCGGTCTCGGCCAGTGCGTCAGCGGCCTGCGGGACGTCGATGGCGACGACGGACGCGCCGTCGCGCGCGAACACGCGGGCGATCTCGGCGCCGATGCCGCGGGCGGCACCGGTCACGAGTGCGACCTTCCCGGCCAGCGGCTTGTCCCAGTCGGCCGGGGCGACGGAGTCGGCGGCGCCGACGTAGAACACCTGGCCGTCGACGTACGCCGACTTGCCCGACAGCAGGAAGCGGATGGTCGACTCGATGCCCGAGGCGGCGGGCGCGGCCTTGGCCGACAGGTAGACGAGCCCGATGGTGGCGCCGCGCTGCAGCTCCTTGCCGAGCGAGCGGGTGAAGCCTTCGAGGGCACGCTGGGCGATGCGCTCATCGATGCTGTCGGTCTCGTCGGGCGTGGTGCCGACGACGACGACGCGGCTGTTGGCGGCGAGGTTGCGCAGCACGGGGGTGAAGAACTGGTGGAGCTGCTTGAGCTGCTCGGGCTTGGTGATGCCGGTGGCGTCGAACAGCAGGCCACCGAACGAGTCGGCCCAGCGGCCGCCGACGTTGTTGCCCACGAGGTCGTAGTCGTCGGCGAGGGCCGCGCGCAGCGGCTCGGCCACGCGGCCTTCGCCACCGATCAGGAGGGGGCCGGCCAGCGGGGGCTCGCCGGCCTTGTAGCGGCGCAGCGGCTGGGGCTGGGGTACGCCGAGCTGCTTGGCCAGGAACGAACCGGGACCGGAGGTGAGGACTTGGGAGAGGACGTCAGCCATTGCGGACCTTTCTGCGGACGTATGTCGTATAGACGGAACCGTCTTGTCAGAGACGAACTTACTCCAGAGTAAGAACGGTGGGTAATATAGGCGTCAAGCAACATCTTGCCTCAGTCATCCAACGTCAAACCGAACTGGAGAAAAACCGTGGCCGAGACCAACAGCCGCCGCCGCGTGGCAGTCCTGGGTGGTAACCGCATTCCCTTCGCGCGATCCGATGGCGCGTACGCAAACGCCTCCAACCAGGACATGTTCACCGCGGCTCTGGACGGTCTGATCGACCGCTTCAACCTCAAGGGCGAGAAGCTCGACATGGTGATCGGCGGCGCCGTCCTCAAGCACAGCCGTGATTTCAATCTCATGCGTGAATGTGTGCTGGGCACCTCGCTGTCGCCGTACACGCCGGCCTTCGACCTGCAGCAGGCCTGTGGCACCGGTCTGCAGTCGGCCATCGCGGCCGCTGACGGCATTGCTGCCGGCCGCTACCAGGTGGCCGCGGCCGGTGGCGTCGACACCGCGTCGGACGCGCCCATCGCCCTCGGCAACGACCTGCGCCGCGTGCTGCTGAGCCTGCGCCGTGCCAAGTCGAACGTCGACCGGCTGAAGCTCGTCGGCAAGCTGCCCGCCGCCCTCGGCGTGGACATCCCGGTCAACAGCGAGGCCCGCACCGGCCTGTCGATGGGCGAGCACGCCGCCCAGACCGCCAAGGAGATGGGCGTCAAGCGCACCGACCAGGACGCCCTGGCCGCCGCCAGCCACCAGAACATGGCCGCCGCCTACGACCGCGGCTTCTTCGACGACCTGGTCAGCCCGTTCCTGGGCCTGTACCGCGACAACAACCTGCGGGCCGACTCGTCGACCGAGAAGCTCGCCAAGCTCAAGCCGGTCTTCGGCGTGAAGCTGGGCGACGCCACCATGACCGCCGGCAACTCGACCCCGCTGACCGACGGCGCATCGGTGGCGCTGCTGTCGACCGACGAGTGGGCCGCCGAGCACGACATCCCGGTGCTGGCGTACTTCGTCGACTCCGAGACCGCCGCCGTCGACTACGTCAACGGACCCGACGGCCTGCTCATGGCCCCGACCTACGCCGTGCCGCGCCTGCTGGCCCGCAACGGCCTGACGCTGCAGGACTTCGACTTCTACGAGATCCACGAGGCCTTCGCCTCGGTCGTGCTGGCGACGCTGGCGGCCTGGGAGTCGCCCGAGTACTGCAAGGGCCGCCTGGGCCTGGACGCGCCCTTGGGCTCGATCGACCGGTCGAAGCTCAACGTCAACGGCTCGTCGCTGGCGGCCGGGCACCCGTTCGCCGCGACCGGCGGCCGCATCGTGGCCCAGCTGGCCAAGCAGCTCGCCGAGAAGAAGAAGGAGACCGGCAAGCCGGTGCGCGGCCTGATCTCCATCTGCGCCGCGGGTGGCCAGGGCGTCACGGCCATCCTGGAGGCCTGAGCCTCGAACGTGCGGGAAATGGCCGCTGGACCAGCGGTTTTGCGGCCATTTCCACCAATTTCTCCGGGCCTGTAACGCCCCGCGAAGCCGCAGCGATACCCATAGTGCCTCGTGTTTCCGTCTGACCCCCGACCTGACGGAGGCACGGGGCACTCTCGTTTTTCGTGGGATTTGTGCACGATTTTCCGCGCCGCCCGCGGATTTTCGTGCACAAATCCCTGGCGCACGGGCTTGCGTTCGAGCGCGCTCGAACTCCTAGCGTCAGCGCCATGACAACAGCTACGCCAGCACAGACCTGGGTCATCACCGGAGCCTCGAAGGGTCTCGGACGCGCACTGGCCGAGGCCGCGCTTGCCGGGGGCGATCAGGTCGTCGCCGCAGTCCGCAATCCCGACAGCGTGGCCGACCTGGGCACCGCCTACGGTGACCGCTTCACCGCCGTCGCCTTCGATGCCTGCGATACCAGCGAAGCCGCCACGCTCGTCCAGGCGGCAGTCGACCGTTACGGTGGCCTCGACGTCCTGGTGAACAACGCCGGGCGGGCCATCGTCGGCGCCGCCGAGGAAGTCACCGACGCGCAGCTGCGCGACCTGATGGACCTGCATCTGTTCGGTCCCGCCGCCCTGGTGCGCGCGGCATTACCGGTCATGCGGGCGCAGGGCAGCGGGACGATCGTCCAGATGAGCAGTCAGGGCGGCCGGATGTCGTTCCCCGGCGTCTCGACGTACTCGGCGTCGAAGTTCGCTCTGGAGGGCTGGTCGGAGGCCTTGGCCGGCGAGGTCGCGCCGTTCGGGATCCGGGTGATGCTGGTCGAGCCGAGCCGGTTCCGCACCGCCTTCAACGCGGCCGACGTGCTCGACTTCACCGACGCCTCGTCGACCTACCGGGACGTCCTGGCTGCGGTCCGCGCCGACATGGCCGGCGCGGACGGGAAGCAGGAAGGCGACCCCGCCGCGGCCGCGCAGATCATCGTCTCCCTGGTCCGCTCCGAGGACGTGCCGCTGCGGCTGCCGCTCGGTGCCGAGGCCGTCGAGCGGCTCTCGGCCACCTACCAACGCGGCCTGGACGAAGTCGGCCAGTGGGCCACGCTGGCCCGCAGCGCCGACTTCGCGGACAGCGCCGCCTCAGCGCGGCCGATCTAGGATCGAGTATGTCCTCCACCGACGAACTGATGAGCAGGGCACTTGCCGCACTCGGCGAGATGGACGGACCGATGTCCATCGAGGTCATCCACCGGCTCGCCGACACCGAGGGCCTCAGCGAGCCCATGACCATTGCCGAGGTCGCCGACCTGCTCGACGTCTCCGCACACACCCTGCGCTATTACGAACGTGCCGGCCTGGTCGAGGTCGACCGCGACAGCAGCGGCCACCGCATATACCCGCCCGAGGCGGTGCGCCGACTCGTCTTCCTGACCCGGATGCGCTTGTCGGGCATGGCCATTCGCGATCTGCAGCACTACATCGCGCTCGTGGACGGCGGAGAGCAGACGGTGCCCGAACGACTCGACATGCTGCTGGAACATCGCGACACCATCCGCCGTCAGATCCGCGAACTCACGCTTTCGCTGGCGGCCACCGAGTACAAGATCGCCACCTACGGTGGCACCACCGGCGACACCTGCTGACGGGGTCTAGAGCAGCGCCGCGAGCACGGCGACGTGGCTGATCGAGACGTCCTTGGCCGAGGTGGTCAGGGTCACCGAACCCATCGATCGCAGCTTGGCCAGCTCCTCCGAGTCGGCCAACTCCGCCTGGTAGTCGGCGGCGAACTTGTCGAACTCGCCGGGATGCGCGTGGTACCACTTGCGCAGTTCGTTCGACGGTGCGACGTGCGGCATCCAAGTGCCGACCCGCGGGTCCTCCTTGGGAATTCCCCTGGGCCACAACCGGTCGACGGTCACCCGGGGCGGCTGGGCGGGATCAACCGGGTCGTACACCCGAGCAGTGTCGATCATTTCGGGTCCTTGTGGATGGCTGCCGGAGCAGGCGGTGGGGTGAACAGGCTGCCTCCGACACTGCCACGCAGCGTCCGTACCGCGACCAGCGCCCAGGTGCACAGCAGAAAGACGTACGCCACGACGGCGGCGACGCGGAACGCCGGCAGCCCGGTGTGTGCGGCGAGTTGCGACGTGCCGGTGACGAACGTGCCGACGGGGAAGGTCAGGCTCCACCACGTCAGTGCAAAGGGCATGCCGCGGCGCATGGTCCGCACCGTCAACGCGCTGGCCAGGCTGATCCACAGCACGGCGAAGCCCCACACCGGGACGCCGAACAGAACCGCGAAGATGTTCATGCCCGACGCCAGCTCCGGGCTGATGGCCGAGGCCGCCGCCGTGCCCAGCAGACCCGCGGCGGTGATGCCCTGCCCCAGCGGACCCAGCACGATCCAGAGTGTCGGCACGCGCGCCGATCCCGAGGTGCCGTAGTGCGCCAGCCGGCTCCAGATCATCGTGATGATGATCAGCGCTGCGATCAGCGACAGCCCGAACATCGCGAAGCAGCCGTAGAACATCGTGGTGCGGGCCGTGCCCGGTGGCAGGTGCGGCAGCAGCAGCGCGCCCGACGCCGCCGACACCATCGGCGGCACGACGGGCATCAGCCAACCACCGAACGCGGCGTCCGGCCCGACCTCCAGCTGCGTGAACATGAGGAACGGGATCGTCATCGCGGTGAACAGGCCGCCGATGGTGCCCGCGGTCCACAGAATCCAGTCGAGGTCGACGGCGAAACGCGTGCCGATCAGGTCCTTACCGATCAGCAGGGCCCCGAGGCCGACGGTCATCAGCGCCATCGGTGCGGCACCGTAGAAGTGCGTCATCTGCGGGTTGCGCACCTGGCTGCGCGCCACCGTGGGGTGACGCACCCACTGCACCGACACCGCGACGATCAGCAGCACGAGCAGGGCGGTGGCGATCACCCAGACGCCTTCGGCAAAGCCCCGGAGCCCCGGCAGATGCACCGGCAGCGACGCGGCCGCGGTGGCGACGATGCCCGTGCCCATCACCGAGGCGAACCAGTTGGGTCCGAAATATTGCAGCCGGGCAGTCTCTGGTCCGTCGGTCGTCATGGTTCGATACTCACAGGTGACCCAAACCGGCCTCAAGGAGCATCCCGTGCAGATCAGCATTTTCGGTTCGTTGAGTGGTCTCAAATCGCCCGTCGACGACACCGTCGCGTACCTCGCCCAGTTGCGTGACGAGGGATTTCGCCGGGCCTGGTTCGCCCAGATGCCTTACGAGCCGGACCTTCTCACGGTGCTCACGGTCGGCCTGCGTGAGGTCGACGGCATCGAGGTCGGCACCGGCGTGCTGCCCATCCAGAATCAGCTCCCGATGCTGTTGGCACAGCGGGCGCTGACCATCAGCCAGATGACGGGCGGCCGCCTGCTGCTCGGGCTCGGCATGACGCACCAGGCCGTCACCGAGGGCATGTGGGGTATCCCGTGGGACAAGCCGGTCCGCCGGCTCAACGAATACCTGGACGGCCTGTTGCCGCTGTTGAACGGCGAGAAGGCCGACGCCACCGGCGAGACGGTGACCACGCGCGGCGCGCTGATCATCCCCGGTGCCCCGACGCCGCCGGTGTACATCGCCGCGCTCGGACCGAAGCTGTTGCAGATCGCCGGACGCCGGTCGTCGGGCACCGTCACCTGGATGACCGGGCCGAAAACCCTTGCGGGCCACGTCGGTCCGACGTTGCGCCAAGCCGCTGCCGACGCCGGCCGCGCCGATGCGGTCCGCGTCGTCGCGGCCATTCCGGTTGCCGTGACCGACGACGTCGACAGCGCCCGCAAGCAGGCCGCCGAGCAGTTCGCCATCTACGGTCACCTGCCGTCGTACCGCGCCATGCTCGACCGTGAGGGCTACGCCGGCCCGGAGGACATCGCGATCATCGGCGACGAGCAGACGGTGCGCGACCGCCTGGCCGAATTGGAAGCCGCCGGGGTCGACGAATACGTCGGCGTGACATTCGACCCGTCGGCCGAAGGCCGGGCCCGCACCCGTGCGGTGCTCAAAAAACTGGAATCCTGAGCAGGTTTGGCAAGGCTTCATTGGCTGGCGGATCGCCGCGCGCCCGCATAGCGTTGCAGGAATGGCGATCTCGTCCCATGACGCCGAGCCCCACGCGGGTTCGGTTGCGTCGAAGCTGAACTGGTTGCGCGCCGGCGTACTCGGTGCCAATGACGGCATCGTGTCGACTGCCGGCATCGTCGTCGGTGTCGCGGCCGCGACGGCCGAGCGCGGGCCGATCTTCACCGCCGGTATGGCTGGTCTGGTGGCCGGCGCGATATCGATGGCGCTGGGCGAGTACGTGTCGGTGAGCTCGCAGCGCGACACCGAACAGGCCTTGCTGGCCAAGGAGAAGCGCGAGCTCAAGGAAGACCCGGCCGCCGAGCTCGATGAATTGGCCGGACTGTTGGAAGGGCGTGGTCTGTCGGTGTCGACGGCGCGGACCGCGGCCGAGGAACTGACCGACCACAACGCGTTCGCCGCGCACGCGGTCGTCGAGTTGGGCATCACGCCAGGCGATTTGGCCAACCCGTGGGCGGCCGCGTTCTCGTCGGCGGTGTCGTTCACCATCGGCGCGTTGTTGCCGTTGGTGGCGATCCTGCTGCCCCCGACGACGCTCCGTGTCCCGGTCACGATGTTCGCGGTGCTGCTGGCATTGGCGATCACCGGCGTGGTGTCGGCGCGACTCGGTGGGGCGCCGGTCGGAAAGGCCGTGGCCCGCAACGTCATCGGTGGTGCCCTCGCGCTGGGTGCCACCTACCTCGTCGGCCATCTGGTCGGCGGCGTCGTCGCCTGAGTTCGGCTCACCCTGCCGAGCAGACGCAAAACTGTCGCAAATCACGGGATTTTGACAGTTTTACGTCTGCTCGCGGTTAGACATCCCAGGTGCGTAGCTTGTCAAGCTGCGGCGGGTTGGCGGTGAGCCCAGGCTCTGTGTTCGTCGTAGTGGGAGCGGTGGTTAAGACAGCCGTGCAGGATGCCGACGAGCCGGTTGCCCAGGGCGCGTAGGGCTTGGTGATGGAGGTCACCGGCTGCGCGGCGTTGGTCGTAGAACAGTCGGGCGCCGGGACTGCGGGTCAGCGCGCAGAAGGCCCACTGGTCGACTGCGTCATAGAGCCGTCGGTTGCGGATGTGGCGGGCCAGGACTGTGCGTTTGCGGCCTGATGCGATGGTCAATGGCGAGGTTCCGGCGTAGTTTTTGCGACACTTGGCGGTGGTGTAGCGGTTCGGGTCGTCCCCGAACTCACCGAGCACCCGGGCGCCGAGGATGACACCAAGTCCTGGCAGGGAGCGGTAGATGTCGGCGTCCGGGTGCGTCTCAAAACGCGCGGTCAGTTCTGTTTCGAGGTCGTCGATCTGACGGTTCAGTTCGACAATGATGCCCACTGTGGCCCGCGTGGTCGCGGCAAACGCAGCCGTGACGGCAGCGGGTGCGGCGAGCTGTTCAGACCGTAGCGCGGCTTGAATCTCGATTGCTCGGGTGTCGATATTGCGTTGGCGGCCAGCCGCTTTGAGTGCCGACCGGATCTTCGCCAGGCTCAAGCTGGCCGCCTGTCGTGGATCGGCCGCGCGTCCCAGGAGCGCTAGCGCGTCGCGATCGGCAAGATCAGCGAAGGCCGCTAACGCCGCGGGGTAGTACTCCCGTAGCGCCGAGCGCAGGGCGTTGGTGTGCCGGTTGCGGGTCCAGATCAGATTCTGATGCGCCCGTGCCAGCACCTTGATCGCCTCGGCATCGGGAGTGTCACCGGCAATCAGTCGGTGGTTGTGCCGATCTGTACGCACCAGATCGGCCAACAGTTTGGCGTCGGCTGCATCGGATTTGGCACCTGAGACCGCGTGGCGCTCCCGGTAGCGGGCCACCGCCAACGGATTGACCGCATACACCTGATAGCCGGCGCCGGTCAGCGCATCGACCCACAGACCGCGGTCGGTCTCGATGCCGATGATCACCTGAGCCGGCTCCTGAGCGTGGGTGGCGATCAAGTCATGCAGCAGCCGCATACCGGCTAGCCCTTCGGGAAACCGTTGTGCCGCCAGCTTCTTACCGGCCTCGTTCATCAGGTACAGGTCGTGGTGGTCTTCTGCCCAGTCGTCTCCGACGAAGAGCATCTCATCGCCTCCTTCAGCTCGCTGCGGATGAAACCGTTCGAGCCGAAGGACACCGGCGGCGACCTAATGGATCAGTGCTCGAGCGGCACGACATCCCATGAGCGCTATAGATGACCTCACCAAACCGGTCGGGGCACGATCTAACCCTAGAAATCGACCATCGCTCCAGGCGCACGGAGTGCTCACCGACCAGCGGCTCGGAGATCAGCGTCTCCCCGACGAATCACTATCCGTTCTAGGCTCGCCGATCACCACCCATTAGGCGCGTTCCCCGGGCTCGTTGAGGAACTGTGCGATCACGGGCGCCAACTCGCCGGCATTGGTGATGAGGTCGACGTGCCCGCCGGAATGCAGATGCAGATGCGAGTGCGGCAGTAGAAAGTTCATGATGCGTGCGTTGGCCACCGGGATGATGGGGTCGTCGGTGCCCGCCACGATCAGGGTGTCCTGCCGGACCGCCGGCAGCGCGTGGATGCTCGTCCACACCGCGCCGGCCATCAGCTGGTGTACGTAGCCGATCTTCGAACCGGCGTGCAGCTGCTGCAGGAACAGCTTGGCGATGTCGTCGCCATGCTGCCGGACCGTGCCGCCGTACAGTTCCCCGGCGATCGAGGCGGCGTACGAAGCGTTCGAGAACCGTTTCGGCGTCACCATTTTCGCGAGCACCCGCGGGTGTCCGGGCACCATCACGGCGCCGGTTCCGGTGGCCACCAGCACCAGCCGTCGGCAGCGCCGGGGATTCTGGAAGGCGAACTGCTGCGCCAGCGCCCCACCCCACGACAGACCGAGGATGTCGACGACCGTGAACCCCAGTTTGTTCAGCAGCCGGCCCAGCACCCAGGCCAGGTAGGGAAAGCCATAGGGCGCGAACGACGTTGGTGACCCGCCGGTGCCGGGGACGTCGAACCGGATGACGGTACCCGGCATCTGCTCGACGAAGGGGTCGAGCACCTCCAGGCTGGCGCCGATGCCGTTGCAGAGCACCAGCGGAACCGCGCTCGGATCGGTGCCATGGTCGATGCGAACCCGCAGCCGCTGGCCGCCGACCGACACATACCGCTCGGTGACGGTCATTTCTGCAGCACGTACGTGCCGGGTGCGGGGCCGACGGCGATGAAGCCCTCGGCGCCCAGCGTCGTCGGGGCGTCGATGTCGTCGCCGCTGCGTTCGGCCAGCCACGCGACGTAGTCGGGCCACCAGGAGTCACTGGACTTTTCGGCCTCGGTCAGCCATTCCTCCGGTGTTCCATCGGTCACCTGGGCGATCCGGTACGACGCCTTCGGGTTCCCGGGCGGGTTGACCAGTGCCGCGATGTGGCCGCTGGTGGACAGCACGTAGCGATTGTCCTTGCTGCCCAACAACTTCGCGCTGCGGTAGGTGGCCTGCCACGGCGAGATGTGGTCGGCGATGCCGCCGATGACGTAGGCGTCGCACGTGATCTTGGAGAGGTCCACGGGCGTGCCGAGCATGCTCATCGCACCGGGCGTGACCAGTGAGTTGTGCAGGCCCATCAGCACCATGTCGCGGTGCAGCGCCGCCGCCATGCGGGTGGTGTCGGCGTTCCAGAACAAGACGTCGAACGCCGCCGGGCTACGGCCCTGCACGTAGTTGTTCACCCAGTAGCGCCACACCAGATCGGTCGGCCGCAGCCAGGCGAACATCTCGGCCATGGCCTTGCCGTCCAGATAGCCCTTCTTCGCCGAGGTCGCGATCGCCGCTTGGGCGGCCCGATCACTCATTGCGGCGGAAGCGAATCCGGCCCGGTCCTGATCCAGGACCGTCACCGCGAGGGTGAGGCTCGCAACTTTGTCGCCGTCGCCGGTCTCGGCCAGGTGCGCGGCCGTCATGGCGGTGATGATGCCGCCCGAGCAGCTCGCCATGACGTGGGCGCCGGCCGCGCCGGTGATGGCCCGCACCGCGTCGATGGCCTCGATGATCGCCGCCCCGTAGGCATTGATGTCCCAATCCTTGTGCCGGGCTTGCGGATTGCGCCACGAGATGGCGAACACCTGCTGGCCCTGCTGCACGAAGTACTCGATCATGCTGCGGCCGGGGGCGATGTCCATGATGTAGTACTTGTTGATCACCGGCGGCACCATCAGCAGCGGTACCGCGTGCACCGTCGGGGTCTGCGGCGCGTACTGGATCAGCTCGAACATCCGGGTCTGCAGCACCACAGCGCCCTTGGTGACGGCAACCGTCTCGCCCACGGTGTAAGCGTCGGGATCGACCATGGCCGGCACTCGCGGCGACGACATGATGTCGCGGGCAAAGGCTTTCAGGCCGCGGACGGCGCTGAGGCCGCCGGTGTCGATCATGGCTTTCCAGCCCAGCGGGCTGATCAATGGGTTGTTGGTGGGGGCCAGGCCTTCGATGGCGTTGTCGAACACGAACCGCATCTGGGCTTCGTCGCGCCAGTCCAGGTCGGCGTCGGCGAAGAGCTTCTCGGCGGTGTCCGACGCGGCCAGGTAGCCCTGCATGATGCGATGCAGTAGTGGGTTCTGTTGCCAGGCAACATCACTGAAGCGTTTGTCGGCGCGTTGCGGGGCCCTGTCCGAGTCGCCGGTGGCGATGTCGCCGAGCTCGCGGGCCAGTTCCTTGCCGCGGTCGAGGACGGTGCCCGGCTGCTTGGCCAGGCTGACGGCCATCCGCGCCCAGGCCTGGTCGGGCATCATGCGGCGGGCAAACGGCTTGGTGGCGCTGGTGAGCAGCAGGTCCAGGGGTGCTGCCAGCTCATCGGGGTGCAGGGTTGCCATGTCAGTTGTCGCTTTCCGTTGTGGGGATGGTGATTTCGCGACGGAGCAGCTTCCCGGTCGGGCCCTTGGGCAGGTCGTCGAGGAACCAGATGCGTCGCGGATACTTGTAAGCGGCCACCTGGCTCTTGACGAACTCGCGGAGTTCGTCGGCGGCGACCTCGAGGCCCGGCTTGAGGCTGACGGCAGCGCCGACCTCCTCGCCGAGCGAGTCATGCGGGATGCC
This sequence comes from Mycolicibacterium sp. TY81, assembly GCF_018326285.1. Classification (NCBI taxonomy): domain Bacteria; kingdom Bacillati; phylum Actinomycetota; class Actinomycetes; order Mycobacteriales; family Mycobacteriaceae; genus Mycobacterium; species Mycolicibacterium sp. TY81. The sequence goes on from NZ_AP023362.1 coordinate 5,361,665, forward strand.
CACGACAGCCGCCTCGGCGACGGCCGGGTGGGTGTAGAGCACCTCTTCGATCTCGCGGGGGTAGACGTTGAAGCCGCCGCGGATGATGAGCGCCTTCTTGCGGTCGACGATGTAGTAGTAGCCGTCCTCGTCGGTGCGGGCGATGTCGCCGGTGGCGAACCAGCCGTCGGCGTTGATCGCTTTGGCGGTGGCCTCGGGCAGGTTCCAGTAGCCCTTCATGACGTTGTGCCCGCGGATCTCGATTTCGCCGGGCTCACCCTGCGGCACCTCGGCGCCGTCGTTGTCGACGATGCGCATCTCGACGCCCTCGACCGGGGTACCGATCGAACCGGGCTTGCGCGGGCGGTCCGGGTGGTTGAACGCCGCGACAGGCGACGTCTCGGACAGGCCGTAGCCCTCCAGCACCGGGCAGTCGAAGGTCTTCTCGAAGTCCTGCAGCACCTGTACCGGAATCGCGGCGCCGCCCGACACGGCGATCCGCAGCGTGTCCGTCGACGCCCCACCGGCCGCGGACAGGAGCGCCGAGTACATCGTCGGCACGCCCTCGAAGATGGTGACGCCGTCGCGCTCGATCAGCTCCAGCGTGCGGGCCGGATCGAAGCGGGGCAGCAGGCTGAGCGCCGCGCCTGCCAGCACCGCGGAGTTCAGGCCGCAGGTCAGGCCGAACACGTGGAACAGTGGCAGGCAGCCCATCACCACGTCGTCGGGTCCGATGTTCAGCAGCGTCCGCACGCACACGTCGGCGTTGCGGCCCAGGCCGCCGTGGGTCAGCTCGGCACCCTTGGGCTTGCCCGTCGTACCCGAGGTGTGGAGGACGACGGCGGTGTCGTCGTCCGCGCGCTCGACCGGCACCGGTTGGGCCGGGAGCCCGTCGATCAGCGCCACCAACCCGGCGTCGTCGACGACCCAGCAGCCCGCGCCGGCGGCCTCGGCGCCGGCCTGCGCCTCGCCGGCGAAGGCCGGTGGCGCGAACAGCGCCTTGGCCGTCGTGTTGGCGAGGTAGAACTCGATCTCCGGGGCCTTGAGCAGTGGGTTCATCGGCACTGCGACGGCGCCGGCGTACAGGATTCCGTAGAAGGCGGCAACGAAAGCCGGACCGTTCGGCAGCATGACGCCCACCCGGTCACCCGGCTCGATGCCGGCCTGCCGCAGCAGCGTCGCGACGCGGGCGGCGGCGTCGTCGAACTGGGCGTAGGTGTAGGTCTGGTCGTCGCAGCGGAGGGCGACGCTGTCGGGGCGACGGGTGCGGCTGGCGACGAGGTTCTGGGCGAGGTTGGTCATGCCTTCAAGCGTGATTCGGCGCGGCCCCAGAGGCGATGGTGGCGGGAACAACAGTGGCCACCGTCAAATGTGACCGGCCACAATCGGCGCCTCACCTAAGGTTGGCTGATGGCCGGGGTCGACGAGCACATGCGGGAACTCAGCCGGATCATGCTGACGCGTGTGGAGGCGCTCGGCGAGCAACTGGCCGACCGCATCTACAGCCGCATCGACGGCTACCGCGCCACCCCCGAGGCGCGCGACAATGTGCGCGAAAGTTGCGTCGCCAACATGACTTTCGTGTTCCACACGCTCTGCGGCGACGGCGAGGCGGACCTGTCGCCGGCGGAGGCGACCGGCCGGCAGCGGGCTGTCGAGGGGATTCCGCTGGCCGCGGTGATGACCGCCTATCGCATCGGTTTCCGGTTCATGTGGGAGAGCAGTGTCGCCGCGGCGCGGGAGGCCGGTATCCCGACCGAGTCCATCCTGGAGGCCAGCGCGCGCATCTTCCTGAGCCAGGACGAGTTCACGCAGGCGATGACCGGCGCGTACCGGGAGCAGCTCACCAGCCAGATCATGGACCGCGAAGAGGAGCGGTCGGCTCTGGTCGAGGCGGTGCTGCTCGGCCGCATCACCGACCACCAGAGCCTGTGGGAGGCGGCCGATCTGCTGGGCCTGCCGACGACGGGCCCGTATGTGGTTGCGGCGGCCGAGATTCCGGCCATCGGCAAGCTGGGGCTACCCGAGATCGCGAGCAAGCTCGCGGCCCGCGATATCCGGTCGGCCTGGCGTCTGCTGCCCGATCTGCAGGTCGGTGTCGTGCACCTGCGGCAGGACGCGACGTACGACGTGCTGGTCGAGGTGCTGCGCAAGATCGCGACGGCGCGCGTCGGCCTCAGCCCGGCGTTCACGAGCCTGGCGGAGACCGGTGAGGGCCTGCGCCTGGCCCGGCTGGCGGTGGCCGGCCGGCCGAGCCGAGACGGCTTCGTCTGCGCCTTCGACGACGCGCCACTGGCGTTCGCCGCCGTCAGTGCGCCGGAGGTGATGAACCGTATCGAGGAATCGGTGCTCGGCGGGCTGCGTGGGCTGCCCTCCGAGGAGCGGGCCGTGTTGTCCCAGACCTTCCAGGCGTGGCTCGACGCCGGCGGCTCCGCCAATGAAGCCGCCGCCGCAATCTTCTGTCATCCCAACACCATTCGGCACCGGCTGCATCGCATCGAGGAGCGGACGGGACGGTCCCTGTCCCGTCCCCGCGACGTCGCCGAGCTGTGCCTGGCCTTCGAGATCAGTCAGCGCCTGCCTGACTAGTTGCGTTGTCCGCCGCGAGTGTGCAGCCAGAGCGTCTGACGGCCCGGATCTGGGCGCTGTGCGCACGCTCGTGACGCCGGCTCCAGTTGGTTTTCGCGACTGTGCAGTGAGAGCCTCCGAGCGGCCGGATCTGCGCTCTACGCGCACACTCGAGGCATCAGCTCCCCGCCGCTGCGTCACACTCAAAAGAAAACGGCCCCCGACGAAGCGGGGGCCGTTCACTTTGCCTGGATCAGAAGGACGCTTCGTCCAGCTCCATGGCCTCGTTGTCGACGGACTCGATGACCGAGCGGACGCTGGTCAGCAGCGGCAGCATGTTCTTGGCGAAGAACGAAGCCGACGCGATCTTGCCCTCGTAGAACGCCCGGTCGTCGCCGGTGGCGCCCTCGTCGAGTGCCTTGATGGCAACCGCGGCCTGCTTCAGCAGCAGCCAGCCGATGACCAGGTCACCGACGGCCAGCAGGAAGCGCACCGAGCCCAGGCCCACCTTGTAGATGGACTTCGGGTCTTCCTGAGCGGCCATCAGGTAGCCGGTCAGGCTGGCGGCCATGCTCTGGACGTCGCCCAGGGCGGTGGCGAGCAGCTCGCGCTCGGCCTTCAGGCGGCCGTTGCCGTCCTGGTTCTTGATCAGCTGCTCGATCTCGCCGGCGACGAATGCCAGGGCCTGGCCCTTGTCGCGGATGATCTTGCGGAAGAAGAAGTCCTGCGCCTGGATGGCGGTGGTGCCTTCGTACAGCGAGTCGATCTTCGCGTCACGGATGTACTGCTCAACCGGGTAGTCCTGCAGGAAGCCGGAACCACCGAAGGTCTGCAGCGACTCGGTCAGCTTCTCGTAGGCGCGCTCGGAGCCGACACCCTTGACGATCGGGAGCATCAGGTCGTTGACCTTGAAGGCCAGCTCGGCGTCGACGCCGTGGACGGCCTTGGCGACCTCGGGGTCCTGGAACGACGCGGTGTACAGGTACACGGCGCGCAGGCCCTCGGCGTAGGACTTCTGGGTCAGCAGCGCCCGACGAACGTCCGGGTGGTGCATGATCGTGACGCGCGGAGCGGTCTTGTCCATCATCTGGGTCAGGTCAGCACCCTGGATGCGGGTCTTGGCGTACTCGAGAGCGTTCAGGTAGCCGGTCGACAGGGTCGCGATGGCCTTGGTGCCGACCATCATGCGGGCCTGCTCGATGACATCGAACATCTGCGCGATGCCGTTGTGCACCTCGCCGACGAGCCAACCGACGGCGGGGGTGCCGTGCTGGCCGAGGGTCAGCTCACAGGTGGCCGAAACCTTCAGGCCCATCTTGTGCTCGACGTTGGTGACGAAGGCGCCGTTGCGCTCGCCGGGCTCACCGGTCTCGGGGTCGAAGTGGAACTTCGGCACGAAGAACAGCGACAGACCCTTGGTGCCCGGGCCGGCGCCCTCGGGGCGGGCCAGGACCAGGTGCATGATGTTTTCGAACAGGTCGTCCGAGTCGGCCGAGGTGATGAATCGCTTCACACCGTCGATGTGCCAGGTGCCGTCGGCCTGCTGGACAGCCTTGGTGCGGCCGGCGCCCACGTCAGAGCCGGCGTCGGGCTCGGTCAGCACCATGGTGGCGCCCCAGCCGCGCTCGGCAGCCAGGATGGCCCACTTCTTCTGCTCGTCAGTGCCGTTGTTGTAGAAGATTTCGCACATGCCCGAGCCCATGGCGTACATGTAGGCGGCCGGGTTGGCGCCGAGCACGTGCTCGATGAGCGCCCACTGCAGTGCGCGGGGCATCGGCATGCCGCCGAGCTCTTCCTTCAGACCGACCTTGTCCCAGCCACCGTCGAGCAGTGCGCGCATCGACTTCTTGAAGGGCTCGGGCAGCGTGACGGTGTGAGTCGCGGGATCGAAGACCGGCGGGTTGCGGTCGCCGTCGGCGAACGAATCGGCGATCGGGCCCTCAGCGAGGCGCGCGATCTCGTTGAGCATTTCCCCGGCGGTGTCGGCATCCAGATCGGCGAACTTGCCTTCGCCGAGTGCCTTGTCTACGCCGAAGACCTCGAACAGGTTGAACACCTGGTCACGGACGTTGCTCTTGTAGTGGCCCACGATTTCTCCTCGATGAGATGGACTGTAGGGGTTGGGTACTCAGGGCTAAGTTACCCACCAGTAACTGGGGCTAACTATACCGCCGGGTAACTTCATCGCAAAGCAGTCAAGAGCAAATTTTTCGCAGCTAACCAACCCAGTGGTTGAACGGGGTGGTTTCGCGACCGGTTTATGGCCGCTGACCTGCAGTTTAGTCCGAATGTGATGTCCGCCACCGGAAACTTCCGGAACTGAGGATGACGTGTCAGTTGGGGCCAATGGGAGCCCTGTTGTGGCGTCTTCGCGGTGGATGCGAAGGCTTACGCCCGCCGTGATCTCAGCGCCCGAATCGGCGCGGTCCGACGGCAATCCTGGGGGGTCGCTGTGAGGCGGGTCACCATGCCGTGGTTATGTGAGGTATGCGTCGGGTAGCGGTGTGGGGCACAGGCAACATGGGGGCGACGGCGATCCGGTCGGCGGTCGCGTTCCCGGGGCTCGAGCCTGACAGAATTGCTCGCGCACGTCAATAACTTATTGACGCCAGTGCGGGGTATTTCTGGGCTGGTAGGCCCAAAGGACTGGGTGTGCACGCGGCCGGTTCAGACCGCGTGCACACCCGTCACAGTCGTCACTCCTGTGCGGCAGGTGCCTCAGGCTCGGCGTCGCCGGCAGCCTCGGCAGGCGCCGCAGCCTCCGCCGCCGACTCCGCCGCGGCCGACTCCTCAACCGTCGCCTCCGGTGCACCCGATGGCGCATCCGACGGCGGCAGCTGCGACGCCAGGTGCCCGGCGAGTTCGCCGAGGGTCGGGTAGTCGAAGATCGCCGTCGGGCTGATGTCGAACTTGCCGCCGAACTGACCGAACAACCGGTTGCGGAGCTCGACCGCCATCAACGAGTCGGTGCCCAGATCGAGGAACCGGCTCGTGGCCGCGGGCGGCTGCGCCAGGCGCAGGAAGCCCTGCACCTCCTTCTGCAGGAACTCGGTGATGAAGCCGGCGCGCTGGGCGTCCGGAATCTCCTGCAGCTGCCGCAGCAGCTCGCTGTCGCCGGCGGCCGCGGTGTCGCTGGTCGGCAACACCTGGTCGAGCAGCGGCGGGCGGATGCCGCCGAGCATCTTGGCGGCCCGCTGCCAGTTGGCTTTGAGGACCGTCGCCTGCGCCGCACCGTGGCGGATCACCTCACCGAGGGCAGCCAGGGCCGCCGACGGCTCGAGCGGCATCATGCCCTGCGCGCTGAGGTTCGCGGTGGCAGCCTGCGAGCTGGCCATGCCGCCGCGGCCCCACGGACCGAAGTTGACGGCCGTGGCCGGCAGACCCAGTGCCCGGCGGTGCGCGACGAGGCCGTCGAGCAGCGCGTTGGCCGTCGCGTAGTTGGCTTGCGCCGGTGAACCCAGCACCGCCGACGCCGACGAGTAGACGATGAAGAAGTCGAGATCGTCGTCCTGCGTCAGCTTGTGCAGGTGCAGCGCGCCGAAGGCCTTGGGGCCCAGGGTCTTCCGGAAGCGCTCCAGATCCTGCTGGGGCAGCAGCGCGTCGTCGAGCACACCCGCCAGGTGGGCCACGCCGGCCAGCGGCGGCAGTTCGGTGCGGATCCGGTCGAGCAACGCGGTAACCGAGGACTCGTCACCGACGTCGCCGGAGAAGACGTGCACCCGGCAGTGGAAGCGCTCCATCATCGCGTCGATGGCGCGCTGCGCCTCGCCGTCCGGCTCGCGCCGGCTGGTCAGCACGATGTCGCCGGCACCCAGCTGGGCCAGGTAGGCGGCGGTGTGCAGACCGAGCGCCCCGAGACCACCGGTCACCAGGTAGGTCCGATCACCGTGCGGCTGCAGCGGTTTCGGCATCTGCACCACGATCTTGCCGATGTGCCGGGCCTGCTGCATCCGGCGGAACGCCGTCTTGGCCTCGGTCAGCGGGTAGACCTCGGCGGGCACCGGCGTCCACTCACCCTTGGCCAGGCCGTCGGCCACCTCTTCCATGAGCCGCTGGATGTGCGCGGGATCGGTCATCATCGTCACGTCCAGCGCGACGATCTCGTAGTTGATGTCCGGCCGCGCCTCTGCCATGCGTTCGGGGGTCCAGATGTCGCGCTTGGCGATCTCGGCGAATCGGCCGCCCTGGGCGGTCGCGCGCACCGTGGCCTCGACGAAGCCCTCGTTGGTCAGGCTATTGAGCACCACGTCCACGCCCTCGCCGTTGGTGTCGGCGAGAATCTGGTCCGCGAAATCGGTTGTGCGCGAGTCGTAGACGTGCTCCACACCCATCTTGCGTAGCGTCGCGCGCTTGTAGGTGCTGGCGGTGGCGAAGACGATCGCGCCCTTCTGGCGCGCCATCTGCACCGCGGCCAACCCGACACCACCACTGGCGGCGTGGATCAGCACGCGGTCGCCCGGCTTGAGCTGCGCCCAGTCGAACGCCAGCCGGACCGTCAGCGCGGCGGCGGGCAGCGTCGCCGCGTCGACCGGGTTGATGCCCTCGGGGACGACGGCGAGCAGCTGCTCCGGCACGTTGAGCCGGCTGGAGAAGGCGCCCTGCATGGAGCCGAACACCCGCTGCCCGACCTCGAATCGGGTGACCTCCGAACCCAATTCGGTGATGACACCGCACAGGTCGCCACCGATGGGCCCCGGATCGCCCGGGTACAGGCCCAGTACGTTGAGCACGTCGCGGAAGTTGAGGCCGGCGGCCTCGATCCGGACCTGCACCTCGTGCGGCTCCGGCGGCGTCACGTCTTTCTCGGTCAGCCGCAGGTTGTCGATCGCGCCACGCTCGGTGGGAGCCAGCACGTAGTCGTCCGAACGCGGCATCGGCAGGTGGCCGCTGCGCGCCCAGTGCATGAGCCGTGGCACGAGGAACTTGCCTTGCCGCAGTGCGAATTCGGACTCGGTGACGGGAGTGCCCAGGATGCCGGTCAGCCAGTTGGTGGCGTTGTCGTCGGCGCCGTCGAGGTCGACGAGCTTGAGCCGCAGGGTCGGCTGCTCGTTGATGACGGTGCGCCCCAGGCCCCACAGTGCGGCCTGCACGGGGTCGACGGGCTCGCCGGGCTCGGTGGCCACAGCGCGCTCGGTGACGATCCACAGGCCGCCGGTGAGGTTCAGCTTCTCCTCGGCGAGTGCGGTCTGCATGCCCGCCAGCACGGTGCCGACCTCGGTCTCGAGGCGGGCCGCGACGTCGGCGTCCTCGTAGCCCGAAGCGCGCCAGACGATTCCGGCGACGGGCGCGCCCGCCTCGGCTGCCGTGGTGATCGCCTGCTGCCAGGCGGCGGCGTCCAGGGTCTGGTCGAGCTTGACGGCGCCGGGGAGACCGGCGGCCAACTCGTCGAATCCCGCGACCAGCCAGGTGCCGGTGGTCTTGGTTTCGGCCTCGTCGGCAGCGGCTGGTGCCGCACCTTCTTGCCAGCCCAGCGTGTACAGCAGGCGGGTGGTGTCGCCACCGAGCCCGCGCATCAGCGCCTCACGCGGTGCCCGCTTCACGGTGAACTCGGTGATGCCACCGAGGCGCTTGCCGTCGCGATCGAGGAAGTCGATGTCGAAGACCTGCGTCTCGTTGGTCAACTCACTGGTGTGCCAGCGTGCCCGCGCGTAGAAGCGCCGCGGCATCTTCTCGCGCAGCTCGACCTGGCCGTACCGCAGCGGCAGGAACAGGTCGTGCATGCCGTGCTCGGCGGCCAGCAGCGCCGGGAAGGCCGGGAAGGCCACACCGGTGCAGAGGTCCAGCAGGACGGGATGGATGGGCTCGGTGCTGAGGTGCTCGGCGAGCTCGTCACCGACCGACACGTCACCGATGGCCATGCCGTCACGCACCCACAGCGACTTGAGCGACGTGGACCACGTTGGGCCCCAGGCCAATTCCATGTCGTTGAAGGTCTCGAACAGCTGCTGCGGACGCAGCCGCTCCATGCGCTCGACGACGTCCTCCATCGAACCCGGGATGTTGTCCGCCGCATCTTCTTCAGAGGCGCCGGCGAGCAGGGTGCCGTCGGCGTTGAGCGACCACTCGGCCTCCCGGACGCCGTTCGGCCGGCTGTGGACCTGGAACTTCCAGCCTTCGCCGTCATCGAGGGTCCGGATGGTCAGCTGTGTCTCGCGAGACGCCTTGTCGGGCAGGATGATCGGCTCGTAGAAGAAAACTTCCTTCACCCGCGCCGGCGCTCCGACCGACGCCAGGGCCATGGCCGCGTACGTCGCGCCCGGCACCACGACGGTGCCGTAGATGACGTGATGCGACAGCCACGGCTGCGTCTTGACCGACAACACATTGCTGTAGATCGTGTCGCCGGTGGCCAGATCCTTGGCACTGCCCAGGATTCCGGACGTGGCCGCCGCCCCGCCGGAGCTCATGCCCACGACATTCGCGGTCTTGGGCCAGAAGCGGCGCCGCTGGAACGGGTACGTCGGCAGCTCCACGCGGTTTCCGCGGTTCTTCACCGCGAAGTCCGGCCGGTGCCCGCAGATGTACGTCGTGGCAAGCGCTTCGGTGATCTGCCGCTGCGCGTTGGCGCCCTTGCGCAGGGACACGATGGCCCGCGGGGTCTCGGCGCCCTCGGGCCAGCACTGCAGCGCGGCCGCAGTCAGGATCGGCTGCGGACCGATCTCCATCAGCACCGAGCACCCCAGCGCCGCCACGGTCTTGACGCTCTCGGTGAACTGCACGGGCTGACGGGAATGCCGCCGCCAGTACAGCGCGTCGATCGGCGTCTCGGCGTTGAGGACGGCGCCGGTGCGGTTGCAGATCAGCGGCAGCGTGGGCGTCGCGAACTGGAACTGCGTTGCGAAGGACTCGAATTCGTCGAGCACCGGGTCCAGCAGCTCCGAGTGGAACGCGTGGCTGGTCTCGAGCCAGGTGCAGCGCGTGGCGTCCTCGCTGCAGGCGGTGACGATCTGCTCCAGATCCTCGGCCGGGCCCGACAGCACGGTGTTGCGGCCGTTGTACGCACCGACCGACACTCGCGGGTACGCCTCGGCGGCGCGTTCCACGTATTCGGGATCGGCGAACACCGCCACCATGCGACCACCGGCCGGCAGGCTGGCGAACAGCCGGCCGCGCTCGGCGATCAGCCGGGCGCCGTCCTCGAGGCTGAACACGCCGGCCACACAGGCCGCCGCGTACTGACCGACGCTGTGGCCCAGCACCGCGTCGGGCTCGATGCCCCACGACTGCCACAACCGGGCCAGGCCCATCTCGACGGCGAAGATCGCGGGTTGCGCGAACGCGGTGTTGCGCAGCGTCTCTGCCGCTTCCCGATCGTTGCCGAACATGACCTCCAGCAGCGGGCGCGGCAGGATCGGATCGACCGCCTGCGCGCACCGGCGCACCACGTCGGCGAAAACGGGTTCGGTGTCGAACAATTCGCGGGCCATGCCCGGGTACTGGCTGCCCTGGCCGGGGAAGAACCACGCGGTGGTCGGCGGGTCGGTGCACTCGCCCTTGAGCACGCCCGGCCGCAGCTTGTTCGCCACCAGGTCTTCCAGCAGGTTCTTGGCGTCGTGGACGGTGTTGGCGACCACCGCGGCGCGGTGCTCGAAGTGCGAACGTCCCGAGCCGGCGGTGAAGCACACGTCGGCGATCGAGGCGTCGGGGTGTGCTTCGAGCCAGTCGCGGTACTTCTGCGCCAGGGCCGTCAGGCCCTGGGCCGAGCGGGCCGACAGCGGCAGCACGCTGATCGGTTCGGCGGCAGGGGTTTCCGGAGTGACGTCGTCGGCGGCATCCTCGTCAGACACCACGACCGGCGCCTCTTCCAACAGCACGTGTGCGTTGGTGCCGGTGAACCCGAAGGAGCTCACGCCGGCGCGACGCGGACGGCCGTCGGTGTGCCACGGGGTGGGCTTGTCGACGACCTGGACGGGCAGCGAGTCCCAGGGGATGTGCGGCGACGGCTTGTTGAAATGCAGCGTCTGCGGGAGCATCTCGTGCTCGAGCGACAACACCACCTTGACCAGACCGGCGACGCCGGCCGCGGACTCGAGGTGTCCGATGTTGGTCTTCGCGGTGCCCATGAGCAGCGGCCGGTTCGCATCCCGGCCCGCGCCGTACGCGGCCGCCGCGGCCTGCACCTCGATCGGGTCGCCGAGCGGCGTGCCGGTGCCGTGCGCTTCCAGGTAGTCGACGTCGCCGCCGCTGAGGCCGGCCCGGGCCAGCGCGGTGTTGATGAGTCGTTGCTGCGCACCACCATTGGGGACGGTGAGGCCGCTGGACGCGCCGTCCTGGTTGACCGCGGTGCTCCGGATGACGGCGGCGATGCGGTCACCGTCGCGCTGCGCGTCGCTGAGCCGCTTGAGGACCAGGACGCCGCAGCCTTCACCGCGGACGTAGCCGTCGGCACTGGCATCGAACGTCTTGCAGCGGCCGTCGGGCGCCAGCATCCGCGCGCGGGACGCCGCGACGATGGACGCCGGGCTCAGCAGCACGTTGACGCCACCGGCCAGCGCCATGTCGCAGTCGCCCGCGTGCAGCGCCTGCACGGCCTGGTGGACCGCGACCAGCGACGAGCTGCAGGCGGTGTCGACCGCCATGGCCGGCCCTTCCAGGCCCAGCGTGAACGACACACGACCGGCGATGGCGTTGAGCGCGTTACCGGTGATGAAGTGCGGTTCGAGATTCTCGACCGAACCGCCCGAGAGCAGATGCGAGTATTCGTTGGCGCCGACGCCGATGAACACGCCGGTTCGGCTGCCGCGCAACGCCGCCGGGGCGTAGCCGGCCCGCTCCAGGCCCTCCCACGCGATCTCGAGCATCAGCCGCTGCTGCGGGTCGATCCACACGGCCTCGCGCGGCGAGATGCCGAAGAACTCCGGATCGAAGGTGTCGACGCTGTCGAGGTAACCACCGGAGCGCGTGTAGATCTTGCCCGGCGTCATGGCGTCGGGGTCGTAGAACTCGTCGACGTCGAAGCGGTCCTCGGGAATCTCGCTGATCGCGTCGACACCCTGAGAAAGCACCTGCCAGAACGCATCCGGATCGGGCGAACCCGGGAAACGGCACGCCACCGAGACGATGGCGATGGGCTCGTCGGCAGCGGCGAGCGACTTGAGCTCGGTGACGGCCTTGGTGCCGGCCTTCTCGCTGAGGTTGAGGATGTCGCTGAGCAGGTAGTCCGCGACGTCGGTGAGGCGCGGGTGGTCCATGGCGAGGGTCGCCGGAAGTTCCTTGCCGACACCCTGTTCCAGGCGGCGACGCAGTTCGACAGCCATCAGGGAGTCCATGCCGAGGTCGAAGAACCCGGTCTCCTCGCGGATCTCGGAGGCCTCGATGCGCGTCACCTCGGCGACGGCGTCCCGCAGGTACTCCAAGACGAGCTTCTTGCGCTGCTGCACCGGCGCGGCGATGAGCTGCTCGACCAGTCGGGTGTTGCCGGACGCGCCGACGGCGCCGGCGGTCGCGGATTCGGGCACCTCACGGGCGACCTCGGCGAGCAGGGCGCGGGACCCGGCCTGCGAGTAGATCGGCAGGAACTTGGCCCAATCCATGCGTGCCACAACGGCTTCCGCGGGGTTGCCGCCGGCCACCATGACGTCGGCCATGCCGGTGAGGGCATCGGCGGGGGACAGGGTGCGGACGCCGCGGCGTTCCAGCTGGGCGCGGGCATCGGGGTCGGCCATACCGGCGGACCACGGGCCGAAGTTGACGCTCATACCGGGCACACCCTGCTCACGCAGGCGCCAGGTCAGGCCGTCGAGGAACGCGTTGGCGGCGCTGTAGGCGGTCTGGCCGTAGCTGCCCCACACGGCCGAGATCGACGACGTGGACAGGAAGAAGTCCAGCTTCAGGTCGGTGACGGCTTCACTCAGGTACCAAGCGCCCCATACCTTCCCGGAGAAGACGCGCTCCAGTTCGGCGTCTTCCAGGGTGGCCAGCGGCGTGGTGCTGTTCTCGCCGGCGGCGTGCACGACACCGGCCAGCGGCGGCAGTTCGGCGCGCAGGGTCGACATCAGGCGGGCGACGTCGTGCGGATTGGCGACATCGGCGGTGACGACACGCGTCTGGCAGCCGTACTGCTCGCGCAGTGCGTCAATGCGCTGCTGCGCTGCCTCACTCGGCGCGCGCCGGCTGGTCAGCACCAGATTCCGGGCGCCGTGCGCGGCCAGGTGACCCGCGATCTCCAGGCCGAGCGAACCCAGGCCACCGGTCACCAGATACGTTGCGTCAGCGCGCAATTCCAGCTGTGTCGGGTTCGGCTGCCCGGTACGGCGGACCAGGCGGGGCACGTGCACCCCCTCGGTGCGCAGCGCGATCTGGTCTTCGCCGCGCGGCGCCGCGATCACCTGGGTGAGCAACCGCGACCATTCCTCGGTGCTGCCCTCGGCCAGGTCGGCCAGACCGCCCCACACCTGGGGGTATTCCAGCGCTGCCGAACGGCCGAAGCCCCACAGTCCGGTCTGCTCGGGTGCGACGGTGTCGGCGTCGGTAACGCGTTGTGCACCACGGGTGACCACCCAGATGGGCGCCCGCAGCTCGGCGGCGGCCGCCGCGCGGAACAGGCGTTGTGTGCCGCTGAGGACACGGTGCTGCACCCGCAGCAAGGCCTGCATGGAAGCCCGGTCGGCATCGAGCCCCGCGACGTGCAGGATGCGCAGCGTCGGTTCCTCCTCGACAGCCGCGCGCAGGTCGGCCTCCAGCTGCTGCTCGTCGGCGTCGGAGCCCGGCAACCCGAGAACGCGGTGCCGGTGGCCGGCCCGGGTCAGGGCCTCGCTCAGCGGCGCGAGCACGGCCGCGTCGTCTCCGATGACGACCCACGCGGAGCCCTCGCCGACCTCCGCGGGCGCTCCGGCCGCGATCTTGTCCCAGCGGGTTTCGTACCGGGCGTCCGAGACGGACTGCGCGGTGCGCTGCCGGTTGTGCTGGGCCGCAAGCTTGTTCAGCACTGCGGTGGTCGATTCATCGGTGCCGCCCAGCAAGGTGGCGAGCTCGTCGATGCGGCCGTCTTCGAGCAGGCGGACGGCCTCGGTGGTCGCCCCGCCACCCATGTGCGCCGTGGCGGTCGGTGCGACGCGCTCGTCACGGAACCAGTACGCCTTGCGCTGGAACGGGTAGGTCGGCAGATCGACCTTGTGTGCCGAGCCGGGCCGGACGGCCGCGAAGTCGGGCAGGTGCCCGGCGGTGTAGGTGGTGGCCAGCGCCTCGGTGATCTGCCGGTGGTCGGCGCCCTTGCGGCGCAACGACGCAATGGCGCGCGGCGCGGTCGCCGGGTCGGGCCAGGCGCGCAGCGCCGCGGCGGTCAGGATCGGCTGCGGGCCGACTTCGAGCAGTACCGCGCAACCGAGCTTGGCGAGCGTCTCGACGCCCTTGGAGAACTCGACGGGCTGACGTGCGTGCCGGCGCCAGTACTGACCGTCGAGCTTGGCGGTGCGGCCCAGGGTGTCACCGGTGCGGTTGCACACCAGGATGCGCTGCGGCGCGTTGAACGTGAATTGGTTTGCGTACGACTCGAATTCGTCGAGCGCCGGGTCCAGCAGCGCCGAGTGGAAGGCGTGGCTGGTCTCCAGCCAGTCGCACCGGACACCGTCGCCCGTCAGCCCGGCGACGGCGCGTTCCAGGTCGGCGCCCGGACCGGACAGCACGGTGTTGGCGCCGTTGTACGCGGCGACCGACAGGCTCGGGTATTCGTCGGTCAGCCGCTCGACGCGCTCGGGTGCGGCGAAGATCGCGGCCATCCGGCCGCCCGCGGGCAGGTTCCCGAAGAGGCGTCCGCGCTCGGCCAGCAGGCGCATGCCGTCTTCGAGGCTGAACACGCCCGCGACGCACGCCGCGGTGTACTGGCCGACGCTGTGGCCGAGCACCACGTCGGGCTCGAAACCCCACGACTGCCAGAGGCGCGCCAGGCCCATCTCGACGGCGAAGATCGCCGGCTGGGCGTAGCTGGTGAGCCGCAGCGTCTCATCCGGACCTTCGAAAATCACGTCCAGCAACGGCTTTTCGAGCACATCGGCGACCGCGGCAGCGCACTGCTTCACCGTCTCGGCGAACACCGGCTCGGTCTCGAACAACTCCTTGGCCATGCCGGCGAACTGGCTGCCCTGACCGGGGAACAGCCAGGCGGTCTTCGGCTTGTCGGCGGACGTGCCGCGCACCAGGCCCGGTGCCGGACGGTCGTCGGCCAGCGCGCCGAGCAATTCGCGCGCGGAATCCAGCGAATTCACCACGAGCGCGGCCCGGTGCTCGAAGTGGGCGCGGCCCGCGCCCGCCGTGATGCACACGTCGGCGAGAGTGGCCTCGGGGTGCGCGGTCAGCCAGCTGCGGTAGTCCTCGGCGGACTGCAGCAGCGCGGCCGGGGTCCGCGCCGACAGCGGCAGCACCATGAAGCGCCGGTCATCGGGCTCCTCGGCCGGGGCCTCCACGGGCGCGACGGCGGGCGCTTCCTCAAGCAGGACATGGGCATTGGTGCCGGAGAAGCCGAACGAGCTGATGCCCGCGACGCGCGGCCGGTCGCCGCGTTCCCAGGTGGTGGCCTCGTCGACGACCTTCACCGGGATGCGGTCCCACGGGATGTGCGGCGACGGATTCTTGAAGTGCAGGTGCTTCGGCAGTTCCTGATGCTCGAGCGACAGGATCACCTTGATGATCCCGGCGACGCCGGCGGCGGCCTCCAGGTGGCCGATGTTGGTCTTCACCGAGCCGATCAGCAGCGGATCGGTCGCATCGCGTCCGGTGCCGTAGGCCGCGGCCGCGGCCTGCACCTCGATCGGGTCACCCAGCGACGTGCCGGTGCCGTGCGCCTCCAGGTACCCGACGTCATTCGGCGTCAGCCCCGCGCGCTCCAGCGCTTCAGCGATAACACGTTGTTGCGCAACACCATTGGGGACCGTCAGGCCACCCGAGGCGCCGTCCTGGTTGATGGCGCTGCCGCGGATGACGGCCCGGATCCGGTCGCCGTCGCGCACCGCGTCTTCGAGTCGCTTCACGACGATGACGCCACAGCCCTCGCCGCGCACATAACCGTCGGCGGCGGCATCGAACGTCTTGCACTTGCCGTCCGGCGCCAACATGCGCGACTGCGAGAAGGTGATCATGGTCGCCGGGCTCAGGATGACGTTCGCGCCACCGGCCAGCGCGAGATCGCACTCGCCGAGCTGCAGGGCCTGGCACGCCTGGTGGATGGCCACCAGCGACGAGCTGCAGGCGGTGTCGACGGTGACGGCCGGACCCTGCAGGCCCAGGCGGTAGCTGATGCGGCCCGCTGCCGCGGCGCCCGAGGTACCGATGGCCATGTAGGCCTCGATCTCCGGGTAGGTCAGTTCGCCCGAGGCCATGCCCAGGTAGTCGTGCGTGGCCAGGCCGATGAACACACCGGTCTGCGTGTTGGCCAGGGCGGACGGTGCGGTACCCGAGTGTTCGACGGCGCGCCACGCCATCTCCAGCAGCAGCCGCTGCTGCGGGTCCATCATCTTGGCTTCGCGGGTGGACACTCCGAAGAAGGGGGCGTCGAACCCGACGGCGTCATCGAGGAAGCCGGCGCGGCGCGTGATGATCTTGCCGCGGGCGTCCGGGTCGGCATCGAAGAACTCGTCGACGTCCCACCGGTCTTGTGGCACCTCGGATACGGCGTCCCGGCCTTCGCGCAGCATCTCCCAGAAGGATTCGGCGTCGGTGGCTCCGGGGAAGCGCGCGGCGTACCCGACGATCGCGAAGCTGGACGTTTCCGGACCTTCGATCGTTGCCATGAAAAAGCTGTCCTCCCGCGTTTGCCGGTGACGTCCGATCCCACGCAGGAGACCGTGTTCAGCGCCAGATTTAATGTGCGAACGGCCGGCCTTGTCGGGTGCCCAGCAGACCCACCGAACGGCGTCGGCCAGTTGATCTTCCGAACGGCCACGGCCAGCTCATCTTCTGCGGGCCAGTATTACATGTAGGTTGCTGAAGCACGAGGATTATGTGCCGCGGTGGTAGTTGGTCATCGACGACCGCGCCACCAGGCGTAACGGTGCCGGCAAAGGTTGCCGGGGTATGTTGATGACGCCAACAGTGTGCCGGGCCTCTGTGTGCCCAAACCTGGGAGGAAAGTAATTGCGAATCGGGAAGATCACGATCGGAAAGATCGATGATTGGACGCCGATCCCAGGAGTCCTGACGTCTTGGCATCCGACCGAAACGGCAAGGGAAGTGGCGCGGCAGGCGCCCGTCAGCCCGGTGCCGGTCAGCTACATGCAGGGCCAGCACATCCGGGGTGTCGTCGAGCGCACCGGCTCGGGCCTCGAGTACTCCCGGCAGATCATCGCGACATGCGAAGTGCCTGGTCAGTGCGACATCGCGGCCATGAACGAGGCGCTCAACTCCTATCTGCGCAGGCACGACACCTACCGCAGCTGGTTCGAGTACACCGACGACGGCGAGATTCTCCGGCACACCCTCAGCAACCCCGACGACCTCGAATTCGAGCCCGTCAACCATGGCGAGCTGGCGGTCGAGGACGTCCGCAAGCACCTCGTCGACATCCCGACGCCGCTGGAGTGGGGCTGCTTCTCCTTCGGCATCGTCCAGAGCGAAGACAGCTTCAACTTCTATGCGGCCATCGACCACGTCCACGGCGACGCGGCGCTCATCGGCATCACCATGCTGGAGGCTCATGGCCGGTACACAGCATTGACAACAGGGGGCTCAGCGTTTGCTCTGCCCGACGCCGGAAGCTTCGACGAATGGTGCGTCCAGGAGCACGAGCGCACCTCGGCGCTGACCGTCGATTCCCCCGAGGTCCAGGCCTGGATCGAGTTTGCCGAGAACAACAACAACAGCATGCCGGAGTTCCCGTTGCCGCTGGGGAACGCCATGGAGCCCTCGGTCGGCGACATGGTCGGCGAATCGCTCCTCGATCCGGACCAGACGGCGCGGTTCGAGGCCGCTTGTGAGGCGGCCGGCGCGCGCTTCGTCGGTGGCCTGTTCGCCTGCATGGCCCAGGTTGAGCACGAATTGACCGGTGCGGCAACGTATTACGGCCTCACCCCGCGCGACACCCGGCGGACGTCGGACAACTTCATGACGCAGGGCTGGTTCACCGGACTGGTGCCCATCACCGTGCCGATCGCCGCGGCGACCTTCAACGAAGCCGCCTGGGCGGCGCAGGAGTCGTTCGACGGCAACCTCAACATGGCGCGGGTCCCGTACTACCGCGTCCTGGAACTCGCGCCGTGGCTGGACTGGCCGCGGCCCAACTTCCCGGTGTCGAACTTCCTGCACGGCGGCGCGGCGCCGCTCAACACCATCCTCGCGGCCACCGAGATGGGGTACGCCAACAACATCGGCATCTACTCCGACGGCCGGTACTCCTACCAGCTGACCATCTACGTCTTCCGCTACGAAGGCGGCACGGTCATGGAGGTCATGTACCCCGACAACCCCATCGCCAAGAAGTCCGTCACCCGGTACCTCGAGGCGATGAAGTCGGTCTGCACGCGGATCGCCGACGGCGGGAACTGGTGACCCGTCGGGTGGGGTCGGCAAGGGGCTTCAGTTGCGACGGCTAGCCGATTTCGTGGTGCGGTGGCCTTGGGCGGTGATCGGCCTGTGGATCACGCTGGCCGTGGCGCTGCCCCTGGCCGTGCCGAGCCTCAACGACATGGCCCAGAAGCATCCGCTGGCCATGCTGCCCGCCGATGCGCCGTCGAACGTCGCGGCCCGGCACATGACCGAGGCGTTCAAGGAACCCGGTACTGACGACCTGCTGCTCGTCGTCCTCATCAACGACCGCGGCCTGGATCGCAACGACGAAGCCACCTACCGCAAGTTGGTGGACGCCCTGCGCGACGACCCGCGCGACGTCGTCATGATGCAGGACTTCATCAGCACGCCGCCCCTGCGCAACTTCATGACCAGCAAGGACAAGAAGGCCTGGGTCCTGCCCGTCGGCCTCGCCGGCGCGCTGGGCACGCCGCAGTCGTACGCCGCCTACAACCGCGTGGCCGACATCGTCCGGCACAGCACCGCCGGCAGCCCGCTGAAGATCCACTTGTCCGGACCGGCGGCCACCGTCGCCGACCTCACCGTCGCCGGTGAGAAGGACCGGATGCCCATCGAGATCGCCATCGCGGTCCTCGTGCTCCTGGTGCTGCTGATCGTCTACCGCAATCCCGTCACCATGATGCTGCCGCTCGCCGGCATCGGCATGTCGCTGGTGATCGCGCAGGCGACGGTCGCCGGACTGTCCCAGCTGACCGGGCTGGGGGTGTCGAACCAGGCCATCATCCTGTTGAGCGCCATGATCTTCGGCGCCGGCACCGACTACGCGGTGTTCCTGATCAGCCGCTACCACGACTACGTGCGGCAGGGCCTGGACTCCACCGACGCCGTCCGGCGGGCGCTGGGCTCCGTCGGCAAGGTCATCACCGCGTCGGCCGCGACCGTCGGCGTCACCTTCCTCGGCATCAGCTTCGCCAAGATGGGCGTCTTCTCCACCGTCGGCGTCTCATCGGCCATCGGCATCCTCGTGGCGTTCCTCGCCGCGGTCACGCTGCTGCCCGCGATCATCACGCTCGTCGGGCCGAAGGGCTGGATCAAGCCGCGCAACGAGATCACCGCGCAGCTGTGGCGCCGGTCCGGCGCGCGCATCGTCCGCCGGCCGCGACTGCACCTGGTGGTCAGCCTGCTGGTGCTGCTCCTGCTGGCCAGCGCCGCGGTCTTCGCGAAGTTCAACTACGACGACCGCAAGGCCGTGGCGGCGTCGGCCCCGAGCTCCATCGGGTACGCCGCGCTCGAGAGCCACTTCAACGTCAACCAGTCGGTGCCCTCGTACGTCCTCGTCCAGTCGCCACGCGACCTGCGCTCCCCGCAGGCCCTCGCCGACCTCGAGCAGATGGCATCGCGCATCAGCCAACTGCCGGACGTCGCCATGGTCAGTGGCATCACCCGTCCGCTCGGCGAGGTGCCGCCCGAGTTCCGGGCCACCTTCCAGGCCGGTCTGGTCGGTGACCGGCTGACCGAGGGCGCCGGCATGATCGGCCAGCGCACCAACGACATCAACCGGCTCGCCAAGGGCGCCGACACGCTCGCGACCAACCTCGCCGACGTGCGCGGCCAGGTCGGCCAGATCGCCACCAGCCTCCAGACGACGCTGGATGCCTTCACCGCGATCCGCAGCCAGTACGGCGGCAACAAGCTCGTGCAGAACGTGGAAGTCGCGGCCAAGCTCGTCAACAGCGTCAGCAAGCTGGGCAACACCCTCGGGCTGAATTACACGGCGGCCAAAGACATGTTCGGCTGGGTCGGTCCGGTGCTCGCGGCGCTGCAGAACAACGCGGTGTGCGACCTCGACGTGTCGTGCGCCGAAACCCGCGGCCATTTCCAGCGGCTCGAACAAGCGCGCCAGGACGGCACCATCGACGAGATCAACAAGCTCGCCGGGCAGCTGCAGACCATGCAGGACCAGAAGACGCTCAACGCGTCGGTGCAGCAGCTCCAGAGTGCGATGACCAACCTGACCAAGGTGATGCGCAGCATGGGCATGGACAGCCCCGCCGGCGCGCAGGCCAACCTGACCAAACTGCGCCAGGGCGCCGATCGGTCGGCGACCGGCAGCCGGGAGGTCGCCAACGGGGTCGACGAGGTCGTCGAGCAGATCAAGCTGATGCGTTCAGGCCTCGACCAGGCCGGGGCCTTCCTGCTGTCGATGAAACAGAACGCGGCCGGCCCGACCCAGGCGGGCTTCAACATCCCGCCCGAGGTGCTGCAGCTCGAGGCCTTCAAGTCGGCGTCCAAGATGTTCATCTCGCCCGACGGCCACTCGGTGCGCTACCTCGTGCTCACCAAACTCGACCCGTTCAGCGCCGCAGCGATGGACCAGGTCAACACCATCCGCGACACCGCGCGCGGCGCTCAGCCGAACACGTCGCTGTCGGATGCCACGGTCTCGATGGGTGGATATCCCGTGGCGCTCAAGGACACTCGCGATTACTACCAGAACGACATCCGGTTCATCATCATCGTCACCGTCGCGGTGGTGCTGCTGATCCTGATGCTGTTGCTGCGGTCGCTGATCGCGCCGCTGTATCTGGTCGGCTCCGTGGTGCTTTCGTACTTCGCGGCGCTCGGCATCGGCGTCGTGGTGTTCCAGTACCTGTTCCACCAGCCGCTGCACTGGACCGTGCCACCACTGGCATTCGTGGTGCTGGTCGCGGTGGGCGCCGACTACAACATGCTGTTCGTCTCGCGCATGCGTGACGAATCACCACATGGCATGCGCTACGGCATCATTCGCACACTGTCGTCGACCGGTGGCGTGATCACCGCGGCCGGCCTGATCTTCGCGGCCTCGATGTGGGGTCTGCTGTTCTCCAGCATCGGTACCGTTATCCAGGGCGGCTTCGTCATCGGCGCCGGCATCCTGCTGGACACCTTCCTGGTGCGGACCATCACCGTGCCCGCCATGGCCACGCTCGTCGGAGAAGCGAACTGGTGGCCGTCCCGACCGAAACCGCAAGGGAGCGAAGTATGAACAAGCGACTTGCCAGCTCGTTGGCGATTGCCGCCACGCTGTTGACGGTCGGTGCCTCTGGGCCCCTTGCGGATTGGATCGCGACGGCCGACGAACCCTGGGCCGGGTCCGGTTCGGGCTCCGGCGCGGGCGGGCCCATCGTGCCCGCCATCCCGCCGATCGGTACCCCCGGCCGCGGCTACGCGCTCGGTGGTGCGCACGTCATGGGTATTCCGTACGACGAGTACATCCGTCGCACCGGCGCCGACTGGTTCCCCGGCCTCAATCGCGAGATCGTCGACTACCCCGCCGGCCAGGTGCAGGGCCACGTCCTCAGCTTCATCCCGGGCGTTGACGAACTGCACCAGAAGATGCCCGAGATCGGGTTGAACGGCCCGAGCATCGGCGAATCCGTCGAGGTCGGCAAGAACAACGTCATCAACCGCGTCCGCGAGGGCGGCCCCGGCACCGTGATCGGCCTGTCCGAGGGCGCCATGGTCGTGCACGCCGTGCAGGACCGGCTGGCCTACGACCCGGCCGCGCCGCCACCGAACGAGCTGTCGTTCGCCACCTACGGCGACCCGCTCGCCATCAACCCGTGGACGCAGAGCTTCCTGCGGCAGACGTATCCCGTCGGCAGCACGGTGCCCGCGCTCGACTTCCTGATGCCGCCGGTGGTCGACAGTCAGTACGACACTTACCAATTCATCTCGGCCTACGACAGCATCGCCGACTGGCCCGACCGCCCGGACAACCTGATGGCGCTCGCGAACGCGGTCGTCGGCCTGGCCACCGGCCACACCGCGGTGGCGTTCACCAACCCGAAGAACGTGCCGCCGCAGAACGTCATCAAGACCGTGAACTCCCGCGGCGCGACGACCACGACGTACATGATCCCCGAGCAGCACCTGCCGCTCGTCGTGCCGTTCAAGTACCTCGGGATGTCCGAAGCGGACATGAATCACCTCGACGCCGTGATGAAACCCATGGTGGATGCGGGATATTCGCGCAACGACGACCCGGCGACCGCACCGGTCACCGTTGATCCCGTCAACGGCTACGACCCCGCCGCCGCCACCGCCCCGGCGACGCAGGCCGCCTTCGGTGGCGCCGCCGACCCGGTGTCACAGCTGATGTCGGGTATCAACTACGTGCTGAGCCACGGGCCGAGCGCGCACTAGGGGCTAGGGTTGGGCCTTGCGGGCCTTGGGTCTGGGTGTGGACCCCGCGAGTGTGCGTGTAGATCGTGAATCCGGCCTTTGGGACGCGCTGGCTGCACATTCGCGGCCGCGTGTGAGTGGTCGACGCCGCGAGTGTGCGTACAGATCGTGAAATTCGCGTTGGAGGCGCGCTGGCTGCACATTCGCGGGCCGGGGCGCTGACGCCGCAGCTATCCACAGTGCGTGATTTGTCCACAGATCACCCGTTCGGGGTTCCCGCGAAGCCTGCGGTGCCGCAATGTGATTGCTGTGCAGACCCCTTTCATCGGCAGCGAGGCCGTCGCGCTCGGGCGGGTTCGCAAGCACCTGTTGCGCAGCCGGTTCACTCCGATGTTTCCCGACGTCTACACCGACAAGTCGGGTGACGACCTCACTATCTACCACCGCGCCACTGCGGCCTGGCTGTGGTCACGGCGCGGCGGGGTGATCGCCGGGCTCACCGCCTCGAAATTGCACGGTGCCAAATACATCGACGACTCTTTCCCGATCGAATTGGCTTGGTCGGGCCGACGACCGCCCTTCGGCATCGTCACGCACAAGGTCCAACTGGCGGCCGACGACGTCGTTGTTCGCGGCGGGCTTCCCTTCACCAGCGTTGAGCGGACGGCCTTCGACATCGGCCGCCGCGGCACCCTCGATGAGTCGATCGCTCGGCTCGACGCACTCGGCAACGCAACCGGTTTCACCGCGGATGCCGTCCGGCAGCTTGCGCTCGGGCATCGCGGCGCGCGCGGCATGCGGCAATTGGTCGCGGCCCTCGACCTGTATGACCCAGGTGCCGAGTCGCCACCGGAAACTGCGTTGCGGCTATTGCTCATTCGCGCCGGCTATCCGAGACCGGCTACCCAAATCCCGGTACGAAGTGCCGACGGTAAGCGCCAGTACTACCTGGATATGGGGTGGGAGAAGTACAAGCTGGCGGTCGAGTACGACGGTGACCATCACCGCACGGATCCGCGCCAATTCGCCTACGACATCCAACGGTCAGAAGACCTCGATGAGTTGCGCTGGACGCGGATACGTGTGGTCAAGCGCCACAACGAAAGCGGTGTGCTGGCTCGGGTTGCTCGCGCGTGGGCCGCGGCTGGCGAATTTGCGACGGTGCCGCTCGACGAGTGTGCGTCCAGATCGCGGAATATTGCGTAGGGACGCTCTCGCTGCACATTCGCGGCCGTGCGTGACCAGTCCACGTGGCGAGTGTGCGTCTAGATCGTGAAAATCGCGTTGGGGTCGCGCTGGCTGCACATTCGCGGCCGTGCGTGACCAGTCCACGTCGCGAGTGTGCGTCTAGATCGTGAAAATCGCATTGGGGTCGCGCTGGCTGCACATTCGCGGCCTAGATTCCCAACACACCCGGCACAACCCCGGCCTAGATTCCCAACGCACCCGGCACAACCCCGGCCTAGATTCCCAACGCACCCGCCGCGACCAGTACCACACCCACCACCGCCAGCAGGCCCGCGACTTCGTGGCGCTGGCGGGCGCGAATCCAGTTGTGCAGGTTGCTCATTGCCGTCCGCGTGCGCTGCGGGGCGATCAGGTAGGCCAGCAGCGGTATCTCGACCAACGAGAACGCCACGACATTGAAGGTCACCAGCGCACCCATCCGAACCCCGGCCTCGAGGTTTGCGGCGGCGATCACGGCCAGCGCCGCGAGATAGTCGACCGAGGGCAGCGCGATGCCCAGGCCCGCGACGCCGGCGACCCACAGGGACCGGCCGTCGAGCAGCCGGCTCAGCCACGCGGGCAGCTCGCGGTCCTTTCCCTTCGTGACGGCCAGCAGCACGGCCGCCACCAACGCCAGGACACCGATCACGATCTGGACCGTCGGCAGGTTGAAATGTGCTGAGGCCCAAGCGGGTAGCCGCGACTCGAGGAAGAACAGCACCACCGCGCCGACGGACAGGCCCATCAGGAAACCACCGCACAGGAACGCGGCCAGCTGCAGGTGCGGGCGGGGCCGGTTCAGCATGACGACGGACATGCCGATGCGGAACGGCTCCAGGCTGACCGCGACCGCCATCACCAGCAGGGTGATCCACATGCGGCGCGGTTACGCGTCCAACCGGACGAACTGCCCTTGCCGGTACTGCTCGGCACACGCCGACCGGCGCATCTTGCCGCTCGTGGTGGTCGGGATCGACCCGGCTTCCACTAGCACGACGTCGGCGACCTGCAACCCGTGCGCCCGCGAAATCGCCGCGACCACATCGTTTTTCAGCCCATCGAGCTCAGCGGCGTCGGCGCGCGACTTGAGTTCGATGATGGTGACCAGCTGGTCGGTGTGGTCGTCGGTGACGGCGATCGCCGCCACCCGGCCGCGGCTGATCTTCTGCACCGTCGCTTCGATGTCGTCGGAGTAGTGGTTGCGGCCGCGCACGATCAGCATGTCCTTGATGCGGCCCACGATGAACAGGTCGCCGTCGGAGAGGAAGCCCTGGTCCCCGGTCCGGAGCCAGCCCGTCTCGGGCGTGCCCTCGGGGGCGTCCACCAGGGTCGCGTCGAAGGCGGACCCGGTCTGCTCGGGCTTGCGCCAGTACCCGGCGGAGACATTGTCGCCACGGACCCAGATTTCGCCGACGACGCCGTCGGGGCACAGCTGGCAGGTGTCGGCGTCGACGATCTCCAGCAGCGGCGACGGCGCCCGGCCGTACCGCATGAGCGGCGTCCCACCCGCTTTGCGCAACGCGATGCCCTGCGTGAGTTCGTCTGCGGCGAACTCGACGACCTCTGGCGGCCGGCCGTGCGCACCGCTGGCCACGTAGAGCGTCGCCTCGGCCAGGCCGTACGACGGCACCATCATCTCGGGCCGGAAGCCGACGGAGGCGAAGCGTTCGTCGAACTTGATCAGGGTGGGTGGGTGGATGCGTTCGGCGCCGTTGTTGATGCCGATGACGCCGCTGAGATCGAGCTCGGCCATCTCCTCGTCGGTGACGCGGCGCGTCGCGAGGTCGAACGCGAAGTTCGGGGCGGCCGACCATGCGGGGTTGTTCCGCGACAGCGCCTGCAGCCAGCGGACCGGGCGCGTGAGGAAGGCAATCGGGCTCATGAGGTCGCCCTTGTGGCCGGAGAAGATCGGGACCGCGATCCCGAGCACCAGGCCCATGTCGTGGTAGAAGGGCAGCCACGAGACCAGCGTCGACCCCGGCGGCAGCTCTCCACCGTGCTGCGACAGCAGGTCGGCCAGCAACTGCTCGACGTTCACCCGCAGGTTCCGGTGCGAGATCATCACGCCGGCCGGCAGCCGCGTCGACCCGGAGGTGTACTGGAGATAGGCGATATCGGGGCCCGGCGGGACCTCTTCGTCGAAGTCGCGGTCCGCATCCAGGTCGAGGGTGTCGACGGCGATCACGGCGACCATGGAGGCACCGTCGTCCACGTTCTGCGCGGCGATGTCGAACGCGGCCGCGGTGGTCAGCACAACCGTGGGCGACGTGTCGGTGATGACGGCACTGACCCGCTCGTCATGCGAGCCGGGTAGCGGGACCGACAGCGGCACCGCGATGAAACCCGCCTGCATGGCGCCCAGGAACCCGACGATGTAGGCCAGCCCCTGCGGCGCGATGATCAGCGCGCGGTCGCCGGGAACGCCGTGCATGCGGAGCTCGTGCGCCACGTTGAGCGTGCGCCGGTACAGCTGGGCCCACGTCACGCTCTCGGTGACGCCGTCCCAGTCGTGGTCGTAGTCGGTGAAGGTGTAGGCCATGTCGTCGGGAGTCGCACCGGCGCGCTCGCGCAGCACGGACAGGATCGACGCATCGGACATGGCGCCAGGTTACTCAACTCACATGAGACCGGTGGTACCTGGTTTGCCGGTCAGGTGCGCTACGCCGGGCTCGGAGGGACGGTCCCCACAAACACCTGTCGTCCGGAGCCGTCAACTTTCGTTGACGGTCAACGAAAGTTGACGGCTCCAAATCGACTGTGTGGCAGGAGGCCGGTCCATCGGGAGCCGCGCGTGTCCCCCAATCGGGGGACGCGGATTTCGTCCGGTCGAGGGCCCGATCAGTGGACTGACCTGGGGCGTCGATTCCGCGAAGGTTATTTCAACGCCGCAAGGCACCCACCCCAAACCTTCAGGAGACGATATGACCACCACGACCACCACCCGCTCCCGCTTCACCCGCCGTATCGCGGCCGCCGCCGCCCTGGTGGTAGCGCCGGCGCTGGCGTTCGGTCTCTCACCCGCCGCCCACGCAGAGACGGGCACGCAGCATTTCAACGAGTGCGACCTCACCCACAAGGACGACAAGATCTGGGACGGCGTGAAGCCGCCGGCGCACGGCACCACCGGCGAGCACTCGCCGAAGAACCCGGGCCACAACTTGCAGGTCCAGTGGCCGGGCAATGACTCGATCCGTGGCTTCGCTGTGCACCCGGGTAAGCAGGACATCAAGGCGGTCCAGGATCTGCTGGTGGTGCCGACGGTCCGGGAGACCGGGATCGAATGCCCCAACCTGCTGCGCTCGGACGCCCCGAACTACTTCAAGGACGCCTACGACTCGATCCACTTCGGGAGCTCGCCGGACTGGGCCCTCGGCATCAACTCGCAGGACGGCCGCGGATACGACCAGCTGCACATCCACCTCACCCGGCTCTACGGCGCCGCCCGCGAAGACATCGACCGGGCCGTCAAGGCCGGCAAGGTCAGCAAGGACGAGCACAAGTGGGTCGACCAGGTCATCGAGGTCACCGACCACGACCAGACCTTCCTCAAGAACAGCAAGCATCAGTACCGGGCCTGGAACGCGAACGGCATCGACACCAACTTCTTCGCCAAGCTGAACGACGACGTCGTCACGCCGCTCTACAACCACGGCAACAAGCACGCCGCGATGGCGCACGAGGCCATGCTGGTCACGCTCAACCACGAGGGCAACGGGCTCATCGTCCTGGCCAGCGACACCAACAGCGGCATCCACGGTGTCGACCAGATCGAAGGAATCATGGACAAGAGGTAGGGCTGCGTCGAAAAGGCGGCCATCCGAGATCATCTCGGGTGGCCGCTCTTTCGCGTTTCGGCGGTTACGATCCGACCATGTCGCTGCCCGATGGATCGGTCTTCGCCGGATTCACCGTGGTCAGAAAACTGGGCGCCGGCGGTATGGGCGAGGTCTACCTGGTGCAGCACCCGCGGCTGCCCCGCACCGACGCGCTGAAGGTCCTACCGGCATCGCTGTCGGCCGACGCCGAATACCGGCGGCGCTTCGAGCGTGAGGCCGACGCCGCGGCGACGTTGTGGCATCAGCACATCGTCGGAGTGCACGACCGCGGCGAATACGACGGGCGACTGTGGATCTCGATGGACTACGTCGACGGT
This sequence comes from Mycolicibacterium sp. TY81, assembly GCF_018326285.1. Lineage (NCBI taxonomy): Bacteria > Bacillati > Actinomycetota > Actinomycetes > Mycobacteriales > Mycobacteriaceae > Mycobacterium > Mycolicibacterium sp. TY81. The sequence continues at coordinate 5,389,215 of NZ_AP023362.1, forward strand.
TCCGACGCCGGAAACGTCCTCAGGACGCAGTGTCCGGGCGGGATGCCGCGGGACCAGGTGATCGCGATCGTCACCGCCATCGCCGACGCGCTGGACCATGCGCACAGCCGCGGGCTGCTGCACCGTGACGTCAAGCCCGCGAACATCCTGCTGGGCTCCGGAGGCCCGGGCCGCGGCCGGGTGCTGCTGGCCGATTTCGGGATCGCCCGACGTGTGGACGATTTCGACGCATTGACGTCGACCAACATGACGCTCGGCACACCGAACTACGCGGCGCCGGAGCAGTTGCTCGGGGAGAAGCTGGATGGTCGCTCGGATCAATACGCCTTGGCCGCCACCGCTTTTCAGCTGCTGACCGGTCGGCCCCCGGGTGGCGATTCGACGCCTGTGGTGCTCATCAGTCAACGCGTGAGTGGTGTGGTGCCGCGGCTGGCGGAGGTCCGCCCGGATCTCGCCGATCTGGACCCCGTAATGGCGATCGCGATGGCCCGCCGGCCGGCCGACCGCTTCGCGTCGTGTTCGGATTTCGCCACGGCGCTGGCACGCGGGGCCGCGGCGACGCTGCCGCCGGTCGCCACGGCCCCTGCGGTACCCGGTGCGCCGACACAGCGGTCCGCGCCGCCCGCCGCACCCATGGGCCTTGTGCGCCAACCGGATCCGCCGACTGCGGCACGATCCGGCATGAGCCCGACGGCCTGGGCACTGACCGGAGTGGGCATCCTGCTGGTGGTGGCGCTGGTCTTCGTCGGCGTGATGCTGATGCGCGGGCATGACGGACGCAGCGGCCCAACGACTTCGGCGGAGGCCACGACGACCGCGCCCGAGACGACGGGTGTGACCGTGACGTCGGTCGAGTCCGCCGAGCCGGAGACGTCCACCTCGCTGGTGCCCACCACAGCACGAATGGTGCTGCCCGACGCCGACACCCGCGGCTTCACCACCTACAACGGCGCCGCCCGGTGCACGGGAGCCGACGAGGCCGCGATGATCCTGCGCACCGCGCAGTCGGCGGTGGTGATCTGCCGCAGCCGCGTCGGGGTGCTGTATTACCTGGGCTATCGAATCTCCGACGGTGCGACGATCCGATTGGGCACGGTGAACGAGTCCGGTGACGGCTTCGTCGCGTTCAACGATCCCGATGCCGCCGAGTACCACGTCTCGTCGTCAGGCCTGGAAATCGTGCAGAACGGCAAGGTCCTGGCCTCCGAGCCTGCGCTTGAGTCCGCTCGGTGAGCACCTGACGCGGTGCGCATATGTCAGGATGGCCGGGTGAAAGGCATCATCCTGGCCGGGGGCGCGGGCACGCGACTACACCCCGTCACCGCCGGGGTGTCCAAGCAGCTGATCCCGGTCTACGACAAGCCGATGATCTACTACCCGCTGTCCACGTTGATGCTGGCGGGGATCACCGACATCCTGGTCATAACGACGCCGCTCGACGCGCCGAGTTTCGAACGGCTGCTCGGCGACGGATCGCAGTACGGCGTCTCGATCAGCTACGCCCAGCAGCCGTCGCCCGATGGGCTCGCGCAGGCCTTCACCATCGGCGCCGACTTCCTCGGCGGCGACAGCGTGGCGCTCGTCCTCGGCGACAACCTGCTGTACGGCCCAGGCCTGGGCACGCAGCTGCAGCGGTTCAACAACGTCGACGGCGGCGCGATCTTCGGCTACTGGGTCGCCGAACCCTCGGCCTACGGCGTCATCGAATTCGACGATGCCGGGCAGGCGGTTTCGCTCGAGGAAAAGCCCGCAGTGCCGAAGAGCAACTACGCCGTGCCTGGACTGTACTTCTACAGCAACGACGTCGTATCGATCGCGCGCGAGTTGAAGCCCAGTGCCCGCGGCGAGTACGAGATCACCGACATCAACCGAACGTACTTGGCGCAGAACCGGTTACGTGTGCAGGTGCTGCCGCGCGGCACGGCGTGGCTCGACACCGGGACGTTCGATCAGATGACCGACGCCGCCGAGTTCGTTCGGACCATCGAGCGCCGCACCGGTCTGAAGATCGGGGTGCCCGAGGAAATCGCCTGGCGGCGTGGCTATCTGAGCAGCGACGAGCTGCGCGAGCGCGCCGAGCCGTTGGTGAAGTCCGGCTACGGCACGTACCTGCTGGACCTGCTGAGCAGGGGGTACTGATGGCACGGCTGCTGGTCACCGGGGGCGCCGGATTCATCGGCGCCAACTTCGTCCGATACGTCCTGGCCCACACCGACCATCACGTCACGGTGCTGGACAAGCTGACCTATGCGGGCAACCGGGAATCCCTTGCCGGCCTGCCCGAACAGCGGATGACGTTCGTCCTGGGTGACGTGGCCGACGCCGCGCTGGTCGACGAGCTGATGGCGACGACGGACGTCGTGGTGCACTTCGCCGCCGAATCACACAACGACAACTCGCTGCGCGATCCGGAACCGTTCCTGCACACCAACGTGGTCGGGACGTTCACGCTGCTGGAGTCGGTCCGCAAGCACGGCACCCGACTGCACCACATCTCGACCGACGAGGTCTACGGCGACCTCGAACTCGACGACCCCGCCAAGTTCACCGAACGCACGGCCTACAACCCGTCGTCGCCCTATTCGTCGACCAAGGCCGGCAGTGACCTGCTGGTCCGGGCGTGGGTACGCTCGTTCGGCGTCCGCGCCACAATCTCCAACTGCTCCAACAACTATGGGTCCTACCAGCACGTCGAGAAGTTCATTCCGCGGCAGATCACCAACGTGCTGTGCGGTATCCGGCCGAAGCTCTACGGCGCGGGCCGCAACGTGCGGGACTGGATCCACGTGGATGACCACTCGTCCGCCGTGCTGACGATCATCGAGAAGGGACGCCTCGGCGAGACCTACCTGATCGGCGCCAACGGCGAAAAGGACAACAAGACCGTCATCGAGATGATCCTGACTCAGATGGGCCAGCCGGCCGACGGCTACGACCACGTGACGGACCGCGCCGGACACGACCTGCGTTACGCCATCGATTCGACCAAGCTGCGCACCGAACTCGGTTGGCAGCCAAAATATGTCGACTTCGCCGACGGGCTGCGCGCCACCATCGCCTGGTATCGCGACAACGAGGCATGGTGGCGTCCGGTCAAGGACGCCACCGAAGCGCGCTACGCGAGCCAGGGCCAGTGAGTGATGGGCAACCCGTGACCGAATACGGAAAACCGTTGTCCGCCAATGCCACACCGATTCCGGGCCTGACCGTCTGGGACCTGCCGGTGCACGGCGACAACCGCGGCTGGTTCAAGGAGAACTGGCAGCGTGAGAAGATGATGGCGCTCGGGCTGCCGGATTTCGGGCCCGTGCAGAACAACATCTCCTTCAACGACGCGGCGGGCACGACCCGCGGCATCCACGCCGAACCGTGGGACAAGTTCGTCTCGGTGGCGACGGGCCGGATCTTCGGCGCCTGGGTCGACCTGCGCGGCGGGCCGACGTTCGGCGCGGTGTTCACGGCCGAGCTCGATCCGTCGCGGGCGGTGTTCGTGCCCCGTGGGGTCGGCAACGCGTTCCAGACCCTGGCGCCCGACACCGCGTACGTCTACCTCGTCAACGACCACTATTCGGCTGACGCGCAGTATGTTTCGGTGAATCTGGCCGACGAGACGCTGGCCATCGACTGGCCGATTCCGCTCGAACGCGCCGAGCTCTCGGCCAAAGATCGGACGCATCCCCGGCTGGCGGACATCCAGCCGGTCGCACCGCGAAAGACCTTGGTACTGGGCGCCAATGGCCAAGTCGGCCGGGCCCTGCGCGCCGAATACGGTGACGACCCCAGCTTCGAGTTCGTCACCCGCGAGCAGGTGGACCTGTTCGGTGACCTCGAGTCGGTGCTGCGGTGGCAGGACTACGACACCGTCATCAACGCCGCCGCGTACACCGCCGTGGACGCGGCCGAGACCCCGAGCGGGCGAGCCGACGCCTGGGCCGTCAACGTCACCGGCGTTGCCGCGCTGGCCCGTATCGCGACCGCCCGCGGCCTCACGCTGGTGCATCTCTCCAGTGACTACGTGTTCGACGGCACCTCTGACTCGCCCTACCGGGAGGACGACCCGATCGCCCCGCTCGGCGTGTACGGCCAGACCAAGGCGGCCGGCGACCAGATCGTCGCGACGGTGCCGCGGCACTACATCCTGCGGACGTCGTGGGTGATCGGGGACGGCCGCAACTTCGTCCAGACCATGGCGTCGCTGGCCGAGCGCGGCGTCGACCCGTCCGTGGTCGACGACCAGGTCGGGCGGCTGACGTTCACCCCCGAGCTGGCCCGGGCGATCCGGCACCTGACCACGACCGGCGCGCCGTACGGGACGTACAACGTCACCGGTTCGGGTCCGGCGATGTCGTGGGCGGACATCGCCCGCCGGGTGTTCGAGCTCTCCGGCCACGACCCGGCGCGGGTGACAGGCGTCAGCACCGAGGCCTACTTCGCCTCGGCGACCGGCGCGGTGGCCCCGCGGCCGCGCAACAGCGTGCTCGACACCCAGAAGCTGGAATCAACGGGATTCATACCCGAGGCGGCCGAAGACTCGCTGGCGCGCTACCTCGGCCGGTAGCAGGGCGTTCCCGCCAAGCGGACGCTTGCTCGGGTGCCTCGGGGAGTGCCATGTGAAGATGGACGGACTATGAGCTCTACAGATCTCAGCCCGGCATCCCTGCGCGCGGCGTTCGGCCACTTCCCGATCGGCGTCGTCGCCATCGCAGCCCACGTCAACGGCGAGAAGGTCGGCCTGGCCGCCAGCACCTTCGTGCCCGTGTCGCTGGAACCGCCGCTGGTGTCGTTCTGTGTGCAGAACACGTCGACGACCTGGCCGAAGCTCAAGGACCTGCCGGCCCTGGGCATCAGCGTGCTGGGTCAGCAGCACGACGCCGCGGCGCGCACCCTGGCCGCCAAGACCGGCGACCGCTTCGCGGGCCTGGAAACCGAGGCTCGCGACAACGGTGCGCTGTTCATCCACGGCACCAGCGTGTGGCTCGAGACGTCGATCGATCAGCTGGTTCCCGCCGGCGATCACACCATCGTGGTCCTGGCGATCAGTGACATCGTCATCAACCCCGACGTCGAGCCGATGGTCTTCCACCGCAGCGCATTCCGCCGCCTGGAGGCCTGAGTCAGGGCCGGGAGGCCAGCTCCTGGCGATACCCCGCGACCCGCGCCTCGAGTTCAGCGGCGTCGTCAGGCCGCCCTTCCTTGCGGGCCAGTTCGGCGCGCAAGGAGAGCTCGCGGATCGCGGTCCGAATGTCGTTGACGCTGTGCGTTTCTGATTGGCCCATCTGGCTGCCTTTCGTCAAGGATTGGCTGCCCTTCCGAGCGTACGCCGAAACATCGCCGGCCCCGCCGGATCGGCAACCTACCGCCGGAAGAGCTTGTTCCCCAGCCAGACGATCGGGTCGTACTTGCGGTCGGCGACGCGCTCCTTCATCGGGATCAGCGCGTTGTCGGTGATCTTGATGTGCTCGGGGCAGACCTCGGTGCAGCACTTGGTGATGTTGCAGTAACCCAGGCCGAACTCGTCCTGCGCCATGTCCTTGCGGTCGAGGGTGTCCAGAGGATGCATGTCCAGCTCGGCCACCCGCATCAGGAACCGGGGCCCGGCGAACGCCTGCTTGTTCTCCTCGTGGTCGCGCACCACGTGGCAGGTGTTCTGGCACAGGAAGCACTCGATGCACTTGCGGAACTCCTGCGACCGCTCGACATCTTCCTGCTGCATCCGGTACTCGCCGGGCTTGAGGTCCTTCGGCGGCGCGAAAGACGGGATCTGGCGCGCCTTTTCGTAGTTGAACGACACGTCGGTAACCAGATCGCGCATGATCGGGAACGCCCGCAGCGGGGTGATGGTGACGGTCTCGGCCGGATCGAACGTCGACATCCGCGTCATGCACATCAGCCGGGGCCGGCCGTTGACCTCCGCCGAACACGACCCGCACTTGCCGGCCTTGCAGTTCCACCGCACCGCCAGGTCCGGGGCCTGCGTGGCCTGGATGCGGTGGATGATGTCGAGCACCACCTCACCGTCGTTGACCTCGACCTTGAAGTCGTCGAGGCCGCCGCCGGTGTCGTCCCCGCGCCAGACCCGCAGATTGGCTTGGTAGCTGTTGCTCATCGCTGGCTCCGTTCCGGATGGGCGGCCAATTCGGCGTCGGTGTAGTACTTCTCCAGCTCGGACAGCTCGAAGCAGGCGAGCAGTTCGGCCGGCATGGGCACCTGCTGCTCCGGGGTGACGGTCACGTCGGGGACGATCGGGTCACCGCCGCCCGCACTGCACACCAGCAGGATGTTGCGCCAGTCGGCGCTCATCTCCGGGTAGTCGTCGCGGGTGTGGCCGCCGCGGCTCTCGGTGCGGGCCAGCGCGGCCTTGGCCACGCACTCGCTGACCAGCAGCATGTTCCGCATGTCGACGGCCAGGTGCCAACCGGGGTTGAACTGCCGGTGGCCCTCGACGGTGATGTTGTGCATCCGGCGCTTGAGTTCGTCGAGCTTGAGCAGTGCCTGCTCGATCTCTTCCTTGGTGCGGATGATGCCGACCAGGTCGTTCATGGCCTGCTGCAACTCGGTGTGCAGCGTGTACGGGTTCTCCGCGCCGACGTGTTCGTCGAACGGCGCCAAGGCTTCCCGCGCCGCCGTGGTCAGTGCGTCATCGGAGACTACCGGCCGCGCGGGCAGCGCCTTGACGTACTGCGCGGCGCCGAGGCCGGCCCGCCGGCCGAACACCAGCAGGTCGCTCAGCGAGTTACCGCCGAGCCGGTTCGAGCCGTGCATCCCGCCCGAGCACTCGCCGGCCGCAAACAGGCCGGGCGTGCGGGCCGCACCGGTGTCGGGATCGACCTCGATGCCACCCATGACGTAGTGGCACGTCGGCCCGACCTCCATCTCGTCCTTGGTGATGTCGACCTCGGCCAGCTCCATGAACTGGTGGTACATCGACGGCAGGCGCTTCTTGATCTCCTCGGTGGGGATGCGCGAGGCGATGTCGAGGTAGACGCCGCCGTGCGGGGTGCCGCGGCCGGCCTTGACCTCGGAGTTGATGGCGCGCGCCACCTCGTCGCGCGGCAGCAGGTCAGGAGTGCGACGGGCGGAGTCGTTGTCCTTGAGCCACTGGTCGGCTTCTTCCTCGGTCTCGGCGTACTGACCTTTGAACACCGAGGGGATGTAGTCGAACATGAAGCGCTTGCCCTCGGAGTTCTTGAGCACTCCGCCGTCGCCGCGCACGCCCTCGGTGACGAGGATGCCCTTCACCGACGGCGGCCAGACCATGCCCGTCGGGTGGAACTGGATGAACTCCATGTTGATCAGCGTCGCGCCGGCCCGCAGCGCCAGGGCATGCCCGTCGCCGGTGTACTCCCAGGAGTTCGACGACACCTTGAACGACTTGCCGATGCCGCCGGTGGCCAGCACCACGGCGGGCGCCTCGAACAGCACGAAGCGGCCCGACTCACGCCAGTAGCCGAACGCGCCGGCGATGCGGTCACCGTCCTTCACCAGCTCGGTGATGGTGCACTCGTGGAACACCTTGATGCGGGCCTCGTAGTCACCCGTCTCGGCGAAATCCTCCTGCTGCAGCGAGACGATCTTCTGCTGCATGGTGCGGATGATCTCCAGGCCGGTGCGGTCACCGACGTGCGCCAGGCGGGGGTAGGTGTGGCCACCGAAGTTGCGCTGGCTGATCCGGCCGTCCTTGGTCCGGTCGAACAGCGCACCATAGGTTTCCAGCTCCCACACGCGGTCCGGTGCTTCGCGGGCGTGCAGCTCGGCCATACGCCAGTTGTTCAGGAACTTGCCGCCGCGCATGGTGTCACCGAAGTGCACCTGCCAGCTGTCCTTGGAGTTCGCGTTGCGCATCGAGGCGGCGCAGCCGCCCTCGGCCATGACGGTGTGGGCCTTGCCGAACAGCGACTTACACACCACCGCCACGCGCAGGCCCTGCTCCCGGGCCTCGATGACCGCACGCAACCCCGCCCCGCCGGCTCCGATTACGACGACGTCGTACTCGTGCCGTTCGAGTTCAGCCATGAAATAACTCCAAATTGTTGTGAATAGCGTTGAAAATCAAGACGTTTGACTCAGCCGACGAATCGCAGGTCGCTGAACCACCCGGCGGACACCGCCATGACGTAGAAGTCGGTGAACATCAGGGTGCCGAGGGTGATCCACGCGTACAGCTTGTGGCGGGTGTTGAGCTTGCTGACCTGCGTCCAGATCCAGTAGCGCACAGGGTGTTTCGAGAAGTGCTTGAGCCGGCCGCCGGTGACGTGCCGGCAGGAGTGGCAGGACACCGTGTAGACCCACAGCATGATGACGTTGCCCAGCAGGATGATGTTGCCGAGCCCGAAGCCGAAACCGCTGGGTGAGTGGAACGCGACGATGGCGTCGTAGGTGTTGATCACCGAGATGATGACCGCGATGTAGAAGAAGTACCGGTGGGTGTTCTGGATGATCAGCGGGAACCGCGTCTCACCGGTGTACTTGGCATGCGGTTCGGCGACGGCGCACGCGGTCGGGGACTGCCACACCGTGCGGTAGTAGGCGCCGCGGTAGTAGTAGCAGGTCAGCCGGAACAGCAGCAGGAACGGCAGGGACAGCGCCGCGAAGGGAATCAGCGACAGCGGTCCGTCGGCCGGCAGAATCTGGGGCCAGAACTCGCTGGCCGCACCACACTTGACGCTCAGACACGGTGAGTAGAACGGCGTCAGGTAGTGGTAGTCCGCGACGTAGAAGTGGTCCCGCTGGAAGGCGCGCACCGTCGCGTAGATGACGAACGCGGCGAAACCCAGGTCGATGAGAATCGGGGATTTGAGCCAGTTGTCGGTCCGCAGGGTGCGCTGCGGTATCTGCGCACGCGTGGGGGAGAAGACGCCGGTCCCGGGGCGGTTGGCGGCGGGTGCGCTCACGAAAGCATCCTCGATTTCGGTTGGGGGCAGGGCCTACCTATGAAGTTGTAGGACGGCGGTGATGGGCACGACGGCCGTCGTGCCCGAGTCGGTCAGCCGCCGACGCCACCGTCGTGGTCGTTCCAGAATTCGCTGGAGTAGTCGTGGTCGGGGATCACGATCTTTTCCTTGGCGTGCTGGGTCTTGATGCCGCGGCTGAATTCCAGCTCTTCGATGTCGATGTCCAGCCGCTCGATGTCGACGGCCAGGCGCTCGGCGTCATTCGCGATGCGGCGGGTGGCGGGGGAGTCCCCGTATTTGGCGGCCAGCGAGCTGACGGACCGGCGCAAACTGCCGATCAACTCGTGCAGTTCGGTGAGCTCAGTGGTGGTGGACATCGGGCGACCTCCTTGGGCTGAAGGGTGTCATAAATCACAGTACGACACCGGATGCTAGTCAGATCCGGAGATGAAAGTGAGACAGGTCACGTTTGTCGCGACGGTGTCGGCATGTCGTGGCAGTGGCTGTCGGTACGGTATGACCATGTCCGACGCGGTTCTGGCGCAGCGCGCCGAAGCACTATTGGCCCTGCACCAGCCGGGAAATCCGGTCGTCCTCCCGACTGTGTGGGACGCCTGGTCGGCGAAGCTCGCGGTGTCGGCCGGGTTCGTCGCGCTGACGGTCGGTAGCCACCCCGTCGCCGACTCGGTGGGCAAGCCCGACGGCGAAGGCATGTCGTTCGACGACCTCACCACGCGCGTCAGCCAGATCACCGCGGCCGTCGACGTGCCGGTGTCGGTCGACATCGAATCCGGTTACGGCGAGGCCCCGAGCCGCCTCATCTCCGGGCTGCTCGCCGCGGGCGCGGTGGGTCTGAACATCGAGGACACCGTGCACAAGGACGGCGGCCGCATCCGCGACGCGCAGGAGCACGCCGACCTGGTCGGTGAATTGCGCAGGGCGGCAGACGCTTCCGGGGTGCACGTCGTGATCAACGCGCGCACCGACCTGTTCCTGCGCCAGATCGGTGACGAGGCCGACCGGTACGAGCGCGCCGTGCAGCGGTTGAAGCTGTGCGCGGCGGCCGGCGCGGATTCCCTGTACCCGGTGGGCCGCCACGATGACGACACCTATCGCCGCCTGGCCGCCGACCTGCCGTTGCCCATCAACGCCATCGCGATCCCGGAGTCCGACGATCCCGCGTCCTTCGGCCCGCTGGGCGTCGGCCGCATCAGCTTCGGGCCGTTCCTGCAGCGCGCTCTGGGTACGGTGGCCGCCGATATTCTGGCGCGGTGGCAGTGAGCGAGCCCGACGGCGCCGAGGAGAACTACGGGTTGTGGTGGGCCGCAGGCGTTGCCGCCGCGATCCTGCTGATCATCCTGATCTACCAGGTGATCCAGACTTCCGAGGAGTCCGAGCAGCCGTCCGGTCCCGTCGGTGACTCTACGGTTTTGACGACGTATCCGACCACCACCAAGCGGACGACGACCCGGACCACCACGACGACGACCACCACCACGACCACAACGACGACGACGACGGAAAGCACGTCGGAGACGTCGACGACGGATGACACGACGACGTCCACCAGCACCTACACGCCGTCGAGCACCTCCGGTTACGGGACGACGACCACCACGACCACGATCTACAACCCGTACACCACCCCGACCACCGCCCCGCCTGCCGGCGTCGGGTAGCTCGGAAGCCCAGGTCTGTGACCGGGGCCACTCACTTCACCGGCGTTTGCCGAGGCCTGTGAGAAGAGCGTGACGGTCGATTCACACGCGGCAACACAATCCGCAATATCGGCTTCCTACCTTTTGGGGCATGGACGCGAAGAACCTTGTGGTCGTCGGCCACGGAATGGTCGGGCATCGCCTGGTCGAGGCGCTGCGCTCGCGGGATACCGCGGGCCAATGGCGCATCACCGTGCTGTCCGAAGAAGCGGACGCGGCGTACGACCGCGTCGGGCTGACGGGTTACACCGAGCACTGGGACCGGTCGAAGCTGGCGTTGCCGGGCAACGGGTATGACGGCGACGGCCTGGTCGACCTCGTGCTGGCCGACAAGGTCGGCGGTATCGACCGCGCCACCAAGACGGTGGTGACCGAGTCGGGCCGCGGCATCTCGTACGACAAGTTGGTCCTCGCCACGGGCTCTTACGCTTTCGTGCCGCCGGTGCCCGGCCACCAGCTCGACGGCTGCTTCGTCTACCGCACCCTGGACGACCTGGACGGCATCCGCGCCGCCATGCAGCGGTCGGCCGAACACGGCAACAACACCGGCGTGGTCATCGGTGGTGGTCTGCTCGGTCTGGAAGCGGCGAATGCGTTGCGCCAGTTCGGCATGCAGGCCCACATCGTCGAGCGGGCGCCCCGTCCGATGAACCAGCAGCTCGACGACGCCGGCGGTGCGCTGCTGGCCCGCATGATCGGCAAGCTGGGCATCTCGGTGCACCTGGATGTCGGCACCGACGCCATCGAGCCGCTCGACGAGGGCGTGCGCGTGCTGCTCAGCGACGGCACCCTGATCGACGCCGGCCTGGTCATCTTCGCCGCCGGTGTACGTCCGCGAGACGAACTGGCCCGCGACGCCGGTCTGGACATGGCCGAGCGCGGCGGCGTCCTGACGGACTTGTCGTGCGTGACAAGCGATCCGGACATCTACGCCGTCGGTGAGGTGGCCGCGGTCGAGGGCCGGTGCTACGGCCTGGTCGGTCCCGGTTACACCACGGCCGAGGTGGTCGCCGACCGCCTGCTCGGGGGTGCCGCCGAGTTCCCCGAGGCCGACATGTCGACCAAGCTGAAGCTGCTCGGCGTCGACGTCGCGAGTTTCGGTGACGCGCAGGGCGTCACACCTGACTGCCTGCAGGTCGTGGTCAACGACCCGGTGAAGCAGACCTACGCCAAGCTGGTGCTGTCCGACGATGCCAAGACCCTGCTGGGTGGCATCCTGGTCGGCGATGCGTCGGCGTACGGCGTGCTGCGCCCGATGGTCGGCGAGGCACTGCCCGGTGACCCGCTGGCGCTCATCGCCCCCGCCGGATCCGGCGACGGCGCAAGCGCTCTCGGTGTGGGTGCCCTGCCGGACGCCGCGCAGATCTGCTCGTGCAACAACGTCACCAAGGGCGACCTGTGCGGTGCGATCGAAGGCGGCTGCAGCGACGTCGCCGGCCTGAAGGCCTGCACCAAGGCCGGTACCTCCTGCGGCTCCTGCGTTCCGCTGCTCAAGCAACTGCTGGAAGCCCAGGGCGTCGAGCAGTCCAAGGCGCTGTGCGAGCACTTCCCGCAGTCGCGGGCCGAGCTCTTCGAGATCATCTCGGCCACCGAGATCCGGAAGTTCTCCGGGCTGATCGAGAAGTTCGGCACCGGAAAGGGTTGCGACATCTGCAAACCCGCCATCGCCTCGATCCTGGCGTCGACCAGCAGCGGTCACATCCTCGACGGCGAACAGGCCGCCCTGCAGGACTCCAACGACCACTTCCTGGCCAACATCCAGAAGAACGGCAGCTACTCGGTGGTGCCGCGCGTCCCGGGTGGTGACATCACGCCGGAGCAGTTGATCCTGATCGGTGAGATCGCCAGGGACTTCGGGCTTTACACCAAGATCACCGGTGGCCAGCGGATCGACATGTTCGGTGCGCGGGTGGACCAGCTGCCGGAGATCTGGCGGCGCCTCGTCGACGGCGGCATGGAGTCCGGGCAGGCGTACGGCAAGTCGCTGCGCACCGTCAAGAGCTGCGTCGGCAGCGACTGGTGCCGCTACGGACAACAGGATTCGGTGCAGATGGCCATCGATCTGGAGCTGCGCTACCGCGGACTGCGGTCACCGCACAAGATCAAGATGGGTGTCTCCGGCTGCGCCCGGGAGTGCGCCGAGGCCCGCGGCAAGGACGTCGGCGTCATCGCCACCGAGACCGGCTGGAACCTGTACGTCGGCGGCAACGGCGGCATGACACCCGCCCACGCGCAGCTGCTGGCCGGTGACCTCGACGATGAGACCCTGGTCCGCTACATCGATCGGTTCCTGATGTTCTACATCCGCACCGCGGACCGGCTGCAGCGCACGGCGCCGTGGGTCGACCAGATGGGTCTCGACCACGTCCGTGACGTCGTGTGCAACGACTCTCTCGGCCTGGCAAGCGAATTCGAAGCCGCCATGGAACGGCACGTCGACGGCTACTCCTGCGAGTGGAAGGGCGTGCTGGAGGACAAGGCCAAGCTGACCCAGTTCGTCTCGTTCGTCAACGCGCCTGACGTCGCCGACCCGACCATCGCGTTCACCGAACGCAACGGCCGCAAGGTGCCGATCGGCATGCCCACCGTCCCGCCCGCCAAGAGTTGATCAGGAGGCCACGATGACGCTCAACGACCTTTCCGAAGTTGCTCAGTACCAGGACCGTTCGGAGTGGACCGCGGTCTGCTCGTATCACCGGCTGGTGCCCGGCCGCGGTGCCGGTGTGCTGCTGCCCGACGGCTCGCAGGCCGCGCTGTTCCGCCTGCACGACGGATCGCTGTACGCCGTCGGCAACATCGACCCGTTCTCCGGTGCGGCCGTGATGTCCCGTGGGCTCGTCGGTGACCGCGCCGGCCGGGTCTGCGTGCAGAGCCCCATCAAGAAGCAGGCCTTCGCCCTGGATGACGGTGTCTGCCTTGATGATCCCTCGGTGCGCCTGCCCGTCTACCCGATCCGGGTGTGGGCCGGTCTGGTCGAGATCGGCCCGCTGGGCGTCGACGTGGCAGCCTGATTGCCGCTGGGCATCAGCGCGAGCAGCTGTTGTCCTCGATGGTCTGCAACACCCAGTACGCCGTGAACTCGATGATCAGCGCGATCTCGGCGATCAGCACGGCGTGATTGAAGCCGTCGAGACTCAGGTGCAGCACCACCGCGGTCAGCAAGCTGGCGGCCATCAACAGTGAGATCGTCTGGTACGCGCCACGGTAACGACTTCCACACGCCGGCGCGGTGCCGAAAGCCGAGCTGAACACCGTCAGCACGATGGCGCCGAACATGACGGCCGCGGCGATGCCGTGGGCGTTGATCCGGAACCAGTCCGGGGCCACGATCAGCACCACGACGCCGGTCCCGAGCACCGCGCGCTGCAGCCACCTCGCGGCGGCACCCAGCACGGTGCCGGGCCGCTTGGGCCGGAACAACAACCACGACGCGGCGCGTGAACCGGCGAGCACCACCGTGACCGTCCAGGCGTTGAACAGTACGGCCGACCCCGTCTGCACTGCCACGGGATCAGCTGTGCCGCACTGCAGTACCGGCCGCGTGGTGGGGACGACGGCGATCACGAAGGCCAACACCCCGGCCAGGTTGAGCAGCGTGTTCTCGGTGTCGCTGGCGCCCTGGTAAACGATCAGCATGGCGCCGATGGCGAACAGCACGCCCACGAACACGGCATGCGCGGTGGTGAAGTAGTAGGCGCTGATCGACGTCTGCCAGCACGTGGCGTGCGCGCGCTCGACGGCCAGCGCGGCACCCAACAGCACGGCCATGACCACCATGCCGCCACGGAGAAACCGGTAGGTGTCCAGCGCTACGTCATTGCCCGTCCGCTTGGCCATGTCTCCAGTATGGGCCGCGATATCCCCCACAAATGCGCGGTACCCCTTGCGTTTCCGCCGAAAACCTAGGCGGCCAGCGACAACCGGGCCGTCCGGAACCGGTGTGCCACCAGCTTGGCGACGCCCGGGTGCCGGCCCAACGGGTCGGTCACCACGTCGGCTCCGCACGTGTACAGCCGGTCCTGGAAGAGGCCGTCGGCCAAGAGGTACGACGCGACGGCGACGCGTTCGGCGCCGTGCTTCCGCAGCCGGGCCACCACGTCGCCCACCCAGTGCGTGCCACTGATCGCGAATGCGAGCTCGACGCGGCTGCCCAGCGTCGCCGACAGCATGGCGCACGTCCGGCGCAGGTCACCGGCTGCACGCGGGTCCGAGGTTCCGGCAGCCGCCAGCACCACGGAATCCGATGGGCGCCAGCCCGATTCGATCAGTCGGTCAGCGAGCACCCGGACCATTGCGGTCGAGGGCCCGAGGGCCGGCGTCACCGTGACGTCCCGGTGGCCGCTTTCGGCGATGCCGGCGGGGATGTCCTTGTGGACGTGGTAGCCCGACGACAAGAAGGCCGGGACGACGACGGCGGGTCCGGGCGGCAGCGTCGACAGCACCTCGGCCGGTGTGGGCCCGAGGACGTCGACGAACGCGGTGTGCACGCGACGGTCCAGCAGTCCGCTGACCTGCTCGGCCAGCTCGCCGATCATCGCGACACCCGAGCCCTTGCGGGTGCCGTGGGCGACCAGGACGGGGTTCATCGTGCACCTACCGAGTAGTCATCGACCGCCAGCCGGTAGCCACGCTTCACCACGGTCGCGACGATCTCCTTGTCGCCCAACGTGGTTCGTAGCCGCAGCACCGCGGTCTCGACGGCATGGGTGTCCGACCCGCTGCCCGGCAACGCGGCCAGCAGTTCCTGCCGTGACACCACCGCACCGGGCCGCAGCGCCAGCGCCCGCACGATGGACATCCCGGCCGGCGAGAGGTCCTTGACCACCCCGTCGACCACGACGCAGGTACCACGGATCTCGAGATCGTGTCCGGCGGCCCGCAGCTTTCGGGTCTGCAGCACGGGGAGCTCATCGGCGATGTGGCGCGCGAGCGCACCCAGGCGCATGCGCTCGGGGGCGGACGTCGGCACCCCGAGCCGGGCCAGCGGCCGCGCCGTCACCGGCCCGACGCACATGGCGTGCACCGGGCCCCGAAACGCGTCCAGCACTTGATCATTGATGCCGAGCTCGGTCGCGCGCATCAGGGTCGCCGCCACCGCGGGCGCCGAGGTGAAGCTGACGGCGTCGAGCCGGCGCTCGGCGATATCGCTGACCAGCGAGTCGAATGCACCGCCGGACGGCACCGGCTGCCACCGGTACACCCGGATCGGGACGACGTCGGCGCCGGCGCGGCGTAGCTCATCGAGGAACTCGGGGAACGGGTCCCACTCATCGGTGGCGCCGTGCAGCTGCACGGCGATCCGCATGCCGGCGATACCGCCCTGCAGCAGGTAGCCCAGCACCTCGCGGGACGACTCGGAATCGGGTGACCACTCCTCGGGCAGGCCTGCCGCCCGCAGCGCACCGGTGGCCTTGGGGCCGCGGGAGACGATCCGGGCGCGGCTGAGGGCATCGGTCAGTTCGCCTGACACGCCCCAGTCGTCGGCGGCGGACATCCAGCCGCGGAAGCCGATGCCGGTCGTGGCGATCAGGACGTCGGGCGGCACTTCGAGCAGCGCCTGGGTGTTGGTGCGGAGCTCGTCGTCGTCGGGCAGCGGGACCATCGAGATGGCGGGGGCGGCGATCACCGTCGCGCCGCGGCGGCGCAGCAGGGTGCACAGCTCATCGGCACGTCGTGCGGAGGTCACCGCCACCCGAAATCCGGTGAGCGGGGCCCGTTCGGGATCACTCATGCGTTCAGTGAAGGGACAACGTGTTTCCGGCTGGTTACCCGGCCATTGCTCAGCGGTGTCGCCGCCCCGGAAACGGTGACGTTTATGTCACACGCGGTGCTGAACTGGGCTTTTGTGGGCAGAAACCTCACAAGACCTCACCAGACGTCGCCTTCGCGCCAGTCACACGTGATGTCGGCGGTGGTGTCGACCTCAACCGAGACCGGCAGCACGAACAGCGAATGGTCGTCTTCGGGCGTGCGATTGACGCCGGCGGGCGCCAGCACGGACGTCGTGCCCCGCCACGGCAGCCAGCCGCGTGCGGTGTAGATCGGCCGTCCCGCATCCGAGGAACTGAGCGCCCCGATCTCGTAGGCGCCGCGGATCACCTGCTCGACGGCGTCGAGCACCGCCGTGGCCAGGCCCTGGCCCCGCCAGTCCTCGCGGACCGCAACGGCTTCGACGTAGCCGCACCGCAGCGCGGTGTTGCGGTACATCAGCCGGCGTTGGACGACCGCACCGTGCGCGATGATCGCGCCGTGGCGGCAGACCAGCGCATGCATGCCGCCCAGTGAGTGCTCCCAGTCGGCATCCGAGAAATCGCCGTCGTAGGCGTCGATGACCATCTGCCGGGCGCCCTCCCGGGTCTCGGCATCCAGATCAGCGGTGTGGACCAGTCGCGCCGTGTGAACGTTGTGGACGCGGGAGAGATCCGTGGGGTGCACCCCCTCGTTCTACCAGGATTGCGCAGCCTGCGCTGGTGCCTGTGCGGGTTCAGGCGCCAAACGGATGACGCGGCCTGGACCAGTGCATGCGCACGTGCTGACCGGGCCGGATCTGCCCCACTTTGTCGATGTCGTGGTCGGCGACGACACCGATCACCGGGTACCCGCCGGTGACCGGATGGTCGGGGCCGAGGATCACCGGTAAACCGTTGGGCGGCACCTGAATTGCGCCCCGTGTCGCGCCCTCGCTGGGCAGCTGGCGGTCCGGCCAGCGGTGCTGCAGGGGCCGGCCGTTCAGCCGCATGCCGACGCGGTCGCTGCGATCGGTGACGATCCACTCCGTGTGCACCAGGGCGTCGGGGTCGACGAACCAGTCATCACGCGGGCCGGGCACCACCAGCAGCTCCAGCAGGTCCTCGGCGATGGCCGCCACGGGCGCCTGATCCAGCTCCGGGAACTCCGCGGTGTGCGCACCGATGGTCAGCATGTCGCCGACCTGCAGCGGCCGCGGGCCGATCGCGGACATCACGTCGTAGCTGCGGGAGCCGAGCACCGGGTCGACGACGAAGCCGCCGCGGACCGCGACGTAACTGCGCAGACCGGTGTGGGGCGCACCCAGGGAGATCACCTCGCCGTCGTGCGCGTAGTGGATGCTGTTGGTGCCGAACGGGATTCCGTTCGCGGAGGGATCGGCGTCGGCGCCGGTGACGGCCACCGCCACGCCCTCTTTCCCGCCGCCATGGACCCGGGCAGAAAAGCCACCGAACGTCACCTCGATGGTGGCGCGGTCGTTGGGGTTGGCCACCAGCCGGTTGGCCAGCGTGTGTGAGCGGCGATCGGCCGCGCCCGAGCGGCTGACGCCCATGTGGGCCAGGCCGGGCCGGCCCAGGTCCTCGACGAGCGCGAGCGGGCCGGTCTTGAGGATTTCGAGTGTTGCGGTCATGGTCGCGCTCCTAACCGATTGCCCGGAACTGCACGTGCATGCCCGGAATCAGCAACGCCGGCTGCTCCCGTTCGAGGTCCCACAACGTGGCGTCGGTACGGCCGATCAACTGCCAGCCGCCCGGGGTCTCGCGCGGGTAGACGCCGCCGAACTCACCGGCGAGGGCCACCGAGCCCGCCGGCACGCGCGTGCGCGGCTCGCTGCGGCGCGGCACCTGGAGTCGCTCGTCGCCACCGACCAGATAGGCGAAGCCCGGCGTGAAACCGCCGAATGCGACGCGCCACAGCGACCCGGTATGGGCGGCGATCACCTCGTCGGAGGTCAGCCCGGTCAGCTTGGCGACCTCGTCGAGATCGGTGCCGTCGTACACGACGTCGATGGTCACGTCGGCCTGCTGCGGGGCGCTGGCCTCGGTGTTGTCGATTTCGCCGAGGCGGAGCTTGGACAGCCGCTGTGCGGTGGGAATCTGATATCGCGGTGCGGCGAGCTTGATCAGGATGGTCCGCGACGCCGGCACGATGTCGAGCACGCCGGGCAAACCCGCCGTGCGCAGCGTGTCGGTCCACGCCAGGACCTCGGCGGTGCTGTTGAATTCCAGGAGCAGCGCCTGGTCGCCATAGTCGCGGACGGTGCCGAGCATCGTCATGTCAACTTTGTCCACTGTGACGGTCATCACTCCAACCTACCCGCGAGTAGCCGGTAATTAACGCGTCCTTACGCACTCGCCAGAAGAGCCTTAACAACCGCTCAGACAGCAAATTCGTACGTTGGTTCGTGCCGCTTGATGTAGCTGATCACCCGGTACGTCACCGGCAGGAAGATCACCTCGACGGCGGTCTTGTACAGCCAGCCCTGGCCGGTGTAGACGACGAAGTCGTGGAGGGTGCTGATGCCGATGGCGTTGGCGGCGATGGCGCAGAACACCAGCGTGTCACCGAGCTGCCCGGCGAACGTCGAGCCGACCAGGCGAGCCCACAGGTGCTTCTCCTTGGTGCGTTCCTTGATGGCCACCACGACCCACGCATTGATCGTCTGCCCGACGATGAAGCCGGCGAGCCCGGCGATGATCAGCTGCGTGTAGGAGTGCACGACGTTCTCGAAGTGCGCCTGGTTCGGGTAGAAGTCCGCGGCCGGCAGGTAGATCGTCGCCCAGAAGGTCAGGGCGGCAAGGATATTCATGGCGAAGCCGAGATAGATCGCCCGCCGCGCGGCCTTGAAGCCGTACACCTCGGACAGCACGTCACCGATGATGTAGGTGAGCGGAAAGACGATGAAGCCGCCGTCGGTGATGATCGGCCCGAAGGCCACGCCCTTGGTGGCGGTGACGTTCGAAATGATCACCAGGGCCGTGAACACCGCGATCAGGATCGGATAGTAGGCCGATCCGACCTGCGCGAAGCGGGCGTGCTGGTCGGGGCGCTCGGCGACGGTCACGTCGAACATCTTGGCAGGCAGAGCTGCGAGTGCAACCTCAGGCCAGCGCGGCGGTCAGCAGGGGTGGCAGCTGATCGGCCACGGCGGGGTAGGACAGCACCGAGGCGAATGTGATGGCCGCGGACAAATCCTTGTTGGGGAAGACGATCCGGTTGGACTTGGCCTGGCTCAGTTGTGCGATGGTCGGGTCGGCCAGCACCGCGGGCCGCTGTTCGTCGGCGTCGAGCGTCCAGATCAGCACGTCGGCGTCGCGGAACGCCGTGGCGATCTGGTCGCGGGGCACGAAGGCGTGTTGCCCCTTGGTGAACGAGTCGAGTCCGCCCGGCAGGGCGATGCCCATCTCGGTGAGGAAGTCGGTGCGCCAGCCCGCCGGTGTGATCTCGACGCCGTCCGCAGTCGGAAGACCGTTGACGATCAACATCTTTCGGCCACCGAGCCGCGGGTTGGCCTGCCCTGCGCCGGCGAACTTCGCATCGACGCCGTCGATGAGTCGCTTCATGTCGTCGGCCTTGAAGACGGCCTGCCCGATGACGGTGGCCTGTTCTTTCCAGGGCTCGAAGAAGGCGTCCTGGCCGGACTGGGCGATCGTCGGGGCGACCGCCGAGAGCTTCTTGTAGGTGTCGGCGTCCAGTCCCGCGTTGGTGGCGATGATGAGGTCGGGCTTCAGCGCGGAGATCTTGTCCACCTGGATGCCGTCGTTGAGGTTCAGGACGACCGGCTGGGCCGGGCCGAGCGCGGGCTGCGCCCACGGCCACACGGCGAATGGCTGATTCCCGAACCACTCGGTCACCGCGATCGGGACGACGCCGACGGCCAGCAGGTCGTCCTGCCCGGTGAGGCCCGCGCACACGACACTCTTCGGCGGCGCCGGAATGCGGGTGGATCCGAACGCGTGATTGATCGTCACCGACCCGTCGCCGGCGACGGTGCCCGAGGCCGGCGGCTTGGAGCATGCGGCGACCATCGCGGCACCGGCCGCACCGACGGCCAGTGCCAGGAAATTACGGCGCGAGCGGTTCGGGTACACGTCGTGAGTCTTGCATCTGCCTCGCGGAATGGCTCTGCTAACACGCGAACGCACGCGGGGCGGCTGGTGTGTGACGCGCCAGGATGCCGTTACCGACCGAATTCCCGGGATGGTTTGCCGACAACGTAAATATCGATGGCGGGGAAGCTGCGTGCCGATGGGGAAGGGTAAACATACCCTAGGTATGTACCTTATTGGACTATTAGCTGGGCGCGCGTGTGCCGTGGCCCGCCAAACTTTCGGTGGCCAGGTGCTTTCGCGGGCGGGTATCCCAAAAATGGCAGTTAAATGCCGATATGTAACACACGTTTCCCCTGGGGCAGGTGGTCCAGTCGTTACCCGTGGTTTGGCGCATTGGGTTAGCGAGAACCGCGCAATGTCAGTCGTTTGACGTATCGTCGGGCCGCCTGTGGCCATGCTCTAATGGGAACGGACGTCGTTCTTCGGCGGACAAGAGGAATTTGCTGGGAGGCTGCTATGACGATCGATTCGAGCGGGCTGCGCGGCTCGCGGCGACATAGTCGGGCCGAGGTGCGTCAGGGGCTCGGTTCGAAGCGACCGGAGCGCGTCGTCACCCGGCATCTCCCCGAATTGCTCATCGGAATGCGGTGGTTGTTCGACACGGCCCAACCGGACGGCGCGATGGTGAGCGCGGGCGGTCAGATCGTGCGTTCCGGCCGGCGGACGTTGCGGTTCCGGCCGGTCGACTGGCAGGGCCACGCCGTGATCGAGATCGTCGGCCCGGCCGCCGCCGGCGACCCCTCGCCGCGCGCCGAGTTGGAGGCGTACGTCCAGGCTCTCGACGACATGGGTGAAGACGTGGTGGCCAGCTGGATCGGGCGCCGCGGCCAGGTGCGCAGCATCGCTTTGGCCCGTCCCGTGCATCCGACGCTTCGTGCCGCGGTCGACCGTTATGTGGCCGGCTGCGCCGAGCATCCCGGTCAGCAGTGCGCGTGTGGCCGCAGGGCCCGTGACTGCAGCGTGTCGCTGCGCGCGGTGGAGCGGGCGGTGGGCCGTCATCAGGTGGAGTTCGACGCCCTCGCCGGGCCGTGGCCCGATGCGCTGGACCCGTCGGGAGAGCTCGGTCTGGTCGCCGCCGGAATGGTGCCGCAGGTCGCCGAACAAAAAGTGGCCGGAAGCGCCGTCTGACCGTTTCGCCGGTATTACGGCTATAGGTCGTTAAAGCTTCATTTCCCGTTCGGTTATCGCAATGCCCGAACAATCTTTATTATTCCGTTACGGACACTGCGGGGGCGGTGCCCGGCATTAATTGACGGAAGCGTCTTATATGGCGGCGGGAGGTGTCGTTGCGATGACTGCGCGCGTGATCACCGGTCAGTTGTTGGCGGCTCTGGCGGTGGCTGCGTCAGGCCTTTCTGCCCCCGCATCGGCTGACGTCGGAACGGGCCAGATGGCGGCCTGCGCCGAACGGGGCAACCCGCTCGACTGCGTGCCGACGAATGCCGCTGCCAACGCAGCGGAGCTCGCCTATCTCACCGAGCTGCACGGCCGCATGCAGAGCAGCGATGCCGATCTGCTCAAGACTGGGCGCCTGACCTGCAATATGTTCGTGTACGCCGGTCAGCCGACCGGCGACGCCGTCAACGACATCTCCAAGTCCCTGAAGGTGAACAAGGCCTCCGCGACTTTCGTGATGGATATGGCGATGGTGCATCTGTGCCCCGGTTTGAACATCGGCGCCGACGGAGTGCCGCGCCCTCGCTATTGAGATGGCAGTGAATTCACGCCGAACCGGCGCGAAATCGATGTAGGTAAGCGGGCCAGTCCCAGGTATTCAGGAATTCGTTTGCGGCGGAGTAGCCGTTGTCATATAGCCGCTTCCGGTCGGCCTGGGAAATGTCGAAATTCAGGTATCCGATGCCGGCGGCGTCGACCACTATCGTGCGCGCCGCGACGGATGGCTGCCGGAGATAAGTCTGGTCGTGACCGAGCAGTGCGGTGTTGATGAGGTTCTCCAGGAGATGCGGGGCTCCGGGCAGATCGATCACCGGTGCCAGACCCGGGCTCGGGTCGCCGTCACCCTGGGCCGGTCGCTGTGCCGTCACAGTGATGCCGAAGCTGGGCCAGCGCGGGACCTTGCCGTCGGTGCGATCCAGCGAGTACATGGGGAAGTTCGACAGCAGCCCGCCGTCGATCAGCGTCGAGGTCGTCCCCGCGGCGCTCGTGATCGTCACCGGCCGGAAGAAGAACGGGATGGCCATGGACGCGCTGACAGCGTCGGCGACGGACTGTTCGTCGGGGTCGAGGCCGTACATCCGGCGGTAGTCCCACGGTAGCCGGACCAGCGTGCCGCGGGTGATGTCGGCGACCGTGACGACCAGGCGGTAGCGCTGCTCCGGCGGCAGCTCGCGGTCGTCGAGCGCCAGATCGCCGAAGGTCCGCACGCCCAGATTGCGCAGCTCGCCGTCGACCCAGTCGTGAATGGCGTCGCCGCGGTACATCCCCTGGCCACGGAACGCCGTCCAGTACTTGCCGAGCACCGGGATTCGGCTGGTGCCAACGGGATCCAGGAATTTGCGATAGGGCAGAGACATCGCCAGTTCCCGGAGTTGGGCGCCGGTGAGTTGGCACCCGGCCGGCTGACGACGGTTCGCGGCGGCGATGACCGCGCCCACGAGGGAGCCGGCCGACGTCCCGGACACCCGGCCGACGCGGTAGCCCGCGTCGCCCAGAGCGACGACAGCGCCGACCAAGCCGATTGCCTTGACGCCGCCACCCGACAGCACCAGATCGGCGGTCTTGACCGGGACCGCAGGGGAGTCGTCGGGCCTGTGCTCCATCGATGACGATGCTAGGTGAACGCCCGCGGTTCGCCTTGGACGGCAACGGATTGTGACGGCGGAGCGGGCGCTCGTGGCGGTGTGGCGGGCGTTACTCGGCCACTCAGCCGATTCTTAGGCGCAGACTAAGCCGCCCTCAGTACCCGTCCCTAATGTTGCTGGCACAACGAGGGATTCACCGGAGAGGGGGTGACGAATGGAGCATCGGTACTGTGACCGCATGTTGGCGGCACGCGCACTGGTAATAGCAATGTCCACGGTCCTTCTCGTCCCCACCGCGGTGGCATCTGCAGACGACGATGCGCCCCCGCCGGGGCCGCCGCCGGTCTCGTTCACCATGACCTCCGGGGCGCCCATCCGTGACGGCGCCACCTACGGC
The DNA here is from genome assembly GCF_018326285.1 of Mycolicibacterium sp. TY81. Taxonomy (NCBI): domain Bacteria; kingdom Bacillati; phylum Actinomycetota; class Actinomycetes; order Mycobacteriales; family Mycobacteriaceae; genus Mycobacterium; species Mycolicibacterium sp. TY81. The sequence goes on from NZ_AP023362.1 coordinate 5,412,843, forward strand.
GTCGGCACGGTGATCGTCGCGCACTTCGCCGCGCCGGTCGACGAGGCTGCCGCCGCGCGGGATCTGGTGGTGACGGCGAACCCGCCGGTGACCGGGTCCTGGCACTGGGTGAACAACACGACCGCGCACTGGCGTCCGCCGCAGTACTGGGCACCGGGCACCGTGGTGTCGGTGGCCGGAGGCCCGACGTTCACCATCGGCGCCTCCCATGTGTCGATCGCCGACGACGCGACCAAGAAGGTCAGCGTGTACGACGGTGGCGCGCTGGTGAAGACGATGCCGACCTCGATGGGGCGCGGCGGCACCGAAACCGTCAACGGCAAGACGCTGAGCTTCTGGACCCAACCGGGGGTTTACACCGTGCTCGACAAGAGCAATCCGGTCGTCATGGATTCGTCGACGTACGGTCTGCCGATCAACAACCACCTCGGGTACAAGGAGACCATCCCGTACGCCGTGCGCGTCAGTACCGATGGCGTGTACCTGCATCAGCTCGACGCGACGGTGTGGGCCCAGGGCAACACCAACACCAGTCACGGCTGCCTGAACCTGAACCACGACAACGCGCAGTGGTTCTACAACTTCTCCGTGCCGGGCGACGTGGTCGAGGTGCGGAACACCGGCGGCAAGCCCCTGCAGTTGTGGCAGAACGGCGACTGGAGTGTGCCGTGGGACCAATGGTGATAACGATGCGATCAATCTTGAATCTCGGTCGCGTCGATGTGACGCACACCACAGTGCATTAGGTACACTGGTCAGTGTCACGGCAAAAGGCCTAGTCACGACCGGTACTTAGCCGATAAAATTAGATAGCTGGAAATATCAGTTTGAGGTCAGGAGTGGTCGTGGGAGCAGTAGCGCATTTGCCGAACCAGTTCGAGTCGGCACAGCCGCCGGCGGCGGACGCATCGTTGATGGAGTTGCTGTCGACGTGTTCGGGCATCATCGAGTCGACCTTCGCCGACCGCATCCGCGAACTCGGTGGCACGGAGGCCGAAATCCACCAGTTGTCCGGTTCGGCGGCGCACGCGGTGTTCGCGTGGTCCACGGGCCGCGGCTTCGGCGCCTGATTCCGTAGGCCGGTAGCGCCCGCGCGGTGCTGCCAGGGACTCGGCCGGCCCCGCCATTCCAACCCCTACTCACGCTTGTGCCCGCCTCGGTGCGACAACCTCGTCGCACCGAGGCGGGCATTTTGCGTGCCAGGGGTCCGTGGCGCTGCTCTCGTACCGGCCGGCCTCGCGAATGAGTGCGTGTGTTCAATCGTGACGGCGATCTGACGCCGCGATCGAACCCAGGGACCGCCGGCGGCCCGAGAAAGTCCCTGGCTTCAGTCGGGATGGCCGTCGGTGCCTCGTGACTGAAACGACGTATCTCGCAATTGGGGAGTTCTCTACAGAACAAAAACGCCGCGCTGAGAGGCGATCTCAGCGCGGCGCTTTTCGGTACGACGGGTCAGACGGTCGCGTCGACCTTCTCGGCGGGGGTCGGCCACGGCACCGGCTTCGGCCGCTGACGCACGATCTGCGGCCACCAGAACCACTTGCCCATGAGGGCGGCGATCGACGGCATCATGAACGACCGGACGACCAGGGTGTCGAACAGCAGGCCCAGGCCGATCGTGGTGCCCACCTGGCCGATGATGCGCAGCTCGCTGATGATCATCGACGACATGGTGAAGGCGAAGACCAGGCCGGCGTTGGTGACCACCGAGCCGGTGCTGCCCATCGCGCGGATGATGCCGGTGTTGAGGCCGGCCTGAATCTCTTCCTTGAAACGGGCGACCAGCAGCAGGTTGTAGTCCGCGCCGACGGCCAACAGGATGATCACCGACATCGGGATCACCATCCAGTGCAGCGGTAGCCCGATGAGGTACTGCCAGATGAGGATCGACATACCCAGCGACGCGCCGAGCGAGATCGCCACCGTCGCCACGATCACCGCCGCCGCCACCACCGCCCGGGTGATGAGCAGCATGATGACGAAAATCAGTGCGAGAGCGGAGATTCCGGCGATCATCAGGTCGTAGTCGGAACCCTCGGCCATGTCACGGAAGGTCGCCGCGCTACCGGCCAGGTAGATCTTCGAGCCCTCCAGGGGAGTGCCCTTGATCGCCTCCTTGGCGGCCAGCTTGATGGCATCGATGTGCGAGATGCCTTCGGGCGTAAGCGGATTGCCCTCGTGCTGCACGATGAACCGCACCGACTTGCCGTCCGGCGAGATGAAGTTCTTCATGCCGCGCTTGAAGTCGGCGCTGTCGAAGGCCTCCGGCGGCAGGTAGAACGAGTCGTCGTTCTTCGACTTGTCGAAGGCCTCACCCATGGCGCTGGAGTTCTTCTGGCCCTCGGCCTGCTGATCCAGCTGCCCCTTCTGGGTGGCGTACATCATCTGCATGTACTTCTTCATGTTCTTCATGGTCTCGATCTGCGGAGGCATGACCGTGACCATCTGCTTCGTCAGCGCGGACATCTTGTCCATGTCCGGAATGACGGACTGGAAGTCATCCGTCATGGTGTCGATGCCGTCGAGGGTGTCGAACACCGACCGCATGGACCAGCAGACCGGGATGTCGTAGCAGTGCGGTTCCCAGTAGAGGTAGTTGCGGATCGGCCGGAAGAAGTCGTCGAAATCGGAGATGTGGTTGCGCAGATCTTCGATGTCGTACAACATGCCGTGCATCTTGCCGACCATGCTGTCCATGACGGTCGACATCTGGACCGTGATGCCCTGCATCTTGGTCATGGTGTCGATGCTCACCTGGATGTCACCGATCTGCTTCTGCATATCGTTCATCATGTCCTGCTGGTACTTCTGGTTCATGACCTGCGTGGTGCTCTGCATGCCCAGCTGGAACGGGATGGTCGAGTGCTCGATCGGCGTGCCCTCGGGCCGTGTGATGGCCTGCACCTGAGCGATACCGGGAACGGCCACAATGGCTTTCGCGATCTTGTTGATCACGAGGAAGTCCGCCGGGTTGCGCAGGTCGTGGTCGGTCTGGACCAGCAGTAGGTCGGGATTCATGCGGGCCGGGGAGAAGTGCCGGGTGGCGGCCGCATAACCCTCGTTGGACGTGAGGTCCGCGGGCATGTACTGGCGGTCGTCGTAGCTCGTCTTGTAGCCGGGGATCGCCACCAGGCCGACCAGCGCCACCGCGATGGTGGCGACGAGGATCGGGCCCGGCCAGCGGGTGATCGCCGCACCGATCTTGCGCCAGCCCCGCACCCGCATCGCGCGCTTGGGTTCGAGCGTCTTGCCCCACTTGGTGACCACGGTGATGAGGGCCGGGCCGAGTGACAGCGCGGCGAACACCACGGTGACCATGCCGATGGCCAGGGGGATGCCCAGCGTCTGGAAGTACGGCAGTCGAGTGAAGTGCAGGCAGTACGTCGCGCCGGCGATCGTCAGACCCGAACCGAGAATGACGTGCGCGGTGCCGTGATACATGTCGTAGTAGGCGTCCTCTTTGGACATGCCCGCGGTGCGCGCTTCCTGATACCGGCCGATCAGGAAGATGGCGTAGTCGGTCGCCGCCGCGATGGCCAGCATCGGCAGCAGGTTGGTGGCGAACGTCGAGAGGCCGATGATCTTGTAGTAGCCGAGCACGGCCACCAGGCCGCGCGCCGCCCCCACCAGCACCATGACGATGAACAGCTCGATCAGCACCGTGATGATCGACCGGTACACCAGCAGCAGCATGATGATGATGACCGCGAACGAGACGGCCTCCATGATCTTCAGGCTGCGGTCACCGGCGACGTTCATGTCGGACGCCTGGGCGGCCGCACCGGTGACGTAGCTCTTGACGCCCGGCGGCGCGGGGACGCTCTTGAGGATCTTGTCGACGGTCTCGACGGACTCGTTGGCGAGCGATTCGCCCTGATTACCGCGCAGGTAGACCTGCACGTAGGCGGACTTGCCGTCGGCGCTCTGCGAGCCCGACGCGGTCAGCGGGTCGCTCCAGAAATCCTGGACGTGCTCGACGTGCGCGGTGTCGGCCTGGAGCTTGGCGACGATCTGGTCGTAGTACGCGTGGGCGGCGGCGTCCAGCGGCTGCTCGCCCTCGAGCACCACCATGGCCGAGCTGTCGGAGTCGAATTCCTTGAAGTCGGAACCGATCTGCTTCATGGCGATCATCGACGGCGCGTCGTGCGGCGACATGGAGACCGAGCGCATCTTGCCGACCTCGTCGAGCGGCGGGACGATCGTGCTCAGCACCACGACGATGCCGATCCAGGCCAGGATGACCGGGACGGCGAGCGTGCGGATGACCCGCGGGATCAGCGGCCGGTGCGGTGCCTGCCCGGCCTTGGGAAACGAGTCGGTCGGGGTATCGAGGCTGTGGTTGCTCATGCGGATTTCACCAGGCAGAAGGTCTGGGCGTGCACGCCCGTGGAGGTGCGGGTGTCTTTGAGTTCGTCGTCGACGTGGACGGTGCAGGTGATGGAGTCACCGTCGCCCTGGGCGACGATGTTCGGCGACGCTGCCGGTGCGGTGGTGGACAGGGTGAGCTTCCAGGGCAGGGGCGCGTGGTCGATGCGCTGGGGCTTGGCGTCCAGGTCGAGGTAGTTGATGTCGGCGTAGCTGCCGGTGCCGGTGATCTCGTAGGTGACGACCTTGGGTTTGAACGGTTTGGCATCGTCGGCGAAGTTGCGTGGGGTGACGATGACGGGGTTCTGGCCGAAGTAGGTGCGTACGCGCTGCACGGTGAAGCCGGCGACGAGGGCCACGGCGAGGATGAGCAACGGGATCCACGCCTTCTTGAGCGCATTGCCGATCACGCTGCGATCTCCTTGGTCACGCTGACCTCCCCGTCCTTGTTGCTCGACATGCCTTGGCGGACCGTGTGAGCTGGGGCGTTGCGCACCGCTTGTGCGGCACCTCCAGCTGTGTCACATTTCAATCTGCCGATCGGCAGACTCAGCGTATCCACCACGGTAAACTTAGACAAGTTAAGCGAATCAATTGATGCAGGTCGGTGCCCACATCGGGGTTTCCCGTGTGACGCAGGTGACGTCGCCGCAACAGCGGTGACCGCCGCTACACGACGACCGGTTCGGGTCGGCGTTGAACAGGGAGCGAGGATTGGCCAAATCGGTGGGGCCACGCGGATCGGCGCGGGCACGGGTGATCGAAGCCGCCCTGGCGTTGTTTGCGGACCACGGCGTGAACGGCACATCGTTGCAGATGATCGCCGATCACCTCGGGGTCAGCAAGGCTTCCGTGTACTACCAGTTCCACTCGAAGGACGACATCGTGCTTGCCGTGATCCGGCCGGTATTCGCCGAACTCGATCAACTGGCCACGGCGATCGAGGCCGCGGAGAGCGCGGCGGCACGGCAGGAAGCCGCGATCACGGGTTTCGTCGAGCTCGCGGTCCGGCACCGGCGCGTGACGGCCGTCTTCTATCGCGACCCGGCCATCGACACCCTGGTCAAAACCCACGAGGAGTGCAGCGCCATCAACCAGCGCCTGCGCAAGGTGCTGGGCATGGACAGCGCGGATACCGAGACCCGGGTGACCATGTCGCTGGTCACCTCGGGCGTCTACGGCAGTGCGATGGATCCCGACTTGCAGGACATCCCCGACGACGAACTCCACCGCATCTTGTTGCAGTCCGCGCGGCGGCTGCTTGCGGTGGAGGAGCGGGACGCTATTCGGCGATGAAGACCGGGATCAGCCGGTCGGTCTTGGTCTGGTACTCGGCGTAGGGCGGGTAGGCCTCGACGGCCCGGTCCCACCATTCCTGCCGTTCCTCACCCTCGAGCTCACGTGTCGTCAGCTCGTAGACCTTGTCGCCGTCCTGCGCGGTGATCTGCGGGTGGGCCTTGACGTTGTGGTACCACGACGGGTGCTCGGGGGCGCCGCCCTTGGATGCCACGAGGGCGTAGCGGCCGTTGTGCTCGACGCGCATCAACGGCACGAGACGCTTCTTGCCGGACTTGGCTCCGGTGGTGGTGAACAGGACCACCGGCCGATCGAGGATCTGCACACCATCGGTGGTGCCCTGCGCGAGAATCTGTTCGGTCTGCTTGCGCACCCAGTCGGTGGGGCTCAGTTCATGTTCGGTCACGTCGATTCCCAACGGATTGAGGAAGCCGGGTTATTCCGGTCACGACCGATTCTTCCCGGTCGGCGGGCATCGGGGGAGTCCTCGGCGGAAATCCCGTGGGCGCCCGCGAAAGTCGCCGCGTCCGGAGACCTGGGCCAGGACCTAGTTGACGAATCGCTGGGCGCGAGCGGGTGCCGACGAGGTGGCGCGCGCCTGCCGGTAGCCGACCAACCCTCCGGCGGCGGTGAGCGTGATGATGCCGGCGAACCCCGGGACGGCGACCGCCGCCACCTCACTGAGGCCGGCGGCCCGCAGGTAGTCCGGATAACCCGGCCGGAAGTCCTTCGACGCGACGAGGTGCGACTCGGCGGCGAAGACGCTCCGGGGCTGGACCGGCGGGACCGGCTTGTCGGTGGTGCCCGGAGCGCCCGGCGAGATGTCGCGTGGCAACGAATCAGTGCTTGCGGCAAAGGTTTTCGGCAGCTGGGACGAGCTCTGCGGGAAGGACCGGCTGTCCGGTGGCAACTGGATGGCGGGCATGCCCGGCGTGTATTGCAGGAACGGCAGGTTGGACGCGGCCGTCGCCAACTCGCGGACGGTGGTCTCGATGGGGTTGATCAGGGCGTCGGCGAAGACGGGTAGTGCCGCGAGACCCGGAATCGGGACCGCGTCGACGACCGTCGGGATGGTGGTCTTGACGAGGTCGAGTGCGGTCAACGGAACCTGGGCCGCGGCCAGCGGCAGCTGCGCCAGCGGGGGCTTGGACTCGGTCGCGGGGCCGGTGTCCTGGCTGTTCTTCGTCGGTTCCGGAGTCAGAGCCGCCGACGGCTGCGGTGCCCCGGTGTTTGCCGGCGCCGGCGCGGAGAACGTCGACGAGCCGCCGGGGGTGAGCAGCGGAGCGTTCTGACCGGGCTTGGGCTTGACGCCCGGCACGAGGCCCGTCAGCGGTGCACCGCCGATGACGCTGGTCGGGTGCTGGATGATGCGGGTGAACTGGCCGACCATGCCGCCCAAGGTGGTTTGCAGGTTCGGTGACGAGCTGCCGCCGGTCGTGGAGCCGGTGGTGGTCGACGATCCCGTGGTCGTGGAGCCGGTAGTGGTGCTGCCACCGGTCGTCGACGAGGTGTCCGAGCCGGTGGTGGTGCCGCCGGTGGTCGTGCCCGTCGTGGTGCCTGTGGTGCCCGTGGTGCCGCCGGTGGTCGAGCCGCCCGAGGTCCCTGTGCTGGAGCTGCCGCTGTCGGTGTCGGCCAATGCCACGACGGCTGCGGGGCCCAGCGCCAGCAAACCCGCTGTTACGAGGCTGGAGGCGGCGAGCAGCCGCGCGTGGGGCATCACGCGGAGATCACCTCCCCTTTTCTGACCAAAGTGCAGTATGTCACACGCGTCTGACCATTACCTATGAACAAAGTAAGGCCTACTCCGGCGTCAATTGATGCGGGGTTTTCTCGACGTCCGACGGCGGGTCGAGTTGGTGATGACAGGGCTCGAAACGGCCGATCTTCGGCCAGGTATTGACGCCACATTCAATTTGTGTCAAAAGGTGCAAATGGGGCGAATGTGACTACTGGTGTTATTGAGTTGAAGCTCCCGTAAGAAAAGGAGACAGAATTTCAGCCCGGTCTCAGAGATCAAGGTAGCGAAACGCATAGGGTTCGAACGGTTATCGGTCCGTGTTGTTTTTGTGACTTTTGTAGCCCACCGTTACCGAAGTGAAACCAGTGCCCAGTGTGGCGCCGAGCACTCAGGAACAGGGAGCGTGCTGATGACCGCAACTACTGAAGTGACGTACCGCAGACGACCGGTGGCCGCCCGCCCGGGCCGGCCGAAGACCGGAAGGACCCAGGTCGGCTCGGTGGATGTCATCGCGACGTCCGCCGCGGTGCTGCGACCTGTCGTGGTGGCCGGCGCCATCGTGGCCGCCGCCCTCATGTGGGGACCGCGCGCGCAGGCCGACGTCGTCCATGACGCGCTCAATGATGTCGGCATCGGCAACAACGGACCCGTCAGCAACGCGATCGCCGAGGTGGGTGCCTCGATCTGCCCGCTGCTGGTGCAGCCGGGTAGTCAGATGGCCAGCACGGCAACCCAGATGAGCGGCAACGGCGGCATCGCCCCGCCGCTGGCCGGGTTCGCCACGCAGGTCGCGATCCAGACTCAGTGCCCCGCATTCATGACGGCGCTCGCCAACGGCAACATCCCGGCCCTGATGAACGGCGGCCTGCCGGTGACGCCGCCGGGGCTGCCCTCTGTGCCGTCGGTCGGCCTGCCGAACCTGTCGGGCGCGACGGCTGCGGTTCCGGGCACGCTGGGCGCGGCGACGACCCCGGTGTCGAGCGTCGTGGGCGCGGCGACGGCCCCGCTGCCGGGCACCTTGGGGGCCGCGACGGCACCACTGCCGGGCACGCTGGGCGCTGTTACGGCACCCCTGCCGGGCACGCTGGGGGCCGCGACGGCTCCGGTCTCCGGTGCGCTCGGTGCGGCGACCGCCCCGGTGGCTTCGGCGCCGGGCCTCACCGCCCCGGCGGTAACGGTGCCCACACCGGGTCTGCTGGCTCCCGCGACGCAGGCGCCGCTGCAGCTGGCGTCCTCGCCGGTCGTTCCGGCGATACCCGGCTACTGATTCTGATCCCGCCTACGGGAACGCATTGAGGGCTGTGGCTTCGAAAAGCCACAGCCCTCAATGTTGTTGCGCTAGTTGTCAGCTGTCGTGGCTGCTGCTGCTGCTCGACGCGTGCGACGCGCTGCCGCCCTCGGGGGCGCGGTGCTTGCCGCCGGTCGAACCCGCGGGAACGGAGACCGAACCGCTCGCGCCCTCGGGAGCGCTGTGCTTGCCGCCCTTCGCGGACTTGTCGGTCTTCTTGGACTTGCCCGAGGTGGCCTTCGCGGACTTGTCGTCGGTCGACTTGTCGGCGCCCTTGGTCTCGGTGTCCTTGGCGCCCGAGTCCTTGGCATCGGTGGTCTTGGTCTCGGTGCCCTTGGTGTCGGTCGACTTGGTGTCGGCGCCCTTGGTCTCGGCCTTCTCGTCGGTCTTGCCGGCGGTCTTGCTGGTGTCCTTGGCGTCCGTCTGGCTGTCCGTGGGGGCGCCGGCGGTTTCCGTCGTCTTACCGGTGTCGGTGCCCGTGGGCGTCGTGCCCGGTGTGCCGGATTCGGGCGACGTCGCACCGGTGGCCTTCGGCGTCTCCGCCTCGGCGGCGGCGGGCTTGGCCGTCAGCGACAGCGTCTGGGTGGTCGGCAGCGTCGTGGTCGAGGCCAGCGTCTTCAGCGACGTGGTGGCGGCCAACGGCGTTGCGGCCAACGGGAATCCGGACAGGATGGCGCCCGGCAGCGCCTGCAGTCCGGCGATGAGGGCACCCGGCAAGGCGCTGATCCCCTTGATGATGGTGGCCGGCAGCGTGCTGAGGTTCTGCAACGCGGCGATCGCGGTGTTGATCGCGGTGGTGATGAGCACCGGGATCTTCGCGGTCGTGCCGTTGAAGAAGGTGGCGTTGATCGCGTTGATGCCCTTGATGATGGCGTTCGGCGCCGCGATCAGGGTGTTGACGATCGGCAGGAGCGTCTGGTTGTAGATCGCCTTGTTGATGGTGTTCAGGCCGGTGATGATCGCGTTCGGGCCCTGGATCAACTGCGCGACGAACGGCCCGACGGTCTGGTTGTAGATCGCGGCGTTGAGCGTGTTGATGGCCTTGATGAACTCATTCGGGCCGGCGATGAGGTTGTTCAGGAACGTCTGGTATGCCGTGAACGGCAGCGAGATCAGCTGGAGCAGATCGGCCGGGAAGGCGGTCAGGTAGTACTTCTCCGCGTAGGTGGACACGTGGGACACGGTGGCCACAGCGGAATGTGCCGCCTGCAGGGAGTGCGGCGCGGGCAACGGTGCCGCGGCTCCTACCGAGGCGACGACGCACACCGAGCACATTCCGGCAACGAGAGACGAAGGCAGTGCGTTGTGCCGAACAGCGATTTGCATGATGGACCCCGGATTCAGTGAGGCAGAGCGGAATTAGGCGGTCTGAAAGTAGCGGAAAGACGGAGGTGCCTCTAGCCGAGCAAAAACCCCCATCGGCCGCCTGACCAGGCAATACGTGCACTATTTCCCTGCCCGGGTAAATAAATCAAGCTGAAGTTTTCCAAGAATTCATCCAGGCCCGGCCGCTGTGACGGCCACATCATTTGCCGGCGGTGCGGTGTGGGCGCTCGCCGAACCGGTCACGGTGTGATGTGGTGGTGACGATGTCCGACTTCAGATTCCGTGCCGGGGGGCTGGCTGCCGCGACGCTGACGGGTGCGGTGTTGGCGCTGGCCGGAAGCCCGTTGGTGGTGGCCGAGCCCGCGACGGACGCCCAGGGGTTCCTCGACTCGACGGCGCGCTGCCCGACGGGCGATACCGCGGTCGCGTTCGGCAGTACCGCATCGTCACGGGTCGCCGTCTGCAGGAGCGCCGGCGGAGAGTACCAATATCGCGGCGTCCGGATCAGCGACGGCGCGAAGCTGATCGTCGCCGCGAGCGCGGACGGCCGCGGCGGCTACACCGCGACGAGCGATGGCATCACCTATACCGTCAGCGCGAAATCACTTGATATCAGCGCGGGTTCGCAGTCCATCCGGTCCGAGCCCATGACCTTTTTCCGCAGCGGCGGGCCCCTGCCCGGAGCCGCGGCCGCCACGCCTGCGCCGGCTGCGCCACCGGTGGGTGCGCCGCCCACACCGGTCACCGGAGCTCCCGCGCCCGTACCGACCACGCCGTTGCCGCCGCCGTTGCCGGCGGAGGTCGGCGGTTCCCGCGCGGGCGGGCACTGACAGCAGGCCTCAGGCCGTCCGGGTGTCCCCGGGCTTGGCGGGGTGAATACCGCAGCTGCACGCGCTGATCGATGGACAGGTGCACTGCATGCCCCATTCGACGACCGCGCGCGCGAGGTGCAGTTCGGCGATCTTGGCGTCGATCTCGGCAAGCTTGGTCTCCGCGAGCGCGCGGCTGGCCGGGCGCCCGGGCGCGTCGTCGGCGAACAGCAGCTGGATCTCATCGAGAGAGAACCCCGCCGTCTTGCACACCCGGATGACGTTGAGGCGATCGATGACGGTGTCGTCGTAGCGGCGCTGCCCCCCGGCGCGTGCCGGCGCCGGGATGAGGCCGATCTGTTCGTAGTAGCGCAGCGTCGTCGCGGCGACGTCGGTGCGCGCCGACACTTCGCCGATGGTGAACGTGGCCATGACACTCCTGGTTCGGCCTTGACTTGAAGCCAACTCTAAGTCGTTGACTGTCCGTATGGCTACCAACACACAGCGATCAGACATCAGTGAATTGGGCAGGACCCGCTACGCAATGCTCCGGAGCTATCGGCGCGACGGCGAGCCGGTCGATACGCCGATCTGGTTCGCCGTCGAGCAGGATTCGATCGTGTTCCGGACCAAGCGCGGTCCGAAAACCGCACGGCTGCGCGCACATCCGCAAGTCGAACTGACGGCGTGCGACTACCGCGGCCGAAAGCGCAGCGGCGCAACCGTATTCACCGGCACGGCGACGATCCTCGAGGATGGGGCCGCGGCCGAGGCCAACCGGGTGTTGCACCGGCGCTACGGGTGGCAGTGGAATCTGGTGCCGCTGATCAGGATTCCGGGAGTGACCCAGGTGCACGCCGGGCTGCCGTGGCGGGAAAAGTGGCAGAAGGCGCGGAACCGCGGTGTCTGGGACGACAGCGCGATCGTGCGCATCGACTTCAGCGCCTGACGTTCGATCCTGTGCCCAGACAGGAATCAAGACTGACAAAAAGCACGGTGCCGACACCAGATTGGTGTCGGCACCGTGTTGGAGGTCGAAGCGGTCAGAAGGCCGGCGTCGCCATCTGCGTCTTACGACGGTGGTGGAGCAGGGCACTCAGCCAGCGGAGATCGATCAACATGTTCAGTTCCTGTCTTACGCGGACTTCTTGGTGAGGAACGGCAGCAACCGGCGACGCTCGTACATGCTGTCCGAGAAGTGGTGCAGCGCTTCCGAGACGGAGGTTGCGGTCGGGAAGGCGGACTCTGCGCCGCAGGCCAGCAGTGCGGTCGAAACCGGCTGGGATGCGATGAGAGACCACTCGTTGCCTGCTGCGATGCAGCTGTCGTTGACCTTGTCGAGCAGTTCGACGCAGGACACTGCGAACGAGGTGACCCCGCTCAGGTCCAGGATGAACGGCTTCTCTGGGAGTACGCAGCGCCGTGCCTGCGCTGCAACCAGGTCCACATCGGTTTCGTCGATGACTCCGGTGACGGTGAGCACCGTCGCCAGTTGACGGCACTGGGCGCGCACCTCGGCGTCGCCGCAGGCGACCGCCGGATTGCCATAGCGGAAAGCGGCAGACGTTGTTGCGTCGCCGGTGGCCTTGCCTGTCACTACAGCCATGTGATGCCTCCCTTCGATGTTGCCGGACGCCCGACAGCTGTGTCGTTTCTCCGGCTCGAGATCGAAGTTATGTGGCCAAGTTAAGGTACCGGGGAGTAAGTCCTAAATCATCGCTAAGAAGTGTGATTGCTCCAGCTAGCAAACATGATCTCAGCGGGGTAACGGTCACGGACGGCGCATCTGATGGCCGTGGTACCCGACCCACGGCGAATAGTCGGCGATGAGAGGCTCCTGCGGCGGCCGCAATTCCTCCGGCACGTGCTGCAAATTGATCCTGATGCGGTACCAGATCGAGCTGGGGCCGCGCATGCCGTCGACCAGAACATCTATGGCTTCCAGCGCAGATGCCGCTTCCGGATGCTTCGCCCGCCATTCGTCGAGCGCGGCCATCGCCTCGTCGCGCGTCTTTGTCCGGGCCACCTCGATGAGCGGCATCTGCGACGCCCGGCGTCCGTCGGCCGACGCGCCACCCCCGGATTTCTCGGTTTTGGGCATCGGACCCAGTTCTTCGGCCAGCGCCAGCAACCCCTCCAGGCCGCCGGCAGCGTCGTCCATCCCGGCCCAGGGGTCACCGAATTGCGCGTACCGGCCGGGCACCGTCGCCACGGTGAACTCCTCGGGACGGCAGCCCGGAACCTCGTCCCAGAACAGCGGTGTCGAGACGCGGGCGTCGGGCCGCGACCGCACCGAGTAGGCCGACGCCACCGTCCGGTCCTTGGCGTTCTGGTTGAAGTCGACGAACACGCCCTGGCGTTCCTCTTTCCACCAGCGACTGGTCGCCAGGTCGGGCACCCGTCGCTCCACCTCACGGGCCACGGTCTGGGCCGCCAACCGCACCTGCTTGTACGGCCAGTTCCGCTCGATCCGGGCGTAGATGTGGAAGCCCCGCGAGCCGGACGTCTTGGGCCAGGCCGTCAGCCCGTAGTCGGTGAGCACGTCGCGGACGACAGCTGCGACGTCGAGGATCTGCGGCCACTCGACACCCGGCATCGGATCGAGATCGACGCGCAGCTCGTCGGGGTGTTCCAGGTCGTCGGCCCGGACCGGGTGGGGATTGAAGTCGATGCAGCCCAGGCCGACGGCCCACACCAGCCCGGCGGCCTCGTCGATGACGGCTTCCTTCGCGGAGGTGCCCGACGCGTATTTCAGCTCGGCGACGTCGATCCAGTCCGGCCGCTTCTCCGGTGCCCGCTTCTGAAAGATCGCTTCCTGGGCAATGCCTTTCACGAACCGCTTCAGGATCATGGGCCGCCGGGCCACGCCGCGCAGCGCGCCGTCGGCGACGGCGAGGTAGTAGTTGACCAGGTCGAGCTTGGTCACGCCCGGTTCGGGAAAGATCACCTTGCCGGGGTTGCTCACGACAACCTCGCGCCCACCCACCTCGAGGGACCGCGAGTCACCCATGAAGTCATCGTAATTGGCCCGAGAATTGGGGCTGGAGTTCTGGCCGCGTTACCCGCGGTGTCACCTATGGTTGGCTCATGGCGAAGCTGACCGACCTCCCGTCACAGGTGGCAAACAAGGTTCAGGAAACTTTGGAGAAGTCGGTCGGTAAATATGTCGACCGCGGCGCCGCCGAATTGCACTACGCCAAGAAGATGTTCGAGGCGGGCGCGCTCAAACTCGAGTCGCCACAGCACATCGCGGCGATGCTGGCCGACATCGCCCGCTGGGGTGAGATCGGCATGGTCCCGGCGCTCAACGCGCGTCGTACCCCGCACCGCACCGCCGTCATCGACGACGACGGCGACATCACCTTCCAGGAGTTCGACGACGCCGTGAACGCCACGGCCAACGCGTTGCGGGCCAAGGGGGTTCAGGCCGGGGAAGGCGTGGCGATCCTGGCCCGCAACCACCGGTGGTTCCTGATCTCGGTATACGGCGCGGCGCGGGTGGGCGCGCGCATCATCCTGATGAACACCGAATTCTCGGGTCCACAGATCAAAGAGGTCTCTGAGCGCGAGGGCGCGCAGCTCATCATCTACGACGACGAATACGCCGGCGCCGTCGCGCTGTCCGAGCCGCCCCTGGGCAAGCTGCGGGCACTGGGGCACAACCCGGACAAGCCGGAACCGTCGGGCAGCATCGACGAATCCCTGGCCGAGGTCATCGCCCGGACCAGCAGCCTGGCGCCGCCGAAGGCGGCCAAATCGGCGTCCATCATCATCTTGACCAGCGGCACCACGGGAACTCCCAAGGGCGCCAACCGAAGTGCCCCGCCGTCGCTCGCCCCGGTGGGTGGCGTGCTGTCGTCAGTGCCGTTCAAATCCGGTGAGGTGACCAGCCTGCCCGCGCCGATGTTCCACGCGCTCGGGTACCTGCACTCGACCATCGCCATGCTGCTCGGCAGCACGCTGGTGCTGCGGCGCCGGTTCAAGCCGGCCACCGTGCTCGCCGACATCGAGCGGCACCGGGTCACCGCCATGGTGGTGGTGCCGGTGATGTTGTCGCGCATTCTGGACGAGCTGGACAAGACGTCACCGAAGCCGAACCTGTCGAGCCTGCGCATCGTCTTCGTGTCGGGTTCACAGTTGGGATCCGAACTGGCGACGCGGGCGCTCAAGGATCTGGGCCCGGTGATCTACAACCTGTACGGGTCGACCGAGATCTCGTTCGCCACCATCGCGCGGCCGCAGGACCTGTCGATCAACCCGGCGACGGTCGGCCCGGTGGTCAAGGGCGTCCGCGTGAAGATTTTCGACGACAACGGCAAGGAACTGCCGCAGGGCAGCGTCGGGCGCATCTTCGTCGGCACCACATTCCCGTTCGAGGGGTACACCGGCGGCGGTGGCAAGGAGATCATCGACGGGATGCTGTCGTCGGGCGACGTCGGCTATTTCGACGAGCGGGGATTGCTGTATGTCAGTGGCCGTGACGACGAGATGATCGTGTCGGGCGGCGAGAACGTCTTCCCTGCCGAGGTCGAGGACCTGATCAGCGGGCATCCCGAGGTGGTGGAGGCGACCGCGATCGGCGTCGACGACAAGGACTTCGGCGCGCGGCTGCGGGCCTTCGTCGTCAAGACCGAGGGGGCGACGGTCAGCGAGGACGACATCAAGTCCTACGTCCGAGATCACCTGGCGCGCTACAAGGTTCCGCGTGAGGTCGTCTTCCTCGACGAGCTGCCGCGTAACCCCACGGGCAAGATCCTCAAGCGCGCGCTACGGGAGATGGACCTCTAGTACCCGTTGACGTACCAGGACAGGCAGGCCGGCCTGCCGCGGCACGCGATGATGGCGCCCGCGTCGGGAGCGGCGCCGCGCACCCTGGGCGTATTGCGATCGGGCAGGTTGCAGTTCACGACGTAGGGGTTCCACGGGACGATGCCGTTGACGCACGGCTCGCCGGTCGCCTGCAGCGTGACGGTCGGGCTGCGCAGCGCCGTCGGCAGGATCGTGAACGCGATCGCAACGGCTGCTATGAAGACCGGCCGCAGTATGCGCGACGCGCGTGTGGCCGGCTCTGTTGTGGTCATGACCATCACCACCAAACATGTTTCCGCCTACGTCAACGGTACACCTGGCCGACCAGCCGCGGACAATAGGGAAAACCCCCATTTCTGCACTGAAATGAGGGTTTCCCGTCCGTTGGTGGCGGCGGTTACGGGTCGCGCGGCAGGCCCAGCAGCCGCTCGGCGATGATGTTCAACTGCACCTCGGAGGTGCCGCCGTAGATTGTCGTCGCGCGGCCGGCCAACAGGTATTCGTCCCACCGGCCGGAGGGCTGTTGCGGGTCACCGACAACCGCGTCGCTGCCGAATGACGCCACCCCGAATTCGGCATAACCCTGGCCGGTCTTCATCGAGAGCAGCTTGGAGATCGCGGCGGCCGGCATCGGATCGCCACCGGCGAGGGTCAGCAGCGTCGAGCGCATGTTGAGCAACTTCGCGGCGTGGCCCTCGGCGATGAGCTTGCCGGCTTCGTGGCGCTGCAGTTCGTCGAATTCGCCGTCCCGCAGGAACTCCACTAATTGATCGAGGCTGGCCAGGAACGGCGGCTCGCTGCTGCCGATCGACACCCGTTCGTTGGTCAGGGTGTTGCGGCTGACCTCCCAGCCGCGGTTCACCTCGCCGAGCACCATGTCGTCGGGCACGAAGACGTCGTCGATGAAGACGGTGTTGAACATCGCGTTGCCGGTGAGCTCGCGCAGCGGTTTCACCTCGACGCCGGGGCTCTTCATGTCGAGCAGGAAATACGTGATGCCTTGATGTTTCGGCGCGTTGGGGTCGGTCCGGGCCAGGAGCGCACCCCACGCGGAGAACTGGGCTCCCGTCGTCCAGATCTTCTGGCCGGTGATGCGCCAGCCGCCGTCGACCTTGACGGCCTTGGTGGTCAGGCTGGCGAGGTCGCTGCCGGCACCGGGCTCGGAGAACAGCTGGCACCAGATCATGTCGCCGCGGAACGTCGGCGGCAGGAAGTCCTGCTGCTGCTTGTGGGTGCCGAACGCGACGATCGACGGGATGATCCACGCCGCGATGCCCATCTGTGGCCTGCGCACCTTTCCGGTGCTGAACTCCTGAGCGATGATGATCTGCTCGATCGGCTCTGCGGCCCGGCCCCAGGGCGTCGGCAGGTGCGGCTGCACCCAGCCGCCTTCGGCGATCGCGGCGTTGCGCTCCGGTCCGCTCGGAAGTGCTTTCAGCGCAGCCACTTCCGCCCGGATCTCGGCGCGCAGCTTCTCGGTGTCCGGGTCCAGGTCGATGTCGATGGACCGCATGCCGGAGGTCGTGGCGAGGTCCACGACCTGGCGCGGGTGGTCCGCGGCCCGGCCGAATCCGGCGACCAGCGCGATGGCGTGCCGGTAGTACACGTTGGTGTCGTGTTCCCAGGTGAAGCCGATGCCGCCGTGCACCTGGATGCAGTCCTGCGCACAGTGCTGCGCGGCGACGGGCGCCAGGGTCGCGGCCACCGCGGCGGCGAACAGGTAGTCGGATTCGGCGTCACCGGACGCGTGCTCGTCGAGCGCGCGGGCGGCATCCCAGACGGCGCCCGTGGCCCGCTCGGTCTCGGCAATCATGTTGGCGCACTTGTGCTTGATGGCCTGGAACTGACCGATGGGGCGGCCGAACTGCTTGCGGATCTTGGCGTACGCGGCGGCGGTGTCGGTGGCCCACCGCGCGACGCCGACACATGCGGCCGACAGCAGCGTCGTGATCAGGGCCCGGGCGTGCGACTGGTCCAGGCCGGTGAGGATGCGGTCGGCGGCGACCGGTACGGCGTCGGCGCGGACGTGGGCGACGGGGTGCAGCGGGTCGACGCTCTGGACTGGGTCGATCTGCAGGCTCGCGGTGTCGAGGGCCACCCACCGGCCGTCGACGGGCACCACCAGGAGCTCGGCTTGCGCGGCCGCGGGGACGGCGCGGATCTCACCGCTGACGACGAGTCCGTCGCCCTGGGTGGTGGCGGTCAGGCCCGAGTTCAAGGCGTACGCGGCGATGATCTCGCCGGAGGCCAGGCCGGGCAGCAGGGCCGACTTGGGGTCGTGCGCGGCGATCAGCGCACTGGCGATGGCCGACGGGACGAACGGGCCGGGGACGGCGCCGTAGCCGAACTCGGCCAGGGTGATCGCGAGTTCGAGGATGCCGAAGCCTTGTCCGCCAACGGCTTCCGACAGGTGCAGGCCCTGCAGGCCTTGGTCGGCGGCCGCGGCCCAATACGGCGGCGGGTTGCTGATCGGGGTCTCGAGGGCCTCGTGCAAGACCTCGGACGGCGCGACCCGCGCCACCAGGGATCGGACCGAATCGGCCAGATCGTTGTGCTCGGACGTGATCGCGATGGGCATCGTTGCCTCCTGTGACCGGCTGTGGGCTGTGCAGGGCGCACCCAACCAAATAACTGGTCGGTTGGTTCCGAGAGTAACCCACTTGACGGGTGTTTAGAGGTTCACTTCGTTCACTACGTTGGCCAGCTGCTGTCCAGCGGCGAGTCGCTCGCAGTTACCGACCGCTTCGGCCAGGTAGCGGTGCATGGTGTCGGCGGTGTACCACGTGGTGTGCGGGCTGACGACGACGTTGTCGAGCTTGAGCAGTGGATTGGCGGCGTCGACGGGCTCGGTGGCGAAGACGTCGAGGCCCGCGGCCTGCAGGGGCCCGTGCTGTAGTGCGGAGACCAGCGCGGGTTCGTCGATGACGGCGCCGCGTGAGGTGTTGACCAGGACCGCACCCGGTTTCATCCGCGACAGCGCCGCGGCGTCGAGCAGTCCTTCGGTGTGTTCGGTGAGCGGCAGGTGTAGCGAGACGACATCGCTGACGGCCAGCAGGTCGGGGAGCGTCCGCCAGCCGGGGTGGCCCTGTGCGCCACGGGTATTGGTGTGCACGACGGTCGCGCCCATGGCGGTGAGGATGGTCTCGACTCGTTTGGCGATGTTGCCGTACCCGATCAGGCCGACGGTGCAGCTGCCGAGATCCCGCACCGTCTCGCCGAGCGTCGGGTCGGTGGGCCAGCCGGCGCCGGCGCGCGTGGCGCGGTCGAGTTCCGGTAGCCGGCGCAGGGCGGCCAGCATCAGCATGACGGTGCCCTCGGCGACCGACGGCGCGTTGGCGCCGGGCATGTTGGCCACGGCAATGCCGAGGCGCGTCGCGGCATCGACATCGATGGTGTTGACGCCCGCGCCCATCTTGTGGACCAGCTTGAGGCGCCGGCCCCGTTCCAGATCGTCGGCGCTGACCGGCCGCAGGACATGCCACAGCACATCGGCCTCCGGCAGTTCCCGGTAGAACGTCGCGTCGTCGTCCGCGGCGCAGAACCGCACATCGACCAGATCGCCGAGCGGGGCCAGGAATTCGGTAACGCGCGGGCCGGGCGTGAAGTGCGCCAGTACCCGGATGGCCGGATTCACCGCCACCGCTTG
This sequence comes from Mycolicibacterium sp. TY81, assembly GCF_018326285.1. Lineage (NCBI taxonomy): Bacteria > Bacillati > Actinomycetota > Actinomycetes > Mycobacteriales > Mycobacteriaceae > Mycobacterium > Mycolicibacterium sp. TY81. The sequence continues at coordinate 5,432,120 of NZ_AP023362.1, forward strand.
GCGATCCATTTGGCGATGAGATCGGCCTGTTCGCTGCGGGCGCCCGGGGTCGTGAAGTAGTGGTCGGAGTCGATGGCGTGCAGCGTCTTGTCCGTGGACGCCAGGGCGTCGAAGATGCGTTGCGCGTCAGAGGGATACACGCCGGAATCCTGCTCGGCGTTGATCACCAGCGCGGGGTTGTCGATGAGGGCCAGGTGCGGTTCGGCCCGGGTCTGCGCGTGACGCAGGCTCCACATCGTCAGCCAGCTGCGCAGCGTGCAGGCGGCGGCGATGCCGTTGGCCGAGCGGTTGGCCTGGACGGGGGTGCCCGCATAGCACTGATTGGCCGGGCGTTTGGTGGGTTCGAGCGTGGGGTCGATCATGCGCAGGTCGGCCCAGGTCCGCATGACCGTGAAGGGGCGGTCGCGGAAGCCCGCGGCGCGGACACGCGCGTACTCGGCTTCCACCCAGTCGGTGATCGCGTGGTTTCGGGCGACCTGCGCGTCGCGGTAGCGCTGAACGAATTCCGGGGAGAAGGGCGGGCCGTTGTGCTCGGCGAACGGGTCGAGATCGGGATCGGTTGCCAGCGCGTCGGTTTCGTCGGTCACCGAACCGTCCATCCAATTGGTGAGCACGTCCGGTCGGCCCGGGTGTGCCGCGCTGGAGATGTAGCCGTCGGCCGGCGGCAGGTCGTAGACGCCCGCGGCCGGGCGCATCCCGTCCAGTGGGGTGATGTGCGGTGACAGCGCCTGGGCCTGATAGGCGGCCATGAGCGATCCGCCGCCTGAATTGCCAAGCAGAACAACGGTTTCCACGCCGGCCACCTCGCGTAGCCAGCGCACCCCGACCCCGATGTCCACGAGCGCGTGATCGAGCAGGAAGCTGGATTCGTAGCCGCGGAATCGGGTGTTCCAGCCGAGGAACCCGATACCGCGGGTTGCCATGTAGTCGGCGAGGTAGTGCTCGGCGAAGTCGATCTGGTAGTGCGTGGCGATCATCGCCACCTTGGGCTTGCGGCCCATGCCCCGGTAGTAGATGCCCTGGCACGGGTGGCCACCGGACCCGGCGCGCAGCGCGGTGGGCGAGTCCATTCCGATGAATTCTCGGGTGACTCCCGCGGCGGACGAACTTCCGGGTCTGTTCATGTACGCGGATTCCCCTCGTGGTAGATGGTCCGGTAGAAGATGTTGGCCAGGGTGGTGACGCAGGCGTCGTCGTCTGCGGTGGTGGCGCCGTCGCCTGACAATTGGGTATAGCAGAACTGGTTCAGCATCGATACCAATGCCACGGCAACGAGCCGTGGATTGTCGTCCGGGCAGAAGCCTTGCTGCTGAGCGTGTTTGACCATCGACACGATCAGGGAGATCGGTAGCTCGCAGATTTCGGACCAATACTGCGCGAAATCCTCGTTGATCATTGCCAGCTGGGAAATGGCGATGACCTCGGCAAGCCGGTGCCGGTAGGTCTCCCAGTGCGCGGCGGCGGCCTGGTGGGAGCGTTCCCAGTTGGTCAGTTCGGCGCTGATGGCCGGCAGGGCCCGCTCGCGGGCTTCGTCGCGGAAGCGCTGTGCCCATTCATGGACCATCGCCTCCTTGGAGTCGTAGTAGTTGTAGAACGACGCGGTGGAGCGGCCGGCCTCGGCCGCGATGTCCGAAATGGTGGTCGCCAGAATGCCTTTGCGGGCAATGACGGCGCGCGCGGCGCTGTCGATCGCCGCCTGCGTCTGGCGGCCCCGCACGGTGGGGAGCTGCTCGCGGGGCGCGACGGTCACGGTGGCGTCCTTCCGAAGAGTCATTGATCAAACCTGAACCTGATGTTAGATTCAGATTAGGTGATTGACCAGACCCTGTCGTCAGGAGTGGCACGATGATCAAGCCCGACAACCGCAACGCTGAATTCGAGCTGGGCGGCATCAACCATGTCGCCCTCGTCTGCGCGGACATGGCGCGGACCGTCGACTTCTACTCGGGCGTGCTCGGCATGCCGTTGGTCAAGTCACTGGATCTGCCGGGCGGCATGGGGCAGCACTTCTTCTTCGACGCCGGTAACGGCGACTGCGTGGCGTTCTTCTGGTTCGCGCAGGCGCCCGACGGGGAGCCCGGCATCTCGCAGCCGGCGGCGCTGCCCGGCCTCGGCGAGTTCGTGAGTGCCGTCGGCTCGTTGAACCACTTGGCCTTTCATGTGCCCGCGGAGAAGTTCGACGAGTACCGCAAGCGGCTGAAGGAAAAGGGCGTGCGGGTCGGCCCGGTACTCAACCACGACGAGAGCCCCATGCAGGCGTCGGCCACGGTGCATCCCGGTGTGTACGTGCGGTCGTTCTACTTCCAGGACCCGGACGGCATCACGCTGGAATTCGCCTGCTGGACCAAGGAATTCACCGAGGCCGATACGGTGACCGAGCCGCGGACAGCGGCCGACCGGAGGCCGGCGGTGGCTCCGGCCTGACTCTGATGACCGGACGCCTGCTGTCGGCCGAGGAATGCGATCGGCTCTGGCAGGCCTGGACACCGACGGAAGTCGCCGAACGGCTCTCGGGCACCTCGGCCCGCTGGTATGTCGCCGCGGGTTGGGCGCTGGACCTGTTCGTCGGTGGGCTGGGACGTGCCCACGACGATCTCGAAATCGGAGTTCCGCGTGACCAATTCGCCGGGCTCGTCGGCGCGTTTCCGGGCTTCGAATGGGATGTCGTCGGCGGCGGTCGTGTCTGGCCGTTCCCCGAAGAAGCGGACACCATGCACCAGACCTGGCTGCGTGACCCGGCGACCGGGTACTACCGCCTCGACGTTTTCCGGGAGCCGCACGTCGGCGACCGGTGGGTGTGCCGCCGCGACGCTTCGATCACCATGCCGTACGACGAGCTGATTCTTCATACCGACACCGGCATCCCGTATCTGATCCCCGAGGTCGTGCTCCTGTTCAAGGCGAAAGCGCAACGCACCAAAGATCAAGCAGACTTTCTGCGCGCACTCCCGATGATGGATCGGTCCCGGCGATCCCGGCTGTCCGGTTGGCTGTCGCAGGTGCATCCGGATCATCCCTGGCTGGAAGTGCTCTCGAACACTGCACCTTGATCTCAACCATGGTTGAGCTTGCAGGCTGGGTGCATGCCTACTTGGATTTGCGACGGATGTGGAGTCGAGCACGCCGACACCGACACGCGGCCGCCCGAGAACAGTTGTGTTTTCACGGTCGAGGTCGTTCCCATCGAGGAATGCGGCCACTTGCCACCACATGGCACCTGGACGACTCTGGAACGTCTTGCCGCGCAGCCACATCAGACCGAATACGTCGACCATGGCCGGGGAGTGCACAGCCTGCGCAGGGCACCCCGGTTCGCGATCGGGCACCGGTCATATCTGGTGCAGACTGCTGCCGGCAACATGTTGTGGGATGCGCCGAGCTACCTGGACGATTCGATCGTCGGTCTGGTGAATGCGCTCGGCGGGGTCGCGGTGATCGCGTCGAGCCATCCCCATATGTTCGGCGCCCAGCTGTCCTGGAGCAAGGCGTTCGGCGGCGCCCCGGTCTACGTGAATGCCCGTGACCAGGAATGGGTTCCGGTCGCCGATCCGGTCATCGAATACTGGGACAGCGAGATCGAGCCGCTGCCGGGACTTCGGCTGGTGCACGTGGGTGGTCACATGCGGGGCAGTGCCGTGGCGGTGTGCCCGGACGGCACGCTGCTCGTCGGGGACACCATCTCGGGCGCCCTGGCCAAAGACTGGGTGTCGTTCCAGCGCATGTACCCCAAGCACTTGCCGCTGTCGGCGGCAGTGGTTCGGCGTATCGTCGACCGCCTTGATGCCTACGAATACGACCGGCTCTACACCCTGGGTGGCGACGAGATCGACCACGACGCCAAGGACATCGTGCACCGCTCCGCCGACGCTCATATCCGCCATGTCAGCGGTGAATTCGACCACCTGACCTGACGTCACGGCGCAGGCGCGGCTACTTCGTCGCCTCGACGAAGTAACCGCGCGGCACGTCGGGTACGTCCATCGGTACCGCGGGGGCGAACCAGCGTCCCCACTCATTGCCCGGCACAGCCACATCGGTGACGACGGCCGACCAGCCGTGGCGCTCCGCGAGCTCACCCGGTTGATCGGTCCCGAACAGCCACGGCGCGCCGTTGCGGGCCATCGACTGGCGTACCGCCGCGAGCAGCTGTGCGTCGAGCAGCGTCTTGCCGACGACGTCGTACAGCAGCACCGAACCGGCCGCGGACAGCGCGTCGACCCGTTCGAAGAGCGTGCCGACGGCGGCCGCGTCGAGGTACTGCAGCAGGCCTTCCATCAACCACACCGTCGGCTGCCGGTCGTCAAAGCCATTGGACCGCAAGGCATCTGTCCAGTCACCGGTGAGATCGACGCCGACGGCAACCCGGGTGCACGACGGTTCTTCGCCTGCCAGTGCCGCGGCCTTGGCGGCGATCACATCGGGCTGGTCCAGTTCGTAGACGGTGGTGCCGCCGGGCCAGGGCAGCCGGAACGCGCGGGCGTCCATGCCCGCGGCGAGAATGACGACCTGGCGGACAGACTGCGTGGCGCGCAGCAGGGCCTCGTCCCAGAATCGGGTGCGCACCACGATCTGCCGCGTCGGGCGGTCCCCGGCTTCGGCGACGGCCTCCGCGAGCAGTCGGCGGCCCGTCTCACCGGCCAGGCGTTCGGCGAACGGATCGGTGAAAAGGCGGTCGGGACGGCGGGATTCATCGGCCCGGATGGCGGCGACCAGAAGACCGGTGTTCGCGACGGCCTGTGCTCCTTCGTGCATGCCTCCATGCTGCCGGTCAGCCGAGCCCGGCGCTTGGATATTTTTGCCGCCTCCGCGACTATCCCGACAGCCCGACGTGACTCGGCAGCGCGCTGCGCCGCTGGGTGTACTGCGTCGGCGTGACCGAGGTGAACCCGCGGAACTCGCGCACGAAGTGGGGTTGATCGAAGTACCCGAGAGTGGCCGCGACGCCGGCGCCGTCGCTGCTGCCGGCATCGAGCAGGCGCAGGGCGGCCTGCAGTCGCCGCACGCGCAGATAGGCCTTCGGGGTGAGCCCGATCTCGTTCCGGAATGTCGCGATCAGGCGTTTGGGGGAGAGGCCGGTCAGTTCGGCCGCATCGGAAACCCGAAGCGACGGTTGGTGTTCGGCGGTGTGCAGGACGGGCATCAGCGTGTGGGATACCGGCCGCAACCGGGCGAGGAGGAAGGCTTCGACGATCTCGATGCGCCGCGGCCAGCCCGGTGTCTCGATCAGTTGCTCGCGCAGCTGGGTGGCGGCGGCCCCCCAGAGGTCGGTCAGGTTGACGCAGGAATTCTCCAAGTCCGCCAACGGAATTCCGAAGAACGGCAGCGCGCCGCCGGGCCGGAAATGAATGGTCAGTACCGCTTCGCCGGGATCGATCCGGGTGACGTACGACAGCGTGCCCGGGCCGGTGAGGAATGACGGCTCGACCGGCATTCGGATGGCGCCGTCGGCGGAGAAGAAGTCGACGCGATCTCGCCCGCCGACATCGATCACCACGGTCACCGCGCCGCGCGGCAGTGCCCGGCTCCGATCGGCGGTGCCGCCGCCGTGCGCCCAGTACCCGATGAAGTCGATGTGCTGGCTCAGCGGCGGCCGGGGCCGGTGCAGCTGGGGGCCGTTCACCGGCGGACGGCCCGCTTGCCGAGCGTGTCCAGCAGCAGCGCCAGATGATCGATCAATTCGTCTGGAGTGAAGGTGATTTCGCCCGACAGCCAGGCGCTCAGCGTCTGGCCGACGCCCCCGACGGCAAAATGAGTGCTGGCCCGGCGCCGGTCTCCGGCCGGCAACTGAAGGGCGTCGCCGGCGTGCTGGCCGAGCAGCATGGCGAAGAAGACCGTCGACTCGTTGCGCTTGCGGGCCACGACCTCGTTGGACAGCTGGGCGCTGAACAGCAGGCGGCCGACCCTGGGGTCGTCGGCGATGGCGTGCACGATGTTGGCCATACCGGCGCGGCTCTGCTCGTCGGGCGGCGCCGCGGCGACCGCCGCCTGCGTCGTGGTGGCGAGCTCGGCGATCACATGGTCGAACACCGCCTCGACGAAAACGTCCTTGTCGGTGAAGCTTTCGTAGAAGTAGCGCATCGCCACGCCCGCTCCGGCGCAGATGGTCCGGACGGTGAGCTCCGGTGCCGGTGGCGCGGCACCCAAAATCTCCAGTCCGGCGTCGATCAGCCGGGCCCGTCGTTGGGCCAGGCGTTCTGCCGCGTCGATCCCGCGGTACGGCCGTACCTGAGGCACCCCGCCATCTTGACACCTGCACCGTGCCGCGGGCAATATCAGGAATCAATCGTTCTCACTTTTACGAGGAGTGACCAATGACGGTCGATCTGGTCGAGATGCCGGTCAACGCTTGCGCGCCCGGCCGTCGGGTCCGCCGGAACGTCCAGTACGCCGACGGATTGGTCGGTGCGGCGCTGCTGGCGGGCCCGGCCAACGTGATCATGCAGCTCGCGCGGCCGGGCGTCGGCTACGGCGTCGTCGAGAGCCGCGTGGAGAGCGGCCGGACCGACCTGCATCCGATCAAGCGCGCCCGCACGACGTTCACGTACCTCGCGGTCGCGATCCTGGGATCCGACGAACAGAAGGCGGCGTACCGCAGCGCGGTGAACACGGCGCACCGGCAGGTGTACTCGACCCCGGACAGCCCGGTGAAGTACAGCGCGATGGACAAGAACCTGCAGCTGTGGGTGGCGGCGTGCCTGTTCAAGGGCGCGCTCGACGTCTATCGCATGGTGGTCGGTGAGTTGGACGACGAGACCGCCGAGGAGTTCTACCGCCAGGGCATGACGATGGGCACCACACTGCAGGTGACGCCCGAGATGTGGCCGGCCGACCGGGCCGCCTTCGACAAGTACTGGCAGGAGTCGCTGGACCAGGTGCACATCGACGACACGGTGCGCGAGTACCTGTACCCGATCGCGGCGGTGCGGATGAAGGGGCTGCAACTTCCCGGTCCGCTGCAGCGCTGGTTCGAGTCGTTCTCCCTGCTGCTCACCACGGGCTTCCTGCCGCAACGTTTCCGCGACGAGATGCGGTTGCCGTGGGATGCCAAGCGGCAGAAGCGTTTCAACTCGGTGATGAAAGTCGTGAAGGCGGTCAACCGGGTCCTGCCCGGGCCGCTGCGGCGGTTCCCGTTCAACTGGATGCTGCGCGATCTGGACTGGCGCCTCCGCACCGGCCGCCCGCTGGTCTGAGTCTCGTCTCGGTAGACGTCCATGTTGTCGGCGTACCCTCGCGCGGGTGCGGACCGACAATGACAGCTGGGACATCAACTCGAGTGTTGGATCGACTGCGGTGATGGTGGCCGCGGCGCGAGCATTGGAAGCGGCCAAGCCCAATCCGCTTGCGGTGGACCACTATGCCGAAGTGTTCACCCGCGCGGTCGGCGGCGTCTGGGCCGACGTGCTGGACGGCGAGGCGCCGGAACACCCGTTGGCGACGCCGGAGTTCGGCGAACCGTTCATCAACTTCCAGGGCGCGCGGACCAAGTACTTCGACACGTACTTCCAGCGCGCGGCGGCGGCCGGCGTGCGTCAGGTCGTGCTGCTGGCCGCGGGGCTCGACTCTCGCGCCTACCGCCTGGACTGGCCGGACGGCACCGTCATCTACGAGCTCGATCAGCCCCAGGTCCTCGAGTTCAAGCGGGAAGTGTTGGCGGGCAATGGGGCCGATCCGAAGGCGGAACGCCGCGAGATCGCCGTCGACCTGCGCGACGACTGGCGGACAGCGCTCACCGATGCCGGCTTCGACCCGTCGCGCCCCTCGGCGTGGATTGCCGAGGGGCTGCTGATCTATCTGCCCGCGACGGCACAGGGCGATCTGTTCACCGGTATCGATGAGCTGGCGGCACCCGGCAGCTGGGTGGCGATCGAAGAGGGCAGGCCGATGCCTGCCGAGGTGTTCGCGGCCAAGCGGGCTGCCGGGGACGAGATGGCGGAGGGCTTCTTCAAGCTGATCTACAACGAGCAGATCGCGCCCGCGGCGGACTGGTTCGGCGCGCGGGGCTGGCGCGCCGAGGCAACCGGGCTCGCTGATTACTTCCGCTCGGTGGGCCGTCCGGTGCCGACGAACCCCGAAGCGGCGACCATGATCGCCTCGAACACCCTGGTCACTGCCGTTAAGGAGTGAGCGTCGTCACCTGCTGAAGCGGTGGGGTGCGTCTCGACAACTTAAGTTATGCAATGCTAACTTCGCAGGGGTTAGCTTAGGCATACTTAAGGAGATATGCGGGGACTCTAATATCCCGCGAACACAGATATGGGCACTGACACATTTGCGGTATCCGCCGCGGCGCACTTCCAGCAAGGCGCGCCCGCACGACGGCACAGTGCCCGTCTCTCGGCCCGTCGGGAACCAACCCGATCCGCATGCCGACTCCTTCTTAGGGCGGCCGCCAGATGAGTGGATTGTCCCCTGGCGTGTCGACGACGGAAAGGACCCACGTGCGACCGAGCACCGCGGGCAGTAACACAGTGGTGGCCGAAGTTGATGCGGCACAGCGGGTATCACGGGTCGACCGTGACGTGCTGACCCGGTTCGCCACCGGCTGCCTGGCGCTCGGCCTCACCGTCGACGGCCGTCGTCGCCCGGCCGACCTCGATGCCGCCCTGGGTGGCTTCCTGACTCTGACGCGCATCGCCGGCGAGCACTGCGACGCCTGGACCGGCTTGGCTGCCGCAGGCGCGGCAACGCCCGACGTGGTCGAGGCCATCTGGCGGACGGTTTCGTCGGCGGGTGTGTTGCAGCAGGCCCTCGACCTCGCCGACGGCGATCTGGGCTTCACCTACGACAGTGGTCTGTACCTGCAGTTCCGCGCCGCCGACCGCGACGGTTTCCAGCTGGCCTACGCCGCGACGCTCGCCGGTGCCGGCGCCTACGAAGAGGCCGATCAGCTGGTCGGCGACCTGCTCGACCGCAAGCCCGGCTGGCTGCCGGCGCGCTGGGTGCGGGTGGCGATGCACCACCGCACCCGCCGCTGGTCCGACGTCGTCCGGCAGCTGACCCCGATCGTCAACGACCCCAACCTCGACGCGAACTACGCGCACGCCGCGCGGGTGGCGCTGGGTATCGCCCTGGCACACCTGGGCATGTTCGCTCCCGCGCTCTCGCACCTCGAGGATCCCGAGGGACCGGTGTCCGTCGCCGCCGTGGACGGCACGTTCGTCAAGGCGCTGTCGCTGCGGGCGCAGGGCGAGGACGACGAGGCCAACGACGTGCTGGCCGAGTTGTATGCCGCGCACCCCGACAACACCGCCGCCGAACATGCGTTGACCGACACCAGCTTCGGCATCGACCCGACGACCGCCGCCAGGATCGAGGCCCGGCACAACCCGTGGGATCCCGAGACCGAGCCGACCGAGGCCGACTTCGTGGACCCGGATGCCAAGTCACGCAAGGCCCATCTGCTCGTCGAAGCCGAGGCCGAGCTCGCCGAGTTCATCGGCCTGGAAGAGGTCAAGTATCAGGTGGCCCGGCTGAAAAGCTCTGTGGCCATGTCGATTCGACGGCAGGAGCGGGGCCTGGCCGTGGCCCAGCGCACCAATCACCTGGTGTTCGCCGGACCGCCCGGAACCGGTAAGACGACCATCGCCCGCGTGGTCGCCAAGATCTACTGCGGCCTGGGCCTGCTGCGTAAAGAGACGGTGCGCGAGGTGCACCGTGCCGACCTGATCGGCCAGCACATCGGTGAAACCGAGGCCAAGACCAACGCGATCATCGACAGCGCGCTCGACGGCGTGCTGTTCCTCGACGAGGCGTACGCACTGGTGTCCACCGGCGCCAAGAACGACTTCGGTCTGGTCGCCATCGACACCCTGCTGGCCCGCATGGAGAACGACCGCAGCCGCCTGGTCGTGATCATCGCCGGCTACCGCAAGGACCTGGACATGTTCCTGGACACCAACGAAGGTCTGCGCTCGCGCTTCACCCGCAGCATCGACTTCCCGTCCTACTCGGCGACCGAACTCACCGAGATCGCCATGCGGATGGCCGAAAAGCGCGACAGCGTCTTCGAACCCGCGGCGCAGAAGGAGATGGAGCAGCTGTTCGGGCACCTCGCGACGGCGACGACGCCCGACGCGGCCGGTGTCGCGCGCCGCAGCCTGGACATCGCGGGTAACGGCCGCTTCGTCCGAAACCTGGTGGAGCGCTCCGAGGAAGAACGTGAGTACCGGCTGGATCACCTTGCCGCACATGACTTCACCGATGACGAACTCATGACGATCACCGCGGGTGACGTCAGCAACTCGGCCGCGCCGTTGCTGCGCGGCCTCGGACTGGCGGTGCCCGGGCAATGAGCAGCGAAGAGCGTAAGACATTCAGTTCCCGTACTCCGGTGAACGACAACCCGGACCAGATCCACTACCGCCGCGGATTCGTCACACGGCACCAGGTGTCCGGTTGGCGATTCCTCATGCGGCGCATCGCCTCTGGTGTGGCCCTGCATGACACCCGCATGCTGGTCGACCCGTTGCGGACCCAGAGCCGCTCGGTTCTGGTCGGCGCACTGGTGCTCGTCACCGGCCTGGCGGGCTGCTTCGTCTTCTCCCTGATCCGGCCGGCGGGTGTCGCGGGCAACAACGTGATCCTGGCCGACCGGGAGACCTCGGCGCTGTATGTCCGGGTCGGCGACCAACTGCACCCTGTCCTCAATCTGACGTCGGCCCGGCTCATCGCCGGACGGCCCGACAACCCGACCCTCGTCCCGAGCGCGGAACTGGACAAGTTCCCGCGCGGCAGCCTCATCGGCATCCCGGGCGCCCCGGAACGCATGGTGCCCAACACTTCTCGTGACGCCGACTGGACCGTGTGTGACGCGGCCACGGGCGAGGTCGTGGGGGCCACCCTGATCACCGGCCCGCTCGCCGAAGGCGGATCGCGCGCGGCCGCGCTGGGTGCCAACGATGCCGTGCTGGTGCGCAACGACGGTGTCGGCTCCGCCGGCGTCAACGGCGGCAGCTGGCTGCTGTGGAACGGCAAGCGCAGCGCGGTCGACCTCAACAACCGCGCGGTGACGGCAGCACTCGGCCTGGGCGCCAACGGAACTGCCCTGCCCGCGCCCCGTGCCATCGCCGATGGCCTGTTCAACGCGATCCCCGAGTCGGCCCCGCTGGCCGCACCGGTGATCGTCAACGCGGGCCAGCCGACGCCGTACCCCATGCCGGTCGCGGCACCCGTCGGCGCCGTGGTCACCGCCGTCACCACCGAGGCCGCCACCGACAACGCGGTGCGGTACTACGCGGTCCTCGACGATGGCCTGCAACCGATTTCACAGGTCGTCGCCGCGATTCTGCGCAACACCGACTCGTACGGTCTGGAGCAACCGCCGCGGCTGAGCGCCGACCAGGTCGCCCGCATCCCGGTCTCCACCGCGATCAACACCGCGGCGTACCCGGAGCGCCCGCTGACCGTCGTCGACGCCACCAAGGCGCCGCTGACCTGCGCCCGCTGGACCAAACACGATGGTGCCACGACGAATTCGCTCACTCTGCTGGCGGGAGCGACGCTGCCGCTGCCCGCCGACGCGCACACCGTGGCACTGGCGGGCCCGGCCGGCACCGCGCAGCGCGTCGCGGTGACTCCGGGCACCGGTTACTTCGTCCAGGCCACCGGCCAGGGGGGAACCCCGGCGCTGTCGGGCTACTGGATCAGCGACACCGGCGTCCGCTACGGCATCTCCACCGAGGGTGACGCCACCAATGCCAACCGGAAAACCCCTGCCGCGCTGGGACTCACCGCATCACCGCTGCCGGTGCCGTGGTCGATCCTCAGCCAGTTCACGCCCGGCCCGACGTTGTCGCGCAGTGAGGCGTTGCAGGTCCCGGCGCTCGTGCCCACCCGGACGAGCCCGGCAGTCGAAATCGCCGTGAGGGAGAACCCGTGAGCCGTCTGATCTTCGAAGCGCGGCGCCGGCTGCCCATCCCGGCAACCCGCGCGAGCGTCATCACCATCGAGCCGCCGCCGGAGCTGCCGCGGCTGGTGCCGCCGTCGTTGTTGCGCCGGGTGCTGCCCTACCTGATCGTCATCCTGATCGTCGGGATGATCGTGGCCCTGGTGGCCACCGGCATGCGTGTCATCTCGCCGCAGACGCTGTTCTTCCCGTTCGTACTCCTGTTGGCGGCCACCGCGTTCTACCGCGGCTCGGACAACAAGACCCGGACCGAGGAGGTCGACGCCGAACGCGCCGACTACCTGCGCTACCTGTCGGTGGTGCGGGACAACGTGCGGGCCCAGGCGGCCGAGCAGCGCGCTGCCCGCGAGTGGTCCCACCCGGCGCCCGACAAGCTGGCCGCAGTCGCCGGCACCCGTCGCCAGTGGGAGCGCGACCCGCACGACGCCGACTACCTGGTGGTGCGGGCCGGTCTGCACGACGCCCGCCTGGAGACGGTGCTGCAGGTCAAGGACACCGCGGCCGAGATCGATCTGGAACCGGTGTCGCACAGCGCATTACGTGGACTGCTCGACGTGCAGCGGACGGTGCCCGCGGTGCCCGGCGGTATCGACCTGGCCAAGGTTTCGCGGATCACCGTGCTCGGTGATGCCGATGAGGTGCGCGGCGCGCTGCGGGCCTGGATCGCGCAAGCGGTGACGTGGCACGACCCGGCCCTGCTGGGGATCGCCCTGGCCGCGGCGGACGCCGAGGCGCTGGAATCGGAGTCGTGGTCGTGGCTGAAGTGGCTGCCGCACAGTGACATCCCGGGCCAGATCGACGGTGTCGGCCCGGCTCGCTATCTCGCCGCCGGCGTCCCCGAGCTCGCCGCCCTGATGTCCGGTGAGCTCGCCGACCGGCAACCGTTCGGCGGCGCCGACAGCACGCCGCTGCGGCACCTGCTGATCGTCGTGGACGACCCGGACGCCGACCTCGGTGAGCTGCTGCCGCGGACCGGCCTGGCCGGTGTCACGGTGCTGCAGCGCGGCACCGAACAGCCCGAGTACCCGGACCCCGACCGCCCGGTGCTGCGCGTGTCCGGTGGCCGCATCGAGCGGTGGGCCGCGGCCGGCTGGCAGCCGTACTTCGATGTCGCCGACGACTTTTCGCCGCACGCCGCGGCGCACCTGGCCCGCGGCCTCGCGCGCTGGGACTCGAACCCGAACCGGGCCCGGAGCACGGGCGCCGGCCTGGCCACCTTCGGCACCCTGCTGGGCATCCCGGATGCGGCGGCGCTCGACGTCGCCGGCCTGTGGGCGCCGCGCTCGCGGGCCGAGGAGCTGCGCGTGCCCATCGGTGTCACCGCCACCGGTGAACCGCTGATGTTCGACCTGAAGGACGAGGCCGAAGGCGGCATGGGTCCGCACGGTCTGATGATCGGTATGACGGGCTCGGGCAAGTCGCAGACCCTGATGTCGATCCTGTTGTCGCTGTTGACGACTCACTCGGCCGACCGACTCATCGTCATCTATGCCGACTTCAAGGGCGAGGCCGGCGCCGACATCTTCCGGGACTTCCCGCAGGTGGTGGCCGTCATCTCGAACATGGCCGAGAAGCGCTCGCTGGCCGACCGGTTCGCGGACACCCTCCGCGGTGAGGTGGCCCGGCGTGAGCAGTTGCTGATGGAGGCCGGTCGCCGCGTGCAGGGCAGCGCCTTCAACTCGGTGCTGGAGTACGAGGCGGCGCAGGCAGCCGGACACGACCTGCCGCCGATCCCGACGCTGCTGGTGGTCGCCGACGAGTTCTCCCTGATGCTCGCCGACCATCCCGAGTACGCCGAGCTGTTCGACTACGTTGCCCGCAAGGGCCGTTCGTTCCGCATCCACATCCTGTTCGCGTCGCAGACGCTGGACGTGGGCCGGATCAAGGACATCGACAAGAACACCTCCTACCGCATCGGTCTGAAGGTCGCGAGCCCGTCGATCAGCCGGCAGATCATCGGCGTCGAGGACGCGTACCACATCGAGGCCGGTCCGGAACACAAGGGCGAGGGCTTCCTGGTCCCCACCCCGGGCGCGGTGCCGGTGAAGTTCCGCAGCACCTACGTGGACGGCATCTATGACCCGCCACGTGCCGAGAAAGCGGTTGTGGTGCATGCGGTTCCGCAGCCGCAGCTCTTCCCGGCGGGTCATGTCACGCCGGCTCCCGACACGGTGATCGTCACCGACACGGCACCGGATCTGCGTCCGCCCCGCAAGCTGGTCGCCACCATCGGCGAGCAGTTGGCGCAGTACGGTCCGCAGGCGCCGCGCCTGTGGCTGGCTCCGCTGGACGAGCCGATCGCGCTGCCGGAGCTGTTGGCCGGTACCGAGATTCCCGCGGGCCACGGCCGGTGGCCGCTGGGCGAGATCGACAGGCCGTTCCAGATGCGCCGCGACCCGCTGGTCTTCGACGCCACGTCGGCGGCCGCCAACCTGGTCATCCACGGTGGGCCGAAGTCCGGCAAATCGACTGCGCTGCAGACGTTCATCCTGTCGGCGGCCGCGACCCACTCGCCGCGTGCGGTCACGTTCTACTGCCTCGACTACGGCGGCGGCGGGCTGCGCTCGCTCAAGCCGCTGGCCCACGTCGGTAGCGTCGCGTCACCGCTGGAACCCGAGCGCATCCGTCGCACCTTCGGCGAGCTGGAGCAGCTGCTGGCGTCGCGTCAGGCCCGCGCCGCCGCCGGTGACGGCGACCTGCGCGATGACGGCTACGGCGACGTGTTCCTGGTGATCGACAACCTGTACGCGTTCAGCCGCGACAACACCGACACGTTCAACACCCGGAACCCGTTGCTGTCCAAGGTGACCGAACTGGTCAACACCGGCATGGCCTACGGCATCCACGTGGTGATCACGACGCCCAACTGGCTCGAGGTGCCGCTGGCGATGCGCGACGGCCTGGGCCTGCGGCTCGAGCTCAAGCTGGCCGACTCGCGCGACAGCAATGTGCGGTCCGCGGGTAATCCGGGAGTGGCGGCCCTGTCCCGCCCCGCCGACGGCGTCCCGGCCGACCAGCCGGGCCGCGGCCTGACCATGGCAGCCGAGCACTTCCTGTTCGCCGAACCGGATCTCGGTGTGATCGCCGCCATCAACGACCGGTACCCGGGGCAGACGGCGCCGCCCGTGCGCCTGCTGCCGACGGACCTGGCCCCGGAAACCCTTGCGCCGCTGTACCACAGCCCCGAGACGATCGTCATCGGTCAGCGCGAGCAGGACCTGGCCCCGGTCACGGTCGACTTCGCGGCCAACCCGCTGCTGATGGTGCTGGGCGACGCCAAGTCCGGCAAGACGACGCTGCTGCGGCACGTGATCCGTACGGTCCGCGACAACGCCACGCCGGAGTCGGTCGCGTTCACCGTGATCGATCGCCGGCTGCACCTGGTGGACGAGCCGTTGTTCCCGGACAACGAGTACACGCCCAACATCGACCGCGTGACCCCGGCGATGCTCGGTCTGGCCGCGCTTCTCGAAAAGCGCAGGCCCCCAGCGGGTCTGACGGCCGCCGAGCTGAGCGGCTGGACATACCGGAACGGGCAGGGCAACCACCTGCACTACCTGATCATCGACGACGTCGACCAGATCCCGGATGCCCCCGCGGTCAGTGGTCCGTTCGTCGGCCAGCGGCCCTGGACGGCGCTGCTGGGGCTGCTGTCCCAGGCGTCCGAACTGGGTCTGCGGGTGATCGTCACCGCCCGGGCCGCCGGCTCCGCCCACGCGGTGATGACGGCTCCGTTGCTGCGCAGGCTCAACGAGCTGCAGGCCACCACCGTCATGCTGTCCGGCAACCCGCAGGACAGCGGCCGCATCCGCGGCCACCGGTTCAACCGGCTGCCGGCCGGTCGGGCCATGGTGCTCGGCGACAGCGACGAGGCCACGTATGTCCAGTTGATCAATCCGCTGGTGGCCGACCCGATCACCGGGCGGCCCACCGGAACACAACGAGGGGAGTTCCACTGATGACCTTGCGCGTCGTTCCCGAAGGACTGACCGCAGCCGGTGCCGCCGTCGAGGCGCTCACCGCTCGGCTCGCCGCCGCCCACGCCGCGGCCGCTCCCGCGGTCACCGCGGTGATCCCGCCCGCCGCGGACCCGGTTTCGCTGCAGACGGCGATCAGCCTCAGCGCCCACGGCGCCGAGCACGAGGCGGTCGCGACCCAGGGCGTCACCGAACTCGGCCGCGCCGGCGGCGGTGTCACCGAAGCCGGAATCAGCTACGCGACGGGCGACGCCGAAGCCGCCGCCACCTACGTCACGGTCCTGGGCTGAGATGACCGCCCCCATCTGGATGGCGCTG
The DNA here is from genome assembly GCF_018326285.1 of Mycolicibacterium sp. TY81. Classification (NCBI taxonomy): domain Bacteria; kingdom Bacillati; phylum Actinomycetota; class Actinomycetes; order Mycobacteriales; family Mycobacteriaceae; genus Mycobacterium; species Mycolicibacterium sp. TY81. The sequence continues at coordinate 5,448,320 of NZ_AP023362.1, forward strand.
CCGCCGGAGGTCCATTCGACGCTCCTGTCCAGTGGACCCGGTCCGGGCTCCCTGCTGGCCGCGGCGGCTGCGTGGCAGTCGCTGAGCACCGAATATGCTTCGGCCGCAGCTGAACTCACCGCATTGCTGGGTGAGGTCCAGGCGGGGGCCTGGGAGGGGCCGAGCGCCGAGCAGTACATCGCCTCCCACGCGCCGTATCTGACGTGGCTGGCACAGGCCAGTGCCAACAGCGCCGCCAACGCGGTCCAGCACGAGACCGCCGCGGCGGCCTACACCACCGCCCTGGCCGCGATGCCGACGCTTCCCGAACTGGCCCTCAACCACGTCGTGAACGCCGCGCTGATCGCGACGAACTTCTTCGGTATCAACACGATTCCGATCGCGCTCAACGAAGCCGACTACGCCCGCATGTGGCTGCAGGCCGCGACCGTGATGAGCACCTACCAGGCGGTGTCGGGCGCGGCGGTGGCGGCGGCCCCGACGACGACGCCGGCACCGATGATGCTGGCGGCGGGCGTCGGCGAGGCCGGCACCGCGTCGGCGAGCGCGACGCAGGCGGGCGCCCAACTGCAGGCGGCGGATGCCGGTACGTCGCTGGACGCATCGAACGCGATCACCGACTACCTGTACAACTACATCAAGACGCTGCCCGGCGGCGATCTGATCTGGAAGTTCCTGCAGGATCCGCTGGGCCAGATCCAGCAGATGATCTTCGACTTCCTGACCAACCCCTCGCAGGCGTTGGTCACCTGGGGGCCACTGCTTTTCGCGCTCGGCTATCAGGCGTTCTTCCAGCCCGTGGGCTGGGGCACCTGGGGCGCGATGCTGTCGGCACCGCTGTGGGGGCCGGCGCTGATCGCCGTCGGCCTGTCGAGCCTCGGGTTGTTGGCCCTGCTGGAACCCGACTACGTGCCGGATCCCGAAGTCGCCGACGCGTTCCCGCCGCCGCCGCAATTGCAGGCCGTCGACCACCAGATGCCGGTCGTCAGCGTCGCCCCGACGGTGCCGGCCACCCCCGCCTCCCCGGCGAGTGCGCCCGCACCCGCTCCGGCCGCGTCGGCAGCGGCTCCCGCGCCGGCAGCGCCGGCACCGCTGATGGCATACGCGGTGGCCGTCGACGATCCGGGACCGGGCTTCACCCCGACCGTGCGGGACGGCGCCACCGCGCCGGCACCGGCGTCCGGCATCGCTGCCGCCGCAGCAGCAGCCGCGGCAGCAGCAGCGGCCGAGCGTCGCCGCGCCCGTCGCCGCCGCGCAGCGAAAGAGCGCGGTGTCCGCGACGAGTACATGGACATGAACTCGGAGGTCGATCCGGACTTCGGGGATGACGCCGGTTCAGACCGGGCTCCCCGTGCCGATGTTCTCGCTTCGGCCCGCGGTGCCGGACCGATCGGTTTCAGCGGCACGGTGACCCGCCAGGACCAGCAGGCAACAGGCCTGAACCGCCTGACCGGCAACGGTTACGGGGGCGGTGTCACCGAACCCATGCTGCCCGGCAGCTGGGACACGGAAGGCGGTGCCAACCGCTGATCCTGCGGACGAAAAGACTTGACCACCAACAGAATCCGGACGAATCCCGAGAGGAATCACTATGAGCATGCTCGACGCACACATCCCCCAGCTGGTCGCTTCCGAGTCGGCCTTCTCCGCCAAGGCCGCACTGATGCGCAGCACCATCGCCCAGGCGGAGCAGGCCGCGCAGTCGGCCCAGGGCTTCCACCAGGGTGACTCGGCCGTCGCGTTCCAGGCCGCACACGTCCGCTTCATGGCGGTCGCCGCCAAGGTCAACGCCCTGCTCGACATCGCGCAGGCCAACCTCGGCGACGCGGCCGGCACCTACGTCGCGCAGGACACCGCCGCGGCCGGCACCTACACCTCGGTCTGACCGCCGCACCCACACCCAGACACCTAGCAGCGAGGAGATCTCATGTCCCAGATCATGTACAACTACCCGGCGATGCTGGCCCACGCCGGTGAGATGACCGGTTACGCCGGTGCCCTGCACGCCGTCGGCCTCGACATCGCCAGCGAGCAGGCCGCGCTGGCCGGCGCCTGGCAGGGTGACACCGGAACCAGCTACCAGGCGTGGCAGGCCCAGTGGAACACCGCGATGGAAGAACTCGTCCACGCCTACCGGGCGATGGCGAGCACCCACGAGACCAACACGCTGTCGATGATTGCACGCGACAGCGCCGAAGGCGCCAAGTGGGTTTAGGTCCAACGGTTTCGGCGCGTTCCGGGTCACTCGGTGACCCGGAACGCGCCGGAATCCCGGTCTCCGCGGTCGAACTCACCGCGGAGCAAGCCTGGTTCCTCGCGGACCGTCTCGGCGCCGGGGGTTTTCCGTGGGTGCTGGCCATCACGCAGCCCTACAGTGACCCCGCCGCCAAGGACGGCTTCGACGCCGACCAGGTCACCGCGCTGACGCGGATGGGGGTGCTGTCCGCCGATGGCTCCGTGCATCCCGCTGTCGCGCAATGGATTCGGGCCGTATGCCGGCCGCGGCGGTGGCTGGAACTGCGATGGGTGTCCGGAGCCGGTGCCATGCTGCGCGGCATTCTCGTGCGCAACGGCGACCTGACCGTGGCGGTCTTGCGTAGCGAGCACCTGATGACCTGCACCGAACTGACCGTCGCGTCGCCGGATGCACTGGTACCGGTGCTCACGGCAGGATTGTCCGGCCGGGCGCCGGCCCGGTTCGACGAATTCGCGATGCCCGCCCACATCGGGGCCAAGGCCGACGAACGACTGCGCCGCGGCGACTCGCTGGACGACGTGATGGAGCACCTCGGCATCCCGGTGTCCGCGCATGCCGTCGTACGGGCCGCCTTCGCACCCGGCCGCAGCTACGTGGAGATCGTCGCGGGGGACCACCGCGACGGACACCGGATCAGCACCGACGTCGGCGTCAGCATCGTCGACACCGCCGCCGGCCGCGTCGTCGTCGCACCGATGAAAGCCGCTGACGGCACCTGGATTTCACACTTCACCCCGGGCACCGACCTCGCCGTCACCGCTGCGGTGCAGCGGCTGACCGCGACACTGCCCGACGGTCCCTGGTTCCCCACGGCGAACCTGACCCGAGACTTCGAGACCTCGACTGGAGAACGGAAAGAACATGTCCCCCAACACGTCTGGTAGTACCGCGATGCCGATTGTGCGGGTCGCGGTGCTTGCCGCGGGCGACGAGCAGGGTGGCCGCGGGCGACTCACCGACGTCGCCCTGCCGGCCGGCCTGCCCCTGCGCGAGATCGTGCCTGCCGTGCGGCGCATCGTCGGAGTCAACGGGGCACCCGACTCCGCAGCCCCCGCCGAGCTGTCACTCGCGCCGTTGGGCGGTGCGGCGTACAGCCTCGACGCCATTCTCGACACCGTCGGTGTGGTCGACGGTGACCTGCTGGCGCTGCAGCCTGTGCCTGCCGGTCCGCCGGCGCCGCGCATCGTCGAGGACATCGCCGATGCCGCCGCGATCTTCTCCGCCGCCCGCGAAAACCCTTGGGGCAACGCCCACATCCGGCGTTTCGCGGCGTGGGCAGTCGTGGCCCTGACGGTGCTCGCCACCGCGCTGGCGACGCTGGTGCGGGTGCGTACCGGCCAGCCGGCCGGGCTGTTCACCGTCATCGGCGTGGCGGTGCTGACCGTCGCGGCTGCGCTGTTGACCCGTCCGGCCATGCCGCGGCTCGCGACCGCCCTGAGCCTGGCGGCACTGCTGCCGGTCGGTGCCGCCTTCGCGCTGGCGGTCCCCGGCCCGACCGGTCCGGCCGCCCTGCTCCTCGGTGCGGCGGCGGTCGCGGCCTGGTCGATCGTCAGCATCACCGTCGGCGGGCAGGCCATCGCGGCCTTCACCGCCACGACCGTCCTCGGTATCGCGGGCGTGATCGTCGGTGGCGCTGCGTCGATCTGGCAGCTGGGCAACGCCGTGATCGGTGCTGTGCTCATCGTTTTCGCATTGCTGGTCATGGTCCAGGCCGCGCAGCTGTCGACGCTGTGGGCGCGCTTCCCGGTGCCGAACATCCCGGCACCGGGCGACCCGACACCGTCGGCCCTGCCGCTGTCCGTTCTGGCTGATCTGCCGCGCCGGGTCCGCGTGTGCGACGCACACCAGACAGGCTTCCTCGCCGGTGCCGTGCTGACCATGACCACCGGCTCGGTGGTCCTGGTGGCCGGGGCGCACTCGTCGCCGTGGGCGTGGTACGTGGTCGTGGCCGCGGCACTGGCGACGGCGCTGCGGGCCCGCATCTGGGACTCGGTGCCGTGCAAGGTGTGGCTGCTCGGCCAGCCGTATCTCGTTGCGGCCGTGCTTCTCACGATGTTCGCGATCGGTGGCCACTACGCCAACGCATGGTGGTCGCTGGGTGTGCTCGCGTTGCTCGTGGCGGTCGGCGTGGTGGCCGCACTGAACCCCCAGGTGGCCGACCCGCAGACCTATTCGCTGCCGATGCGTCGCCTGGTCGGCTTCGCGGCGACGGCCTTGGACGCTTCGCTGATCCCGGTGCTGGCCTACCTGGTGGGTCTGTTCGCCTGGGTCATCAACCGGTGATGGTGGCCATCCGGCGCGGAATCTCCGTCCTGACAGCCGCTTTCGCCGCCACCGCCGCAGTGGTGCCGACGGCGCTGGTGCCGACCGCCGGTGCCGTCGTGCCGCCGCACGTCGACGAGCACGCGGCGCCGCCATCGGGCAGCGTCGGCCCCGTCGCGGCGATGGGGCAGCGCGGACAGTGCGTCACCGCCGGCGTGCTGCCCGGCACCGATCCGGGCGCACCGGGTCCGGGCCACACCCTGCTCAATGTGCCGGGTGCCTGGGCCTTCAGCCGCGGTGACGGACAGACGGTGGCGGTCATCGACACCGGCGTGCATCCCGGTCCGCGGTTGCCCAATGTGGACGCCGGCGGCGACTATGTGGAGAACACCGACGGGCTCACCGATTGCGACGGCCACGGCACGCTCGTGGCCGGACTGATCGCCGGTCAGCCGGGCGCGGACGGGTTCTCCGGCGTCGCGCCGGGCGCCCGCATCCTGGCCATCCGTCAGACGTCGGAGCGGTACGCGCCCCGCGGTAACGGGGGAGACCCTGCCGCGGCGTATGCGACCATCGCGGTCGCGTCACTGGCCCGGGCCGTGGTGCATGCCGCCGACCGCGGCGCCAAGGTCATCGCCATCACGGCGGTCACCTGCCTGCCCGCCGACCGGCCTGTCGATCAGACCGAACTGGGCGCGGCGCTGAAATACGCTGCGCAGGAAAAGGATGCGGTGATCGTCGCCGCCGCAGGCAACGATCGGGCCGGACTGGCCGGTGGCCCGTCCTGCGAGGCCAACCCCCTGGACAATCCCGGGAACACGGCCGACCCGCGCAACTGGGCCGGCGTCAAGTCGGTGTCCATCCCGTCCTGGTGGCAGCCGTACGTGCTGTCGGTCGGGTCGCTCGACGCCACCGGACAACCGTCGGACTTCACCACACCCGGGCCCTGGGTCGGCATCTCGGCGCCAGGGGAGAACGTCGCGTCGACCGGTGTGAACGGCCTGGCCAACGCACTGCCCAACGAACGCGGTGACCTGTTCCCGTTGCGCAGCAGCAGCTACGCCGCCGCGTACGTCGCCGGCGTCGCGGCCCTGGTGCGCAGTCGATTTCCCGCGCTCAACGCGGCGGACGTGACGCACCGGCTGACCGCCACCGCGCACGGTGCCGCGCGCATGCCGTCGAACCTGGTGGGCGCCGGCGTCGTCGACCCGGTTGCGGCACTGACCTGGGACCTGCCGGCGACAGCCCCGGCACCGAAATCTGTTGCGGTGGCGATGCCGCCCGAGCCGGCGCCGAAGGACACCACGCCCCGGACCATCGCGTTCACCGGTGCGGCAGTGCTGGCCGTCGCCGCGCTGATCGCCCTGGTCGCGTACCGAAGAAAGGACGGCGCCCGATGACGGCCCGAATCACGTTGGCACTGCTGGTGATAATCCCGGCGGCCATGACGTACCCGTGGCACACGACGCCGCACAAGTGGATCCTGGGTGTCGCGGTCGCCGTGGTGCTGCTGGTCTTCGCCTGGTGGCGTGGCATGTTCCTGACCACGATGGTGGCCCGGCGGTTCGCGGTATGGCGCCGGAACCGGCGCGGTGCCGCGCGGCCGCCGGCCGGTCAGGTCACTGTCGTGCTGGAAGCCGACGAATTCCCTTACGACGCATTGCCTCTCGTCGCGTCCTACGTGGACCGGTACGGCGTGCGGTGTGATTCGGTGCGCGTCACCGAACGCCGACTCGACGGCGCGCGCAGCGCATGGGTCAGCGTGACCGTGGCGGCCGCATCCAATCTGGCTGCGCTGCAGGCACGCTCGCCGGAACTGCCGCTCGCGGACACCGCGGAGAAGGTGGCCCGGCGGCTGGCCGACCAGCTGCGCGAGGCCGGCGTCCCGGTCGCGGTCACTGACGCCGCGCCCGCACCCCGGTCAGACGGCGCACGCGAGACGTGGCGTGCGGTCCGTGACGAGGACGGCTACCTGACGGCATACGGGCTGCCCGCCGATCAGCGGCTGCCCGGTTGTCTGGCCGAGCTGGCCTCGACGACCGAACTGTGGACGGTGCTCGAGTTCGCGCCTGGTGCAACCATTTCCGCGGCCTGCGCGGTACGCACGGCCAACGCTCCCGCCGCGGCGGCTGTCGCGGGCCTGGCGCGCGAGTCGGGCCGGCAGGGGCCGCTGCTCGCGGCGATGGCCCCGGCGTCGGCCGGCGGTCTCGGCACGCGGCCGGGTGCGCTGACGAGCGAGTTCCTCGCGGAGCTGTCGGGGCGCGGCGCTGACACTGCCGTTGCGTCTGCGGCGCGGGCGTAACGCCGAGTCGGACTCCAGGGTCAACGGGCCGAACGGGCCCGGTCGGCTTGACGGTCGCTGCCGTCGAACATGAACGGGCTCATGAACTTGGTCATGCGGCGCAGGTAGTCGGGCTGGCTGACATGCAGGATGTGGTTGCCGGGGAACCAGTGGAACGCGCAGCGATCCCAGTGTTCCCACAGCAATTCGGCCTGCTGCGGCGGCGCCAGGCGGTCACCCAGACCGGCGATGATCAGCCGGCGGTCGCGCGGCACCAGCGGCCGGTAGTTCAGCGGTGAGTGGTACTGCCCGGCGGTGGCGATCAGGTCGTCGTCGGTGTGCGCCAACCGGTTGCTCAGCTTGACCAGCAGGTTGGCCGGGAACCATTCGTCGACCGTGCGGTCCGGTGTCACCACCGGAACGTTCGGGATGACGGCCTGGATGCGATCGTCGACCGAGGCGATCAGCGACGAGGTGTAGCCGCCCAGCGACATTCCGGTCAGGGCAACGCGGTCGACCCCGGTGTGCTCCAGATAGTCGAGCACGGAACGGAAGTCGTGCACCGCTTGCGCCATGGCCTCGGCGAAGCCGGGGACGCCGTCCATGAAGAAGCCGTAGCCGCTGTACGGAGAGCCCTTCTCGGCCCGCGGCCCGTGGAACGGCAGGGTGTACAGCAGGACGTCGTACCCGGAGCGGAAGAACCACGGCAGCGAGAAGAACAAGCCGTTGAACAGGTAGGGCGAGCCCATGAACCCGTGGATCACGCACAGTGTGGGACGCGGACCGTCGTCGTGCCGCCAATGCTGGGCATGCACCACGTTGTTGCGCGCATAGCCGCGTCGCCGGTCCCGCATGCCGGGATACACGGCGTCGTAACTGCTCTGGAACCAGATGTTCTGCACCTGGCCGCGCGCGACCCACTGCGCGACGGCGCCGGCGGGACGCGCGGACACCTGCGGCGGACCACTGGGCGCCGGGAAACACTGCCCGGGGTCCTTGGTGGCGGCCAGTTCGGCATAGAACCGCAGGGCGTCGGGGTCGTCGCCGGCCCGGTTGCGCACCGCCGACGCTGCCATCCGCGGAACCATGCCGGCGCCGATCACCGAGGCCAGCGCCGTACGAAGGCCCAGGTCAGCCACGGCCGAGGAGTCGACGATCAGCTTCTGTTGCCACGTCAGGTCGGACCGGCGCGGCAGTCCGCGGGCGGTGGCATCCGCGCCCGGCACGTCGGGGACCGGGACGGGTGGGTTGAACGCATCGCCGTGCGGATTGTTCACGTTCGGATGCTAACCCCGGTTCTCGGCGCCCGTCAGCCGATCTTCGAGATCGAACAGCCTGGCGGCGTTGTGGTACAGCACTTTTCGCAGCCAGTCGTCGTCCGGGGCCACCTTGCTGAGCACCTCGAGGGACTCGCCGTACCGGTACGGGATGTTGGGGAAATCGCTGCCGAACAGGATGCGGTCACCGAGCGCAGCCAGCCGGGGCAATTCGGCAGGCGGGAACGGCATGGACTCCTCGATGAACGGGGTGAACGCCATGGTGGTGTCCAGGTGCACGCCGTCGAATCGTTCGCAGAGGTCCAGGAAGTCCGTGTATTCGGGCATGCCCAGGTGCGCGATGATGAGCTTCAGACCCGGATGCCGGTCCAGCACGGTGCGGATCTGGCCTGGGCCGGTGTGCGCGCCGGGCGTCGGGCCGGAACCACAGTGGATGATCACCGGGACATCGGCCTCGTCGATGGCGCCCCACACGTCGTCGAGCAGCGGGTCGGCGGGGTGATAGGCGCCGACCTGGACGTGCGCCTTGAAAACCTCGGTGCCGCCGGCGATGGCCTCGGCCACGTAGTCAGCTGCGCCGGGCTCCGGGAAGAACGTCGCCGTCGACAGACAGTCGGGGTTCTGCGCGGCGAACTGCGCGGCCCACTGGTTCAGCCAGGCGGCCATGTCGGGCTTGTGCGGATAGACCAGCGACGTGAACGCCAGCACCCCGAAACCACGCAGCGTCTCCAGCCGGTGCTGCTCCTCGGTGCGGTAGGTGATGGGCCAGGTGCGGCCCGTGAGCGGCCCGGCGCTGTCGAAGTACTTCCACACCTTGTCCATCACGTTCTTGGGCATGAAATGGGTGTGCACGTCGATCAGGCCGGGAAGGGCCAGCGACTGCCAGAAGTCGCGTACTGAATCGTCCATCACCCAACAGAATGGCAGGCGCGCGCCAGGACCCGGCGGCAGGATGGGGATGTGTGGAATCCAGACACCTACCTCGCCTTCGCTGACCACCGCGGCCGGCCCTTCTACGACCTGCTCGCGCGCGTCGGTGCCCAGGCACCCCGGCGCGTGGCGGACGTGGGCTGCGGCCCCGGGAATCTGACTGCCACGCTGTCGGAGCGCTGGCCCGGCGCGGTGATCGAAGCGGTGGACAACTCACCGGAGATGGTCGAGGCGGCCCGGGCACGCGGCGTCGACGCCCGGGTGGTGGCGGCCGCCGACTGGGCGCCCGCGGCCGACACCGATGTGATGGTGAGTAACGCTGTGCTGCAATGGGTTCCGGAGCACCGCGACCTGTTGCGGCGGTGGGCCGCCGAACTGCCGAAGGGTGCCTGGCTGGCCTTTCAGGTGCCCGGCAACTTCGACTCGCCGTCACATCGGGCGGTGCGGGAGGTCGCCCGGTATCCGGAGTTCGCCGAGGCGCTGGCCGACATCCGGTTCCGCGAGACGAACGTGGTCGACGACCCGGCGGGCTATGCCGCGCTGCTGACCGCCGCGGGGTGCACCGTCGACGCCTGGGAGACCACGTATCTGCACCAGTTGACCGGAGAAACCCCGGTGCTGGACTGGATCACCGGTACCGCGTTGACGGACGTCCGCTCCCGGCTCACCGACGACGCCTGGGAGCGGTACCGCCAGGCGATCATCCCGCTGCTGGCGCAGGCCTATCCACCCCAGCCCGACGGGACGACGTTCTTCCCGTTCCGCCGGATTTTCGTGGTCGCCCAGACGTGAATCAGTGGAGCTGCTGGTACTGGTGCTGAATCGGGGTCCCGGGCTGGGGCGCGCTGTTCTGGTGCGCGACGATCTGGTGCACTGCGCTCGAGCCGGTGTTCGGTGCGGCATGGGCGGACGTCGCCAGGCCGATCGCGATCAGTCCGGGCGCGACGGTCAGGCCGACGACGATGATGAAGTAGCTGACCCAGCGGGTGACGATGCTCATCTGAATTCTCCTGCTGCTGTGGGCTTTTGATGTCGGGTCCGGAGTGATCCGGTGTTGACTCAAGAGTCCCGCAGCAGGCCCGCGGTGTCTGTCCACCAGCCGGGCCCTCAACAGGATGAATTCACTGTCCCCCGATCGGGGGACACCGCCACGGGGATTTGTGCACGATTTTCCGCGCCGACCGCGGAAAAACGTGCACAAATCCCTGGTCAGCGGAGGGTGTTGAGAGCGCCCAGCACCTGGGCCACCAGGGTGTCGATGTCGGCGCCGGTGGTGTCGACCACGAGATCCGGGTTCTCCGGCGGCTCGTACGGGGCGTCCACGCCGGTCAGACCGCGCAGCTCACCGGCCTTGGCCCGGGCGTACAGGCCCTTGGGGTCGCGGCGCTCGCACTCGGTTCGCGGGGTGGACACGTAGACCTCGATGAACGGCAGCTTGGCGACGCTGCTCAGCTCGCGCGCGGTGTCGCGGTCCGACTTGAGCGGCGACACCAGCGAGGCCAGTGCCACCACACCCGAGTCCGCCAGGAGCCGGGCCAGATGCCCCACCCGGCGGATGTTCTCGGCGCGGTCGCCCGCGGAGAACCCGAGGTCGTCGGACAGTCCGTGCCGGATGTTGTCGCCGTCGAGCAGGTAGGCCACCTGCCCGGACTCCACCAGCGCCCGCTCGACCGCGACGGCCAGCGTCGACTTCCCCGATGCCGGCAGCCCGGTGAACCAGATGGTCGCGCCCCGCTGCCCGGTCCGGGCCCACCGGTAGGACCGGTCCAATGACGAATGGTGCCAACGGATGTCGCTGCGTGAGTGGGTACCGAGCTTCACCTCGCGCGGCTCGGTGATGGTGCCGGCGCCGACGGTGTCGTTGGACGTCTCGTCGATCAGGATGAAGGCGCCGCTCTCCCGGTTGTCGCGGTACGGGTCGGCGATGACGGTCGAGCTGGTGCGCAGTGTGACGGCGCCGATGTCGTTGAGTACCAACTCGACCGGCTGATCGATGTCGTCCAGCGTCTCGGGATCGAGCCGCGTGTGCAGCGCCTGCACCGTGGCGCGGACGGTGCGGGTGCCCTGCTTGAGTGCCAGGCGGTCACCGGCCCGCAGCGGGGTCTCGGCGAACCAGCACACCGTGGCGTCGAGCTCGCGGGCCAGCACCGGAATCGATGCGTTCTCGGCGCTGCTGACCAGCACGTCACCGCGGCCGACGTCGATGTCGTCGGCCAGCTCGATCGAAACCGACAGTGGGGCAACGGCTGTGGTGCGGTCGTCATCGAGGGTGTCCACGGCGGTGACGGTCGAGCTGGTGCCCGCAGGCAGGCTCAGCACGGTGTCGCCGACCTGCAGGGTGCCGGCGGTCAGCCGGCCGGTGTAGCGGCGCCGCTGTTCTGCGGTGGGGCGGGACACCCACTGGATGGGCAACCGCAGCTTGGCCGGTTCGGCCTGTGGCGCACCGAGTTCGATGCCCTCCAGGTATTCCAGCAGAGTCGGCCCCTCGTACCACGGCGTGTTCTCGGACCGGTGCACGACGTTGTCGCCGAGCTTGGCCGCCAGCGGGATCACCGTCAGGTCGACGGCACCGAGCCGGGCCGCGACCTGGCCGAGCTCGTCGTGCACCGCATCGAACCGGGCCTGGTCGAAGTCGACGAGATCGATCTTGTTGACCGCAGCCGCGAAGTGCTTGATCCCCAACAGCTTTGCGATCCGGGCGTGGCGCAGCGTCTGCCGCAGCACGCCGGCGCGGGCATCGACCAGCAGGATGGCCACGTGCGCGTTGGAGGCGCCGGTGAACATGTTGCGGGTGTAGCGCTCATGCCCCGGGGTGTCGGCCAGGATGTAGCTGCGGGCCTCGGTGGAGAAGAAGCGGTAGGCCACGTCGATGGTGATGCCCTGTTCGCGCTCGGCGCGCAGGCCGTCGGACAGCGCCGCCAGGTCGGCCACCCCGTCGTCGTCGGTGACGGCGTCGAGGTGGTCCAGGGGCAGGCTGTCGGTGTCGTGCAGCAGCCGGCCGATCAGGGTGCTCTTGCCGTCGTCGACCGAGCCCGCGGTGGCAATGCGCAGAAGTTGCCTGGTGCTCATCAGAAGTAGCCCTCTCGCTTACGGTCTTCCATCGCCGCCACCGACGTGCGGTCGTCGGCCCGGGTCTCGCCGCGTTCCGACACGGTGGCAGCGGAGATCTCGGTGATCACGCTCGCGATGTCGACGGCTTTCGACCGCACCGCACCGGTGATGGTGAGGTCGCCGACGGTGCGGTAGCGCACCCACTCGACTGCCGCCGATTCGCCGGGACCGGGTTGGGTGTACTCCGACACGGCGAGCAGGATGCCGTCGCGCTCGAACACCTCCCGTTCGTGCGCGAAGTAGATCGACGGCAGCTCAAGGTTTTCCAGCTCGATGTAGCGCCAGATGTCGAGCTCGGTCCAGTTGGACAGCGGGAACACCCGAACCTGCTCGCCCTTGCGGATGCGGCCGTTGTACAGCGACCAGGGCTCGGGCCGCTGGGCCCGCGGGTCCCACTGGCCGAACTCGTCGCGGAAGCTCAGGATGCGTTCCTTGGCGCGGGCGCGCTCCTCGTCGCGGCGGGCACCGCCGAACGCGGCGTCGAAGCCGCCGGCCTCCAGCGCATCCAGCAGCGTGCGGGTCTGCTGCCGGTTGCGCGAGGCCCCCGGTCCCGGATCGGCCACCCGGCCGGTGTCGATGCTCTCCTGCACCGACCCGACGATCAGCTTGTGCCCCTGGCCCGTCGTGCGGCGATCCCGGAAGTCGATGACCTCGGGGAAGTTGTGGCCGGTGTCGACGTGCAGCACCGGGAATGGCAGCGGACCGGGCCGAAATGCCTTCTCCGCCAGGCGAAGCAGGACGATGGAGTCCTTGCCCGCGGAGAACAGCAGCACCGGGCGCTCGAGCTCGGCCACGACCTCGCGGATGATGTGCACGGCCTCGGCTTCGAGCAGCCGGAGTTCGTCGACCTGGGTATCTGTGGTGCTCATACCGGCAGCCCCTCCTTTTCGGCTTCGGCGCGGTAGCGCTCCACCCATTCGTCAGAACGCTGATCGGCCTGACGTTCCAGCACCGGTTTCGGTGCGAGCCTGCGGTCCTGACCGAGCGCCTCCAGCACATCGCCGACGACCTCGGTCAGGTTGCGCCACAACACCGGATACGGCACTTCGATCCGGTTGACGTTCTCCTCGGCGAACCAGTTCTGCCAGCCCTCTTCCTGGGCCCGCAGCATCTTCACGACGTGGGCGATGGCGCCGGCGTGGTACTCCGCGCGAGCGTCGCGCACCGGGTCCGGGCGGCCCCGCCACACCCGCGTCTGCACCGCGCGCCAGAACGAAACCGCCTGGGACACCACGTCGGGCCGGTGGATGTGGATGAGCACCGGGTCCGAGCCGATGACGTCGCGGATGGCCGCCAGCAGCCCGTCACCGGAACGGTCCGGCAGGTCCTTGGCTCGTCGTTGCAGCTGCGCGGTCTGGTTCCACATGAGCTTGCCGCCCCAGATCCCGTTGGGTGTGCGGCCGGCGGTCTGGATGTAGTCGCGCCAGATGGTCGCCGGCGCCAGTTCGGGCCTGCCGTCGATCAGCGGGTCGAGGAGCCGCAGGATCGATTCGTCCTCGGTGTCGGCGAACCACTCGCGCGGCTGCGGCGACATGCTGCTGTGTGGCAGGTACTGGAAGAACTCCTGCGGTTCGCCGGCCACCCCGGTGGCGCGCAGCGACTCGACCAGAAGCGTGCTGCCGCTGCGCTGTGATGCGAGGACCAGATAGGCCGTCGGTGCTGTCATGGCGCAAGAGCCTAGCCTGCACCGAAATCCCTTGCAGAAGGGGATTTTTCGCACACTGAGTATTAGTCTTGCGACGTCGAATCCGCGTTGATTCCGCGGTCGGAGGCCGCCGCCGAGCGGCTCCGCGCGGGGCGCCCGTGGATGCTCAGATACGTCCCGGTGTAGCGGTCCGAGATCTGTGTCCCGGTGAAATCCGAGGGTATGACATCGCCCGTCTGCTGTCGCCACGTGTTGAGCTTGAGGGCCAATTGCGCTGCCACCGCGTGATATTCGGGCTGCACGTCGAGGAGCAGATTGTGCCGCTCGGTGGGGTCGGCGTGCAGGTCGTACAGTTCGCGGGCGGGGCGCGGGTCGCCGATGGCCGACTGCACCGCGCGGCCCGGCGGACTGTCGGCGATGTCCCACGGCAGGTCCAGCAACGGGCGCGAGGCATAGTTCTCGATGTAACTGAAGTCTTTTGTTCGCACTGCGCGAATGGGGTCGAACGAGTCGTGATAGGTCTTGGCGGTGTAGACCTCCTCGCGCACCACGGGCTGAGTCCCGGCCCCGGTCAGCGCCTCCGCATGCGACAGCCCCTCGACGGCGGCCGGAACGGGTACCCCGAGCAGGTCCAGCAGCGTCGGCAGCAGATCCACCCCGCTGAACAGTTCGTCGTAAACCCGTGGCTCGATGCCGGTATCGCGCGGTGGCCGCACGATCACGGCGATGCCGGTCCCGGCGTCGTACAGCGTCGACTTGGCCCGCGGCAGCGCCGGACCGTGATCGGTGAGGAACACCACCCACGTGTTGCGATCCAGCCGCCGGCCTCGAGTGCGTCGAGCAGCTGCCCCACCGCCGCGTCGGCGACGGCGATGGACCCGTAGAACTCCGCCAGGTCGTCCCGCACACTGTCGGTGTCGGGCAGGTAGTCCGGGACGCTGACGGTGTCGCTGGCCGCGGGTTCGTAGCGTTCCCGCGGGTACGGCCGGTGCGTCTCGAAGAACCCGGTGGTGAGCAGGAACGGCTTCTGTGGTGGTTCCTCGAGCCATTGCACCGCCCGTTCGACGACGTACTCGCAGAACGAGTTCGACACGTCGAACTCGTCGAACCCCAGCCGGGACGGGAACGACGTCTCGTGTTGCATTCCGAACAGTGCTGTGTGCCAACCGGATTCGGACAGCAGTTGGGGTAGCGTCTGGACGCCCGCGTAGTACTCCCACCCGTGGTGCGCGAGCCCGACGAGCCCGTTGCTCTGCGGGTAGCGCCCGGTGAAGATCGAACCGCGCGACGGTGAACACAGCGGGGCGGTGGCGTGGGCCCGGGTGAAGCGGATGCCTTCGGCGGCCAGTTGGTCCAGCCGCGGGCTGCTGACGTCGTGGTGACCGTACGCCCCGAGGTAGCGCCCGAGGTCGTGCCAGTGCACGAACAGCACGTTCTGGCCCGGCGTGTGGGGCATGGGTCGGCTACCTCCTGGCGATCATGGTCACGAAATCAGCCATGAAACCGCGAATTGCTTTACTGTTCAACGGTTTCGTGCGGCATGATTCGTGCCCGCCTCATCGCCACGCGAACACCGGCTGCTCCAGCTCGTCGACCGGGTCCGGCCGGCCTTCCAGCCCGAGCCAGCGCATCTGCAGCAGGACCGCGCCCGTGGGCGCGTGGATGAGGTCGTTGCCCAGCGGAATCTGGACCACCGGACGGTCGCTCTCGGGAATCGAGATGAACCGCGGCGAGTCCGGCCGCTGCAACTGGTGCAGCCCGACGCGGTACACGGCCAGCACCTCGTCGGGTGACGGCTGCGGGTCCAGCCGGCCGCCGCCCCACACCACCACGGGCGTGATGACGTATCCGGAGCGCGTCGCGTAGTCGTCGAGCAGCCCCAGCACGGATTCCTCCGCCAGCTTGATGCCGACCTCTTCGTGCAGCTCGCGCAGTGCGGCGTCCACGACCGTCTCGCCGGGATCGAGGCGCCCGCCGGGCAGCGCCCACTGCGCGGAATGCGAGTTCAGCCGGGACGTCCTGCGGCACAACAGGAACGCCGCGCCGCCGGCGACGTCGACCATGCGGCCGTCCAGATTCTGGTCGGGCAGCGGCCGGCCACCGATCCATTCGTCGACCGGGGCGGGGTCGATCCGGTCCTCACCGCGCTCGGAGTCCACCAGCACGATGGCCACCGCGGCGTGGCGCTTGGTGGGGTCGTCGACCACCCGCCGGCGGTGGCCGGCCAGGTGCGTCCCGATCTGCTCGCGCAGTGCGTCGTCGTACCGGATCGTCATCGGCCCGACGCTACGCGCCGGCTGATTCAGGTGGTGGGCGGCATCCCACAGGCCAGGTACACGTATTTGTTGGGCACGTCGAATGTGAATGCCCGGGCCGGCAGCGCGGCCAGCAGGTCGGCGGGTAGCGGCGTCTTGTAGCGCAGCGACATCGAACCCTCGAAACTCGGGTCGACCGCGGAGAGATCGGGGGCGTCCAGCAGCAGACCGGACTCGTCCAGCTCGGCACGGACCATGGTGCCGGCGGGCGCGTCCCACAGGTGGTTGACGGTCTTGGCGCCCTTCTTCGGCACCGACGACAGCGTGCCGAGCAGCCGCTTCTCGGTGATCACCAATGCGCCCACCAGGCTGCGGAGGGTGCTCTTGGCGACCTTGCCGGGGACGTGGCCGGAGAACCGGAACGTCACCGGGATGAACTCGGCCACGTGCAGCAGCCCCTCGGCCTGGAGCTGCTCACGGATGTCATCGGGCAGGTTGCCGATGCCGAGCAGCTTGCGCAGCAGTACAGCCATGCCTTCAGCGTAGGCCCCGGGGGTGAATGCCCCACGAGAAACGGCGCCGAGCGTGGACGTGTTGTCTCACACTCGGCGCCGCGTCGGTGGTGACGGCCGTCAGTTCTGCGCGGGCAGGACGTGCTCTCCGGTCTTGTCCGTGGCCAGGCACAGCGAGCAGATGTAGCCGCCCTCGGCCGAGGCCAGCATGTCGGGCCGCTCGTACTCGTGGTGGCACTTCTGGCACAGCAGGTGCGCGTCGGACGGGTTGCCGTGCTCGTCGTACATCGGCAGGTCGATGCCGTCGTCGGTGCGGCGCAGGTAGTACTTGCCCTTGGTGGCGATGGCGATGATCGGCGGCAGCACCACACCGAGCCCGATCGCCACCAGCGGCGAGTAGGGGGTCAGCGCCGAGCCGAGTCCACCGAAGAACGCCACCACCGACAGGCCCGCCGCGATCAGCATCGAGCCGAAGCCCACCGGATTGAAGGCGTACAGCATGCCGCGACGGAACTCGGGCTCCTTGGGCGACAGCTTCAGCAGGTACTTGTTGAAGACGATGTCGCTGGCCACCACCACAACCCAGGCCATGCCGCAGTTGGCGTAGAAGCCGAGGATGGTGCTGAGGAAGTCGAACATGTTGGCTTCCATCAGGATCAGCGCGATCAGCAGGTTCACGCCGAGGAACACCAGGCGGCCGGGGTAGTGGTTGGTGATGCGGGTGTAGGAGTTGGTCCACGCCAGCGAGCCCGAGTAGGCGTTGGTGACGTTGATCTTGATCTGGCTGATCACCACGAGCACCACGGCCAGGGTCATGGCGAGCCAGCCCGGCAGGAAGTTTTCGTAGATCGACAGGAACTGGTGCACCGGCTGGTTGGCGATGCCCGCGCTGTCGGCGACATTGGCGATCAGGTAGACGGCGAGGAACAGGCCGACGACCTGCTTGATGGCGCCGAAGAACACCCAGCCCGGGCCGGCCAGGAACATCCAGGTCCACCAGGAGCGCTTGTTCTCCGGGGTCTTCGGCGGCATGAACCGCAGGTAGTCGTTCTGCTCGGCGATCTGCGCGATCAGTGACAGACACACGCCGGCGGCCAGCAGCGTTGAGCCCATGTCGAAGCCCTGGATGTGGTCCTTGCCCTGGTAGGCGAAGAACTGCCCGACCGATTCGGGGTGGCTGATCAGCAGGTAGACGAACGGCGCGACCATCAGGATCAGCCACAGCGGGGTGGTCCAGACCTGCAGCGTCGAGAGCACCTTCATGCCGTAGATGACCAGCGGGAAGATGATCAGTGTCGACACCGCATAGCCGAGCCACAACGGCAGGCCCAGGCCCAATTTGAGGCCCTGGGCCATGATCGACCCCTCCAGCGCGAAGAAGATGAAGGTGAACGTCGCGAAGATGACGTTCGTGACCACCGAGCCGTAGTAGCCGAAGCCACTGCCGCGCGTCACCAGATCGAGGTCGATGTTGTAGCGGGCCGAGTAGTAGGCCACCGGGAACCCGGTCAGCAGGATGACGACCGCGAAGATCGCGATGCCCGCCAGTGCGTTGGTGGTGCCGTACGAGATGCCGATGTTGGCGCCGATCGCGAAGTCGGCCAGGTAGGCGATACCGCCCAGTGCCGAGATGCCGACCACGCGCGTCGACCATTTCCGGTAACTGCGCGGCGCAAAGCGGAGGGTGTAGTCCTCCAAGGTTTCGCGTGTCGCGGTCAACCGGTCCTGATCGACGTCCGGTACAGCGGCAGGCGACAGCGGCTCCTGGCTGAGGTCTTGGGTCATGGTTAGCGAAGCTATGGTCAGTTTGTTTCGTGCCCGTGACAGTTATGTTCCGGGCGGTAGCGAATTTCCAGCGCGCGAGCGCATCCCGGAAGGAGACCGGTGACGAACCGCAACCGCTGGCTGATCGGGGCCGCGGCCGTGATCGGTTACGCCCTGCTGTGGGTGGGCTGGGCAGCGCAATGGCCCTGGGTGACGGCTTTCGACACGTCGCTGCTCGCGCCCTTGCACCGGTACGGTGCGGCACATCCCGGCTGGGTGGTCGGCTGGCAGTGGTTCTCCTTCGTCTTCGGACCCTGGACCTTCCGGATCATTGCGGTGGTGATCGCGTTCGTCGCGCTCGCACGGCGACAGCGCCGCACCGCGCTCTTCCTCTTGATCGGCATCGCCGCGACCGGTCTGGTCACCGAGATCGCCAAGGACATCGCCCAACGGGCGCGGCCGCTGACGGCGCTGGCACACGAACCGTCGTGGTCGTTCCCCTCGGGGCACGCGCTGGGCACCATGGCCGGTGCGCTGGGGCTGTGTGCGGTGTTCCGGCTGTGGGGGGTGGCGCGGCAGCGGCTGATCGAGGTGCTCTGTGCCGTCATCGTCGTGACCGTCGGGGCGAGCCGGGTGGTGCTCAACGTGCACAACCCGACCGACGTCCTCGCAGGGTGGTTGCTGGGTGCGCTGTGGTTCCTGATCTGCGTGCCCTTGCTCGCGCCAGTGCTTGCGTCGGCCGGGTCTCAAAGCCGAAGCCCTATCGTGCCCAAACCTTGACCCGCCCTGGCTTGACCTTCCAGAGGGCGGTTCTCGACCATGGACGGGTGCGCCGACTGTTCGCTTTGCTGTGTGCTGCCGCGCTGGCGGTGGCACTGGCGCCCGTCGGCAACGCGGTGGTCACTCCGTGGTTCGCCAACTCGGTGGGATCGGCCACGCAGGTGATTTCGGTTGTGGGCGTTGGTGGTTCGTCGGCCAAGATGGACGTGTATCAGCGAGGGCCCGCAGGGTGGGACGCCGTCGCGGTCGGGATCCCGGCGCACGTCGGCTCCCGGGGCATGGTCCCGCAGAGCCACGACGGCAACCTGCAGACCCCGATGGGCATCTTCACGCTGCCGTTCGCGTTCGGCACCGCCGCCAATCCCGGCACGGGTCTGCAATACGTCCAGACCACACCTGATCACTGGTGGGACGGCGACATGAAGAGCCCCACCTACAACACCATGCAGGTGTGCAAGAAGGCGCAGTGCCGCTTCGACACCGATCCCGCGAGTGGCACCGAGAACCTCGACATCGCACCCTACAAATACGCCGTGGTCATGGGCGTGAACCCGCAACGGACGCCCGGCAACGGTGGCGCGTTCTTCGTCCACATCGGTGACGGCCCGACGGCCGGATGTGTGGCGATCGACGAGGGCACCCTGGTGAAGATCATGCGATGGCTGCAACCGGGAGCGCTGATCGCCGTTGCCAAGTAATCAGATATGAAGGGCAGCACCGAGTTTCAGCTTGAGCGGCATCGCCGCGTCGTGGGTGCGGTCGTGGCTGTGGATCTCATCGATGCCGCCCCTGTCGGGCGTTGCGGCACACCGGGCGCACAGGCTCGGCAGGTTTCGTCCACAGGGCGGGCACAGCGGACGAAAAGCAATCTGCGAGAACGCCGTTCGCACGTGTCCCGAGCTGCGACGACGCGTTCGCACGTTAGGGTGGTGGGGTTATGAGCCACCAGCTGGGGTTGTCGATCGGGACGACCAACCTGGTCGCAGCGCGCGTCGGTGAACCGCCCATGGTGCGGCGCGCGGTGCTGCGCCTGTACCGTGACCGCGCGCCCCAGATCGGGTTGGCCGCGGATGCCCTCGACGACGGCGTGACACTCACCGGCTTCGTTGAACGCGTCGGCGACCCGGTGCCGATGGTGGCGCCCGACGGCACGGCGTATCACGCCGACCAGTTGGTGGCCGAGGCGTTGGACGCCCTGATCGAGGCCGCGGGCGGCGAGCCGCCGACAGGACAGCTGGCGATATCCGTTCCGGCGCATTGGGATACCGCGACGCTGCGGGCGATGCGGACCGTGATGCGATCCAATCCCAGCCTGGCGCCCAACGGGGTTCCGGCGCGGCTGGTGTCCGACGCGGTCGCGGCACTGACCGCACTGCACGCCAATCCGGGTCTGCCCGCCACCGGCACCGCAGCGCTCCTCGATTTCGGCGGTGGTGGCACCAGCATCACGCTGGCTGCCGCGGACACGTCGTTCGAGCCCGTCGAGACCGTTCGGTACACCGAATTCTCCGGGGAGGCCGTCGACCAGGCGCTGCTGGCGCACGTGCTCGACCGCGTCGGTGGTGCCGGGGGAGTGGACACCGCAGGCACTGCGGCTGTGAGTTCACTGGAGAAACTCCGTGAATCCTGCTGTGCGGCAAAGGAAGCACTGTCGGAGGCCGAGACGGCGACGGTGCCGGTGGACATTCCGGGCCACCAGGGCGATGTCGAGGTCACCCGCGCCGAGTTGGCCGAACTGCTCGACGAACCGCTGACCGGGGTGCTGGCGGAGCTCGATGAGCTGTTGCAGCGCAACAACATTGCGTGGCGGTCCGTCAGCTCGCTGGTTGCGGTCGGTGGTGGCGCGCGGATCCCGGTGATCAGTACGCGGCTCGCCGCACATCTCGAGGCGCGTGGCGCCGCGGGCATTCTCGTCACGACCCCGCAGCCGGCGCTCGATGCCGCGGTGGGTGCGGCACTGTTCGCGGTGTACGGCGCCGACGCCGACGCCAAGACCGGCATGGCGCCGGCCGCATTGCTGGGCACCGCACCGACCGCGGCCGTCGACGGCGGGCCTGCCACCGCGCCCGCGGCCATCCCCGAACTCGACGTGCTCACCGACACCGCGGCAGCCCGGGTGGTCAAAACCACCGGGCCGTCCCTGGCCTGGTCCGAGGACTCCGACGGCGGCGGTGACCTGCTGCCCTACACCGGCGACGACGTCTTCGGTGACACCACGACCACTCGCGCCATCGCGCAGTATGTGCCGCCGGCCGCCGCGGTGGCCACCGAGCCGTCCAAGGCCTGGCAACGGCTCCCGCTGGTGGTGTTCGGCGTCGCGATCTTCGCCGCGATCGCGGCCGTGGGCGGCGTGACGATCGCGCTGACCGGCGACCGCAAGCCCGTCGCGCCGCCGACCACCCCGCCGCCGTCACTGAGCGAATCTCCGACGCCACCGCCGGCGCCGCCGGCCGAACCGGCGCCGCCCAGCACTGTCACCGTCACCAACGAGGTCCCCGCACCGCCACCCCCGCAGCCCAGCCCGACGTACCAACCGCCGGTCACCCACGCGCCGGCGCCGACGCACACCACCACGACGCACGCGCAGACGACGACTCCACCGCCGGCGACCACCACCGCCACCACGAGCGAGCCGCCGCCTCCGCCACCACCACCGCCTACGTCGGAGACGCCGACCTCGACGACGCCGACCATGACGACGAGCTACATCCGGCTGCCGTTCGTGCCGGTGCCGATCCCGATTCAGGTCCCCAAAGGCCCGGACCAACCGGTCGAATCCCAGCCGCCGGCCAATCCGTACTACCCGGGACAGCAGCAGTACCCGTACGGGCAGTACCCGCAGCAGTATCC